>JBCCRM010000009.1:0-154882 GCA_039513195.1 Pseudomonadota bacterium | reverse complement strand
TGAGCGCGAGCAATTCGGCCAGCCGATCGGCGAGTTTCAGCTCATGCAGGGCAAGATCGCGGATATGTATACGGCGATGAACTCGGCCCGGGCCTATGTCTATGCGGTAGCGGCCGCCTGCGACCGGGGCGAGACGACGCGCCAGGACGCCGCCGGGTGTCTGCTCTATTCCTCCACCCAGGCGACGCAGATGGCGCTCCAGGCAATCCAGGCCCTCGGCGGCAACGGCTATATCAACGAATACCCCACCGGCCGACTGCTAAGGGACGCAAAACTCTACGAAATCGGCGCCGGGACCCAAGAGATCCGCCGCATGCTGATCGGCCGAGAACTGTTCAAGGAAACGGCATGACGCTCGCTTTGGCCGCCCTGTTTTCCCGAGCCGGCGAGTGCCCGTTCGGCGATCCCGTCATTCCTCGCAACGGAACGCCTTTTGGCACAGGCGCCCGCGGCCGGGCTGAGATCTGATGCGCATCGCGCCAGAGGATCTCGCCGGGTGCAACCGTCCTGATCGCTGAAGGGTAGGACGAACCGCGCCGGCTTCGCTGCCGGTAGCGACAAGTGCGCGATATCTTGGCAAAGGGCATTTCACTTCGGGCGCCAACGGTTCCAGCCCAGTGGACGATGCCTGGTTTGCCCAAGCCGAGGGGACGTCGGCGAGGGCGCTGGACGGCGCGCCGGCCGCAGGCCTCGGACCGATGGCGGCGGATTGCAGCGCACCGCGAGGGCTTCTTCGCCACCCTCGGATGCGAGCTGCTCGAACTCTGGAAGTTTCGCACCGAGGCCGAAGCCAACGTGGCCGTCTTCGCCCTCATCGAGGGCTCGTACGATCCTAGCCGACGCCATGCGGCTCTGGGACCTCTCTCACCCATCAACCACGAAAGGAGCGCCCTTGGGACAACAGAGCCCTCTAGCCTGTAGCCGTCCGGCAACCTAAGGGAACTCCAGTAGAAGCCGCCCTGCAGTCCTTCTCAAGCCCTTGGAGATCTGAGTTTCTGGCCACTAAGACCTGCGTAGACCGGTTCTCAGACTAGCCTTCAACCGCCCCTTTACCCGCCGTCAGAGCATCGGACCCTGAACCCAAAAATCGCACTACCTTTCCAGGTGTTACGGGACTTTCAGACGGCTGGTGTGAAGTTTGGTGGAGCCGAGGGGATTCGAACCCCTGACCTCTGCAGTGCGATTGCAGCGCTCTCCCAACTGAGCTACGGCCCCGTCGACCCGGGCGATACGCTGGGTGCGCAAGGGCTGTCAACCCACCGCAGGCGCACCGCTTGCGCGCGGCCATGGCTCGGGCTAAATCCGTGCCGTCGCATGCGCGTCCTAAGGTTGGAGACCCGATCACATGCAATCCCTGCTCGCCATCATCGACCTGCTGCTCGGTGTCGCCTTCTACATAATCATCATCCAGGTCATCTTGAGCTGGCTGGTGAATTTCGACGTCATCAACCTGCAGCAACGGGTCGTTTATTCGATCTGGCGGGGGCTGGATCAGCTCACCGAGCCGATTTATCGGCCGATCCGCAACTTCCTGCCCTCGGCAGGCGGGTTGGATTTCGCGCCAATGATCGTGCTTCTCGGGATTATCGCGTTGCGGATTGTGATTACGAACAACGCGTTCTAGCCACTTCGGCCCACTGCGGCGCTGGAAGATCGCCGGCGCCGGTCAGCCCAATGGCCTGATCGCCAGCCCCCCCCCAACGGCGCTGCAGATCGACTTTACTCTTGCCACCTGTGGCGCAGCGTGGCAGGTGGTCAAGGCGGGGTGAGGCGATCCTCCGCTGTCAGGCTCCGGCCCAAGCATCGCTGCGATGCGCATTGGTGGAGCTGACATGGACCCCTTCCGCATACCAGCAATCTCTGCAGAGGACGCCCTGAGAGCCGTCGAGAAAGGCGTCCGCCTCGTTGATGTCCGAAAGCCCGCAGCGCGGCAGGACCCGGAGAAGCCGGCCAGCGGCCAAACCCTCCCCGGCGCGATCCTCCGCAACCCATTCGACATGGACCATTCCGACCCGTTGATCCGGGCAGATGGGCCAATCTTTCTCGCTTGCGTCCACGGCCACGAGGTTAGCCAGTTCGCAACGGCGCTTTTGCTCTTGCACGGCAAGGATGCGCGCTATGTGGCCGGCGGATTTGAAGCACTGATTGCCGCCGGCGCCCAGCTCATCCCGCTTTCGACCAACGAGGAGGGGGATCGGCATTGACCAGGACCAGCACCGACCGAAAGGCGCCGGACCAAGCCGGCACCGCATGGATGTGGATCACGATCGGCCTCCTGTCCTTCGGGGGCCCGGCCGGGCAAATTGCATTGATGAGCCAAGAGGTTGTGGAGAAGCGCCGCCTGGTTGAGAGTGATGCCTTCGACCGTGGTCTGAGCTTTTCGATGATGTTGCCGGGGCCGGAGGCGCAACAGCTCGCGACCTGGCTCGGTTGGAGGATAGGCGGTCTCGCCGGCGGGCTGACCGCAGGGCTCGCTTTCATCATACCCGGCATGGCGTTGATGCTCCTCCTGGCTTGGGTGGCCGCGGCCTATGGCGAGGTTCCGATCATTGCGGCGGTTTTCGCCGCCGTGCAGCCCGTGGTGATTGCGGTGGTCATCCAGGCACTTTGGAAGATCGCCGCGCGGGCGTTGAACGGCCCGGCCTTCTGGGCGCTGGCCGTGGCGGCGTTTCTGGGCCTCGCGGTAGCGGGACTGCCATTCCCGTTGATCGTCGCCCTTGCCGCGGTTGCCGGCCTGGCCATCGCCAGACTAGGGCGCGGCACGGTGGACCCGGCAAAGTCCGATGCGCCCGTTGCCGTCGACTGGAGCTGGAGCCTCCGGGTCGTCGCCGTCGCCACGGCGCTCGTGTTTGGGACTTACCTACTCACGCGTGCGCTTGCCGGTGCCGAACCCTATGACGACGTCGCGGCCCTATTCACCACGGCGGCCTTCGTGACCTTCGGTGGAGCCTATGCGGTGCTGCCCTTCGTGGCAGAGAGAGCGGTCGAGAGCTATGCCTGGCTCGGCCCCGAGGCGATGCTGAACGGTCTCGCGATCGCCGAGGCGACCCCAGGGCCGCTGATCCTGGTCAACACCTATGCGGGGTTCTTCGCGGGCTGGTCAGCCGCCCCGGGCAGCGGCGCGGGCGTGCTAAGCGGTGTGTTGGCGACATTCTACACCTTCGCGCCGAGCTTCATGCTGATCCTCGCCTTTGCCCCGGTCGTCGAGCGCATCCAGAACGTCCCCTGGGCGCGCCAGGCGCTGGCAGGTGTCTCGGCGGCGGTGGTGGGGGTGATCGCCAATCTGGCGATCTTCCTGGGTCAGGCCTCGTTCTTTCCAACCGGCTTCACGGATCCGGCCTGGGCGAAACTAGTGCTCTTTGCCGCCGCGATGGGGATGGTGTTTGGGCTAGGCGTCAGCATGCTTCGGCTCGTGGGCCTGGGCATCGTCGCGGGGGTGGTCTTACATCTCGTGGGGCTCTTGTGAGCGCAGCTGGCGTCGCATCCGAGATCCGAATAACCGAGGCCGCAGGCGGTCGCCGTGATCCCGCCCGGTCGGATGGAGGCGATGAAATCTTACTGGTACAGGGGCAGGCGTGTGTGATCAGGCACTGAAGCCCGGACTCTATCGCTTGAGCAAAAACGCGTTGCTCTGCAGTTCGACGGAGTTTCGTGGATCGGTCGCGGATAGGGCTGTGTTTTCAGACCGGCAGACCGTAGCCCCGCAACGCCTCGGCCAATGCCTCAGGCCCGGTGAACTGCACAGCCTCCATGCCCACTGCCCGCGCACCTTCGACATTCTTCGGGGAGTCATCGATGAAAATGCAATCCGCGGCCGCCAGCCCGTTCCGCTCCAACAGACAGCGATAGATCGCCGGATCGGGCTTTAAAAGCCGCTCATGGGCCGAGACGACCGTGTCCCGGAACCGCTCCTTCAGGAATGGGAACCGCTCCCGGGTCTCGGCCCATTTCTCGGCAGAGAAATTGGTGATGGCATAGAGCGGCACAGCCCGACGGTGCAGAGCATCCAGGATCGCGACCGAGCCGGCGATCGGCCCCGGTACCATTTCCTGCCAGCGCGTATCCCAGGCCCGGATCGCCACTTCATGCTCTGGGTGTCGGGCCACGGTCTCGGCCACCGCATCGGCCCAACTGCGGCCGCGGTCCTGCTCGACATTCCAGGCCGGCGGCGTGACCTCGGTGAGAAAGCTGTCCATCGCCGCCGCGTCATCGAAGATCTTGCGGAACAGCAGCCGCGGATCCCAGCGGATCAGCACATTGCCGACATCGAAGACAACGGTTGAGGGCATCAGTCCAGCACCACTGGTCCGCCAGGCGTGTCGATCTCGGCGCGGAGAGCCGGGGTCTCACCGCCGGGTTCAAGCCTGATAAGGTGCGCCGCACCCATGGCCGCCAGCATTTCCGGCAGCTTCGCCGGTCCGCCAGTGCAGACCAGGTCTGTGAGGGTCAGGGGAGCATTGGGCAAGCGCGCCGGGGGCAGCACCGCCCCTTCCTGCCATTTCAGCAGCGCCGGCAGCGCGCCGCCGACCGGGGGCACGCCATCCTCTGGCACCACGAACTGCCAGGTCAGATCGCCCCGTGTTTGAGTTTCGACCCGACCGAGGGGAACCGGTGCCGCGGCGAGGGTCGCGGCCAGATCCGTAGGCTCGGCGGCATAGGCGAGGAGGCGCGGCCGCTCCGCCAACTTCGACTGCGTCGCGGGATGGTCCAGCCCGTACCACCGCGGCGCCGACCGCTCCGAACCCTGGGGATCGATGGCGATCACTTCGAAAAACACTGCACCGAGGCTCCAGAGCGCGTTGTGGGTCCCCATCTTGGGATGCTGGCCGCCTCCGCCAGGCGGCACGCCGAGCGTCGCCTCAGCCCAGGCCACCCCCTCGGCCAGGTCTGTGGAACCGACGACGATGTGGTCTAGGCGCAGGGCCGCTCCGCTGGTCACGAACGGCGCAAAAGGCGATTAAGGAACGAGGCGCCCTTCTCTTCGGGCTCCTTTTCGTCCTTCGCCGCCAACGCTGATTTCGGCAACAGCGTTTCGGGGTCAACCACCGCATCCTCGCTGATCAGCACATAGGCCGGGATGCCGCGGCGGAGCCAAAAATCGCGTTCTCGGATCACGAAGACCGGACCGCCCGCATCGGCGCGCAGGGTCTCTCGATCCCGGAACGTCGCCCCGCCATCCAGGATGAGCTTGCAGACCCCAATGACATGGCGGCCCACTTGAGCTGGCGGCAGTGGCGCGGGCGCGAGCTCGATCTCCTTTCCGACAAAGGCGCGCAGCCCCCAGGTGACCATGCCACCCACATCGTCCCGGTCGATATTGGACGGTGTGACGATCGCAAAGCCGATCCATTGCTCCAAAGGCGTGCTACCGGAGAGAATTGCCTCCGCCGCACGCTGCGCTTGTTCCAGGGTCCAGAACACCGATGCGTGCGGCCAAAAGATCGAGAGCAAGGCCGGGGCTTCGGACGCAACGATGGTCGTCACCAGCGTCGTGATCGCCGCGTAGGCCTTGGTCCAGGTCGGACCCTGGCCCTCTCCCTCCCCCTCGGCCGAGACGACCACATGCGCCTTTTGGCGTTCGGCAATCGCATTCGCGTCCGGCTGACCCAGCATCAGCATGGGCGGTTTGAGATCTGAACTCAGCAGCGCCGCTGGAACGGTTGCGATCCGCACCTCCGCGCCATCGAGCACCAGGACGCCCTCGTCGCCCTCCATCCGCCAGTCGGGCTTGCCTAAGACCGGATAGTGCTGCGCGATCAGCGCCGCGATGGAGCCGATATCCGGTGTCCAAGCACGCTCAAGCAGGACCACAGCATTAAAGCGAAGCGCCATAGACCCCCCGTCACATGACGCACCCGCCGTAGCCTGTCGATCTCTCGGCAGAAACCGCTGCAGATAACCCGTTCAAGCTGTGGCGCATGCTCAAGAACCCCGTCTCCGGTTGTGCTCCTCGCTACACCATCGGGCGACGCTATGCCAGTCCTTCAGGCGATGAAGATCGTCATTGCAGCCCGGAGCGGCGCCTAATCATGCGGTTTTCTTTTTAGAATTAGAGATAAACATGATCCTACCGACGATTACGAGCCTCCAAAAGGCGCAGACGTAGGGCGTTGAGTTTGATGAAGCCTTCCGCGTCTTGTTGATCATAGGCGCCGGCGTCGTCCTCGAAGGTGACATGCGCCTCGGAGTAAAGCGACTGTTGCGACCAGCGGCCGATCACCGTGGCGCTGCCCTTATAGAGCTTCAGCCGCACCGTTCCGCTGACATGGGTCTGGGAGCGGTCGATCAGCGCCTGCAACATCTCCCGCTCTGGGCTGAACCAGTAGCCGTTGTAAATGAGCTCTGCATAGCGGGGCATCAGCTCGTCCTTGAGATGCGCCGCACCCCGGTCGAGGGTGATCGACTCGATCCCCCGATGCGCCGCCAGCAGGATCGTGCCCCCGGGTGTCTCGTAGATCCCGCGGGACTTCATGCCCACATAGCGCCCTTCGACCAAGTCGAGCCGCCCGACGCCGTGCCGGCCGCCCAGATCGTTGAGCTTCGCCAACAGCGCGGCCGGCCCCAGCCGCGAACCATCAACGGAGACCGGGTCGCCGCCCTCGAACCCGATCTCAATCACCTCCGGCGTGTCGGGCGCGTCCTCAGGGTTCGCGGTGCGCTGATAGACGTAAGGCGGCGCGGGGACGGCCGGGTCCTCCAACACCTTCCCCTCCGACGAGGTGTGGAGGAGATTGGCATCCACCGAGAACGGCGCCTCGCCGCGCTTGTCGGTCGGCACTTTGACCTGATGCGCCTCCGCCCATTCTATCAGGCGGCTGCGGCTGGTGAGGTCCCATTCGCGCCAAGGGGCAACCACCGTGATCCCCGGCTCCAGCGCGTAGGCCGCCAATTCGAAACGCACCTGGTCATTGCCCTTGCCGGTGGCGCCATGGGCGATGGCGTCCGCCTCCTCTGCCCGGGCGATCTCGACCAGGCGCTTGGCGATCAGGGGCCGGGCTATCGAGGTGCCAAGAAGGTACTGCCCCTCATAAACCGCGTTGGCACGGAACATCGGAAAAACGAAGTCGCGGACGAATTCCTCGCGCAGATCCTCGACATAAATGGCGGCTGCACCCATTTCCTCGGCGCGGATCCGGGCGGGCTCCAATTCCTCCCCCTGGCCGAGATCGGCGGTGAAGGTGACCACCTCGCAGCCCTTCTCCACCATCAGCCATTTCAGGATGATGGAGGTGTCGAGCCCCCCCGAATAGGCCAGAACGACCTTCTTGACCATCGGCGCCCTCCGCTACCCTTGCCCCTGCAAAGTGGCGGGGGATGTAGACGACGGGGCGGCCGCTGGCAAGGCGAGCCCTGGCTGGGAGCGGTCGGCTACGGGGAGCAGCCCTCCGGCGGCGGCGTCGCAAGCGCGAAGCGGGCGACATCGGCCCAAACCTTTGCCGCCTGAAGGTCTCGGAACAACAGGTGCCACCCATCCGGATAGCGCTGCACTTCCCGTGGGCCAGCGGTACGGGCAAAGACCCGGCGAACCGCTTTCTCCGGCAGGATTTGGTCTTTGCCGCCGAGGAGGAGCAGCGCGGGCTGACGAACCGTTGTCACCGCTGCCTCGGCCCGGTCGGTGACCCGGACGAGTCCCATGATCTCTCGCGCCGAGGGCGGGCGAAGATAGAGGGGATCGCGCCCCAGAGCGCGGAGCATAGGAATGTTGTCGCTCGCCTGAATACGGACCACGCCCTCGCCGGTGAAGCGCCGGTCCGGGACCACGGCAGCAGCGCCCCAAGCAGCAAGACGGTGGAAGGGGTTCATCTCTGCCCCGCCCCAGATCGCCGGCGCGGCGAGCACCAGCGCGTCGGCGGAAAGCCCCTGCCCTGCCGCCGCCAGCGTCACCCCGCCGCCCATGGAATGCCCGACCACTGTCAACGGGACGCACGGGTGGCGCCGCCGGACCTCTGCCGCCACGACGAGCAGATCGGCGATCAGCGCCTCTGCCCCCGGCCACTGGCCCCAAGACGGGTTCCGCCCAAAGCCGCGCTGGTCATAAGCATAGGTGGAGATACGCTCTGCCGCCCAAGCCTCTGCCGCGGCGTCAAAGGTCGAGGCGCCGTAATCTCCATAGCCATGGACACCTAGGATGATCGCCGTCGGCTCCGCCGGCTCCCAAGTGGATAAAGCCAACGGCCCTTCGGCCCCCATCACGCGCTCATTGACAGTCGCCCCGGCTGCCAACGCACCCGAGGTTGCTGCTGCGACCGGTGCCGACGCGGGACCGCCGACCATGCAGCCGCCAAGGGCCAGTGCGGCAAGCGGCGCCCATAAGGCACTAAGCCGCGCCGTCAGGCCAGCAGCCGCGCGATCTCGGCTCTCAGCCATGGCAGCACCTCCTCCTCGAACCAAGGGTTACGCTTCAGCCAGGCGGTGTTGCGCCAGCTCGGATGCGGCAGCGGCAGCAGGCCCTCACGGGTCAAAGCGCGCCAATCGCGGACCGTTTCCGTTAGGGTCGCCCGCCGCCGCGAACCCAGATGCCAGGCCTGCGCATACTGACCGATCACCAAGACCAGTTCCGCCGCCGGCACGGCAGCGACCGCGCGATCTCGCCAAGTCTTCGCGCAGATCTTCGGCGGCGGCAGGTCCGAGCCTCGGTCATCATAGCCAGGAAAACAGAACGCCATCGGCACCATCGCGATCTGCGCCGTGTCGTAGAAGACATCGCGCCCAAGGCCCATCCACGCCCGCAGCCGGTCGCCGGAGGGATCGTCGAAGGGCAGCCCAGACTTGTGCACACGCATGCCGGGGGCTTGGCCTGCGATCAGCACCGGTGCCGTCGTCGACAGCCGGACCACCGGCCGCGGCTGATGCCCGGTGGCGGTGCCAGCAAATCGCTCGCTGCAAATCCTGCAGGCGCCAATCGCCCCTGCGAGGCTCGTTTCGGTCGCTGCTGCGGCACGCCGTGTCATGCTCATGGCCCGATGGTTAGTGCGAAGGGCTGCGAATTGCCACGCCTGCGAGCCACCTGAAAAACCGATCGTGACCCCGGAGCCGGGCGTCGCTGCGGCAGGATTCCGCAGGGCGGCAGCCCGACCCATCCCCTTCACATCGGCGGCCAAACCCGTTAGCCCTGAGTTCATGCGCGGGCCGGGCGTCCGACCGAGGCGATTGACGCGCATCCCGGCGATGGCCGCTGACCGGCCCCGGGGACTGCGGTTCGGAGGGAGCGTGCATGCGGCTCGTCCTGATCTCGGCGACGCTGTTCGGCTATTGGCTCCTGCTCTCGGGCGTCTACAAGCCATGGCTGGTGATCTCCGGCGCCGTACTGTCGGTCGCAGTGGTGGCTTTCTGCCTGCTCAAAGGACTGACGGACGAAGAGGGCTTTCCAGTCGAGAAGATGCCGCGCGCCTTTCTCTATTGGCCATGGCTCGGTTGGCAGATGGTGCGCTCTGCGCTGAACGTCAGCCGGATCATCCTCAATCCCGACCTGCCGATCTCGCCGACCATGGTGCGCGTGCGCTCGAAATCCGACAGTGCGGTGGGGCTGACCACCTATGCGAATTCGATCACCCTGACGCCGGGCACGATTTCGGTGGAGGTCAGCGAACGGGCCGGCGCGATCTGGGTGCATGCGATCACGCGGGAAGATGCCGAAGGGTTCGCCGACGATCCCATGAACGACATGGTGGCCTGGATCGACGGAAAGGACCGCACCGCGTGATCTTCCTAAGCGGCATCATCGGCATCCTGATCGGCCTTTCGCTGGCGGTCGCTAGGGCGCTAATCGGGCCAACAGCGTTCGACCGGCTCCTCGCGGCCAATGCCATCGGCACCGGGGCGATCCTGCTGCTCGCGCTGTTCGGCTTCTTCACCGGGCGTCCAGAATTCCTCGATATCGGCATCGTCTATGCGTTGTTGAACGTCATCGGAACCCTCGCGGTGCTGAAATTCTTCCGCTACGGCGCGCTCGGCCATGTGCAGGACCCGATGCAGGATAGGGAACCCGAATGACGCTGGTGATCGACATCCTCAGCGGTCTCTTGATCGCCGGTGGAGCGGTCTTCTACGTGATCGGCGCGGTCGGGTTGCACCGCATGCCGGATGTGTTCACGCGGATGCACGCGGCCTCGGTGTCCGAAACGATGGGCGTCGGGCTCTTGATGCTTGGGATGATCTTGCAGGCCGGGTTCACCCTAGTGGCGGTGAAGCTCGTCTTCATCACCCTGGTGCTGTGGACCACAGGCGCGGTGGCGAGTCATGCGCTGGCGCGCGCCGCGCTCCATGCCGGCGAACATCCCCTGCTCTCGGACGGCTACGCGCACCTCGAGAAAACCGACCCCATCGCCATCTTCCCGGAATTGCGGGTGCGGTTGGCGATGCCCCTCTCCTCCGAGGCAGTCGCGGACACGATGGCGACCCTGCCGGAGGAAGAGCGGCGCCTGATCGCCGAGCAGGCTGCCCCGCCGGAAAGGGGGGCATCGTGACCGAGCTGCTGATCAACATGACCCTCCTGACGCTACTCGTGATCATCGCGATCGGGATCGTCCGGGTCCGCAATCTCTTTGCGGTCGTGGTCCTCTTTGGCGCCTACTCCTTTCTGATGGCGAGCGTGATGGTGGTGCTCGACGCCGTCGATGTGGCGATGACCGAGGCATCGGTGGGCGCCGGCGTCTCTACAGTCCTTCTCCTGAGCGCACTTTACCTCACCAAGACCGAGGAGGCGGAGCCGCGCTTTTCCAACTGGCCCGCCCTGATCGTGTCTTTCACGACCGCGCTGATGCTATTTTGGGGCACCTGGGAACTCCCAAGTTTCGGTGCTGCGGACACCGCCGTTAACACCCATGTCGGCGCCGCCTATCTGGAGCGAAACATGGCCGAGACCGACATCCCGAATGTCGTGACGGCGGTCCTTGCCTCTTATCGCGGTTTCGACACCCTCGGCGAGACCACGGTGATCTTTACCGCCGGAATCGGGGTCTTGCTCCTGCTGAAGCGTTGGCGGAGGGCCTGATCCGTGCGGCTCGATACGATCTTGAGAGTAGCGGCAAAGCTCTTCATTCCATTTATTTTTCTCTTTGGCCTCTATGTCCAACTACACGGGGATTTCGGTCCCGGCGGCGGGTTTCAGGCCGGCGTCATCCTTGCAGCCGGCGTGATCCTCTATGCGATCATCTTCGGCCTCAGCGCGGCACAGGCGAAGGTCCGGCCCTGGTTCGTTGAACTCTTGGTCCCGGCAGGTGTCCTCCTCTATGCCGGGGTCGGCATCTGGGGTTTCGTCACGGGCGTGAATTACCTCGACTACAACGAATTGGCCCATGGTGACCGGGTCCACGGACAGCATTGGGGCGTGTTCCTCGTGGAAATCGGGGTTTTGGTCACGGTGGCATCGACGATGCTGGCCATC
Source organism: Pseudomonadota bacterium (assembly GCA_039513195.1). GTDB lineage: Bacteria > Pseudomonadota > Alphaproteobacteria > Rhodobacterales > Rhodobacteraceae > Thermohalobaculum. The sequence goes on along the minus strand of JBCCRM010000009.1, from coordinate 143,496 downwards.
TTTTATGCTTTTGCCGGCAGGGGCCGCCGATGATCTTGCTGGAAGAGATCATCAGCCATTACGTGTCTTTCCTGATCATCCTACTGATGGTAATCGGCCTCTACACGGTCGTTCAGAAATCCAACATGATCAAGCGTTTGATAGGGTTGGGGATCTTTCAGACCTCGGTTTACCTGGTCTATCTGAGCCCCGGGAAGATCCTCGGCGCCACGCCGCCGATCATCGCGCCGGAGTACCAGGTCTACTCGAACCCGCTGCCGCATGTGTTGATCTTGACCGCCATCGTCGTGGGCGTGGCGACGCTCGCGCTCGGGCTGGCGATCACCGTGCGGATCAACGAGGCATTCGGTTCGATCGAAGAGGATGAGGTGGTGCGGATCGTCGACCGGGACGATCACCCGGAATGAGCGACGCCGCCGCATTCCACATTGCCGACCATCTGCCCGCGCTGCAGGTGGTGGTCCCGCTGATCGGCGCCACGGTAACCGCGGTTGTCCGAAATGGCCGGCTGGCCTGGTGCGTGACCTTCCTCGTCGCACTGTCGATGCCGGCGATCTCGGCACTCATGCTGCAGCAGACGCTGGTCAGCGGGCCCATCTCCTATGCGCTCGGGGGGTGGGAGCCACCGGTCGGAATCGAGTTCCGGGTCGACGAGGCGAACGGCTTCGTCTTGGTCCTTGTGTCGCTCATGGCGGTTTTGATCACTGCCTATGCGCCGCGATCCATCCCGAACGAGATCCGGCCAGAAAACCAGTCCTGGTACTACACCATGTTCCTGCTCTGCCTGTGCGGGCTACAGGGCATGGTGATCACCGGCGACGCCTTCAACGCCTTCGTGTTCATGGAGGTTTCGTCGCTGGCCACCTATGTGCTGATCGCTTTGGGACGGGATCGGCGAGCGCTGCTGGCGGCTTATCAATACCTGATCATCGGGACCGTCGGCGCGACATTCTACGTGATCGGTGTCGGCATCCTGTTCTCGATGACCGGCAGCCTCAACCTCGCCGACATCGCCACCCGCCTCGACGGGGTCGAGCAGACGCGGCCGGTTCTGGCGGGGCTGGCTTTCATCGTGGTGGGTCTCGGGCTCAAAATCGCTTTGTTCCCGATGCATCTTTGGCTGCCGAACGCCTATGCCTTCGCACCGACGGTTGCGACGGCCTTCCTCGCCTCGACCGCAACAAAGGTTGCCGTCTATTTGCTGCTGCGCTTCCTGTTTTCGGTCTACGGGATCGAAATCAGTTTCTCCGAGACACCGGCTGCCGCGATGTTTGCAATCCTTGCGGTCATGGCGATGATCGCCGCCTCGGCCGTCGCCGCGTTCGAAGAGAACGTGAAGCGCATGCTCGCCTACTCCTCGGTCAGTCAGATCGGCTACATCATGCTGGGCATCGCATTGGTGAGCCAGTCCGGCCTTACCGGCGGGATCAGCCACCTCTTTAACCATGCGGTCATCAAAGCCTGCTTGTTCCTGTCGATCGGCTGTGTCGCCTATGCGACCGGGATCACACGGATCGAGCATATGTCCGGGATCGGGAAGACCATGCCCCTCACCATGGCGGCCTTCGTGGTCGCTGGCCTCGGCCTGATCGGGGTGCCTGGGACCGCGGGCTTCATCTCGAAATGGTATCTGATCCAGGGCGCGGCGGAGCAAGGCGCCTGGTGGCTGATCGCGGTGATCGTGATCAGCTCTGTCCTCGCCGTTTTCTATATCGGCAGGATCGTCGAGGTAGCCTGGTTCCGCGAGCCTGGCGCCGCCGCCGACAATCCGCGCCCACCACCCTTCGAAATGGTCGCCATGACCTGGGTGTTTGCCTTGGCCGTGCTCTATTTCGGCGTCGATACCGACTTGCAGATCGGCGTCGCAAGCCAAGCCGCCACGGTATTGATCGAGGGCTATGATCGATGAGCAGCGCCGTGCTGATCGAATGGGCGCTGTTGTTGCCGTTGATCGGCGCGGTCGGGATCGCCTTAGCCTGGCGCGCGCCCAATCTGCGGGAGGCGGTGACACTGACCACGGCCGGTGCCTTGTTTTGGGTCGTGGTGCTCACCCTGCTGCCGCGGGTTCTCGACGGCGAGCGGCCGACCGTTTCGCTGACCGAGCCGTTCCCGGGCATCGCCATCGCTTTTACGATCGAGCCCCTGGGCATGATCTTTGGGGCGGTGGCATCGACCCTGTGGATCGTGAACTCGATCTACTCGATCGGCTACATGCGCGGAAACAACGAGCCGCGGCAGACTAGTTTCTATGTCTGCTTTGCGGTGGCGATTGCCGCAGCGCTGACGGTGGCCTTTGCCGACAATCTGGTAACGCTTTTCCTCGGTTATGAGATTCTGACGATCTCCACCTATCCGCTGGTAACGCATAAGGGCACCGAGGAAGCGAAGGCCAAGGGCAGGATCTATCTGGTCCTGCTGATCGCGACCTCGATGATCTTGCTGATGCCTGCGATTGTCTGGACGCAGGTTGCCGCGGGCACGACGGTGTTCGCGCCCGGCGGCATTTTGGCGGGTGCGGGACTTTCCACGGCGGCCCTCGGGACGATGTTGGCCCTCTACATCTTCGGCATTGGTAAGGCCGCGGTGATGCCGGTGCATTTCTGGCTGCCGGCAGCAATGGTCGCACCGACGCCGGTCTCTGCGCTGCTCCACGCGGTTGCGGTGGTCAAGGCCGGCGTCTTCACAGTGGTCAAAGTGGTCGTCTACGTCTTCGGGGTCGACTACTTGGCACAGAGCGGCGCGGGCGATTGGCTGGTCTACTTGGCGGGCTTCACGATCCTAACCGCCTCGGTCATCGCACTGATGCAGGACAACCTGAAAAAGCGCCTAGCCTTCTCGACCGTCTCGCAGCTCTCCTATGTGGTGATGGCGACCGCGGTTCTTACTCCCATCAGCGTAGTGGGTGCGGCGATGCATATCGCTGCCCATGCCGTATCGAAGATAACGCTCTTCTTCGCGGCAGGCTCGATTTACACTGCCGGCCATTTGACCGAGATCAGCCAGCTCGACGGTGTCGGGCGGCGAATGCCGTGGACAATGGGCGCCTTTGCCATCGGGGCGCTGTCGATGATCGGGATCCCGCCGACCGCCGGTGCCGTTTCGAAATTCGTGATGTTAGAGGGAAGCTTCCAAGCGTCCGACTGGGTCGGTGTGGCGGTTATCGTTTTGTCGACCTGCCTGAACGCGGCCTATTTCCTCCCGATCATCTGGCGCGCCTTTTGGCGGGCACCGCCAGAGGCGACTGTCGCACATCCCGCCCATGGCGAGGGACCGCTGCCGGTGGTCCTGGCCCTTACGATTACGGCCTTCGGCACCCTGGCCCTGTTCTTCATGCCCGGTGTCACCTACGCGCTCGCAACCCAGATGATCCAGGTGCCTTGATGGATTGGTCGAAGATCTTCAAGGGACCAAAGAACCAGATGCACGACCATTGGCTGGTGCGGCCGGGCACCGTCCGCGGGATCTGGGCCATCTCCTTGGGGGTCCTGGTCGGGACGGTACTTGCGGATCTGTCAATAGACCACAACCCAAAATTCGGCATCGATGGCAGCTTTGGCTTCGCTGCATGGTTCGGCTTTGCTGCCTGCGTCGCCTTGGTGCTGCTGTCGAAGCTGCTGGGCCTCCTCCTGAAACGCCCGGATGACTACTATGACGATTGAGGCGGCGGCAGCGGCGACGGGCGAGGCGCCCTTGACCCTGGCGGAGGCCGCCATCCAGGGCTCGTCACTGTTGGGCGAGGGGATGGCCCTTCCCTTCCCCCCGGGCCTTGTGCTGATCGCGGCCGGTATTGCGATAGCTTTTGCCGACCGCGCGCTGCGGACATTCCTGCTGTTGATCGCACCCCTCATCTCGCTTCTGCTGGTTTGGGTCCTGCCGGATGGCGGAAGCCTGACCGCGCCCTATCTCGGCTTCGACCTGATGCTCGTCAGGGCCGACCCGCTGTCCAGACTGTTCGCGACGGTTTTTGCGATCATGGCCTTCGCCGGCGGGCTCTACGCGCTGAACCAAGACAACAAGTTCGAGCTTGCCGCCGCCTTCGTCTATGCGGGCGGTGCCATCGGCGTTGCTTTCGCCGGCGATCTGCTCACCGTCTTCGCGTTTTGGGAGGTGATGGCCATCGCCTCAACCTTGGTGGTGTTCGCGGGCGGCCCTTCGGCCCGCGGCTCAGGACTGCGCTACGCCGTGATCCATTTCTTCGGCGGGGTTTTGCTGCTCGCGGGCATCGCAGGCGTTGTGGTCGAAACCGGCTCCATCGCCTTCACGGCGCTCGAAGCCAACCGTTGGTCCACCTGGCTGATCCTCGCCGCCTTTCTGATCAATGCGGGCGCCCCGCCATTGGCCGCTTGGCTGCCGGACGCCTATCCCGCAACGTCGTGGTCGGGGATGGTGTTCCTGTCGGCCTTCACCACGAAGACCGCGGTCTACACCCTGATCCGCGCCTTCCCGGGGGAGGAGGTCTTGATCTGGATTGGCCTCTTCATGGTCTTCTACGGCATCGTCTACGCGATCTTGGAAAACGATATGCGCCGGATCCTCGCCTATTCGATTATCAACCAAGTGGGCTTCATGGTCTGCGCGGTGGGGATAGGCACGCCGCTGGCGCTGAACGGCGCCGCGGGTCATGCCTTCGTGCATATTCTCTACAAGGCCCTGCTCCTGATGTCGGCAGGCTCGGTGCTCTATATGACGGGCAAGTCGAAATGCACCGATCTGGGCGGGCTTTGGCGAACCATGCCGGTCGCCTGCGTCTGCGGGATCATAGGGGCGCTCGCGATCTCCTCCTTCCCGCTCACCTCCGGCTTTGTTGCAAAGTCGATGATCTCCGACGCAGCAGGGGCCGAAAAACTGGGGTTCGTCTATTTCGCGCTCGCTGCGGCCTCGGCAGGTGTGTTCCTGCATGCCGGCATCAAGTTCCCTTGGTTTGTATTCTTCCAAAAGGATTCCGGGATGCGCCCCAGCGACCCGCCCTGGAACATGCAGGCGGCGATGGTGCTGGTCTCGGCCTTCTGCCTCGGGCTCGGGATCTTCTACAGCCCGCTCTATGCAATGCTGCCCTATCGCGCCGACTACGAGCCCTATACCGCGGCCCATGTTGTCTTCTACCTACAGCTCTTGCTGTTTTCCGGCCTTGCCTTCTTCCTGATGCTGGACCTGCTGAAGCGGACCATGACCATCACTCTGGATGTTGATTGGATTTGGCGGCATGCCGGGCGGGGGTTTTCCACCTGGTTCGCGACCCTTTGGCGGGAGAGCATCAGCACGATCGGGGGCAAGCTGGCGGCAAGGCTGGATGCCGCGCTGAGCGAGCTGGACCGGACCTACGGGCCGGAGAGCCCAATGGCCCGCACACGCCCGTCGGGCTACATGGCCCTCGCCATGAGCGTGTTGCTCACTGCGTTCCTAGTCTTGTCCTTCTTCTAACCGACATGCCCCCCGGCGACGCGAGCATTTTCCAGCCAATCCGGTTCAGATTGGCGCCGTGAAATGCGCCCGAACAATTCCTCAGAGCGCGAGAACCGATGCAATCGGGTCGTAAGGCGCTCAGGACAGGCCCAAGCGGTCAGCAACCCGCTGCCGGGCAAACCCCGCCTCCCGGTCCGGGATGTGCAGCAGACCGACCAATTGCCGGACCAGAGACGCCTCCTCCGCCGACCGGTCGCCGTCGGCATAGGCGACCTCCAGGACTGCCTCGATGATCTCGACCCGTTGTTCCAACGGCACCGAGCGCTTCACGGCCAAAGTGAAACGGTGAAGCCCGGTCGAGGATGCCTCCGCCGCTTCGCCCGCCTCCCGCAAAGCGCCGGCCTGCCAAGGCGAGAGGGCGAACCGGGCCGTTAGGATACGGTCGATCAGGGCACGCTCGTCGCCATCATAGCTCCCATCGGCACGCGCCGCGGCAACCAGCAGGGCCGCGACCGCCTCGCGGGCCTCCTCTTCCGGCAGGGTTTGGGGTTCCGCCTCGCCCTCCAGCAGTTTGAACAACCGATCCAACATGCAGCTTACCTATGCCCGGCGCCGCGCATTCCAAGCCTGGCCGCGCCCCACGCGGTCTTGCCGTCCTCGGCCTCGGTTCCGCCGGCTTCCGGGTGGGCGGGTGGGGGAGGCGGCGGAACCGAGGCCGAGGACGGCAAGAGCCAGACACCAAAATCCTTTCCTTAACCTTGTCGTGCTTCTATCGCGCAGCGGATCGTCCGACTGCACGCGATCTGCCGGTCGGGTGCGGTGATGATCAAGTTCGAACAAGTCGACAAGTCGTTTTGGACCGGCGGGCATCAGACCGTGATCCTTCACAATGCGTCTTTCAAGCTCGAACTTGGGCGCAATCTCGGCATTCTCGCTTCGAATGGCAGCGGCAAAACCACGTTGATTAACATGATGGCTGGGCTGGAGAAACCGGATCGGGGCCGCATTCACCGCCGCGGCCGCATCTCATGGCCAGTGGGGTACTCGGGTGGCATCGTGCCAACCATGTCGGGGTCCGAGAACGTCCGATATATCGCGCGGCTTTATGATTGCGACGAGCATGAGACGCTCGCCTTCTGCATCGATTTCGCGGAACTCGGCCCGTATGTCGACATGCCGGTGCGCACCTACTCTGCCGGTATGCGCTCCCGGCTCGCCTTTGCGCTCCTGATGGCACTCGACTTCGATGTCTACTTGGTCGATGAGGGCGCCTCGCCTGGCGACCGGCGCTTCAACGAAAAGGCCAGTTCGATTTTTCGGGAGCGGTTGGAGTATTCGACCCTGTTGATGGTCAGCCACGACCCGGACACCCTGCGCCGCTACTGCGATAGCGCAGCGGTGCTGCTCGACGGCCAACTGCACCTCTTCGAGACACTCGAAGACGCAAAATCCCTCTACGCCTATGAATGACGGCGGACCACAGGGCCGGGACGGGGACGCCAAGGGTCTTGGCGGCGATCCGCTCCAAGAGGGCGAGCCCCCGGGCGCAACGGCTCAGCGCACCGGCGATGGCGGTGGACCCCCTGCCAGCGGGCCGGGCGGCGGCCGCAGACGGGGCCCGGGTGCCGGCCGTCGCAGAAAACCCGGTGGGACGGGCGGCGCAGGACCGAAACTGATCAACGCGACACCGCCGCGGCAAACCAGGGACGCAAAGCGCGGCACCGGCGCTCTGCCCGCCATTCGGCCGGAATTGCGTCCCGACACCCCAGTCCTACGGGCCGAGCGGGTGGAAGCCATTCGCCGCGACCTGGTCCGCCGCCGCAGGCGCAAGGGCGCGCGGATGCTGCTGCGGCTGTTCTTCGCGGTGACACTGCCAACCCTGATCGTCGCCTGGTTCCTGCTCTTCCGGGCCACGCCGCTCTTCGCATCGCATGCCACCTTTCTGGTTCAGGGCGCAGAGGGTCAGGCGCGCGGCGGTGGCAGTGCCATATCGAGCCTTTTTGGCGGCGGCTCCACCGCGTCGCTATCCGACTCTGTGGCGGTGCAGAACTTCGTCCTTTCGCGCGATGTGCTGCGCCGCCTCGATGCCGAGTTCGGCTTGATCGACGCTTTCAAATCGCCCGATCTGGACTGGCTCGAACGGTTGGATCGGGGGGCGAGCTTCGAGGAGGCATACCGTCACTACCTTCGCCGCGTCACGGTGAGCTTCGACCCGGCCGAGGGCATTTTAGAGATGACGGTGATAGACGCGACGCCGGAACAGGCGCAGCGCCTCTCACAGGCCATCCTCGGCTACGCGGAGGTGATGGTCGACGAACTGTCCAGCCGGATTCGCAGCGACACCCTGGCGGATGCGCAGGAGAGTTTTGCGGCGGCGGAGAAAGCCCTGGCCGATGCGCAGACCCAGGCTGCGGAGTTGCGCAAGTCGCTGGCGACCTTCTCCATCGAAACCGAGATCTCGAAGGAAACGCAGATCCTGACGCAGCTCGAGCTGGAGCTGGAGAACCTGCGCACCAAGCTCACCACGCTCTATCAGATCTCCGGGACCGATGACCCGCGGATCCAACGACTCCAACTACAGATCCAAACGCTGGAGCGGCGCATCGCGGCGCGGGAGCGGGCCGTCACCGGGTCGACCCGCTCGCAGCTGTCCCTCACCGATATCAATGCGGAGCTTGAGCGTGCGAGCTTCGATGTCGAGGCTGCGATGTCGATGTTCACCGCGGCGATCGAGACGCTGGCCTCGGCCCGGATCAGCGCCCAGCGTCAGCACCGCTATCTGTCCGTGATCGTCGCGCCGTCCCGGCCCGACATGTCCACCTATCCCAACGTCCTGCGCAGCACGGCGCTTGCCTTCCTGGTCCTTCTCGGCACATACATCGTCGCAACGCTGACCATCTCGTTGATCCGAGAGCAGGCGAGCGTTTAAGCAGACGAACCGTTGGGGAGCAGGGCGCGGTGGCCGCAGATCCGAAACGGGTCGCGATCGGCGATGGCATGGTTGCGAACGACCGGCCGCTTGCCTTGATCGCGGGTCCTTGCCAGGCCGAAGGCGTCGTTCACGCCGTCGATATTGCCGGCCACTTGGCCGAACTCTGTCGGGTGCGCGAGACACTGTTCGTGTTCAAGGCCAGCTATGACAAAGCCAACCGCACATCGGTCGCCGGGAAGCGGGGCCTCGGCCTCGAGGGCGGGCTGAACGCGCTTGCCGCGGTGCGCCAGCAGATCGGCTGCCCAGTCTTAACCGATGTCCATCTGCCCGAGCAGTGCGCACCGGTCGCGGCGGTCTGCGACGTCCTGCAGATCCCAGCATTCCTATGCCGTCAGACGGATCTGGTCCTCGCCGCGGGCGAAACGGGCAGAGCGGTCAATGTCAAAAAGGGCCAGTTTCTCGCGCCCTGGGACATGGCGAATGTGATGGAGAAGCTGGCCTCGACGGGCAACGAGAACATACTGCAATGCGAGCGGGGCACTTCCTTCGGATACAACACGCTGGTCACCGATATGCGTGGTCTGCCGCAGATGGCGGCCACCGGCTGGCCGGTGATCTTCGATGCCACCCATTCGGTCATGCAGCCGGGCGGCCTCGGCAGTGCCTCCGGGGGACAACGTGAATTCGCCCCCGTTCTGGCGCGGGCTGCGGTCTCGCTCGGCATCGCCGGTCTGTTCATCGAAACGCATCCCGACCCGGACAATGCTCCGTCTGACGGGCCGAATATGATCCCGCTCGACCAGATGGAACAGCTCCTCGACACGCTTCTCGACTTCGATCGGCTCGCGAAGACCCATCCGGTCGCCCTCGCCTAACATTGCAAAACGCAGACGGAGCGTCCTATGCCGCCCTTCCCCGCGCCCCGCCAAACGGTCGAGGTCAACACCTGGGACAGCCTCAGCCTGCCGATGATCAAGCCTACGGGCTTTCGCGAATACGATGCGCGCTGGCGGTTTCCGGAGGAGATCAACCTCATCGGCATCCAGGCGCTGGGGCTCGGCCTCGCGACACAACTCCACGAGATGGGCAAACCGCCGACCGTGGTGGTAGGCAACGACTACCGCTCCTACTCGCTGGCGATCAAACAGGCGCTGATGCTCGGCCTGATGACCGGCGGCGCCGAGGTTTGGGATATCGGGGTAGCGCTGAGCCCGATGGCCTATTTCGCGCAAACCGATTTGGGGGCAGAGGCCGTGGCGATGGTTACCGCCAGCCACAACCCGAACGGCTGGACCGGGGTGAAGATCGGCGCCGACGCCCCGGTGACCCATGGCCCGGCGGAGATGGCGCGCCTGCGCGACATAGTGCTGCGGGGCGAAGGCGTGGGCCGCGATTCCGGCCGCTATCATCGGATCGAGGGGATGCGGCAGCGGTATTTGGATGCCCTGGTCGGCGATTTCTATCTCTCCCGCCCGCTCAAGGTCGTCTGCGCCACGGGCAATGGCACCGCTGGCGCCACTGCGCCGCAATTGCTGGAGCGGTTGGGCGCTGAGGTTGTGTCGCTACACACCGCGCTCGACTACGACTTCCCGGCCTACAACCCAAACCCCGAGGCGATGGAGATGCTCCACGACATGGCCCGGGCGGTGCGTGAGGCCGGGGCCGATCTGGCTCTCGGCTTTGACGGCGATGGGGACCGTTGCGGCGTCGTGGACAATGAGGGTGAGGAGATCTTCGCCGACAAGATGGGCGTGATCCTGGCCCGGGACCTGATCAAGCTGCACCCCGGCGCGACCTTCGTGGCGGATGTAAAATCGACCGGGCTCTTCGCCTCGGACCCAGAGCTGATCGCCGGCGGCGCCAAAGCGGATTACTGGAAGACGGGGCACAGCCATATGAAGCGCCGCGTGCGCGAGATCGGCGCCCTGGCGGGGTTCGAGAAGTCTGGCCACTACTTCCTCGCGCCGCCCCTGGGCAAGGGCTATGATTGCGGGATGACCGTGGCGGTCGAGATCCTGAAGCTTCTGGACCGCAACCCGGGCAAGTCGATGGCCGATCTGCGCCGTGCGCTGCCCCAGACCTGGTCGACGCCGACCATGTCGCCCTGGTGCGCGGACGAGGAAAAATACGCCGTCATCGACAGGCTGGTTGACAAACTTACCGCCATGGGCGCGGCCGGCGAGGCGTTGGCAGACCAGCCGATCCGCAGTGTGGTGACCGTTAATGGCGCCCGCGTGATGCTGGAAGGCGGCGCCTGGGGCCTAGTCCGGGCGTCGTCCAACACACCCAACCTGGTGGTGGTCTGCGAAAGCCCGAATTCCGAAACGGAGATGCGGGCGGTTTTCCACGCCCTCGACGCGGTGATCCGGACAGAACCCTCCGTCGGCGACTACGATCAGACCATCTGAGCGAGCCGCGTCTCCCCGCGGCGCGAAGCATCGTAGCGGAACACGGCATAATCCTCGGGCCAAAGGGCACGCGCGCGCGCCTGCAGCTCGGGGGTCGAGACCTCCTCCGGCGGCGCCTCGGGCATCTGGGCCGCAACGACCGCCTCTGCCTCGGGTCCCAGCGGTTCGAGATTGAGTTGTCGGACAAGGCGCCTGGCCATCTCGACCGACGCTTCGGTCGGCCAGACCTGGTCTATCCGCAGGACTGTCCGCCAGGCTGTAAGGCATTGGACCTGCGACGGGATCGAGACGCGAGATTGCTGCGCCAACCAGGTTTCGAAGCGGCCGGTCAGCGCGTGCCAGGGCGCGTCATCCCCTTGGCCGGAGGCAAGGAACAGCCCCCAGGCCCGTGTCATCGGATGGGCCACGGTGGCAAACACGGTTCGCCGAGCGACGAAATCCGGCAGCTTTGCCGCATCATATCCAGCCGCGATCAGCGTCTTCGGGCCGGGGTTCGCCGCCACCTGCAGCTCCGGATCCGGCACGGAGCCCCAGCGCCGCGCGGCGAGATGGGCCATCACGGCATGGCCCGTCTCAATTCCCGTACCCGGCACCGGCAGGGCCGCGAGCGAGACGCCCCGGGCCAACACTGCCTGGCGAGGATCCGGAACTGGCGCCGGATCCACCAGCGTATCCGCCGTCAACCAGGCGAACATCTCGCCTGCATTTGCGACCTTTGCGGTCAGCGGGCCGGGGTTTTGCCGCAAAAGCCTGGGCACCACCGGCGCGTGGGGCACCACAAGTCCCAAATGCGCCGCCAATCGGCGCGGCAGATCGCGGCTGGTCAGGTCCGCATAGTCGATCCAAAAGGTGTCTTGAGGAGCTGCCTCTAACTCTTGACGGTCCTCCGCTGTCGCCGCGCGGTACTCAGCAAAATCGTCACCATCGAACCGCGCCTTCGCCGCACGCCGCTGTGCGAGGTCCTGCAGTCGCCATTGCCCGGTCTTTCTCGCGATGGCGAGGGAGACCCAGGCCTCTAACGGGTCGCGGGTCAGCACAATGCGGATGCAGTTGGGGTCGGTCAGCAGGAACCGGCGCACGGCCGGCGCGTGACTCGGAAACAGGCGAAACCCCGGCAGACATCCGCGACTGGCACCATCCGCGACAATCGCAGAGAGAAAACGGAGGGGATCGCGGTCCCTCTCTGCAATCGTTGTTCCGAGTATCTCCTCCTTGCCGGGCCGCCCCGCAAAGGCGGGGTTGAACAGCTCCCCATAGCAGTGGGTGCCCGGAAGCTGGTCGATCAAATCCTCGAGCAAGTTCGAACCCGTGCGCATCCCGGCGAGGATCGCAAAGTACCGGCCTGTCATCCTGTCTCCTCCTGCCCACCGAGCTCGTTGCAGAAGCGGCGGTGTAAGACTTCGCTGTTGGTCGACCGGCCCATGGTTTCGACCCGCGCGCGATGCCCTCGGTGGCGCGTCAGAAGCGCGTCGGCCTCTGCGATACCGTCGAGCACAACGATACGTGCGTTCGGATCCCTCAGGACCAGGCGAGTGATGTGCGGTGCCTCCGATGGGCGGAGAGCAAAGACGCTGCCCCGGGCGCTTTCGGCAAAGATCAGCCGAGCCAGGCGTTGTTCCGGCCGATAGTCGCGCAAGCGCGGATCGGTCGGCAGATTGCCGGGCAACGGCGTAGCCGGAGCATCGGGCGCAAACAGCCTGCCGTGGATGCTGGGCCCGCGCGGCCCCTCGGAGAGCCGCTTGGCCTGGAAGGACCGGATGGCGCGCCCTTGCCCGATCGCAACGCGAACCGGATCGGAAGACGCCCCGGCGGCCTCTGCGACCAGGTCCTGGGTCAGTCGGTCGAGGAAGGCTGCATCCTCCGACACCAGGACGCCGTAAGGACGCGCCGTTTCAACCCACTCGGTGCTGGTCCCATGCGGATGGCGGCCGACGGTCAGAACGCCGGTATGGGCGGTCTTCGCCTCTCGGGCAGCGGCATCGAGCGTCGCGGTGTCGATCTGCCCGCGGAATTCGCAGTGTCCGAGCCCAGGGCCGTCGAGGAAGCGCATCCGCAGACCGGTAGCCCACGGCGAGAGCTTTCGGGCGAAGAAGTAGTCCGACCAACTTAGCATTTCGGCATGGTCGTCATGCAGGACCAAGGGCTGCCCCTCGGCGTCGAGATGGGCGAAGGTCAAGGGAGGCCCAGCAATGCGGCCATGGCGCGACGCAAGCGTCTGAAGGAGGCATTCGTCTGGGATCCAGGCGAGGCGGAAAAAGCGGAGGAGGTGCGGCAAATCGGGGTCCGCGAGCATAGACCGGAGCGTCGGAACCGAAAGGCACCACCACTGACTGCCAATCCGCAGATCCAAATCGAACGGAACTCTTCGGTCAATGCCGAAGCGCCGCTGCAGGTCGACAGAGCGGTCGAACAGCCAGCGATGCCGCTTCCAGGCAAAGGGGTGGCGCAGGGTAACGCGCTCCAGCCCCAGGCCGTCGCGGCCCCACCCCTCCGCGATCGGGCGGGCCTCGACGAAGTCACGACCCTGGTGGCGGGAGAGAAACCCGGTTAGCTCGGACAACGGTCGCAACGGCAAGCAAGAGCCCGAGAGCAGGCAGACATGGCTGAGCGCTGGCAGTGCCAACAGCATGCGGATCGCATCGAGGCTTGCCTCAACCAGTCCGATGGTGCCCCAGGCGCTGCGGCGCGTTGAGATCAGGCAGGCGGGTGCGACCGCTTCGGCCCAGCCTTGGCGCCTGACCCAGCGGTCGAGATGGACGATGACCTGCGCGCCCTGCCCTGCCAGGCTGCGAGCGATGGCACCAACCAGCGAAGGGTGCTCATGGGCGAGGATGACAATTCCAACCGTCACGCCCAGCCCCCGGCGCTCATCAGCCCTGCCGCCGACAATTGGCGCCAGTCGCCGGCGAGCTGTGTCGATTGCGGGGTCCAAAGCGCGACTCGGTCGCCGGCAGCGGCATAGGCGCGGTATTCGGACCCGCCGCAGTAATGCTCGCGGCGCGCCAGCTCCTCGCTGATTTTCGGGCCAAGGGTCGAGAGGAATTTCGGATGCAGTAGCACACCGCTGAGCCGGCTCTCGCCACCTCGATCGTAGACGCGGTTGAGCCGGCGCGGCAGCAGCCGGTGGGTGGCGCTGCCGAACACAAAGCTGCGGCGCCAGTGGACCAGCGGGATCTTGTTAAGCGCCGGCGATGCCTCCGGCGCATCGGCGAAAAAGGCGCGCATGCGCGGGCCGCCCTGGACCCACAGCGCATCGTAACGGGCATTCCAGTCGACCACATAGTTATGGGCGTCGAACCAGGGTGCCACATCGGTCGGGTCGGTTCCCGGAGGGCAATGCGTGAGCGGTGCCGCCTGCCGGCCATAGAGATCGAGAAGCAGAGCCCCCATGCTGATCCGACCCTTTTGGGCGAGATGCTCGGTCAGTGCATTGAGGCAGCGGCTCAGATGATGGGGATAGATCAGCAGCTCGTCGGCATCGACCCAGAGCACCCACCGGCCGTGGCAGTATCGGCCCGCTAGCCAAGTGGCCCAATCGGCACCGAAACGCGCGCGGGCATAACTCGACTCGGTATGCCAAAGGGAAACATCGGCTTCGTCGGCCAGATGCTCCGCGCTGCCATCGGTGGAGCCGTTATCGACGATTAGAAAGTGGACAACGCCGAGACGCCGGTAATGAGCCAAAAAGTGGTCGAGGCGCGGCGCCTCGTTGCGGATGGTCGCGATCAGAACAGCACCGGGTGGCATCCGGCGGGTCCGGTCGGCGAGCGCATGCAGGCCGCGGGCGCGCCAGAGGGCGCGCGCTTGTAGGTGCCGCCTCTCCCACCGCAGGCCAAGCCGCGTTCTCACCTCACCCCAACGCATGCCCGTCGCTTCTGCCGCCCGCTCGATCCGGGCGCACGCGCCACCCGATGAGGGTTAATCGCCGATCAAAGTTGAAAGAAGGTTCTCAAGCGATTGGAAATGATCGCTCCAGAGTGGAGGCGACCAGGTTTTCAGACGCTCGAGTTGTGCCGCGCGAGCGCCGGAGGGTGTCGCGGCATAGGCGTCGATTGCAGCGCGCCATCCCAGGCCGTCGAGCGGATCGAGCCATTCCGGGACATTGCCACCGACGCCTCTCATTGCCGGAAGATCCGCGGCAATGGCCGGTATGCCAGCGGCCAGTGCCTCGGCCAAGGGCAAGCCGTAGCCCTCAGCGAAGCTCGGGAAGAGCAGAGCTCTGGTCCCGGACATGAGCTGTGCGAGGGCACCGTCGTCGAGGCCCGCATGCTCGAAGACCGTAATGCCCATCATCGGCGCGCGTTGCAGATGGTCGATCACTTGCTCGCATTCCCAGCCGCGTCGCCCAACGACGTGGAGATGGGGTGTGGTCGATACCGGCCGCGTATCCCAGAAGTGGCGCCAAAGGCGGAGCAGCAGGAGGTGGTTTTTCCTGGCCTCGATGGTGCCGAGGCAAAGAAAATGGGGATGCGCGGGCGTGGGATGGAGACGATCGGCAGGCCCGCCTCCTCCCTCCACCCACCCACCCGCGGTCGAAGGCGGGCCTGCCGAGAGATCGACTCCGAGCGGTAGGGTGGCAATCGGCGGCAGCGTGAGGTTCAGCCTTGCGGCAGCAGCCTGCACTTTCTCGCCTGTGTCGGCGGA
Source organism: Pseudomonadota bacterium (assembly GCA_039513195.1). Classification (GTDB taxonomy): domain Bacteria; phylum Pseudomonadota; class Alphaproteobacteria; order Rhodobacterales; family Rhodobacteraceae; genus Thermohalobaculum. The sequence goes on along the minus strand of JBCCRM010000009.1, from coordinate 128,109 downwards.
ATTCACGATCAGCGCGCTTGCTTCGCCTGCGGCGCGGAGCAGTTCCGCCATCCGACCCGGCGCCTCTGGCCGGGAGAGCTCTGGATGTTCGATTGGGATCACGTCATGCAGCAGGATCAGGCTCTGCCAGCCGGCGGCGCGGAGCACGGCAATCGTCGCCGGATCCAAATTGCTATGGCCGACATTGAGATAGACGCCTGGACGGTCGGTCCCGCGCAGCCATGCCCGGAGGTCTTTGCCACCGACCGATCTGGCCGCGAGCCGGCGCAGGCCAGCCTCGGCCGCCCGTTCGCGCCGGGGCCGGTCGGGGCGGAAGGAACCGCGAAGATCGAGCCCACCAAGCTCATCGCCCGGGCTGTCCAGGACGACCGGGACCGCCGACACGGCATCTTCGGCGATCACAAGTTGCCGCCGGCCGACCCGGACCATCACCGCCGCACGGTTACATCGCGCTGCCCAGTCGAGATAGGCCCGCTCCACCCTATCGATCCCAGTCGGGACCGGCAGCCGCAAACGGCGCAGGCTGCGGGTGATGTCGAGCAGGATCGGCGGCGGTAGATCGTCTGACGGGCTCACAGCCGCGCAGATACCAGAGGCCCACCTCCCCGGCAATCGATTGCCATAGGCCGCAGCGACCCCCTCGCCGTCTGAGAGGGCCGCCTTTCGATCACTCGGCCGCGAGCGAGCCGTTGGCGACCTGGGTAATGTATTCCCGGAACGGGCCGCCGAGATCGTCCCGCGCCAAGGCAAACGCAACGGTCGCCTGCAGGAAGCCCGATTTCGACCCGCAGTCGAAGCGCTGACCGCGGAAGCGGAAGCCGTACACCGGATCGCCCGCCGCAATTTGCTCGGCGATCGCATCGGTGAGCTGAATCTCGCCGCCCGCACCCTTTTTCTTCTGGTCCAGGCTCTCCATAACGTTCGGCGATAGGATATAGCGGCCGATCACCGCCATATTCGAGGGCGCGTCGGCCGGCGCCGGCTTTTCGACCATGCCGCGTGCACGGACGAGGCCGCCCATGTCCTCCTCGATGTCTAGAACACCGTAGGAGGACACGTTGCTGCGCGGCACCTCCATCGCTGCGACCATGCAGCCGCCGAGCGACTGGCTCTCATAGGCCTCGACCATCTGAGCGAGGCAGGGCTGGTCCGCGGAGATCACATCGTCGGGTAGCAGGACTGCGAAGGGCTGGTCACCTATCAGGCGGCGCGCGCACCAGACCGCGTGGCCGAGACCCAACGCCTCCTGTTGGCGGATATACGCGATTGCGCCTGAGGGCATGGTCGCACGCTCCACCTCGGCGAGGAGCGCATCCTTACCCTTGTCGCGCAGGGTCCGCTCAAGCTCCGGCGCGCCGTCGAAGTAGTCTTCGAGCGCCGACTTGCCGCGGGACGTGACGAAGATGAATTCCTCGATCCCCGCTGCCCGGGCTTCGTCGATAGCGTATTGTACGAGCGGACGATCAACCAGCGGGAGCATTTCCTTCGGCATCGACTTCGTCGCCGGGAGGAACCGGGTGCCCATTCCCGCAACCGGAAAAACCGCCGTACGAACTCGCTGTGACGTCATCATGTCCCTCACTTTCGCTCCTGCAGGCTGGCAGGACACCCTCTATCGGGGCCTGCCCGAAGTGTCGTACGAGTGTTTGCATGTTATCCCGTCGGAAATATGGCAATCCCAGGCGAGTTGGAAAGTTGTTGTCGCCGCAGCACAACAACACCTCCGGGGGCTGCTACCTTTCCGCGATAATCCAATGTTTCGCGCGACTTTAGAGAATTATTATAACCCTCTGTAGCAGCAGAGTGTTAACCAATTCCCGCATGACGCGAACCACCAAATGTGGCGACAGAGGTAGCGAAGAAGAACGTTTCAACGCTGTAACGATTGTTATTGCGCTGGCGGAAAAGCCCAGTTGCAGGTCGTTTTTTCCCTCGATCCGGCCAGGGCAGGATCCAGGTCGATCTGACCTGGGAATCCGGGATCTCTCGTTGCATCGCGATCGGCGAAAGACTGCCCGGCGGGGTTGAGCGCCGGCGGCGCGGGCGATGGCTGGTCGGCTATCCAACCGGCGCCATGGCAGGCCTTGTCCGTCGGCCGTGAAGCCAACGGCTTAGCTGGGCGAGCGGCTCGTACGAGCCCTGCGACGACGCCCGCTCTCAACCGAGCCTCGACCCAGTCGCGGTCGGAGGCACTGAACACAGCCAAGCGCAGAAGGTGATCTATGCGCCTTTGCCAATCACAGAAAAACTTCTTTAAAATTGATATTTGTAGTGTTTCTTTAAGACTTAATTTGCGCAGAAAGAGGGCCGTGCTTGCTGCGATCTCATAGGGATCGCGGGGTTTGCCGCGGCGGTCCCTATGCCGGTTCTCTGCGGACAGATGGCGGATCTCCGCGCCCGGACAGAGCGCGACAGAACCACCTGCGGCGGCGAGCCGGACGATCGCATCGGTCTCTTCCAGAAAATACCGATAGCGCGGATCGACCCCCCCAATTGCCCGAAGCGCAGCGATGCGAAACGCGCTGTTCACGCCACGAAACACGACCTGCGCCCCAGGCGTTGGCGGGTGTATGCAACGCTCGGCTCGGCCGTCCCAGGGCATCGGATCAACGTTACCGAGCGAATCAACACGGAAGCCAAGTGATTCGATTTTGTCGCCGCAGGCCGCCCGCACCAGACCGCCCGCCGCAGCGACCCGCGTGTCTTCAAAGGCCGGGATCAGCTCGCACAGCCAATTCGGCGCAGGGATCGCATCATCGTCGCAAAAGGCCAGGATCTCGCCCTCTGCGGCCGCTAGGGCCAGGTTCCGCGCGCGGCTCACGCTAAGCTCGGGGCAGTGTCGGTAGACTACGTCGCCCTCGCCCAGCCAGTCGATGCCGGCTTGCGCGGCCAGGTCAGACCAATGCAGCCGATCGCCGATCACGATAAGCTCGAATGGGCGATAGCGAAGCCGCCGGATCGCCCGCAGCGTTCCGGCGAGGAGACGCGGTCGGTCCCGGGTCATAACCGCAACCGAGACGGGCGGCCGAAAACTCTGCCCTAGACCGCCCCGCGCGCTGCGAGGATCGCCTCGATCCGTGGCAAATCCTCCGGGTTGTTCAGCTCCCAGAACTGCGCCCCCCGGGCCTCGACCTCTATGCAGGTGACGTCCCACCCATGCTCCATGAACCGCAACTGCTCCAGCCCCTCCCACCGCTCCAACGGCCCCATTGGCAGGGCCGCATAGGCGCGGAGCGCGGCGGGCCTATAGGCATAGATGCCGACATGGTGCAGGACCGGGATCTCTTCGCCCGCCGCGAGGGTCCGGCCGGTGTAAGGAATAACCTCTTTAGAAAAGTAAAGCGCGCGGCCATCGCGGGCGATGGCCGCGGTGGTGCCGCCAACCCGCCCGGCGCGGCGGTCGGCGTGAAAGCCGGCCAGCGCCTCTGCGTCGCAGCGAAGCACCGGGGTGGCCACCTGGATCTCCGGTCTCGCGCGCATCGCATCGACAAGGGCCGAAACGAACCAGGGCGGCGTCAGCGGCGCATCGCCCTGCAGGTTGACAAGGATCTCCGGCTCTGGCCGGCAAGCGGCAAGCGCCTCGGCGCAGCGGATGGTCCCGTTCTCGGCACTCTCAGAGGTCATCGCGATCTCGGCCCCGAACGCTTCAGCTTCCGCCGCAATACGACCGTCGTCAGTCGCCACAACCACGCGATCGATGCCCGGCACCGCCATGGCCGCATCCCAGCTCCGGCGGATGAGGCTGCGTCCTTCGCCAGTTGCGCCGCGCAGGGTCGCCAGCGGCTTGCCGGGAAAGCGGGTCGACGCGTAGCGCGCCGGGATGACGATCACAACTGGCCCCTTCATGGGCGGGGGGTCAGAGCGTGACGCCCGGCGCCCGGGCGATGAAGAACGGGTTTTCGTATCCCTGCTTTCCGTAAAGCAGCGGAGAGTGGTCGTCGAAGCGCAGAACCTCGCCGCCTGCAGCGCGCAAGACCGCGTGGCCTGCGGCAGTATCCCATTCCATGGTCCGGCCCAGCCGGGGATAGAAATCCGCCTCCCCCGCAGCCAGGAGGCAGAATTTCAGCGAGCTGCCTGCGGAGGTGAAATCGGCGACATTAAACTTCGCGATGTAGTCGTCTGTCGCCTGGTCTCGGTGCGATTTCGAGGCGACCACCACCAAGGCCGCATTGTCCGGGGTCGAAACCTGGATCGGTGCCTCGGTCCCTTTGACCGGTGCGCCATCGTCGCCGAGCCGGGCTTGCACAGCACCGCCACCGGCACGGGAGGCAAAGACCCGACCGATTGCCGGTGCCAGAACCACGCCCATTATCGGCATCCCATCCTCGACCAGCGCGATGTTCACGGTAAACTCACCGCGGCGCTGGATGAATTCCTTGGTGCCGTCGAGCGGGTCCACCAAAAAGAACTGTCCGGTGCCCAAATAGCTGTGGGTCGCGGCTTCCTCCTCCGTCACCACGGGGGTGTCGGGAAAGGCCGCTCGAAGCCCGGCCGAGATCAAGCGGTCGGCGGCGAGATCTGCCTCCGTCACCGGGCTTGCATCCGCCTTTTGCTGCGCGCCCATGTCCTCGGCCCGGTAGACTGCCATGATGGCCCGCCCAGCCTCGACCGCCAGTGTGCGGATCTGCGCCTCCACCGCATCCAAATCGACTGCCACCCTGCCCTCCTCTGATCTCTCAGCGCGATGGGTTAGGCGCTGCCCGCCCGAAGCGCAAGCATCGCGGCCGTTAACCGTCCGGTCAGTCGGTTTTGCCAGAGATCGAGCGAGACGCCCCGGCGATTTTGCCCGGCCGAACAGAGAGAGATGGCCGAGCTCGCCATGCAACAGTCCGTCCCGGTCCAGTCGTTGGCCGTCTCGATATCGGCCTATGTGGCGTTGATCTCCGCGTTGACTGTGCGCGATCTGCGTACCGAACATCGGAACGCGTCGCTGGGTATTCTGCTGTCGGTCGCGCAACCCGTGGCGGCGGGCTTTATCTTCTATCTTTTCAGCGAGGTGATGGGCCTGCGCCCGACCCCGATCCGGGGCGATGCGGCGACCTTCCTCGTACTCGGCTTCTTGATGTTCTTCCTCCACACCAGGACCGTCGCCGCCGTCGGCGGGGCGATCAAGAAGGACATGATGAACCACCAGCGGGCCACGCCGTTCCTCTTTATCTGCGTCAAGGCTTTCGCGCTGCTCTATAAAAGCTTGTTTGCAGTGGCGATCCTGCTGGTGCTGAACTTGCTCGCCCGCGATCTCTGGGTGATGCAGGACGGCCTGACATTCCTGACGACAATGCTGGCGGCTTGGATCGGCGGGGTCGCTGTCGGCACGCTGATGATGGCCCTGCACTTCTACGTCTCTTGGGCGGCTCTGGTGCAGACGCTCTATGTGCGAACAATGTTTTTCACCTCCGGCGTCTTTTTCGTCGCAAACGGTCCGGCAAGCGGCCTACGGGACTTCCTCGGCTGGAATCCGCTGTTCCACCTGCTCGACCAGATGCGGGGCGCCGTCTTCCTAAACTACACGGCCCGCACCACCGATCTAGGCTACGCTATCTCGGTCTATCTTGGCTTGTTGCTATTGGGGTTTTTGGTCGAGGCGCATATCCGCCGCACCTACAGCATCTCGCGTTTGCCGTGCTAAAGTCTGCGCCGCTTGTCCAGCCGGCGGGTCGCCGGTAAAGGGTGCGCCAGGTGATTTTCGGATCGGTCCCGGCCATGCCAGCATTCCTTGCCCATGACGACGTTGCGTTCGAGCGTGGCTTCGCAGCGCTCCTCGCCCAGAAACGGGAGGCGGATGCGGATGTTGCGGCCGATGTCGCCGAGATCATCGACGCTGTCCGGGCAGACGGGGCGAAAGCGGTTGCGACACTGACCGCGCGGTTCGACCGATGGGACGCAGCAGCGGAGACGCTGGCGATCCCGGCGGCGGAGATCGACGCAGCCATCGCGCGGGTGCCTGCGGAACAAGCGGAGGCGCTGGAGCTGGCGTCGGCGCGCATCCGCGCCTATCACGACCGGCAACGGCCAGAGAATCAGTCCTGGGAAGACGCCACGGGGGCAGAGCTCGGCTGGCGGTGGACGCCGGTGGATGCGGCGGGACTTTATGTGCCGGGCGGCTTGGCGGCGTATCCTTCCTCGGTCCTGATGAATGCAATCCCGGCGAAGGTTGCGGGTGTTGGGCGCCTCGCCATGGCGGTGCCGACCCCGGACGCCCTACTGAACCCGCTGGTGTTGCTGGCCGCCCGCCTCTGTGGCATCGACGAGATATGGCGGATCGGCGGCGCCCAGGCGGTGGCAGCGCTGGCCTTCGGCGCCGGACCGATCCGGCCAGTGGATGTGATCACCGGCCCCGGAAACGCCTGGGTGGCCGAAGCGAAGCGTCAGGTCTTCGGTCGCGTCGGCATCGACATGATCGCCGGTCCGTCCGAGGTGCTGATCCTAGCGGACGCCGCGAACGACCCGGATTGGGTTGCCATCGACCTTCTCGCACAGGCCGAACATGACAGTGCGGCCCAGGCCTTGTTGATCACCGACGACGCAGCCTTCGGGGCGGAGGTCGCCCGGGCAGTGGAACGGCGCCTGCAAAGCCTGGCGCGGGGCGAGATTGCCGCGGCGTCTTGGGCGCAGCATGGCGCGGTGATTGTTGTACGCGATTGGAACCAAGCGGCGGCGCTGACGAACCGCATCGCGCCGGAGCATCTGGAGATCGCAGTCGCCGATCCAGAGCCGCTGCTGGCGCAGATCCGCCATGCAGGTGCGATCTTCTTAGGCGCCATGACGCCGGAGGCGATCGGCGACTATGTGGGGGGCCCCAACCATGTCCTGCCGACCGCGCGCTCGGCACGCTTTTCCTCGGGCCTATCGGTGCTGGATTTCATGAAGCGCACAACCATTGCCCGCATGACGGCGGAGAGCCTGGCTGCCATCGGTCCGGCGGCGGAAGCGTTGGCCCGGGCGGAGGGGTTGGAAGCACATGGCCTGTCGGTGCGTGCGCGCCTCGATGCGCTGCCGGCAAAAAAGGCTGCCGGATGAGCCTCTTCGCGCCAACGGACCGCCTGACCCGAGTGGCGTTGCGGGAAGACCGTCCCCGCGCGAGGACGCCCGAGATCCAGCAAGAGCTGGATCTCGCGGTGTTCGATTTGGCCGAGGAGAATCGCTTTCAGATCGCACGGGAGGACGCGCCAGCCGGCCCCTACATCCTCCATATCGGCATGGATGACCGGCTCCTCGCGCTGAGTGTCACCACCGAGGACGGCGGCCCCGCCACCGAACTGCACCTGTCGCTTGCGCCGCTGAGAGGCATCATCAAAGACTACTTCGCGATCTGCGAGAGCTATTTCGATGCGGTCAAACGCCTGCCTCCGTCGAAGATCGAGGCGATCGACATGGGCCGACGCGGCGTCCATGACGAAGGCGCGCGAGTCCTGATCGACCGGCTCGACGGGAAGGTCGCAACCGATCAGGTCACGGCCCGGCGCCTTTTCACCGTGATCTGCGCCCTGCAGTTCCGGGGGTGAGGGTGCGGCGCCCCGGCTCCATCCTTTTTTGCTGCAACTTCAACACAATACGCTCTCCCCTAGCCGAAGCCCTACTGAAACGAAGCCACGGTCGAGAGATCTTCGTGCAGTCCGCAGGCGTGCGCCACGAGACCGAGATGGACCCGTTCATGGTGGCAGCAGCCGCGGAAATTGGGGTCGATCTGGGCAATCACCGACCGAAGAGCTTCGATGAGATGGAGGAGTGGGGCGACGATATCGGCGGCTACGACGAGATCATCGCCCTCTCCCCTGCCGCACAGCGCAAGGCGCTGGAATACACACGGCATTTCGCAGTCGAGGTAATCTACTGGCCAACGCTCGACCCATCGGCCCTTGGGGAGAGCCGAGCGCAAAAACTGGATGCCTATCGTCAAACCCGCGACCAGATCCTGGCCCATATGGCAAGCCGGTTTGCGTGATATGGCGGGGGCTTGCAAATGCCGGCGGCCGGGACCATCCTCCGCGGCAATTCCGTCCTTTAGGAGAGCCAATGGCCAAAGAAGAAACGCTGGAGTTCCCCGGCACGGTGACCGAGTTGCTGCCGAATGCGACGTTTCGGGTAACGCTGGAAAACGGGCATGAAATCATCGCGCATACGGCTGGCAAGATGCGCAAGAACCGGATCCGGGTTCTGGCCGGCGATAAGGTTCAGGTCGAAATGACGCCATATGATCTGACAAAAGGGCGGATCACTTATCGATTCAAGTGATCGTCTCATGGGCCTAGAGCCAGATCGCGGTTTTGGAGAGGGGGCCGGCCCAAGCGGGGCATCGAGCCCCGCCCAGGCCGCGCCCGGCTCCGCCGTGCGGGGCGCAAGTCACCAAAATTTGGCGATGGATGTCCAGCCGAAGCTGATCCTCGCCTCCGCGTCGGTCCGGCGCATGGAGTTGTTGGCACAAGTCGATGTTGTCCCCGACGCAGTCTGCCCGGCAGATGTCGACGAGACGCCATATCCTGGCGAGCGGTCACGGGAATATGCTGCCCGCATGGCCGTAGCAAAATGCAGGGCTGTACTGGAGCCGAGTGCCTTGGTCCTGGCGGCAGATACGGTCGTTTCAGCGGGACGTCGTATTCTCGGCAAACCAGGCGGTAAGGCAGAAGCTGCTGAGTTCCTCTCCCTACTCTCCGGTCGGCGGCACCGGGTGACAACGGCGGTCTGCGTTAGGCTCGGCGGTCTAGAACGGACCAAGCTGGTCGAGACGCGGGTACAGGTTAAGCGCCTCTCGGAAGCAGAGCTGTCAGCCTATTTGCGGTCCGGCGAATGGCAGGGCAAGGCCGGCGGTTATGCAATTCAAGGAAGAGCGGCTGCATTTATTCCCTGGATATCAGGATCTTACACCAATGTCGTCGGTCTGCCTTTAAGCGAGACTATGACGCTTTTGGGCGGCATCGGCTACCCCGTCCCACTGCAGGCAGGGGAAGCATGACAATCGGTTCGGATCCCATCCAGCGATGAAGGGCCGCGTGGTCCTGATCGAGCTGCAGGATGGCCAGAGCCGCGCCGCATTGGTGGTCGATGGGGTTCTGGAGGACTTGCTGATCGACCCACAACCTAAGGATACGGTGCCCCGACCGGGCGCCGTCTATTGGGCGACGGTCGATCGGATCGCCCCGAAGCTCGGGGGCGCCTTTGTCAAGCTAGGTCACAGAGAAGTCGGATATCTTCGTTTTAGTAAAGAGTTGCAGTTCAAATCTGATATTCTTGTTCAAGTTACAGGCTGTGCGGAACCTGGAAAAGCAGCGCCGATAACCCAGCGGGTGCTCTACAAGAGCCGCTTCGTGATCGTCACGCCGGACACACCCGGCATCAATGTTTCGCGGCAAATCCGCTGCGATGAGGAACGCGCTCGCCTGACCAACATTGCATTAGATTTCCTCTGTAACAATCTGGAAAAGCGAGAGAATAATAGGCCGATTGGTTTGATCGTTCGGACCGAAGCGCAGGGGTTGAATGCTGGTCCGCTGTGTCAGGACATTGCCTGGGCTCTCGGTCGGCTGGAAACTGCAGAAGATCATGCCAGAAGATCAGCATCGGGTAATCTCGCGATACAAAGTTCAGCCGCCGAACAGGCGCTTTCTGAATGGGATCTGCATGATACGATAGTTGAAATCAGTTCAAAGACAGATGTTTGGAACGATTTTATGATGTACTTAGAGCATGTTCTGAAGGCGATAGCGGGGCGAAGCCGCCACGCCGACGAAGCCGATCTTTTCGACCACTACGGGGTGTGGGACGACGTCGAGCGACTTTGCAAGCCTCGGGTCAACCTACCTTCAGGGGGGTGGATGGCCATCGAACCGACCTCCGCGATGATCTTAATTGATATCAACACAGGCGGAGATTTCAGCTTTGCCAATGGTGTGAAGGCCAATCTTGAAGCGGCAAAAGAGCTGCCAAGGCAGCTGCGGCTCCGCGGGCTTGGCGGGCAAATCACTGTCGATATGGCGCCGATGAAAAAGGGTGACCGCAAGAGAGTCGAGGAGGCCCTGAAGGCAGCGCTGCGGCGCGACCCAATCGAGACGACCATCGCGGGATGGACCCCGCTCGGCCATCTGGAGTTGCAGAGGAAGCGTGAAAGGCGACCCTTGAGCGAGCTTTTCTAGGGCCGAAAATGGCCTGCACGGCGGATGCACAAACTATGCACAAATCATATGCATAGTCTTTCGCTCAGGATTTCGGGGCCTGCACGCCGTTAACATCCCTGGACATCGCGGAGACTGAGCGGAACTGGCGACACTGGGCACCGGAGACTGCCAACCGGACACTGCCGGCGGCCACACGGGTGGGGGCGTACACAACAACGGCGGGGTGCCGTTTAAGGATGCTCCCGCAGACCGCTGCCGGGCGCAGGCTGCACCGCCCTGCCCCGCGGCGGTTCCGGAAACAAGGCCCAACCGGCACCGCGCCAAGCACCGCGCGCCAACCAGCGCAGGTCCTCGACCACCACATAGAGGCACGGGATAAGGAACAGCACAATCGCTGTCGCGAACAGAATGCCGTAGCCCAGCGACACCGCCATGGGGACAAGGAACCGTGCCTGCGCCGAGGTTTCGAAAATCATCGGCGCCAGGCCGCCGAAGGTCGTCACGGTGGTCAATAGGATCGGGCGGAACCGCCTTTTACCCGCCCGCCACATCGCATCGAACGGACTTGCACCGGCATCGCGTCGCTTGTTGGCATAGTCGATCATCACGATGGCGGCATTGATCACGACACCGCCGAGCGCGATGGCCCCGAAGATCGACACCATCGAGAGCGACATGTCCATGATCAGATGGCCGAGGATCGCCCCGGCGAGCCCGAACGGGATCGCCGCCATCACGATCGCGGGCTGAATATAGGACCGAAACGGGATCGCAAGCAGCGCATAGATCACGAGAAGGGTCAGCGTGATCGACACTTTGAAGCTGTCGATGGTCTTGGCCTTGGTCGCCAGGCTGCCCCCAAACCGATAGCCAAGCCCAGGCACCTCCGCGGCGAGCTGCGGCAAGATCCGATCTTCCAGGGCCGTTACGATGCGTGTCGTCTCATCCTCCGGCTCGATGGAGGCGGTCACGGTCAGGACGCGGCGCCGATCCGTGCGGCTGATCTGCGCTTCGGCCCGGCCGGTCTCGGTCACCGCGGCCTCTGCGAGCGGGATCTCGCCCCCTTCCGGCAGGCGCAGGATCAATCCCTCGAAAGCCTGCTCCGACCGCACCGCGGCCTCTGGCAATCGCACCCGAACCGAAACCTCGTGTCGCCCGTCCTGCTGGCTCAGAGCCTCGGCGCCGAAGAAGGCGGCGCGGACCTGTTCCGCCACCTCGGCCGACGTGAGACCTGCCGCGCGCCCGGCATCGGTGAGCCGGAAGGTGAGTTCCCGCTTTCCCAGCGTAATCCCGTCCTCCGGGTCGCGGACTGCATCGAGTTCCGCAAGCCGGGCGGTCAACGCCGTTGCCGCCGCCCGTAACATCTCCGGATCATCGTGGGAGAGGTCGATCTCGATCCCTTCGGATCCGCCCGGGCCGCCGAAGGACGATGTGAACCGTGCGGAGCGTGCGGCCGGGATTTCGCCAAGCTGCTCCCGCCAAGCCCGAGCGAAGGCGCTGGTCGACATCTCCCGCTCCGCCTCCGGCACCAGATAGGTCCGCAGCCGGACGCGCCCTTCCTCGACCAGGGCGTAGATGCCATGGGCCAGGTCGCCCTCGGTCGCGATGATCCGCTCCGCCGCCGCGACGGCCTGGTCGCGAACGGCGATCCGCGTCTCCAGAGGCGCATCGACCGGCATTGCCACGCTGATCCGCGCATTGTCCCGCGGCACCGAGGGGAAGAGCGTGAACCCCATGCGGTCGGAGAGGGGCCAGGCAAGCGTCACCGCCAGAACACCGATCATCAGCGCTACAGTGGTGTAGCGCCACTCCATCGCCACCCGCAGGAGCGGGCCGTAGATCCGCTCCACCACCCAATCGAGCCCGACGGCGAAGGCCCGCGGGACCCGTGCGGCCCAACCTTGCTCCTGCGGGCGGCGGCCGCGCACGCCCGCGAGATGGGCTGGCAGGACGAACAGCGCCTCGATCCAGCTGAGCAGAAAGGCCGTGCCCACCACCATCGGGATCACCACCCAGAACTTTCCGAAGCCCCCCGGCACCATGGCGAGCGGCAGGAAGGCCGCGATATTGGTCAGGATCGAAAAGCTGAGCGGTACCGCGATGTCGCGGGCACCCTGGATTGCGGCCTCTAACGGGCCCATCCCGCGTTCCCGGTATTCGTAGATGTTCTCGCCCGCCACGATGGCGTCATCGACCACAATGCCGAGCGCGAGGATAAAGGCGAACATCGTCACCATGTTCACCGAAACATCGAACCAGGGCAGGAACAGGAAGGTGCCGAGAAAGGCGGTCGGGATCCCGACGGCAACCCAGAAGGCGAGTTTGAACTCCAGGAACAGGCTGAGGATCAGGAGGACCAGGACTAGCCCGAAAAAGCCGTTCTTCATCAACAGCTCCATCCGGGCGCGGTAGATCTCGCTGTCATCGACGACGATGATGCTCTCGATCTCCGCCGGCAGGGCGCCCATCGCCTTCGGCAGCGCGCGGCGCACGGCGTCCGAGACCGAGATCGGCGTCTCCTCGCCCACCCGGTAGATGTCGAGCCGGATCGCGGGCTTGCCGTTGAAGCTGGCGATGGCGTCGGTATCTGCGAAGCCGTGGCGCACGGTCGCGATGTCGCCGAGGCGGAGGACCGTGCCGCGCGGGTCGGTGATCACCGGGATCCGGGCGAAGTCGAGCGCCGTGTCGCGCCGGTCGGCGAGACGGAGCAGGATCTCACCCCCCGCAGTCTCTAACGTGCCGCCGGAGCGTTCGAGCGCCGTTCGACGGATCGTTTCCGCCACCTCCGGCAAGGTCAGGCCAAGCGCGCGCAGCCGGCCAGGGGGAATCTCGACATGGATCTCCAGATCCCGCACCCCTTCCAGCACGACATCGGAGATATCCGGATCCTGCAGCAAGCGCGTGCGCAGCGTCTCAGCCGCCATGCGCAGCGAGCGCTCGTCGACATCGCCATAGATCAACATGTCGATGACGTCCTCGCGCAGCGCGACGAGGTTGACCACAGGCTCCTCGGCGTCCTCGGGAAGCGTCGTGATCCGGTCGACGGCCTGGGCGATCTCATCGAAGACCACCTGCGCCGGGCGGTCGGTGCCGAGCTCCGCGTAAATCCGGGCGGAGCCCTCGCTGGCCGAGGATGTCAGCTCATCGATACCGATCACATCGGCGAGCGCATCCTCCACCGCCAGGACAACGGATTGCTCGACCTCGGCGGGGGCGGCGCCGGGAAGTTTTACCGTGGTCGAGACGATGTCGGTCTCGAAGCTTGGAAACACCTCCTGCCGGATCTGGGTGGCGAAGAAGAACCCGCCGATCAGCAGCACCAGCATCAACAGGTTGGGCGCCACCGAATGGCCGGCCATCCAGGCGATCGGCCCGGTGTCGCGCGGCGGACCGGTCACGGGCTGTCCGCGAGGCGCAGCGCCATACCGTCGGCGACGGTGGCGAGCGGCGTTGCCACCACCCGCTCTCCCGGCACAAGACCGCGGGCGATCAGCACCTGATCGACACCACGCCAGGCGACCTCGACGGGCCGGATCTCCAAGCGGTCGTCGCGGCCCATCACCCAGACCCGGTCGTCGTCGCGCAGATGCGCCCGGTCGATGGCCACCGCGCCCTCGATCGCTCGGCCCTGGATCTCGGCGCGTAGAAAGCTGCCGATTAAGACCACCGGCTCACCGGCATTCTCGGACTGAAGCGCGAGCGGGTCCTGGACCACGGCGATGACCTCGGCCATGCGCCCAGCCTCGGTCAGGCTGGCGCCAAAGCGCGTGATCTGCGCCCTGCGCTCCGCGCCCTGGGGCCAGATCCCGGGTTGCGAGAGGGTGATCTCCCCGCCTTCGGCTAGATCGATCCAGCCGAGCGCCGTGACAGGGACAGCGAGGGTCACCTCGGCCCGGTCCGCCGTCACCAAGGTCGCGGCCGCGGAGGTCGGCGCAAGCATGCTACCCATGGCAACGTCGGCCTCGGTCACCACCGCGTCGAAGGGAGCGCGCAGCACCACTTCGCTTAACGCAACGGCTGCCTGATCGCGCGAGGCGAGCGCCGCGTCCCGCTGGGCGACCAGCTCGGCCATCTGCGGCTCCCGCAACACCAGGGCGCGCTGCTCCTCGGTGAGGGTCAGGGGCACCCGCTCCAGATCGCGCAGCGCCCGGGCCGCTTGCCCTTTCTCGGTCAGGATCAGAGCGTCGATGCGCGCCACCTCCGCCTCCGCCATGCGCAGATCTGCGGTGCGCTGTCGGTTGTCGAGGCGGAGCATCTCCTCGCCGGCCGCGATGCGCCCGCCGGCGCGGAGATTAGGGTTGAGCCAGACAACTCGGCCAGACACCTCCGGGCTCAGAACCAGGCTGCGGGCCGGGACGACCTCGCCCCAGGCCTCGATCACAGGGCCCGCAGCGCGGGGAACGACCGACACCACCTCGACCAGCGACGCGATCCGCGTTTCCGGCTTTCGCGCGGCATGCGGCTCCGTCGCCATCAAATGCTGATAAACATGCGCCGCGGCAGCGAGGATCAACAGCGGCAGCAGCGTCTTCAGCACGACCGAGAGCACGCGACGCCACAGCGGCACGACGATCACCGCGTCCTCGACATCGAGGCTGGGATGGATCCTCTCGGCTTTCATTCAGGCGCCCTGTTGGCTTCCTCGTCCGGTTGCTCTGGCAAACGTAGCATTGTTTCGCTTCCGTCACCTCAGCACTGCATGATATAGCGCGCCGCGCATGTCAGATGTGGAGTTGCGGCCATGGCGCCAAACGCCGACAGCGAAAAGGCCGAGGCCGGAGCGCGGAGACAACGCTGCCCGATCTGCAAGCGCGCACCGGTGGCCGCCTATCGCCCGTTCTGCTCCAAACGCTGCGCCGATGTCGATTTGGGCCGCTGGCTGACCGGCGCCTATGCGATCCCCGGCGAGCCCGCGGACGGGCGGGAGGAGGATGACGGCGGCGTGTCGTCCTGACGCCGGGCGGCCTCCCGCCGCGCCGCGCGCGCCGCACTGTCCTGCAAGCGTTCGACACCGATTTCACGGCCGAGCGCTTTGGCGAGGACCTGGCGTTGCGCCTCCGCCTCCGCCTCGAGCCTGGCCGCTTCCGACTCGGCGTCGGCGATGCGGCGTTTCAGGCGGGCCTGCCAGGATGCGGTGGCGCGCATCTGGTCGACGGTTTGGGCGGGGGCAGCCTGCCAAAGCGCGCGGCGCAGCCCGTCAACCTCCTGCCTGTTGCGGGCAATTTCGGCGATGAGGGCACCGAGGCGTCCCATCTCCGCCCTTTTGACGGCGGACACAGCGCGCATCAGGCGGGCGAGACGGGGGGTGGTCACAGCACCCGCTCCGCCCGTTTCTGACGGATCTTGTCGGCGAAGACGATGGCAGCGGCGACGGCCTTGTAATGCTCTTGCGGGATCTCTTGGCCGACCTCGACCAATCCATGCAGCGCCCTGGCGGTCGGCGGATCCTCATGCACCGGCACCTCCGCGGCCTCCGCCCGGCCGCGGATTGCGAGCGCGATGTCGTCCGATCCCTTGGCGACGCAGACCGGAGCGCTGCCGGGCCGGCGGTCCCAGGTGAGCGCGACGGCGTAGTGGGTGGGGTTGGCGATCACCACATCCGCCTTCGGCACGTCGTTCAGCATCCGATTGGTGGCGATCTTGCGGGCCCGTTCCTTGCGCGATTGGCGCAGATGCGGATCGCCCTCGGCCTCCTTCTGCTCCTCCTTCAGTTCCTCATGGGTCATACGCAGCTCGGCCAAATGGCGGTTGCGCTGCCAGATCACGTCGAAAAACGCGATCACGGCGGCGACGATCAGGATCCCGGTGGCGAGCGCCCAGAACTGATCGTCGAGGAGCGCGCCGCTCAGCCGCCCCTCGATATGCGTGTAGCGGGCAAAGTCGTCGGCCTGTCGCCAGATCACCAGGCCGAGGACAATGCTCAGCGCCCCGAGCTTGACGGAGCTTTTCAGGAATTCGACCAGGCCGCGGATGCCGTATTTCTGTTTCGCGTTGTCGATCGGATTGATGCGAGAGAGCTTTGGCGCGACCTTTTTCGGCGCGATCACGATATTGCCCTGCGCGAGCAGGAGGAGGATCACCAAAAGCGGCGGCGCGGCGAGGATCGGCAGCCCGACAGCGGCGATTTTACCCATCAGCAGGATCGCCGCGTCGGCGGCACCGCCGCTGAGCATCTCACGCGCCAGATCCTCCGGATGCGCGAGGGGCGCCATCAGGACAGTGCCGAGCCCGGTGGCAGCCCAGGCCCCGCCGATGGCCATGGCGATTGCGAAGCCGAGATAGACGGCCAAGGCCTGCGCGTCCTGGCTGTTGGCGACATTCCCCTCTTCCCGCGCCTTTTCGATGCGGCGGGGGGTGGCGTCATGGCTCTTTTCCTGGGCGCCGTCGTCCTCCGCCATCAGAGGGTGTCCCAAAGCGGGTCGAGGAACACGGCATCCATGACCTCGGACCAGCGGAAGAAAAGCTCCGGCAGCACCAGCCACAGCGTTGCAATACCGAGGCCGACGAGGAGCGGCACGCCGACCAGCGTGATCAGCACCTGCGGCATGGCCCGGCTGAGCGCGCCGAGCATGATGTTGTAGAGGAACCCGATGGCGACAAAGGGCAGCGCCAGCGAAAGGCCGAGCGAGAAAACCTGCGCCAGGCGCGCCGTACCCCATTCCGCCAGCTCGGGTCCGGAAAGGAAGGCGCCGAAGGGCAGCAGCCCATAGAGCCCAGCGAGGGCCGCAACCAGCTCGACATGCAGGCCCGCAATCAGCGCGATGGCGATCCCGCCATAGGAGAGGAAGGTCGCCAGTGTCGGCTCCGGCTCTTGGGCGACGCCGACCCCGAACATGTGGCTGATGGTCAGGTTCTGGGCGGCGATGGTGCCGGCGATCTGCAGGGTGAAGATGATCAGGCGAAAGCCGAACCCGATCAGGAGACCGGCCGCCGCCTCCGCCCCCAACATCAGGAACAGCCCGATCGGCTCCTGCGGGGTTTGCGGCACCAGGGGCGCGATCAGCGGCGCCAACAACCAGGTGAGCGCAACCGCACCTGCGAGCTTTACCCGCATCGGCACACCCCGCTCGCCGAAGCCCGGCACGAAGAACAGCGCGCCCGCGACCCGGGTGAAGACCCCGGCGGCGACCCAAACGCTTTCGGCCGTCGCGGTGAAGATCTGGCTCAACGCCTCTTCCATCGAAGGGTCAGGCCGTCCCAACCAGATTGAGCTGCACCGAGGTGCCGATCTCGTCGAAGGAGAGCACCGGGTTGCGGATCCCCTTCGCCTCCAGGATCGAGCGCAGGAACCGTCGGCGGCGGGAGGAGGTTGCGATCACCGGCTGTAGCCCGCGCTTCTGCGGCTCTGCCGCCGCGCCGCGGATCGCGGTGGCGAGGCGGTTGAACTCCTCCGGCGGCAGGACGACATCGGCATTGCCGTTTTCGATGCGCTCATGCTCGGTGAACAGCGCCTCCCATTCGGGCTTCAGCTGGATCAGAGGCAGGGTGCCGGCCGGATCGAGGAGGCGTGCGGTCAGGTGGAAGGCGATGCGCCGGCGCACATGTTCGACCAAATCCTCGATTCCGAGGCCGGCGCCGCGCCCCTCGGCCGCCGCTTCCAGGATCAAAGGCAGATTGCGCACCGGCACCTGCTCCTCCAAGAGCAAGCGCAACACGGTCTGGAGCTGGTCGAGGGCGATCTTCTCCGGCACAAACTCGTCGAGCAGCTTCTTGTTCGCCTCGGCCCGCTGCGGGTCGGAGGGCTTGGTGAACTCGTCGAGCAACTTGCGGAGCGAGCGCCGCGAGAACAGCCGGCCGAAATGCGCCTTGATCGTCTCCAGAAGATGGGTCGCGACCACCTCGCCGGGCGAGATCACCGGCAAGCCCAGGGTCGCAGCCTCGTCATGCTTGTCCTCGGCGATCCAGCGGGCGGGTGCGCCGTAGACGGGCTCGGCGACATCCTCGCCCGGCACATCGATAGGCACATCTTCGCGGGTCAGGACCAACAGCTTGCCGGGGCGCAGTTTGGACTGCGCGACCTCGATCCCCTGCACATGGATTGAGTAGTGCTCCGGCGCCAGCATCGCATCGTCGGTCAGCCGCACCTCCGGCATCACGAAGCCGAACTCGGTCGCGATATGGCGGCGCATATTGACGATGCGTTTTTCCAGCCCCGCCCCCGGCTCCATGACCGAGGGGATCAGGCCGGGATGGAAGCGGACATGCACCTCGTCGACGTCGAGGAGATCGCCGAGCGGGCGCTGCGGCTTTTCCGGCGGCGCTTCCGGCTCCGGCGGGACCAGGGCCTCCTCCTCCTTCGCCGCGAGCATCCGGCCGGAGAAGACCGCGGCGATCCCAAGGACCGAGGCCCCGAAGATGAACGGCATGAAAGGCAGCCCAGGGACGAAGGCGAAGAGGGCCATAAGCATCGCCACCGTTCCCAGTGCCGCCGGATAACCGCCGAGCTGGTCGAACACCGCCAGATCCGCAGGGCCGGAATTGCCGCCCTTCGACAGCAGGAGGGCCGCGGCGATCGAGGTGATGACGGACGGGATCTGGCTGACCAGCCCGTCGCCAACGGTCAGGATCGAATAGGTCTCGACCGCCTCGCCAAAGCTGAGGCCATGGACGGCGAGGCCCATGGCGATCCCCATGACGAGGTTGAGGAGGGTGATCAGGAGCCCGGCGATCGCATCGCCCTTCACGAATTTCGACGCTCCGTCGAGCGAGCCGAAAAAGGTCGTCTCCTCCTGCTCGACCCGGCGGCGTTCCTTCGCCTCGGCATGGCTGATGGCGCCCGCGGCCACGTCGCTGTCGATGGCGAGCTGCTTTCCCGGCATCCCGTCGAGGGCGAAGCGCGCGCCCACCTCCGCCATCCGGCCCGCGCCCTTGGTGATGACGATGAAATTCACGATCAGCAGCACGCCGAAGATCACCAGGCCGAGGAACAGGTTCCCGGACATGATGAACATCGCAAACCCCTCGATCACGCCGCCGGCGGCATGGGTACCGTTATGCCCCTCGCCAATGATCAGCTTGGTGGAGGAGACATTCAGCGACAGACGCAGCATCAGCGAGGCGAGCAGAATCGTCGGGAAGGCGGAGAAATCGAGCGGCCGTTCGATGAAGAGGACGGTGGTGAAGATCAGGATCGAGAGCGCAAAGGAGACCGCAAGGCCGATATCCAGCATCCAGGACGGCATCGGGAGGACCATCATGCAGATGATCGCCATCAGCGCCAACGCCAACAGGACTGTTGGCTGGAAGACGGATTGGATCGACAGGCTCTGCATCGGGATTCTCCCCTGGCCCGGCACCTTTTGGCCGCGCGGGCTTAACCCACCACAGAACCATTGACCGAAGGTGACGCTCTTAGGAGCCCGCGGCGATCAGGCCGGGGCGCGGACCACCGAGGGCGCCAAGGCCGAGCCCGCCGGGTGCGGCCGGACTGCGGTTTGCGCCGGCGGGGGTCTGAGATGCGCCGGAGATCGACGGCGCATGCGACCGCGCCGCGCCCAGTTTCGGCTGTTGCGCGGCGATGATGGGTCCTGCGGGAGCGCGCAGAATTGCAATGGCCTCCCGCTCCGCCCGCCAGAGCGAGCCTTGAGCTGCCGTTTTCGCTGCCGCGCGGAGAGCAAAGAGCGAGCCCGGCGACATCGATGCCGCAGCCATTGTCATGCGTTGCGGCGCGGCACGTAGGGCAGCCTCGACGAGCCCACGATAACGGGCGGAGTGATGCTCGGTGCGGGAGTGGTAGAGCCCGACTGCGGCGAGCCAATTGCCGGTCTCCGCGAACAGCTGGCGTAGGAAGCGCGCGGCATAGTCCGCGCTGCCGGCCGGATCCAGCATTCCGTCGAGACCTCGGAAATGCTCGCCATGCCAGCGGAAATTTACCTGGAAACAACCGAGATCGACAGAGGTCTGGCCTCTGGCGACAGCGTTTTGCGCGGCCTTGAGAGCCGCACGGCGGGTCTCGAACCAGTGCCCCTCGCCCTCGATGTTCAACGTCCAGGGCCAGGATGCGCCACTGCCAGGCCGACGGGTCTCGACCCGGGAGATCGCCTGCATAAGGTCGACAGGAACCGCATGGGTCGCAGCAGCCCGGGCGGCGGCGCGCTGGCATAGGTCGGCATTGTTCGCCGTCGCCGATCCAGTGCTCGCCGCCATGCAGACAAGGCTCGCGAAACCCACGCCAAGCGCCCACGAACCCGCCCTACGGGCGCCGCGTCGGCCTCCCGGCATTTGGCACCGGCAGCGCCCGCGGCGCGCTTCACCATCATGGTGTGTGGAGAGGCTGCAGGGCGCCGGGGCCGTCCCACAGGCGCCGGTCCCGAAGACCGCCGCGAGCGCACATCCAGCCACGTTCCGGGAGGCCGACGCGGCGCCCCGGACGCCACGACCCGCAGCGGCGAAGCCGCTGCGGGTCGTGGCGGAACCGCCTGCCCCCGTGCGCCGCTGATTCCGGAGCGCCGGCGCCACCCCGGGCGGGCAACAGGCCAAGGCGTCAGCTCCGTTCGATCGCCGGTAGGATCGTTTGCTGAAACAGCCCGACCAATCCCTGGCTCATGAAGGACATCGACACCCAAAACACCAGCAGGATCGCCACCAGCTTCGGCACGAAGGTCAGCGTCAGCTCCTGGATCGAGGTCAGCGCCTGCAACAACCCGATCAGCAGCCCCACCCCCAGGGCCACTGCCAGGATTGGCGTCGAGATCAAGAGCCCCACCCACGTCGCCTCGCGCATCAGCGCGATCATCTCCAGCTCAGTCATCAGGCGCGCCCCTCAGACCGGCATCCGCAGGACCTCTTGATAAGCCTCCACGACCTTGTCGCGCACCGACACCGCGGTCTCCAGCGCCAATTCCGTCGCGGTCAGCGCCTCGACCACGGTCTGCACATCGCCCTGGCCCGACACAGCCGCTTCAGCCGCCGCCTCGCCGGTGCGGAGCGTCTCCTCCATCTGACGCGCCGCCTGGGTCAATGCCTCGGCAAAGCTGGTGCGCCCCACCCCGCCCTGATCCTCGGGCATCATCGGCGCCATCCGCCGGGCACTGTCGAAAAGCTGGCTAGAGAAGCTCGGTTCGATCTGCATGGAAGTCGGTCCTTTCTGGTCTCGCATCCGCGCCGTCATCAGCGCTGCAAAAGGTCGAGCAGGCCGCCATGCATGCGCCGGGCCTGGTCGAACACGGTAAGATTGGCTTGGTAGGAGCGCTGCGCCTCGCGCGCGTCGGCGATCTCGATCAGCGGATCGACATTCGAGTATGTCACGACACCGCGATCGTCGGCCAGCGGGTTGCCGGGCTCGTAGGCTTCGCGCGGATCCGTCTGGCTCAGCCGCACCGGGCCCAGCCGCAACGTCATCGCCCCATTGGAACGGTCGAAGAATTGCTCGAACGTGATCGTCTTGCGCTGAAATCCCGGCGTGTCGCTATTGGCAACATTCTCGCCGATCAGGCGCATCCGGAAGCTTTGGGCGCTCATGCCGGACGAGGCCGACAGCATTGCCCGCTGCAGATCGTGCATCGCTCTTCTCCCTTACCGGCTGCGGCCGAGGCCGAGACGCAGAATGTCGACGGTCTTGGAATAGACCGAGGTCGCGAGGCGGTGCTGGCCCTGGGTTTCGACCGCGCGAAGGGCCTGATCCTCCAGGCTCACCGAATTGCCGTTCGGCCCGGGCCCGAGCGCCACCTCGAAGATCTCCACCCGCGGCTCGACCACGCGATCGCGCAACGATGCGAGATGGCCCGGCCGTGAGACCCGCGGCGTGAAGGCTTCGTTCACCACTGCCGAGAAACTCTTCACATCTCGGGCCTTAAAACCCGGCGTGTCGGCGTTCGACACATTCTCCGCAATCACCCGCATCCGCGACGAGGCGTGGCGGGCCATGGAGGAGGCCATTTGGATGAGCTTCAAATCCGACAGCATCGCGATTCGCACTTCTTGTCTTCGCCGGATCCCGAGATACCGATCTGCGGTAAAGAATATCTCTATGTACCAATTTGTTACGGAGATGGATTGATGCAATATTTGAACAATCAGGCCCGAGCACTCCCGGCGGCTCTTCAAATGTGGGGGACCGTCGAGGCTTCCGACGGGGCGACGGTGACGATCCGCGGCCTTTCGGGGCTGGCGCGGCTCGGCGACCAGGTGGAGATCGCGCCGGGACCGGGCCAGAGCATAACGGCCGAGGTGGTCGCCCTGGGCGAGGAGGACGTGCGGGGGTTGTTGATGGGCAGCGGAACCGGTATCGGCGCCGGCATGACCGCCCGGCTGACGGCCGATCCTGGGCCGCGGCCCGGTGTCGGCTGGCTGGGTCAGGTGGTTGATGGGGCAGGCCTGCGCGCCGATGGCACGCCGCCGCCGCTCGGCCCCGCGCCAGGGTTGGCCTTGCGCGCCGTCCCGCCCCGGAGCGACCGGCGGCGCCCGCTCGGCCCACGGCTGCAGACGGGGCTCGTCGCCTTCGACACATTGCTGCCGATCTGCCGTGGCCAGCGGCTGGGCATTTTCGCGGGCTCCGGTGTCGGCAAATCGAGCCTTCTCACGCGCTTGGCCGAGGGAGTTGCCGCCGATGTCGTGGTGATCGGTTTGATCGGCGAGCGCGGACGCGAGGTTGGCGACTTCATCCGCCGGCTGAGGGAGAGCGGTGCGCTTTCCCGCACGGTGGTGGTTGCGGCGACCTCGGACCAGAGCGCCCTGATGAAACGGCGCGCGGCGCTGTTGACCATGACCGTTGCCGAGCATTTCCGCGACAAGGGCCAGCATGTGCTGTGCCTCCTCGACAGCGTGACCCGCTTTGCAGAGGCGCATCGCGAGATTGCCCTCGCCGCGGGCGAGCCGCCAGCACTCCGGGCCTATCCGCCCTCTACCGGCGGCGAAATCGCGGCGCTTTGCGAGCGAGCCGGCCCCGGGTCAGTGGACGATAAGGGCGGCGACATCACGGGCATTTTTACTGTGCTTGTGGCGGGCTCGGACACCGAGGAGCCGGTGTCCGACATGCTGCGTGGCACGCTGGACGGCCATGTGGTGCTGGACCGCGCGATCGCGGAGCGGGGGCGGTATCCGGCGATCGACCTTCGGCGGTCGGTTTCCCGCTCGGCAGAACTGGCCTGGAACCCTGAGGAAGCAGCCCTCTGTGCCCGCGCGCGCCGCCTGATCGCAACCTATGAGGAGGCCGCGCCAATGATCCAGGCGGGGCTGTACACGCCAGGTGGGGATACCGCGCTGGACGAGGCGGTGGCGTTTTACCCAGCGCTCGACGCTCTGGCGGGCGCACCCTCCCCCGGCGACGGCTCAGTGGCCGAAAGCTATGCGGCGCTGGAGAGAGCCATGGAGCGCGCCGGGTGAGACCTGAGGCTAGACCTGACAGAACAACCAACGCGACGAGACCCGCGCTGCGGAGGGGTGCGTCGAGACCAGACGGCCGCGATACCGCTCGGGCCGCTGACCGGATCGCCGTCGAGATCCGCATCGCGCGGGCGTCAACCGGGGCAGTGCCCGTCTTTCGACAGTGGCACGACATGCCACCGGCACGATGGGCCGGCCTTAGCCGACGAACGGGCCGAGAGGGCGCTGTCCTGGCATTCCGGTGCGCTAATACCGGATCGCCCCACCAAGGCGGCGCGATCCTACTTGCTCCGAAGTTCGGCCATGGACGCCAGCCCACAGGGCGTCATTAATGGCCTCAGAGGCGTGAGGCGAAGAGATTGGCCTGTGCCCCAGCGCCGAGGCCGCCGCTTTGCAGGATCGTCAGCGCAGTCGACCCGGGCGTGACGCCTTGCGTGCCATTTTCGATCTGCGAGGTGAGGAGGAACCGGCGGATCACTTCCTCCACATTGTTTGGGTCGCGCAAGAAGGTCGGGTCGCGCTCGCCGAACAGGGCCTCCGCCCGGTCTTCCAGGCGTTCGCGCTGCAGGTCGATATCGAGCTGACCAAGGCTTGCGGGCAGGTTGAGTGCCCCCTCGATCACGCTGCGCAGTTCAGGATTCCCCATGATCCGGAACCAGCCCGACCGGCTGGCGCTGTCGCCCGCGACAACCGCGCCGATCGAGCGCTTGAACCCCAGCGCCAGCTCCAGATCCGGCTGCTGCTCGCCGACCGCCAGCTCGAATTGCCGCTCTCGGTAGAGATCGACGATCTGATCCGCCCGGCCGGGGACCGAGAGGCTGCCGCGGGTGCCGGCGAAATCCAACGCTGCGACCAGCTCGCGCCAGCGGGGATCGCGGTCGAGATTGGCGGGCGAGGTCGGATTGGTCACGCCGCCCTGCAGATATTCGCGGATCTTGGCGGTATCGCCCGCCTCCTCGGCGAGACCGAAAGCGCCGAGGGTCACCCGCACCAAGCTTTCGTCCGCGAGAAAGATGTCGATGGTCGCGACTGAAGGCGCGATAGTCCGCACGAAGTCCGCGTCCGCTCGGATCTGGCTTTGCAGGATCCCGATCCGCTCCAACCGGATGTCGGCGGGAACGGCGAGATCTTCCTCTGTGATGTCTTCCGCTGCCACGCCCTGCTCCAGCAGCGAGGTCAGAACCTCCTGGCGCAATTGGCTGTCGGCCACTGCTTCGACGTTAGCCAGAGCAGCGGTCGTGTACCGGGTCACAATGTCCTCGGCCACAGCGGGATTGCGCAGCCGGCCGGCGCTTTCGAACTCGAAGGCCGCGGCGAAGTCGCGCCAGCGCGTGTCGGAGAGACGGTTGGCCAGATCGGTTTGGTCGTCGACCCCGTCCTCGAGGATCTTGCGCAGAAACGCCCGCGCATCGACCTGATCCTCCAGCCCGAAGGCACCGAGCGCCACCTCCAGCGCCCGGCGATCCTCCAACAGCGCATCGATGCTGTTGATGGTCGGCGCCTTGGCGAGGAAGGCGTCGGTCACCTGGGTCAGATCCGGGCTCCGGGCGAAGGTCTCCTGCTGGCTCGCGGAGGTGCGCTGCAACAGCTGATACCCCGCGAGCCCGCCGAGCGGCACGGCCGGAGGGATCGGCATCAGCCCAGTTCCTCTCCGGCCCGCGGGGCGTGGCCATTGCCGTTCAAATGGCCGTTGGCTCTGGCATGCCCGTTCGGTTTGGCATGGCCGTTAGCCATCGCCGGAGGCTCGCCGCCACCGCCATGCACCGCCAACAGCCGCTCCTCGACCGGGATCAGCTTTCGGATCTCACGCATCACGCCGTAGAAATTCCGCTCTCGCAGCATTTCCAGGGCGGCTTCGAGGCAGTCCGCATCCTCGATCCCCGCGAGCGCGTCCATCAATTGGCCGATGCCGCGATTGAGCTGCGCCGCCGCGTCCTCGCCATCGACCTCGCCCGCCACGGCGAGCTGCGCGATGTAGCAGACACGCTTTACCGGCGTGTTGGCATCGTCGGGATGGATCGCGTCCCGAAGGCGCAAGATCTTGGCATTTGGCGTCTTGATGATCAGGCGGGCATTCCGCTCGCCGTTTTGCATCACGACACCATTGACCAGGATCTGCTCATGGGCGCGCAGTTTCAGTATCAGGCCAGGCATGGCACTAACTTTCTCTGGCAGTCGGCTCGCCGCGCAGCCCCCGCATCACTGCGGTGTTTATCTCGACGAGGGCGGCGATATCCGCCTCGCGGCGCAACACTTTCGACGTTTGCGCGCGCGTGAACTCGGCGAGGTAAAACAGCTGTGCGCGAAGCGCGTCCGGCAACTGGTTCTCGGCATTTGCGACATCGATCATGATCGTCGTCCACAGCTTGTGGTTCTCGTGGAGTGCCGAGGCCAATTCGTCGAAGCGACCATCCGCGTTTGAGGCACGACGCATGCGTCCTGTGACCTGCGCGAACACCTGGTATTCGATGGAGCGAGGCGTGCCGAGGGCCTTTTCCGCGCTGCCATAGGCGGTGTGCGAGAGAGCGTGGACGCTCATGTGTCGTTATCCCCGTTCTTCTGACGCCCGGGACATACCCCGGGAAGTGGATGGCCCGGCGGTCACCGGGCCACCCGCTGGACCGTCCCTTACCGGAACAGCGCCAGGATGTTCTGCGGCGCCTGGTTGGCGATCGACAGAGCCTGAACGCCGAGCTGCTGCTGCACCTGCAGGGACTGCAGACGCGCAGACGCTTCCTCCAGATCGGCGTCCACGAGACCGCCGATGCCAGCCTTGAAGCTGTCGATCAGCGTGCTCATGAAGTCGCCCTGGATCTCCAGGCGCTTCTCGGTGGTGCCGAGCTGAGCCTGAGCATCGACGGCGTTCTGAATAAAGCCCTCGATCTGGCTCACGGCAGCAGCCGCACCCGCCGCGGTCGACACGTTGATTGCGTCGAGGCCGGCCAGGCCGCCCGAAGCACGCGTCACCTGGTAGAAGCCGTTGACCTGCTGAGCGCTCAGGTTGTTCACGGTCAGACCGCCAGCCGTCGCGTTGGTGTCGAGCTGGAAGACGTCCTGATCGATACCTGCCTCGACCAGAGCGGTGCGGAGGCCCGCTGCGATGTCCTCGGTCCGGTCGCCTTCGATCACCGTATAGGTCGCGACGGTGTTGCCGACGCCGACGGTGATCTTGTCGCCGGCGATCACACCATCGTCCGGGGCACCGCCCACCAAGTCGACATCTTCGGCGCTCAGCGCTGCTGCACCGGCAGCGGCGGCACCAGCGGCATCCAACGGAATGAAGGCGGCCAGCGAGAAGTCGTCATCGCCGCCCACGGCTTCGAGACCAAAGCCAGTCTTCGTCGCATCCGCCGCGATCTGAGCCGAGGTCAGGCCAGCATCGAGCACATCACCACCCGCAGGATCGAAGGCGGCGACGTTGTTGCCGCCGAAGGTCACGACGGCCGCACCGTTGTTGACGAGGTCCGTACCGCTCGCCGAGGAAAGGTTGGTGCCGGTCGGGTCGAAGGTGATGGAGTTCGTGGTCACGGAACCCGAGCTATCGCGGTCGAGCGACGACAGCACCGAAAACCCGCCGGCGCCGTCATTGGAGCCGTCGATCAGGTTCAAACCGTTGAACTGGGCGGAGGACACGATCGAGGAGATCTGGTCGCGCAGCGAGACGATCTCGTTCTGCAGCGACTGGCGATCCACGTTGTCTTCGTTGGCGGCGACGATGCGGCCCTTGATCTCGTTCAGGATGTTGCCGATCTCGTTGGCGGCGTTGGACGCCACGGCAACGGTCGACTCACCCAGCGAGAGCGACTCGGACACCGCCTGGAAGCCGGCGACGTCGGACTCCATCACCTCGCTGATGGCGAAAACCGCAGCGTTGTCTTTCGCGGTCGCAACCTTTTTGCCGGTCGAGATCTGGTTGTTCACGTCGGCGAGCTGGTTGTTCGTCGAGCGCAGCGTCTGCAGCGCGATCATCGCCGAGGAGTTGGTGAGAATGCTGGCAGCCATTAGACCATTCCTTGAGCTGTGCGGCGCTGTTCACGCCGCCGTTGCTGAATTCCCCTGTTCTTCAGGGAAGGGATCGGCCGGCTCTTTTCGCCGGCCCGGAAGTGTCTTCTGACAAGACGCCACCGGCATCGCCGTTGGCCTGGCCGGATGATCCAGCCTGCTGTGAGGAAGAAAGCCCGAGATTCCCTAAGTCCCGGTAAAGTAACTCATGCGCTGCTTGATTTTTCGACCGCATCAGCTCGTGAAGTAATCTTTTTTCCGTATCGGTCATAGGCGACAGCTCCTTGGCGTGCAGCCAAGATCTGCTGGATGCGGCGGCGTGCCGCAGCGATTCCGTGGCGCGCGGCGGCGATGATTCTCTCGTTGCGGCGGCTGTCGCGAATCAGGCCCTGCAAGGCGTCCTGCATTGCCGGTGTGCCGCGAACCTGCGGGATCAATGCTTCGATATCGGCGAGAACGGACTGCTTTTCGGCGGTCATCGATTCGACGGTTCGGAAATCGCCAGCCAGAAACAGGCTCCGCTCCCGCGACATGATGGCATGGCCGCGTTCCACCGTCTCCAACAGCCTGCGGTCGGCGCTCATAGCTCCGTCCGCGATGCGAGGGCCGCCACCAATTGTTCGCCGATGCCGAGGGGACGGGTCCGCGCGATGGCCAAGGCGTATTCACGGACGAGAAAGCCGTTGAACTGCTTTTCTCCGGGGCCGCCATTCATACCGTCGCGCACCGTGCCGAGGCCGGTGTGTTGCAGCATTTCGGCCAGGAAGGTGGCCTCGAACTTCACTGCGGCGGCCTTCATCGCAGCCTCCGAGGAGCCGGCACCTGCCGGGCCAACCACGGACTGCCGTTGCGACGGCAATGGGTGCGTGGCCGGATCGCGCCATGGCTCTGCCGCCGACGTATCGACTGCCAGGCGGAGGGCTGCAAGGTCGGACATGTCGTTCTCCTACTGCGTTGCCCGACACTAGAAGTTCTTCGCCTAAACAATCGGTAAGGGTCGCCTTCTAATATTGCACACGAATGCAGAAGCAGAGGGTGACGGTGATGGATCTTTTCAGCATGCCGAAGCCGACGCCAGCGCCGGCGCCGGCGCCGGCGCGGCCGACCCAAACCCAGGGCGCAGCGGGCGCTGAGCCGCCACGGTCCGATGCGGCGCGTCGTCCGTCCTCAACGACGGACGGTGGAACCGCGGGGACGGCGGACGGCGCGTTCTCGCTCGACCAAGCCGCCGGGGAGACCGAGCGCTCCGCGGCAGACGCACCGATTGGCGCCGCGGAGCAACAGCTTAAGCTGCTGGACGCCCGTCCAGTACCGAGCCTCGCGACGCTGGCCGAGCCGAGCCTTGCGACCGTCGTGGCGAAGATCAATCCGGCCGCGGGCCCTGCGCCCGCCGACGGCCAGGAGCTCCCGCAGCCCGTCCTGCAGGTCGACCTGGCCGTGCCTGTTGCCAGTGGACCGGTCGATCGCCTGCCGGAGGCCAACAGATCCTTGAGCGAGACGGCTCAGGCAAAGATCGAATCGACGGCAGCGGCGGCGGCGGCCCTACGGCCCGACGGAACGCCGGCGGCTCCGCGCTCTCTCCCGACGCCCCCCGCTGCCGTGCCTGCACCGGCCGAGGCGGGGACGCTGCCGGCTGCGCCGGTCAAGGCACCGACGGCGGCGCCGGCCGCGGCACAAGCGCTTCCGGCGGAGCTGGGTCGCCTCGATCTGCAGATCGTGAGATCTGCAGCCGCAGCCACCCCTTCTGCGGCCAGCGCTGCGCCACCACGCACAGAGCTACCGGTTCCGGCCCCAGCGGCCCCTGCACCGGACATCGCCGATCTTAGCGACGTTGCGACCGCAGAGACCGAGCTTCGACCGGTCAGGCGGCCCACGGGGCAGCCCACGGCGGTGCCTGCGCCGGCCCTGGACGCGCCTCAACCGCTGCCATCGCGCCTGCCGCCGGCGGAACTGGCCAGCCCAGCCCCGGCCCTGCCTGCCGCCAGCCCCAGCACGATACCGACGACCCGAACCAGCGCCGAGGGCGGCGAGCCCCTCACGCTGGGGGCCTCGGCATCCGGCGGCCCGACGCAGGCCGCGCCACAGACCCAGGCGCCCAGCGCCGCGCCAGTGCCAGGCGCCACCGCCTCCGCCGAGACCGCCCGTGTAATCGCGCCGCAAATCGCCAGCGTCCTCGGCAATACCGGGGCTGGCGACCGGATTACCCTGCGCCTGGATCCACCGGAACTCGGCACGGTCGAGATCGCCATGGACGTGACCGATCAGGGGCTGCGGGCAACCTTATCGGCCGAACGCCCGGCCACCGGAGATTTGATCCGCCGCCACGCGGAAATCCTGCTGCAGGAGTTCAATCAGGCCGGCTTTGCGGATGTGGATCTGCAATTCGCCAGCCATTCCGGCCAGGGCGGCGGAGAGGGCGGCTCTGCTCAGAGCCAGGCCGACCCGTTCGCCCGTGCCTGGCAGGATGGCGAAGACGGACTTGCCGCGGCGGCGGCGGTCGCCGCGCATGGCGACGAAGACGGCCTCGATTTACGGTTCTGACCGAAGGAAACATCCATGGAAATCACCCCAAATCCCTCGATCCTGCCCGGCCCGGTCGGGCGCATCGATACTGCAGCCGCGACTGCCGAGGAGGCGGCGGCGGCGGCCGATGCGGACTTCGAGAGTTTCCTGACGCTGCTGACGGCGCAGTTGCGCAATCAGGACCCCCTGCAGCCGATCGATTCGACCGAGTTCGTCGCGCAGCTCGCGACGTTCTCTTCGGTCGAGCAACAGGTCCAGACGAACGAGAAGCTTGACACTCTGGTAAGCCAGGCCGCCGCGGGCGATATCGCCGCCTTTGCTGGCTGGATCGGCCAGCAGGTGGCCGCCAGCGACGGCAGCTTCCGCGCCACTGGCAGCCCGCAGTCCTTTGCGGTGCCGCCGGGGATCGCGGCCGAACGGGTCAACGCCCGGGTGGTCGGCGCTGATGGCGAGACGCTGCGCAATTTCACCGTGGCGACCGATGCGGCAGGCAATGGTGCATGGGATGGGCTCGACCAGGACGGACGTCCCGTGGCCGGTCGCGATGTCAGCATCCTGCTGAGCTTTGGCGAAGGCGAGGCGGCGGTCGAGCGCCCGGCGCTGGTCTACCGCGAGGTGAGCGGCATTCGCGGGACCGATACCGGTCCGGTGCTCGATCTGGAAGACGGCTCGACCTTGGCGCCGGACGGCGTCACCGAATTGCGTCGGCCTCCGGTCGACAACTGAGGCAGGGGCAACGGGCGGACCGCGCTGCGGCGCGGTTCGCCGTCAAGCACGCTCGCCCGTTAGAATTCCTGCCGCATCATGTCGAGCACCAAGACATCGGCGATGTCGTCGCCGAAGAAACGTCGGGCCGCCCGGCGCAGCTTTGTCCGAAGCTCCTGCAGCACCCGGTCGTCGGTGTAAGTCCCCTTGAACGCGCCGGTGTAGGACATCTCCATCAGCTCGCGTAGAAACGCGTCGCGCAGCCGCGGTTCGGCCTCGACCACCTCCGCGGCCAGAGACTCGGGCACATCGACCGCTACTTCGAAAAGCATCAAGGCCCGCGTCTCACCGCCATCGACAATGGGCACAATCATCTGTTTGCCGACCTCGACATAGGACCGCGGTCCATCCTCGAGATCCGGCACAACCGCGGCATCGTCAATCTGTTCCTCGGCACCGGCCTCGGCGCTATCCATATCGTCTTCCGCCTCGCTGGGTGGTTTCAGATAGACGCCCAGGGCAGCGCCGCCGGCGACGCCAAGGAGGATGAGAAACACGGGCAGGAGCATTTTCATGGCGGCACCCGGCTAGAAGGGAGAGACAATATCGATCACCTGCTGGCCGATCCGCGGCTGTTGCAGGTCGGTCAACTGGCCGCGACCGCCATAAACGATGCGGGCGTCAGCGATCTTCTCGAGCGTGATTTCGTTCGAGCGCAGGATATCCTCGGGCCGGACGATGCCGCCGACCTGGATCTCGCGCAGTTCGAAGTTGATCCGCACCTCCTGGCTGCCGCGGATCACCAGATGACCGTTCGGCAGCACTTGCTCGACCGTTGCGGCAAGGCGGACGGTGATCTCCTCCTCCCGGCTGACGGAGCCATCCCCGCGCGAGGTGCTGGAGCCAGAGGTGGAAATGGCGGGGTCGAGGGTGCCGCTGCCGGGCAGGACATTGTCGGCGAGCGATGGCAGGCCGAGCAGCGCGCTGACCGTGACATCGTCGGTGCCGGTTCTGCTCCGGTCGGTCGAATTGCTGATCTCGGCCTCGTCATCGATGTTGACGACCACCGTCAAGATATCGCCGCGGCGCCGGGCGCGCCGGTCGCCGAACAATGAATTCGGTCCCGACTGCCAAAGCGAAGCGGTGGTGGCGGTATCGGGCGGCGGCGGCGGCGGCGGGACCAGGGCCACCCGCTCGGGAGCCGGGGGCGCGACCTGCAGTGTCGCATCCGCCCCTGGCGGCGACATCGGCGGCGGCCGACCGAAGCTGTCGAGCTGTCCGGCGCAGCCCGCGGTCACCGCGACGGTGGCGAGGAGCCACGGTCTCATGGGCTGACCTCGACCGTATTGGGCCCGATGATCCGCGCCAGGATCGCAAGGCGCGACGAGAGGTTCATCACCCGGATCGGCTCCCCGAGCCCGCCGGCTTCCAGCGCGCGGCCCTCGGTCCGGATGCCGAGCCCGCCATTGCGGTAGTGCATTGTGACGATGGCATTGCGCGCAACCAAAGTCGGCGGGCCGAGATCGCCGCGGTGCACCTCGCGCCCGGCAAAGATCGCGCGACGCGTTTCCTGCCCCACCATCTCCTGCATGCGCTGCGCCGCACCGACCCCGGCGCTGGGGACAACGCGCAGGTCGTCGGCCCCGAGCACTTGGCCGGCTCGGAGGGTCCGGGTCGCGACCACCTCTTGCGCGACGGCAGGCACTGCGGCGAGGAGCGCGGCGACAACGAAGACCAGGCGCATTACCGGATCCTCGTCGACGCGGAGAGCATTTCGTCCACCGCCGACATGACCCGGGCATTCAGCTCATAGCCGCGCTGCGCCTCGATCAGTTCGGTGATCTCCGACACCACATCGACGGCGCTTTCCTCCAGATAGGCCTGGCGGATGGTGCCGCGCCCGTCGATCCCCGGCTCACCGACCAGGGGCACGCCGGAGGCCGCCGTCTCCAGGAAGAGGTTGTCGCCGATTGCCTGTAGGCCCTTTTGGTTGACGAAGTTCACCAGCGTGATCTCGCCCACCTGCTGCAAGGCTACCTGGCCGTCGAAACGGGCGAAGATGGTGCCGTCGGCATTGATGACGATCTCCCGCGCATCGGCCGGAATGGTGACATTGGGCACCAGCGGATAGCCGTCCGAGGTGACCATCTCGCCATCCGGGCTCAGCTTGAAGGCACCGTCGCGGGAATAGGCGCTCTCGCCACTCGGCAACTCGATCTCGAAATAGCCGACCCCTTCGATCGCTAGGTCGAACTCGCCGCCGGTAGCCCGCACGGCACCCTGGCGCGCCTCGAACGACACCGAGGTCGGGCGCACGCCCAAGCCGAGCTGCACGCCCGAGGGCAGCACCTCGCCGGTGGTGGCGGTGATCGCGCCGGGCGCGCGGATCTGCTGGTAGTGCAAATCGGCAAAATCCGCGCGCCGCGCCTTGTAGCCGGTGGTCGACATGTTCGCGATATTGTTGGCAGTGGTGTCGACCCGCATCTGCTGGGCCGCCATCCCGGTCGCGGCGATCTTCAGGGCTTGCATGGGTCCGTTCTCCCCTTCTGCAGTCTGCTCAGACCGACCGGCCGAGCGTTTCGATGGTTTCGCGGATGCGCGCGTCCTCGTCCTCGATGATCGATTGGACGGTCTCATAGGCCCGGGTGACCTCGATCATGCGGGCCACCTCCTCGACGGTATTGACATTCGACGCCTCTATCGCGCCCTGCCGAACGCGGGGGTTGGCGACCGGGTCGATCCCATCATTGGGGCGGAAGGCGATGCGGCCGAGGCGCTCCAGCGTCTCCTCCGGCGCGGTTACGACGCCGATTTGGCCGAGAGGCTGGCCATCCGCCGAGATCGTACCGTCGCTGGCGACTTGGATCTGACCGGCATCCGCGGGCAGGAAGATCGGTGCCTGCCCGGCATCGAGCACCGGAAGACCGTCGGGGGTCACCAGCAGCCCGGCCGGCGAGCGCTGAAACCCGCCGGCGCGGGTGAGGATCACTTCCTCGCCATCGTCGATCATGAAGTAGCCCTCACCCTCGATAGCGAAATCGAAGGCCGCACCGGTGGTCTCGATCGGACCTGGCAAATCATCGGCGAAGCGGGCATTCAGATCGCCCATCGAGATACTTTCGCCGTCTTCGGTCGCGACCACGAATTCCTGGAACAACACGCCCTCGCGCTGGTAGCCGGCGGTGCCCGCATTGGCGATGTTGTTGGCAATGGTGGTCATCTCGGCCGATAGACCGCGTTGGCGGTTCAGCGCGAGATAGTAGAGGGCGTTATCCATTCTCGAGAAACTCCCGAAGGCTGTTCACTTCGTCCGTGACGGTGTTGAGGTAGTCGGCGACCGCCGCGGCGCTGGGGGGCAAAGTCTCGGCCGGGCTGGGCTCGAAGAACTCGGAAAGCTCGCGAAAGCCCCGGCGGTCGGCCTCCGCCAAGAGGGTCGCGGCGGCGGGCGGCATCTCCGTTGCCCCGGCCGCGGCGGCGGCGAGCGCGATGGACCGCGCCGTCTCAAGAGATGGCGCAGCATCAAACGCCGCGGTCAGATCGCCTAGCTTTCCCGCCAGCGCGGGGGCGTCCATCTCGTTTGGCGCAGTCATGCTGCCATCGTCACGGCGCAGACTGGCGAGAAGCGCGTCGAACCGCTGGAGACGGTCGATGTCGCTCTGCAAGGCGTCGCGCATCGCGCCATCAGGCATCCGCGGCAAAAGCATCTGCATCGCCGCGAGATCCCCTGCCTCGCGCGCCGCGTTGCTCAGCGCCTCGGCCAGGATCGGCTCGTCCAAATCGCCACGTCGCAGGATATCCTTCGCGAGCATCGGCGTTCCGATTTCGGCATAGGACCGGGCGAGGGCATGCCGGAACCCCGGCTCCTCCAGCGCCAGTCGGAACCGCTCCGGATTGTCGTGATAAATCAGAGCCAAAGGCCGCGGGTCGTCACCGTGATGTTCGCCGATGCTGACCCGGCGCACAGCGTCGAGATACTGGTCCCGGTCGATCAGAGCGCGGGCAAGACCGTGGGAGAGCAGCTCGAGCGCGGCCTCCCGCCCCTCCGCCCGACCGAGCAGATCGGCTTCTGCAACGAAGGCCTCGGCGCCGATCTCGCTGCCCCGCAGCTCGAGC
Source organism: Pseudomonadota bacterium (assembly GCA_039513195.1). Taxonomy (GTDB): domain Bacteria; phylum Pseudomonadota; class Alphaproteobacteria; order Rhodobacterales; family Rhodobacteraceae; genus Thermohalobaculum. Next base: position 93,331 of record JBCCRM010000009.1, on the reverse strand, counting down.
GCCCGGATACCGAGATCGGCGCGCAACTGCCGGGTGCCGAGGACGCCCGGAACCTCCGATCGCAGGACCATATCGGCAATGCCGATAAGGGCCTCGGTCCCCTCCTCGCCCGGCACTTGGCGCGCCGCCTGCAAGCGGGCGAGCGCCTTGTCGGGCTCCCCCTTCACCCGCGACAACCCCGCGTCTAACAGCGCCCAATGCGGGTCATCCCGCTCGGTCGGATCGCTGCGACCGGCGATGGCGCGGAGGGCATCGGCAGTCTCGACGGCTCCCGCCTCGAACACCGCACGGCCGAGCCGGGAAGCGATGCGCCCGCGCAACATGGCCGGCAACAACTCCAACGCACCGTCGGCGAGGATCGCCTCTGCCCGCTCCTGGGTGAAACCTCCGTTCAGGCTGTCTGCCAAGCCCGCCCAAACGGCGTGCACGCCGCCGCAGTCCGGCGACGACAGAGCATGATCCGGCCCAAGCGCGCGCCCTTCGGACAGTTGCGCCATCGCCGCAAGCAGTGGCGTTTCGGGGTGTTTGGGCGCGAAATCCGCGAGGAGCACTGCCGCTTCGGACCCCATGCCGTGGGCGATGTAGAGCCGTGCCAGATCCATCGTCGCATCGGGCTCGGCTCGGTCGAACTCTCCCACCAAGGCCGAGCGACCCTCCCGGAGCGCATCGAGGAACGCGGCGCGCCCATCCGGGTCCGGCAGCGCCAGTACCGCATCGGCCGCGCAGCCAGGCTCACCCGCCGCATAAGCAAGGCGGGCCGGGTCGCTACCAGCGGCGTCGAGATCGCGGTCGTCATCGGCCGCAATCGCCTCCTCCGCGGCCGAAATCTGCCCGGCCGAGGCCAATGGCGTTTGGTCTGGCACGGCGTTGGCGGCCCGATTGGCGGGCGCCGCGTCGGCATTAGGGTCGGGATCGACCAAGGCAGCGACCGGCGAGTTCTGCTCCGTCTCTAGCGACAGGTCAGCCTCCGCCGCTTCCTGCGAGACCTCGGCGGCTTCGGCCTCCGCGGCCGCGGCCTCCGCCGCCGCCACGCGGGCGGCCGTCTTGCGTTGCTCGAGCGGCGAGCCGGGTCGAAGATCGATCAGGCCGGCCTCTGCCGCGCGGGCGAATTGCGAGAGGAGCCGTTCCCGGAGACCGTCGAGATCGGCATTTACTGGTTGGGGCTCCGGTGTTTGTGGATCGGCGGGGAGCTGGCTGGGCGTTTCGACGCCGACGGCCCGCTGGTCAGGCGTCGGAGGACCGATCCGCGACCGAGCGGCGGATGCAGTGGCCGCGGGGTCGGCGGACGATATCGCCCCACTGCCCCGAAACTGCGGGCGCGGTGCCGTGCGAGGCGCAGACCCGCCCTGGCGGGCCAAATCCGGTTCCGGCTCCGGCGGATCGTCGGGCGAGCCCTCAGCCCCCTCGATCTCCGCGCGCTCCGGACGCGGGGCTGGCCCTAAAGTCTGCGGCGCCGATGCGCCCGCAATGTCGATAATCAGGCCGGTCGCTGCATCCCCGCGCAGGGCCAAGCCGCAGTCGCAAGCGAGATCGACAACCAGGCCAGTGCCGGACGGACCGGCCTGCACAGCGACCCTAGCCACCGCGGTCTCGAGGCCGGTGAGATCGAGCCTGGAGAGGTCCACCGGAAAAACTGCGCCGCGGAACAAGATCGTCGCGGTCCGCCCGGTTTGATCGACCACCCAGCCATCTTCGGGCCAACGGTCCAGCCGGAGCTGCGGCCGCGGTCCAGCCTGCGCCGAGAGGGCGGCCGCAGCCGCTTCGCCCGCCAGAAGCAACGCCAAGAACAGCGTGACCCCAACCGCTTGCAAGGTCTTAGAGAGGCGCTGTTTCATGCGGCCTCAGGCACCGATCTCAGGGCCTCATCCAGTTCGTTGAAGCTGGGGCGCATGCCACCGGGCAGGTTCTGACGGGCAACCTCAACGCAGATTTGTGGGCTGTGCCGCTGCAGATTGGCGACCAGAGTGTCCCGGATCAGCTCATAGAACTTGTGATCGGTCTCGGCAATCGCCTTGATCTTCGCCGCAAAAGGCCCGACCAGACCATAGGCGAGAAAAACCCCCAGAAAGGTGCCGACGAGCGCGCCGCCGATCAGTTTACCCAAAACCTCCGGCGGCTGGTCGATAGAGGCCATGGTCTTGATCACACCCAGAACCGCTGCGACGATACCGAGGGCGGGGAGCCCATCTGCCATCGTCTGCAGCGCGTGGGAGGAGTGCATGCTGTGGTGCAGCTTTCCGTCGAGCTGCTTCTCCATCACGTCGCCGAGCTGATGGGGGTCGTCGAAATTCATCATCCCCATGCGGATGGTGTCGCAGATCAGGTTCACGGCCCCTTTGTCGGCGAGGATTTTCGGGTAGGCTTGGAAGATCGGCGAGCCTTCCGGTTCCTCAATATGCGTCTCGATTGCGACGGGGTCTCGACGGGCGAGCTTTATGAGCGTGAAGAGGAGGCAGAGCAGGTCCTGATAATCCTCCCTCTTCCACTTCGCACCTTTGAAGACTTTCGAGAGGTCGGTAAGCGTGTGTTTTACCGTCGCCCCATCGTTCGAAATCACAAAGGCGCCGACCGCGGCGCCGCCGATCATCATCATTTCGAACGGCAGGGCTGCGATGATGATGCCCATTTTGCCCCCGGCGGCCAGATAGCCGCCAAAGACCATGCCGATCACGCATACGATGCCGAGAATGCTTCCCATCGAGCTTCACCCCGCTTTCCGTTCTGAGCCGGTTTGCAACGGGTTAGCCCAAAAAGCTTGATGACTACTGAAGGTCTGCGTCGCCGCCCCGACCAATGTTCCGGCCCGCGAGCAAAAGGCTGACTGCATAGGCCTTGTCAGCTTCCATGTTCGCCAGGATCAGCGCCGCCGCGTCGGAGCGCATCTGCGCAAGAAAACCTGCGGCGAAGGACGGCGCCATCTCGTTGAAGATGAGGCTCGCCTGTTTCGGCTTCATCTGCTGATACATCTCGGCGAGGTGGCGCACATCTTTTTCTGCCGCGTCTTCCACCAAGGCTGCGGTTTTTGCGAGGCGCGCCTGCGCTTTTTCCAACTCCTCGAGCCGCCCGCGAAGACGCACTTCCATGGCCTCCAGCATCGCCTCGCGGTCTTTGACCTTTTGCTCCCGCGCAGCGAGGGAGGTACGCTGGCGGGCCAATTCCTCGATTAGATCGTTTGCGGAAGCCGGTGTGTCGCCCTCACCCGCTTTGCGCGGAGCGGCTGGTTGGGTCGCAATTAGGTTGCCGAAGCCATCGTCCTGCAGCTGTTTGAACGAGGCCGCGACTTCGCCGGTGCGCAAGAGAGCCGACAAAAAAAAGCAACCGGAGAGCACCGCCAACGCGCCGATCCGACCCTTTAGCGGCAGGTTCACAGCACCATCCTTTCGACGCGCAGCAAATCCGACGGGGCTGCGACGGCACCATTGGCGCCATTCGCCGGGGTCGGCGCCGCGTCGCCAACGCCGACAACACTGCCGACGGTCTCCTCGGCCCGCGTCACCGAAGCGGCTGCCTCGGTCGATGAACCACCGAAGAGCCCGTTGCGACCCACCGCCCCGACGCCGCCTTCCGGGCCCGGGCCAGTCCGCTCGTCGTCGTTGGAGAGAGGCGCAGGCTTGCCCTCTGGCAGGCCGAGATCCATGTCATCGTTAAAGGCGGCGACGAACTCTTTAGGGTCTTCGCCGACCGACAACGGATCGAACTCGTTGATCTTGCTCGGCTCGATCAGTTCTTCCTCGGGCTGTGTTGGAGCAGGCCGACCCTGCAAGTCGTCGGCCTCGTAAAGCTTCTGCAGGACTTCTCGAGCCTGTTCGGCCGCAGTTTCAACCTCGCCAATGGTCTGATTGGCGAGCCAAACTTCGCGCGCGAGCTTTTCGGTTGCCGCCTTGGCCTGGCCTTTCAACTCGCCGATCCCGCTCTGCGTCTCCGAAAGTGCGGTGCGCGTCTCCTCAAGCGCTGCATTCAGCTTTTCGATCTGCTGGCCGATGCCGGCACCGGAATCACCAAGCTTGCGCAGCCGCCGGCTCAAAACCAGGCAGTAGACCGTCGCCGTGAGCGCGGTCGCGACCAGCAGTCCGTCAGCGATCAGCTCCATGGCGCTCTCCTCAGTTCAACAAGAATTCTTGGACCAGCAGGTCCCGCACCGTTCCCTCCGGCGCGACGAGCTGCACCCGGCGCAGCATTTGCGCCCGCATCCGGGCCATCGCGCGCGGCATTTCGAACTCCCGCTCGTCGATGGCGCGGAGAAAGGTATTTAGAACGTCGAGGATCCGCGGCTTGTTCGCCTCTACCTCGCCTTCCGACCCAGGCGCGACTTCTAGGTAGAGAGTTATCTTCAGGTGGCTAGAACGGCTTTCCGGTCCGAGCGACAGAATGAGCGGCTCCAGCGCGACGAAGGCGGCCTCCCCCGGCTTCGGCAGATGGGAATCGGGGACCGTCTCGCCGCCTTTGCCATCTCCGGCCATCTCTTCCGAGCCCTTTCCGCCCTTGTCGGCAGACAGAAAAGGCACGCTAACCATGCCAGAATAAACTGCAAAGAAGCTGCTGCCACCCAACAGAAGCGCAGCGAGCAGTCCGATCAAGAGCAGTTTGCCGCCGCCCTTCTTTTTCGCCGAACCTTCTGAACCGTCTACGGTTTCGCTCATCCTGCTCCCCGCAGTCGGGCCTCGTTCTCGGGCCTGAATAAAGCCGAATTCCCTAAACCGATTCTTAAGTCAGTCCGCGGAAGTTTTCGGCCATCCAAGAACGGTGTGGGGCGCCGCAGGCCTGAAGGTTGGACGGCGAGATCAGAATGGAGTCACTGCTCGCGACATGGGGCGCGCTCGATCTGCGCCGCAAGATTGTGTTGGTCGGCGCGGCAGCGCTGACCCTGGTTGCCGTTTTGTCTTTGGCGCAGCTTGCCGCGCGCCCGGGCATGGCGCTCTTGTATTCGGGCCTCGACCCTGCCACGGCTGGCGAGGTCTTGGGCGCTCTCGAACAGATGAATGTGCAGTCCGAGGTTCGCGGCGACGCCATCTATGTAGCCGAGGATTCGCGCGACCGGGTAAGGCTCGCGCTGGCCCGGGACGGGCTGCCGCGGCAAGGTCAGGCAGGGTACGAGTTGCTAGACCAACTCTCGGGCTTCTCCTCGACGACCGATATGTTCAACGCCGCATTCTGGCGCGCGAAGGAGGGGGAGCTCGCGCGCACCATCCTCTCCGCCCCCGGCGTACGGGCGGCGCGAGTGCATATAGCGGTGCCGAGCCGCCGGCCCTTTGCGCGCGAGACCGCGCCGACGACCGCGTCGGTCACCGTGACCATGGCCGGGGGCGCCCTGACACCGGCACAGGCGAATTCATTCCGGTACTTGGTGGCCTTGGCGGTATCGGACCTCGACCCGGAGCAGGTGGCGGTCATCGACAGCCGGGCGGGCATGATCCTCGCCCCTGGCTCTACCAACCCGCTGCTGGACGCGAGCACCGAGGCTGCGGACCGCGAGGCGAAGCTGAAATCGGAAGTAGAGCAGCTATTGGCCGCGCGCGTCGGGCGCGACAAGGCCCGGGTCTCGGTGACAGTGGAAACCGATCGCGAGGCCGAGACGGTCACGGAGCGGGTCTTGCAGCCGGAAACGCGGGTGACCCTGTCCTCTGACACCGAGGAAATCACCGACAACGCCACGGGCAGCGGCGGCAATGTGACGGTTGCGAGCAATCTGCCCGCCGGCGATGGCGAACCGGGCGGCAACCGCACCAGCGCACGGTCGGAAACGCGGGAGCGCATCAATTTCGACTATTCCGAAATCAACCGTCAAACCGTGCGCCAGGCCGGCGCCATCCGACGGGTCAGCGTCGCAGTGCTGGTCGATGGCATCACCGCCGTGGACGCCGATGGCAATCCGCAGTGGCAGCCGCGGCCGGAGGAGGAGCTCGATGCACTCCGCCAATTGGTGGTTGCAGCTATCGGCTATGACGAAGGGCGCGGGGACATCGTGACGGTTGAGAGTATGGCCTTCCAGCCGGACGCGACGCCCGGCGCCCTGGTAGAGGTCAGCCCGATCCAGCGGTTTCTCGAACGCAACGCAATCACGTTGATCCAGCTCGGCGTTCTGGCTCTCGTCGTCTTGGTTCTGGCATTCACCGTGCTGCGCCCGCTGCTGAACCGCCCGATCGTCCAGGCGGGTGAAGTGGTCGATGATGATCCCGCCTTGGCTGCGATCGAGGGGGCAGAAGGCCCGGCTGGTCTGCCTGCGCCCGACGGCGCTTTGGATGGCGAGGAACAGGACGGGGCTGGGGAGGCCCCAGCCGATGGCGAGACCTTGCGGCTGGCGGTCACCGAGAGGCCGGAAGCGAGCCTCGCGATGCTGCGCGAATGGCTCGAACCCGCTGAAGATGAGGCAGCCTGATGCCCCGGGTTACGCTCGAGCCCTTTGCGATCCTCGTGGTGCCGCCACTGCCGAGCGGCCCGAGCCCCGATGGCGAAGGGGTCGCATTTGAGGATCAGCGCCGATTGGATGTGCCGGAGCCACCGGAAGTCGCCTCACCTGCCACCTGCGCAGCGGAGGCGGGACCGGTCCCAGAACCAGAGCATGATACGCGGTCCGAGCACGAGGAACCGGCGGAGATTGCCGGGCACATCGAAGGGGATGTAGCGCCCGAAGACCAACCCTTCGACCCTGCGCCGCCACCCCCAACGGACTCGCGCTCACCTGGCGCCGAAGCCGAGCGGCAGGCGCTCTCGCAGGCGCTGATGGCTGTTGAAACTGCCAAGCAGGCACTGCTCGACGATCTTTGCGCGGCATTCGGCAATGCGGCAGAGGCGGCCTTGCCGCTTCTCGCCGACAGCGGCTTCGCCGGCCAGGTCGCAGAGACGGCCAGCGCATTGGCAGCCCGTGCCGGCCTGGCCGAGGTGAGGCTGGACTGCCACCCGGATCTTGCCCCCCATCTTGCGGCCGCCTTGGAACTGGTCGGCGGCGAAAGGCATTTCATCATCGCCGGCGATGCCGGGCTTGCCGCAGGCAGCGTCCAGTTCGCGTGGCCGGACGGCGGCGCCGCGCTGGAGGTGGACGCCCTGGCGGAGGCCGCGACCCGCGTCCTCCGCGCCCATACCGACCGTTTGTCAGAAAGGGAGACCCCCGCATGAGCGATCAGGATGCCAGCCCCGACGGAGCCAATGGCCCCACCGGCGAAGCGCCAATCCATGAGCGCCGCGACACCTCTGCCGACGGTCAATACCGCCGCGCCATCTTTTCAGTGCCAGTCGATGTGGTCGTCTCGGTGGGCACGGCGCAGCCGGTGATCGGCGAGCTGCTGGCGATGCGCCGCGACATGGTACTACCGCTGTCGAGCCGCGTCGACGATCCCGTACAGGTTATGGTCGGCGACCGGGTCATCGCGCGTGGCGAGCTCGAGGAGCTGAATGAGGAGGGCGGGAAGCTAGGCGTCCGGCTGACCGAGGTCGTGGATGTCTCCGACATCTTCTAGGCCGGTCGGCAGCCGCGGATTTGCCCTGCGCTTCGCCGTGGCGCTGGCGCTGTCGGTTACGGCGCTGCCGGACTTTGCGCTTGCGCAGAGCTTCAGCATCGATCTCGGCAATGGCGGCCCGACGCTGACCGGTAGGGCGGTGCAACTGTTCCTGATCATCACGCTGTTGAGCCTTGCGCCAGGCATCGCGATGATGGTCACCTGCTTTCCATTCATGGTGACGGTATTGTCGCTGGTCCGCCAGGGCATTGGGCTGCAGCAGACGCCGCCTAACATGTTGATCGTGACCCTCGCGCTGTTTCTGACCTGGTTCGTGATGGAACCGGTGTTCGAGGAAGCTTGGCAGCGCGGGCTCTCGCCCCTGATCGATGGGGACATCACACCCGAACAGGCTTGGGAGCGGACTATGGCGCCGTTCCGCATCTTCATGGAGGGGCGTGTTGGCCCCGATGTGATCGAAACGCTCGCCGCGGCGGCCCCGGGGCGCAGCGCGGACTTGGTGCCGGGGGAGCCTGCGCCCTATTCGCTCCTGATCCCGGCGTTCCTGCTCTCGGAACTCGAGCGCGGCTTTGAAGTCGGCTTCATGGTTTTTCTACCTTTCTTGATCATCGATTTGGTTGTGGCATCGATCCTGATGTCGATGGGCATGATGATGGTGCCACCCGTGGTGGTCTCACTGCCGCTGAAGCTCGCCTTCTTTGTCGTGGCGGACGGGTGGACGCTGCTCACCGGCGCATTGGTACGGGGCTACGCCCAGTGACGGAGAATCCGATGCCAGATCCGATCGCGCCCGGACAGCCAAGCTTGATGGCCTTGCAGCCGGGGTCCGAAGAGCTGACCCGGCAGCAAAAGGCTGCGGTCATTCTCGGTGTTCTCGGGGTGGATATGGCGTCGCCGATCTTGGAGCAGCTCGACGAAGGATGCTTGCGGAGTTTCGCCCAGGCAATGTCTAAGTTGAGACGGGTCGAGGCCGATACCGTCCGCGGCGTGATCGCGGAGTTCCTGGCGGAGTTGGAGGAGCATCACAACATCGTGCGCGGCGGCGTCGGGACAACCAGGGCAGTGCTGGAACCGATCGTGAACGAGAACACGCTGAACCGGCTCCTGGACGATGTCGATGCGCCCTCGGTCAACAATGTTTGGAAAAAACTCGCCAAGGTGAGCGAGGAGGCGCTGGCCGACTTCCTCTCGCGGGAGCATCCCCAGACAGCGGCGGTGGTCCTGTCGAAGATGAGCTCGGAACACGCGGCGCGCGTGCTCAACAAACTGACGCCGGAACGGGTGCGCGACATCGTCGTGGGCATCACCAAGACCCAGAGCCTGGATCCCCATGTGATCGAGGCGATCGGTGCCTCGGTCAGCCGCGACTTCCTGTCCGGGCACCAGCATGACGGGCCGCGGCGCAACCCGGCCGAGCGGGTCGGTGGCATCATGAACTACACGACGCTGGAGATCCGGAACTTCGTTCTCGGCCATATCGAGGAGCATCAGCCGGAGTTTGCCGACGAGGTGAAGCGCAAGATGTTCACCTTCGAAGACATTCCCAAGCGGGTGGAAACCCGCGATGTGGCGGCGATCGCGCGCAATCTGGATCAGGAGACGCTTTTGCGGGCGCTGATCCTGGCCGAGACCAATGCACAAGAGGTACAGGATTATGTTTTGGGCAACATCTCGTCCCGCGTCGCCGAACAGCTGCGCGAGGAGATGCGGGCAATCGGCAAGGTGCGCAAGAAGGACGGCGAAGATGCCCAGACCGCCTTTGTGCGCGTGATCAGGGAGATGGAGGGCCGGGGCGAGCTAAAACTTGTCGCACCGGACGAGGATGGGTGAGCTACGCCGCAGCGGCTTACACACCAAGGGCTCAGAGCACCGCGTCTGCCGCCCGGCCGGTGGCACGTTCCGCGCGCGCGGCGATCTTCGAAATCGGCGAATGTGGCACCGCCGCGCGCCTGCGGCATCGCAATAAGCAGCTTCGCTCGCAGACCGCCGCGGGTGAGACAGCGCCAGGCAGGGCAGCGATAGACGCGGCGCGCTGAGGCTGCTTTCATCGCGCCGCGATCAGTCCTGAAGCACCACCATTGCAGCCGGGTCCCAGGACAGCAAGACGCGATCCTCCCATGTCACCGCCGCCTCGACCGCACGGAAACGGTTCGGATCCGAGACCCGGATTGCTCCACCATGGTCGAGCCGAACATGGTAAATTGACAGATCGCCGAGATAGGCAATGTCCTCAACGATGCCGACGAGCCGGTTCGCGCCCGGCGCATCGCCCTGGGCCGCGACAGCCATCGAGATCTTTTCAGGCCGGAGCGCCAGCACCATCTGCGCACCCTTATCCTGCGTCAACGGTGCCGACAGCCGCGCGACGCCGCCCGCCGCCAGGGCCACGGTCCCCGCCGCCGGATCGGCCACCTGCCCTTCCAGCACATTCACATCGCCGATGAACTCCGCCACATAGCGCGACCGAGGCGCTTCGTAGACCTCGCGCGGCTCGCCGATCTGGGCCACCCGTCCCTCCCGCATCACCGCGAGCCGGGTCGAGACGGTCATCGCCTCTTCCTGGTCGTGGGTGACGATCACAAAGGTAAGTCCCAGGCTCTCCTGGATGTTCACCAGCTCGAACTGCGTCGCCTCCCGCAGCTTGCGATCCAGCGCGCCCAGCGGCTCATCCAGCAACAACAGCTTCGGCTTTTTCGCCAGCGCGCGCGCGAGTGCCACCCGCTGACGCTGGCCGCCGGAGAGCTGGTTTGGCTTGCGCCGCTCCATCCCCTCCAGATGCGTCAAAGCCAACATTTCGGCCACCCGCTCCCGCCGCTCGGCCCGGCCCATGCCTTCCATCTGGAGGCCGAAATCGATGTTCTTGGCCACGGTCATATGGGGAAACAGGGCATAGGACTGGAACATCATGTTCACCGGCCGCTCATGGGGTGGCAGGCGGACCAGATCCTCGCCATCGAGCAGGATTTCCCCCTCATCCGGGGTCTCGAAGCCCGCCAGCATCCGCAATAGGGTGGTCTTTCCGCAGCCGGACGGGCCGAGCAGAGCGAAGAATTCGCCTGGAAAGATGTCAATCGAGACACCGTCGACGGCCTTCGTCGCCCCAAAGCGCTTCACGACGCCCGCGATTTGTAGATGCGGCTGCACGGCACCACTGCGCCATGGCTTCGCAACCACTGTCGGGACCTTCTGCTCCAATCCGCGGCCTCCCCCGCCGGATCTAGGGGCCGATGCCGCACACCGACCCCGTGCGGCTCAAGAGCCGGTTTTCACCTTGGTCCAAGCGCGGGTCACGACGCGTTGGACCCGCGGCGGATAAGGGCGGGTCACATAGAGATTAGCCACCGCCTCGGCGGGTGGATAAATCGCTGGGTCGCCGATCACATCCTCGTTCAACAGGGGCTTCGATGCCTCGTTGCCATTGGCATAGTAGACATAGTTCGAGGCCTTCGCGATCACCTCCGGCCGCATGATATAGTCGAGGAAGATATGCGCCTCCTCCGGATGGGGCGCATCGCTCGGGATCGCCATTTGATCGAACCACATCAGCGCGCCCTCTTTCGGGATCGCGTACTGAACCGTTACGCCATTGTCCGCCTCCGCCGCCCGGTCGCGGGCCTGCAGCACATCGCCGGACCAGCCGACGGCCAGGCAGGCATCGCCGTTGGCCAGCGCGTTGATATAGGCGGACGAGTGGAATTGCGTGACATGCGGGCGCACGGTCTCCAGCAGGGCCGCCGCCTCCTCGATTTCGCCCGTCTCATGGCTGTCGCCGTCATAGCCCAGATAGTTGAGAGCAGCCGGGATCAGCTCGGTGGGGCTGTCGATGATGTGCACCCCGCAATCGGTGAATTTCGCCAGCATGTCCGGGTCGAAGATCACATCCCAGCTGTCGATGCTGTCAGATCCGAGGCGCTCTTTCACCGCGTCGACATTATAGCCGATGCCGGTGGTCCCCCACATGTAATTGATCGAATGGGTGTTGCCTGGATCGTATTGTGCGGTCCGCTCGCTGATCGCGTCCCACATATTGGCGAGGTTGGGCAGCTTTTCCTTGTTCAACTCCTGAAAGACGCCCGCTTGGATCTGGCGCTGCAAGAAACCACCGGTCGGCACCACGATGTCGTAGCCAGAGCCCCCGGCGAGCATCTTGGTCTCCAACACCTCGTTCGAGTCGAAGACATCGTAGACGACCTTGATCCCAGTCTCTGCCTCGAACTCCGCCAAAACGCTTTCGTCAATATAGTCGGACCAGTTGTATATATGGACGACTTTGTCCTCGGCCCAGGCACTGCCCGCCGAGAGGCTCAGCGCCGCCGCGCCGATCAGCCAGTTGCGCATTTCATTCTCCCCATCCGCGATGGTTGTAGTTCCTGTGGATCGGGACTCCGCCCGATTCCTCCTGAGGTTAGCGCCAGCATCCGGGCATCGAAAGACTTAAGCAGCCAAGGCGGGCTTTCCGCTTGTTCCGACCTATGCCGGCGCTTAGCGTGGTTGCAACGGCAGGGGGTGGGCGCATCATGGCGGAGGTGGTGAAAGGCGGCGGCTCGCTGGGACGGCGTCTCACCGTAATGGTGCCGTATCTTTGGCTACTCGCCTTCTTCCTGTTTCCATTCCTCATCGTGCTGAAGATCTCGTTCAGCGAGGTGGTGGTGGCGCAGCCGCCCTATGCGCCGGTGTGGGACAGTTTCGACGCGGTGATCGGGCATCTCTCGACGATCAGCTTTGAAAACTATGCGTTCCTGTTTTCCGACGACCTTTATCTGAATTCCTATCTCAACTCGGTGCGGATTGCATTTGTCTCCACCGTGATTGCCCTCTTGATCGGATATCCCCTGGCGCTCGGTATGGCGCGTTCAGGGCCTGGATGGCGGCTGGTACTGCTGACCCTTGTGATCTTGCCGTTCTGGACGTCGTTTCTGATCCGCGTCTATGCCTGGATCGGCATTCTCAAGACCGAGGGTTTGTTGAATACGGCACTGCTCTCGGCCGGCCTGATCTCTGAACCGCTGATCATCCAATACACGACCACGGCGGTCTATATCGGGATCGTCTACAGCTACCTGCCCTTCATGGTGCTGCCGCTCTATGCCTCGCTTGAGAAGTTGGACGCGAGCCTGCTCGAGGCTGCCTCGGATCTCGGAGCGCGTCCGTGGGTCGCCTTTTGGCGCGTGACACTACCACTGTCCCTGCCCGGCATCCTGGCAGGCTCGTCGCTGGTGTTCATCCCGGCCGTGGGCGAATTCGTGATCCCAGAGCTTTTGGGCAGTACCTCGGTCCAGATGATCGGGCGGACGCTGTGGAACGAGTTCTTCCAAAACCGCGATTGGCCGATTGCGTCCGCCGTGGCGGTGCTGCTCCTGTTGGTGCTGGTGATCCCGATCATGCTATTCCAGCGCTATGCGCGGGCGGAGGGGACAGGATGAAGGGCCCCGGTCCAGCGCTACGCGCGGCGATGATCGCAGGTTTCGTGTTCCTTTACGCCCCGATCGTGATCCTGGTCGTCTACAGCTTCAACGAAAGCCGCCTTGTCACGGTGTGGGGCGGGTTCTCGACCAAATGGTATGCAGCCCTTTGGCAGAATCAGGGCCTGCTCGACGCGGCATGGGTCTCGGTGATCGTGGCGGTGACAGCCTCGACGCTCGCAACGGTGCTCGGCGTGATGGCGGGATTGACGCTGGCACGGATGCCGCGGTTTTTTGGGCGCACGCTCTTCTCTGGCATGGTGCTGGCACCCCTGGTGATGCCGGAGGTAATCACCGGGCTCTCGCTCCTCCTCGCCTTCATCGCGGTCTCCCTCGATCGCGGGCTTCTGACCATCATCATCGCCCATGCGACCTTCTCGATGTGCTATGTGGCGGTCGTTGTGCAGGCGCGGCTCGCGGGCTTCGACCGCTCGGTCGAGGAAGCGGCGCAGGATCTCGGCGCCCGGCCAGCCACGGTGTTTTGGCGCGTGACGCTGCCGATCATCGCGCCGGGGGTGGTCGCGGGCTGGCTCCTCAGCTTCACGCTGTCGCTCGACGATCTGGTGATTGCAAGCTTTGTGGCGGGCCCGGGTTCGACCACGCTCCCGATCAGGATCTTCTCCTCGGTCCGGCTGGGCGTCACGCCGGAGATCAATGCCATTGCAACCATCCTGATAGGGCTGGTGGCCTTCGGCGCACTGCTTTGGTCGCTGACGCTGAAAAGCGCGCTCGCGGCCCGTGCCCGCCAGCAGAGCGGCGCCTAATCTGGTCGGCGGGCTATAGCCGGGTCAACGATGCGGCGCGCACCGGGCGCAGCCCGACTGATCCTGGACGCGGCCGGCCTGCCAGATGCTCGACCACGACCGCCCCGACAGAGTCTTCTCAGCCGGCCTTTTGCAGCGTTCCCTTTAATCCCAGGGGCTGCGGAGCAGGGCGCCTGCGCGGGCCGGGCTGTTCACAGGCCGGCCCGCGCCCCGGCATGGACCTATCGCGGGCGGTACGCCCGCGATTCCGCAAATTTGGCAACCGAGACCCCAAAGCCCGGCCGGAGATCAGCCGACCCGCGCCGCCTCCTCGAACAGGATCGCATGCCGCGACGCCAGTCGCGCCGGGTCATCGTCATAGCCGCCACCGATCACACCGACCAAAGGCAGGCCCGCCCCCCGGATCCGCGCGATCACGGCGGCATCCCGGGCCCGAATGCCGTCCACGGAGACCGCCAGTCGGCCGAGCCGGTCGCCTTCCCACACATCGACCCCGGCATTGTAGAAGACGAGCTTCGGCGCCACCCGGTCCAAAGCCTCATCCAGGGCCGCATTTAGCGCCGCAAGATAGGCCCCGTCCCCAGTGCGATCCGGCAGGCCGATATCGAGATCCGAGCGCGCCTTCTCCTGCGGATAGTTTTTCTCGGCATGGACAGAGAGGGTGAATACCCTCGGGTCGCCGGCGAAGACCCGCGCGGTGCCGTCGCCCTGGTGGACATCCGCATCGACAACCAGAACCGGTGCCGCGACACCATGGGCAAGCAGATTGGCTATCGCCACCGCGACATCGTTGAACACGCAGAACCCGGCGCCGCCTTCCGGCCCGGCATGGTGGGACCCGCCTGCGGCATTGCAGGCGATGCCGTGCTCCAAGGCGAGCCACGCCGCCAGCAGGGTCCCCGCCGCAGAGAGCCGGGCCCGTCGCGCCACCCGCGCCGTGCCGGGCAGGCCAATCCGTTTGACCTCGGCAGCCTCCAGGCTCAACCCGAAGACGCGGGCCACATAGGCGGGGTCATGGGCCAAAGCGACCTGGCCTTCGGAGGCCGGCGCCGGGCTCAGATATCGCCCCCGGTCCATCAGGCCGCGATCGATCAGCGCCTCGCGCAAATAGCCGTATTTCGACATCGGAAAGCGGTGGCCGGGGCGCAGCGGCGCCTCGTAATCGGGGTGGTGGACAATCGGCAGCATGCCCGGCATCTGGGGCCGGGCAGCCGGCGGTCAACGCGCGCCGGACGATGCACGCGTCAGCCCCTAGCCTCTCCGACCATCCGCCAGGCGGCCGGCAAAAGCAGCGCCGCCAGCGCCAATTTCAGCCCGTCGCCGATCAGATACGGGATCAGGCCCCAATCGAGGGTCTGCGTCCAGCCGCTGGTGAACTGGTGCAGCCACAGGACCCCAGGCACATAGATTACCAGGTTGCCGATCAGCATCGCGAGCGCCATCCAAGCCACGTTGCGGTCCCAGCCACGCCGGGCGAGGACGCCAAGCGTTAGCCCCGCCAAGACATAGCCCGCCAAATAGCCGCCGGTACCACCCATCATGTAGCCGAGCCCGTACGTCTCGGCAGAGGAATTGGCGAATACATCCATCCCGACCGCGCCGACAGCCAAATAGGCGAGGATGGTCACGAAACCCAGCCGCGGGCCATAGGCAGCGCCAATGGTCAACACCGCAAAGGTGCCCAGAGTGATCGGCACCGGCGACGGCCATAGCGGCACCTTAATCTTTGCCGCGACGGCCAGCGCCGTGACACCCAAGAGCACCAACGCCAAGCGCTTCATCCACAGCGCCTGTCCCCGCTGCGGCAGCACCGCCTCGGACAAAACCGGCTTCGCCGTGTTCTCCGCCATCCCTCTCTCCATCTCTCGCCCCGCCGACCGGTGAACCGGCACGCTGTGTTTTCGGGATCTTCTATGCCCGTGGCCGCTTCGCCGCGCAAGCGCCCGCGATCTCTGTGGAAAACTCTCCCCAAGCCCAGGGCAATCGGTTACTATGTCAAGATGATTCGTGGAGGCTGGCGTTAGATCGGCTGTAGGCGGGTCATTCGAGGCAGTAATAACAAAAGGCAGAACCGAGAGATGGAGCAGATCCAGCTAAGTGGGTCATGGCCACCTGTGCGTTCTTTAACGCCGGGGTGGCGGGGGGAGATGCGCCCCACCGGCACCAGCATGACCAAAGCGCGACTGTCAGACACCGGTGCAACCGTCGAAAGATGGGTGCCGCACAGATCCGCCGCGGCACTCGCCGCAGCGATGGTGCTCGCCATGGTGTTGTTCCCGGGGGATGCGGTGGCGGCAACCGAGAACGGCGATGCGGCTGAACTCTCAGCCTCGCCCATGCCCCATCCTGCCCCCAACCGCGCGCAAGGGGGCGTGCCACCCGCCGAGACCGCAGAGGCGGAGACGACCGACACTGAGGGCGAACGCAACGCCGCGGCGCTCGCACCGGTCCCGCGTGCACGCCCCGGGGCCGAGGCGCCGACAGAGGTGGTTGGAGTCCCCGACGTCGCCGCGCTCAATGCGGAAGTCGGCAAGGCCCTGCGTGAGGCCCACTTGGACGAGGTGTCGACGGACCCTTTACCTGCGGACCCGCCTGAGGCCCCTGAAGTAGCATTGGCCGCGACGGAGACGCCCGATGGCGGCAGCTCGGGTCCGGCATCGCTTCGTGGAGCGGTTGAGAGGCAGGCGCCCCTCGACGCAGCGGCCCCGGTTGCCGCGGCGTCACCACCGGTGCGCGGCACCGCCGCCCAGCCGTTCAAGGAGGAGGAGCCGATCATCGTGCCGCCGCGGCGCGCCCTGTTGGAGCCTGAACCGGACCCGACCGAGGAGGATTACGCGCTCGCCCCGGCAGCACGGGTCGATATCCGCATGCTGCATCAGTCGCGCCCGCTGCCGGGTATAGACCGCAGCGAGGCGCCCGGCCTCAGGCAGGCGTCGCTCGAGACGCATTTGCCGCTGGACCGGGCGGCCCTGGTTGGGGTTATCGACTTCACCCTTGGCCGTCAGGCGCTGCTCCGCCTCCCCAATGGCCGGTTCGAAAGACTGGCTGTCGGGCAAGAGATCGAGGGCTGGCGCGTGACGGCGATCGGCCGCGATGCCATGCGGCTCCACCGCGGCGAGGAGAGCCTGACCCTGGTTCTGGTCTCGCGCTGACCCGCTGGGGCGGTTCGGCGCCGCCTAGTGACCGAGCATTGCCCCGGGTTCGACCCGGGGCCTCGACGAGCAAAGCGGAACGCCATCGCCGCCTATCCCGGCCCTGCTGTCGATCCGGCTCTCCAGGCGGCCCAGTCTTGCGGTGTGTCGAGATCGGTGACCGCCACACGCCCGGGCAGAGGCACGTCGACGATAAAGTCGGCATTTTCGCGCAGGATCTCCCGCGCGCCATTATCTCCACCTAAGCCGCGTAGACCCTCGAAGAAGCGCTTGCTGAACAACACCGGATGGCCAGGCGTCCCGTCCTCGGCCACAGCGCGGACGATCGCCCGGCCCTCGGCGGGATCGAACGCAGCGATCATCCGATTGATATGCTGGGCAGTCACCTCCGGCATGTCGGCGAGAGCGATCAACACCGCCTCCGCCGCAGGACTGGCGGCGACAACCCCTGCAGCGATAGAAGTGCCCATCCCCTCTGCCGCCCGGGGGTTCTCGGTGACCCTGACCGCGGCGTCGGCGAGGACCCGGCGACGCGCCAGATCCTCGGGCCGCAACACGGCGATCACCTCCTCGGCACCGCTTGAAGCGAGGGTTTCGGCGAGCCTCCGCAGCACGGCTTGTCCCGCCACCGGCTCCAACAGCTTGTCGCGGTCCCCCATGCGCGAAGATTGGCCGGCGGCGAGCAACACAGCCGACACCCACGGGCGGCGGCCGGTGGCCGGTTCTGCCTCGCCGGCGCGCGGTGCCGGGCGCGAGGGGATTTCCTTGAGAAGCCCGCCGACCCCCATTGCCCCGATCTCGGCGGCCGTAACCTCGAGCCCGCATGCGACCCGTTCCAGCACCCAGTCGGCACCATTGAGCTTCGGCGAGCGGGCACAGCCGGGCAGGCCGATCACCGGGCGGTGGCCGATTTGGCCGAGGAACAGGAGGTTGCCGGGGTCGACTGGCATGCCGAAGCGGGTCAGCGCACCACCGGCCTCGCGAAGCGCTTTCGGTCCAACATCTTGGCGGTCAGATGTCGCCGAACCTGTTAAAATTAGCACGACCTCGCCTGACATTCCGGTCAGGGCAGCGGCGAGGGACATCGTGTCATGGGGGACGACCGCCTCGCCGGAAAGCGCAATGCCAAGCGCGCGGAGCCGGGCGCGCACCGCCTCGGCGCCTTTTGCCACCACCTTGTCTGCCATTCCCGGCGTCCGGGTAAGGATCAGCCCCGCAGTGCGGAGCGCCACAGAGTGCACCCGCAGCGGCGGACCCTTTGCAGCGATCACCGACACAGCCTCCGCCACCGCAGACTCCGGCGCTGAATAGGGAATGATCTTGACCGTAGCGATCATCTGCCTGGCGGCCACGCGGGCATAGTTGTCGACCGTTGCGAGCGTCACGGCCTCGTCGATCCGGTTCAGCCGTGACACCGTCGCCGGGTCGACGATCATCACTCCGGACTTCTCGGCATAAAAATTTACACGCCCGGTGAAGGGCTCCGACATGGTCAGGCCGAGGGTCTCCGGCTCCGGCGCCAGGGCAGCGGCGATGCGGGCTGCGGCACGATCTTCCGAGACGTCGCCCGGCTCGATCTCTGCTACGGTAATTTCCGACAGTCCAGCTGCGGCTAGCTGTTCCAGGTCCTCCCGGCAAAGAACCCGGCCCTTTTTGAGCCGCCCGCCCGGGAAGCCGATGGAATGCGCCAGGATCGCACCTTCTGCCTCGGCGACGGGGACCGAACCGAATTTCACGCGGCGAACCCTTCGCTCGTCGGCATCGCAGCGCCGGCGCGGGTTTCAGGTCGACGGAGGCGCTCGGTCATCTGGGCGAGGATCGCAATCGCGATTTCGGCCGGCGATTTGGCACCGATATCGAGGCCGATCGGGGCCTCGATCCTGGCGATCTGGTCCACCGAAAACCCCTGTTCGGTCAGCCGTGCGACCCGTTTGGCGTGGGTTCGGGTCGACCCGAGCGCTCCGATATAGAAAACCGGCGATGCAATGGCCGCGGTCAGCGCCGGGTCGTCGAGTTTGGGGTCATGCGAGAGCGCGACCACTGCCGTGCGGATGTCGAGCCCATGGCCCGCGAGGGCCACATCCGGCCAGTCATGGACCAGACGCTCTCCCGGAAACCTTGCCTCAGCCGCAAAGGCCTCCCGCGGATCGATCAGCGTGATGTCATAGCCGGCGGCTTTTGCCATCAAAACCAGGGGTTGGGAGATATGGGCCGCGCCGACGATCGCGAGGCGCAGCGGAGGGTTATGGATCGCGGTGAAACGCCGGCCTTGCTCGTCGAAACCCGAACGGTCCGCGTCGAATCGCGCAGGCATTTCCGAATAGGCCAGCAAGTGCCGGGTCCAATCGGTTGTGTCGGTCACCAGGGAAACCGGCGTCCGGTCCGCTCTCGCCGCAGTCAGATCGGCGAGCATATCGGCCTCTATCCCGGCTCCCTTTCCAATCGGCTCGACCATAACGCGAATCGTTCCACCGCAGGCCAGGCCGACCGCGAAGGCCTCATGATCCGAAACGCCGAATTCCAGGATCCGGCAGGTCCCGTCTTGAATGGCGTCGAGAGCCTCGGCGACCACGGCCGCCTCGACGCATCCGCCCGAGACGGAGCCCATGATCTCCGACTCCGACGAGATGGCGAGCTGTGCCCCCACGGGCCGGGGCGCCGAGCCCCAGGTCTGCACGACGGTGGCCAGCGCTACGGCCTTACCGGCGCGATGCCAGCCTAGAGCGATCTCCGGGATCCGGTCGTGATCGGCAATGTTCATGATCTGGGCCTCCCTGGCGCGCGCGACTGACACTGGATCCGTCGCCTGGCTACCCTTTAGACAAAGGCTGTTGCAGCGGACAAATCAATGCTTTCCGGGTCCGCAACGCCCTGTGGCCAGCGACCGAGGGTGACTAAGACCGACAGGTAAGCGTCATACCGGTATTCCGCGGCGGTGCCCGCCGCGTCCTGGCCGCCGCGTCTGCCATCCGGCAGGTGGCGCCATCTGCGCACGCGGCGGCTTGCCGGCTTTGGCGCTGATGGGACCGCCCCATGCGCCCGCAGCGTTGCCACAAACGCCGGTTCCGAAGACCGCCGCGAGCACTGACCTTTCGACCCGCCAGGAGACAGACGCGGCGCCCGGGACGGCGGGCGCCGAAAGGCGCCCGGCGGAACCGGTGAAGTCTGAGCCGGCCGATGGAAGCTAAGGCGGTGCCTGACCGTCACGATAGGCAAACCAAACAGCCAACCTGTCGGTCCAGCGTGGCTAGCGGTCCATCGAATGCAACCGTAACCTGCCGCTCCTCATCACGCTTCAACTTCAGATAAAAGATCGAGCCCGGGAACAGCACCCTATCCCCTGGCGCGCTCTGCAGAGCTTGTCGGCGGCTCCCACCGAATGGCCTGGGCTTAGCCCATTTAACCGGCTGCTACCTGTGACCGCAGATCGCACTCCGAAACACCGGATCCCAACCCACCGGGATCGAGCTTGTTCCGATGCCGCTCAATTCGCCGCGCTTCGTGGTCAGTCGCAGACGCACGGATGAACGCCATCTCGGAGCCTAGACGAGCCCAAGACACCTGATCGCTGCAGATCGGGCTTGCAAAGCTTGCACGCGCCCTCTCGGCTGGCGCGGTCGAAGTGCCCCCTCAGCGATCCACCCAGAGCGCGTGGAAATGATTTGTGGGCCCGTGCCCGTGACCGACATTCAGCCGATCGGCGGCGGCAATAGCGCCGGCGACATAGGCCTTGGCCGCCGCCGCGGCAGCGCTTACATCCCCAGTGCGCGCTAGTTGCGTGGCCAGCGCGGCGGAGAGCGTGCAGCCGGTCCCATGGGTGTTGCGCGTGGCGGTCCGCGGTCCTTTCAGCCAAGCCGTCCCGCTCGCCGAAACGAGAACATCGGGGCTGTCCGTACCGCAAAGGTGACCGCCTTTCAGAAGGATCGCCTTCGGACCAAGATCGCGCAGCCGGGCCGCCCCCGCTTGCATTTCCCCCGCATCGACGATCTCCGGCTCGCCGAGAAGGGCCGCCGCCTCCGGCAGATTGGGGGTCAGGATATCCGCCAAAGGCAGCAGGCGGTCACGCAGCACCGCCACCGCATCCTCGGCCAACAGCCGGTCGCCGCCCTTTGCCACCATGACTGGGTCAAGCACCACATTGCGGGCGCCATGGCGGGTCAGCGCGTCGGCCACTGCAGCAGCTATGTCTGCAGTCGCGATCATCCCAATCTTCACAGCGTCGACGCGGATATCGGCGAAAACCGCATCGATTTGGGCCGCAACAAAGGCTGGCGAAACCAGTTCTACTCCGGTCACGGCTGTCGTGTTCTGCGCGGTCAAAGCGGTCAGGGCCGCCATAGCATAGCCGCCATTGGCCGAGATCGACTTCAAATCCGCCTGGATGCCCGCACCGCCTGAGGGATCCGAGCCGGCGATGCTGAGAATGTTCGGGATCACCCGCCGCCCCCTACCTTACCTCTGTTTGGCTTCCTTACCAGGACCGACGCCGAGCAGGCCAGCCATAGCAACCCCGCCCGGGCCGAAGATATGGCATCGTCCCAGACAACGGCTCAGCACTTGGTGGGCGGCCCAGATCTGCCGCGCCATCCCAGGCTCAGCCGGGCCGACGAGGACCGCCAAACCTTCCAAGCTCCACAAGGCGCCGCGTCGAGCGCTCTGCCCGTGGCGCGACAGGCGCCCGCGGCGCGCTGCAACCCAACGCGCTCGTGGCACGGTCCGTGCGCCCGGCGGCCGCGCCACAAGCGCAGGATAGGAAGACCGCCGCGCGCGCCGATCACTCCAGGTTCCGGGAGGCTAACGCGGCGCCCCAGAGCCCGGCAGTCCGCCACCGGTTTGGGCCAGTTCGCCCTGCGCGGCAAATCGCTCGAATGCCCGCCAGCGACCCCGAAGCAACGTTCCCGCATGCGGAGGATTTTTTTGCCGAAACCGCCGGATCACCGCATTGTGGTGAAGGGCTGGTACAGGGGGAGCGAAACTGAATGCGCCATTTGCGCGAAATGCGGGACGAAACGGCCTATGGGCCGGCTAACCCTTCGGCAGGACAGCCCGGCTTCAGCGTTGATGCCGTGGCACCGGGAACGCTGATGGCGCCAAGATCCACCGTTGGGGCTCTAGCGTGAGCGGCCCGCCCGACGCAATGCCACTGGATGGCTTGCCGCCGGGGTCTGCCTTGGCGACCGGCCGCGGGGTCTTCACTGATGCCTATGCGATGATCCCTGCAGATGCCATGCGCGACATCATGGCGAGCCGCCTGCCCCACTGGGAAGAGACACAGGTCTGGGTCCTCGCACGCCCGCTGTCAGGCTTTGCCGAGACGTTCTCGCATTACCTGCTGGAGATCGCCCCCGGCGGCGGGAGCGACCGCCCGGAACCGGACCAGGGCGCCGAGGCGGGGCTCTACCTTGCGGCCGGTCAAGTTGCCGTCATCATCGATGGCGAGACGCATCGCATGGAAGCGGGCGGCTTCGCCTATCTGCCGCCCGACAGCGACTGGACCCTGCGCAATTGGGGAGCGGAGCCGGCGCGCCTGCACTGGATCCGCAAAGCCTACGAAGAAGTCGACGGGGTCGAGGCACCCGCGCCCGTCTTTGCCAGCGAACGGCACACGCCACCTGCCCCCATGCCTGACACCGACGGGGGATGGACCGCCACAGTCTTTGTCGATCCAGCCGATCTTCGCCACGATATGGCGGTGACAGTCGTGACGCTGGCTGCCGGCGCCGTAAGCCAGTTCGAAGAAACTCATGTGATGGAGCATGGGCTCTATGTCCTGGAGGGACGCGCAGTCTACCGGCTGAACGGCGACTGGCTGGAGGTTCAGGCCGGCGACTTCCTCTGGCTGCGCGCATTTTGCCCACAGGCCTGCTATGCATCCGGGCCGGAGCGCTTTCGGTACCTGCTCTACAAAGACGTTAATCGCCACACCCGCCTCGGCTCCCCTTGGCAGGCGTAGCGCCGCGCTCATCGGCGAGCCGCACGGGCCCGGATCGCGGAAATAGAGTTGGGCGCATGACGGCCGAGCGCCGCCTCGCTCAGTCTGGACGGATCGAGGCGGCCCGGGACGGCGACCCGGCCTGTCGCGCAGGGATTTCGGAGATCGACGCATGGTAGAACAAAGTGCTGCGCCGCCGGGTCGGAGATGGCTGCACCTGCCGATCCTGGTGACGGTTACGTTTTGGGCAGCACAAGTTCCGGCAATGCACGAACTGGGGCAGCGCTGGGACGCAGCCACATTGAATCTTCTACGATACAGCATTGCCTTAGTTGTATTTTCTGCGCTTGCAGCTGCGCTATCCACCCCGCCCGCCGCGGCGATCGGGTGGCGGCGGGGCCTCGCTTTGGGGGGCTGTTTCGGAGGGTTCGGCATCCTCTACACCCTCGCCTCGACGCTCGGCGATCCAGTGGCGGTGGTCACGGCGGCGGCACTGATGCCCGTGACGGCAAGCCTGATAAGCTGGGCGGTGGACGGAACCCGGCCCCGGCCGCAGATCTGGCGGGCACTGCCTCTGGCGGTCCCTGGTGCAATCCTCGCAACGCCCGTGTCCGGCGCATCGCCAGGGCAATATCCGGTCTTCGGCCTGGTCGCGATCCTGGCCGCGCAGATCCTCTGGAGCCTCTATTCCCTGCTCCTGCCCCGATGGATGCCAGCGGCAAGCCAAATCGCCCAGACCTACCGGTCGGTTCTCTGGTCGGTCCCCTACCATCTCGCCGCCATGGCGCTTGCCGTCAGCTTGGGCCTGACGCATGCCGACACCGCGAGCGCGCCTGCGCTCGACGCGGGCCTGATCATCGGCGCGACGCTGGGGCCGCTGGTACTCGGCGTGATGCTTTGGCATGTCAGCGTTCGGCAGATCGGGCTCCCAATGTCCGCGCTTTATCTCAATTTGATCCCGGTGATCGGGACGGCGATTGCAATGCTCTTCGGGACGGTACCGGGCGTGCAGCAACTCCTCGGTGCGGGCCTTGTGATCCTCGGCATGGTAGTGGCGCAGAGCCGTCCTCCGGGCTAGGCTGACGCGTACCGCGAGACAGGAGGCCAGCGATGCCGGAAGATCTTTCCACCGCCCAAGACGCCACCACCCTGCGCCGCGATTTGGCCGCCGCCTATCGCCTGATCCATCATTTCGGGCTCGATGACGGGATCTATACCCATATCTCCGCGCGCCTTGCGCCTGACCGGTTCTTGCTGAACCCGTTCGGCCTCAGCTTCGACGAGGTGACAGCCGCCAATCTGGTGACTGTGGATCACGAGGGCGAGATCCTGGATGACCCGCATGGCCACGGGGTGAATACCGCTGGTTTCACAATTCACTCGGCGGTGCATATGGCGCGGCATGATGTGGTTTGCGTTGCACACACGCACACGGTCGCGGGAATGGCAGTCTCGAGCCTCGAAGAAGGGCTGCTGCCCCTGAACCAGTGGTCGCTGCAATTCTATGACCGGATCGCGTTCCACGACTACGAGGGGATCGCCCTGGATCTGGACGAGCGGGAGAGGCTGGTCGCCGATCTCGGCACCCTGGACACGATGATCCTGCGCAATCATGGCCTCATGACCTGTGGGCGCAGCATCGGTCAGGCGATCAAGCTGATGCTCAATCTGGAGCGGAGCTGCCAAGCCCAGGTTGCGGCGCTCGCCGGGGGGCGGGCGCTTAGGATCCCGCCACCAGAGGTTTGTGAGAAGACGGCCCAGCAATATGAGGGCGGGTCGGAGGCAGTGGCCAAAGGCGAGAAGCCGGACCACCAGTGGATCGCCTATCTGCGAATGCTCGACCGGGTCGCGCCGGATTATCGGGGATAGCAGCGGGCTCACATCACCGGCTGCACCTGCGCGTCAGCGCCGGATCGCTCACGCCAGGACGGGCACGATCCCAATCCGGTTGCATCTGTCCTCCGCTCAGTAGAGGTCTGCCCCAAAATTCTGAGTAGGGTCGAATTCGGCCGACAGGCGCCCGGTCGGCCGAGCCGCAGGTCCGGCCTGACGCGGGAGAAAGCTGCCCGAGCCCGGTTGCGCCTGCACCACGCCATCGGCGACTACCAGCTGGCCACGGCAGAACACCGTTACCGGCCAGCCCGTTACCTCCATCCCGGCATAGGGCGTATATCCGGTGGCATCCGCCACCATCTCGTTGGAGATCGTCACGCGCCGGGCCGCGTCCCAGATCGCGAGATCCGCATCCTTGCCAACCGCAATCGATCCCTTGCGACCATCGAGACCGTAGAGCCGCGCCGGCTCTGTCGCCGTGACCCGAACAAAGGCCTGCAGATCCGCCCTGCCCCGGCTGACCATCGCGTCGAAGAGAAGCGGCAGCCGCCAGTGGAGCCCCGGCAACCCGTTCGGGATCTGCTTGAAAGTCGCCCCCGGCCCAGCGTGGCGCTTGCCTGCCTCATCGTCGGCGAAAGGCGCGTGATCCGAGGACACGGTCTGCAGATCGCCGAGGGCGAGTGCGCGCCACAGCGCCTCCTGATCGGCCTCTGCCCGCGGCGGCGGGCTACAGCAGAACCTGGCGCCCTCAAGGCCCGGTTTGTCCAGATCGTCCGCCGTCAGGAACAGGTACTGCGGGCAGGTCTCTCCATAGACCTTCGAACCGCGGCCACGGGCCTCGCGGATCACGGCGGCCCCCTCGGCGGTCGAGACATGGTAGAGGATCACTGGCTGGTCGATAAGTTCGGCAAGCGCGATCAGGCGGATGAAGGCCTCTGCCTCGGACACCCGCGCATGGCTCACCGCATGGAACTTCGGGGCGACATAGCCGCGGTCGAGCAGCCGGCGGACCATCCAGGCGATGATGCCGTGGTTTTCGGCATGAACGGCAACGAGGGCGCCGTGGGTGCGGGCAGCCAACAGGATATCGAGCAGCGCTTCGTCCGACAGGCGCATTGGGTCGTATGTCATGAAGACCTTGATCGAGGCATGGCCGTCGCGGATCAGCGCCGGCAACTGCTCGGTCAGGCAAACCTGCGTCGGGTCGGTCACTATTAAATGCAGCGCATAGTCGATCAGCGCTCCGCTGGCGGCGAGGGCGTGGTAGTCGCGCGCGACCTCCGCCAGGTCCATGCCGCGGTGCTGGCAGGCGAAGGGGATCACCGTGGTAGTCCCGCCGAGGGCCGCAGAGCGGGTCGCACTCTCCCAGGTGTCGGCGTTCATCATGCCAGCGGCAGAGAGCTGCTCGATGTGGCAATGGGTGTCGACCCCGCCGGGGAGGACGAGATGGTCGGTGGCGTCGATCTCCTTCTCTCCCGCGCCGAGCCCCTGGCCAAGGGCCGCAATAGTCTCGCCGCGGATACCCACATCGCAGTCCATCACATCCGCCGCCGTGGCGACCCTGCCGCCACGGATCACCAGATCGAACTCTGCCATTCTTGATCCCCCATGCCCGCTCGGCGAGACTGGCGCGCGAGCGGAAGGAGACTAACAGATGGCGGCGGGCCGGCAACGCATCCGGGTGATCAATCCGAACTCGAACCAGGCGGTGACCGACGGGATTTCGGCGGCGCTGGATGGGCTTCGCTTTGCCAACGGCCCGGCGATTATCTGCGACACGCTGGCGGAAGGGCCGTTCGGCATCGAACGCCAGGCAGATGTCGAGCAGGTAGCGATGCCCCTGGCCCGACTTGTCGGTGGCGACAACGAGAGCGACGCCTTCGTGATCGCCTGCTATTCCGACCCGGGCCTGCATATCTGCCGCGAGGCGACGGACCGGCCCGTGTTCGGCATCGCCGAATGCGGGGTTCTGACTGCGCTGGCGCGGGCGGAGCGGTTCGGGGTTATCGCGATCAAGGGTGCCTCGATCCCCCGGCATATGCGGTATCTGCGCCAGATGGGTCTCACCGGGCGCCTGGCGGGGGAACGGCCCTTGGAGATGAGCGTTGCCGAGAGCGCCAGCGGCGAGGATACGCTCTCGCGGATGGTCGAGATCGGGGCAGCGCTGCGCGACGGCGATGGTGCGGATGCTGTGGTGATGGGCTGTGCCGGCATGGCGCGGCACCGCGAACCCTTGGAGGACGCCCTACGAGTTCCAGTGATCGACCCGACCCAGGCCGCTGTGGCCATGGCGCTCGGCACTCTTCGCTGATGGATCACGGGCAGACGGCCACGACCACGATTTCGACCAAGCACCCGCCGCCGACAGCGGACTCGACACAGGCGCGCTGCGGCCAATGCTGCGGATCGTCCCCGATCCATGCGTTCCAAACCGCGTCCATCTCGGCCTTGCGGTCGATCGACGCGATGTAGACCGTCGCATTCAGCATCTTGGTCTTGTCGGTGCCGAGCTCGGCAAGCACACGGTCGAGCTCGGCGAGGGTTGCCCGGGTCTGGCCGGCGATATCCGTCGCCCCACCGGTCTCAGCAGCCACCGCCCAGCCGAGTTGCCCGAAGCGGGTCCCGGCATTGCGGCCAAGCGCGGTCCCGCGGGCACGAACGATCTCCATAGCTTTCTCCTAAACTGTTGCTGGCCTTTAGCGAGCGACGTCATAAACCTTGTGAGCCTGCGCGGCACGGTCGTGTTTCGGCGCGGTTCGTCTGTGGATTCAAGTTTCATGGAATCGCGGGCGTACCGCCCGCGATGACGTCTCTCTCAGACCCTGTCCGGGCTGTGGACAGCCCCGACAGGGCGGGCGCCTTGCGCCGCGGCGTTTCGCATGGATGGAAAGGCCGCAAAAGCTGGCTGAGAAGACCGCCGGGGGCGGTCATGCCTAAGCTTGGCCGACGGCCGTGCCGCGTCAAGGACAAGCCGGGCTGGCGCCCGGGGCTTCGCCTCCTTGACCCGGCCTGGGCCTTCGGGGCGGATCAACGGCTGTGGCGCGCCGGGTCGTAGGTCTCGCGGGTCAGCGCGAAGCGGTCGTGTTGGCGGCTGTAGAGATCGGCAAAAAGGCGGCCCACCGGCCGGTAGCGGTCGAGATCCGTATAGAGCGCCTCCGGGTGCACGACGCCCGGCTGAGCACGGGCATGGAGGACCTCGCCGATCAGGAGGTCGCGCTCCGGGGTCACGTTCAGCATCAGGAATTGGCGGCACTCGAGTGCGGCCGGCGCCTCGGCAATCGCAGGCGGTGCAACGGTCTGGGAGGGCGTGGGTGTCAAACCCACAGTCTCAAGCTCGCCGATTTCGGGCGGGAAGTCGATGGCGCAAAGATTCATTTGCTCGGCGATCTCCTCCGACACCAGATTGACAACGAAATCTCCCGTCCGCCGGACATTCCCGGTGGTGTCCTTCAGCGCGCCCTGCCCCTTCGACTGCAGCCCGAGGATCACCAGTGGCGGGTCCTCCGAGAACACATTGAAAAAGGAGAACGGCGCCGCATTCACCTGCCCGCCGGGCGAAAGGGTGGTGACCAGCGCGATGGGTCGCGGCACCACCAGTCCGGTGAGCAGCTTGTACCGCTCGCCATTTGCCATCGCCGCCATCGCTCGGTCGAGCCCACCAGGCGCATCGAGGCGCTCGGTCATTCTGCGGGTGGGCGCGCTTCGGTCTGCGCGGTGATGAGGCCATAATGCTCGATCCGACGGTGACGGGCGAAATCGAAGATCGTCTCCTTGCCGAAGCGGGTTTCGTCCAGATCGCAATCATGGACCAAAAGCTCGTCGTCCTCGGTCTGGCTCTGCACCGCGATCTCGCCATTCGGGTCGACGATGCAGCTGCCGCCCATCAGATGGTGCCCGTCCTCGTCGCCCGCTTTGGCCACGGCAACCACCCAGGTCGCGTTCTGATAGGCCCCGGCCTGGAGCGAGAGGAAATGATGGAACAGGCGCTTCTCGCCCCTCTCTTCGGTCTTTTGGGAGTTCACCGACGGCGTATTGAAGCCGAGCAGCACCATCTCGACCCCTTGAAGGCCCATGACGCGATAGGTCTCCGGCCAGCGGCGATCGTTGCAAATGCACATGCCTAGAAGCCCGTCCTCGGTCCGCCAAACCGGAAAGCCGAGATCGCCCGGTTCGAAATACCGCTTCTCCAGATGCTGGTGGCTCCTCTCCGGGTCGAACTCATCGTGGCCTGGCAGATGCACCTTGCGATAGGTGGCAATCACCTGCCCTGCACGGTCGGTGAGGATCGAAGTGTTAAAATGGTGCCCGTCTGGCGTCAGTTCGGCGTAGCCGAAGGAGAGCGCGATGCCCTGCTGAGCCGCACGGTCGAACAGCGGCTGTGTGGCGGGGTTCGGCATCTCGGCCTCGAACCACTGGTCCACTTCGGCCTGGTCGGTCATGTACCAGCGCGGGAAGAATGTGGTGAGTGCCAGCTCCGGGTAGACGACCAACGTGCAGCCCTGCCCCGCCGCCTGGTCGAGCAGCGCGACCATCCGGGCCACCACCGCCTGGCGGCTTTCGGCCTTCTGGATCGGGCCCATCTGGGCCGCACCAACACGGATCACGCGCATGGATCTCTCCTTTCCCTCAGGTGGCGAGGCGCCGTTCCAACCGGCTCAACAGCCGCACGCAAGGCCACAGCAGCAGCAGATAGAGCCCCGCCGCCAGCACGATGGGCGAGGCGTTGAACGTGATCGACCGGGCCATATCGGCAGAGTACAGTAGCTCTTGGAGCGCAACGACCGAGGCGAGCGAGGTCAGCTTCACCACCTCGATGGTGTTCGACACCAGATCCGGCAGCACCGTGCGCACCGCCTGTGGCAGCACCACATAGGCCGTGGTCTGCATCCCCGTCAGCCCGGTCGAGCGCGCCGCCTGGATCTGGCCCTGGGGCACGCTTTCGATGCCGGCGCGGTAGATCTCGCCGTAATAGGCGGAGTTGTTGAGGAGGAACGCCACCGTCACCGCCTGAAAGGCCGAGAGCTCCAGCCCCGCGAAGGGCAGCCCGGCATGGACGAAGATCAGCAGCACCAGCGGCGGCACAGCGCGGAAAACATCGACGAAGGGGATGATTGCCCAGCGGGCAAACCGATAGCGGCTGGTGGCGATCAGCGCCACGGCAAGCCCGCCGAGGAGGCCCATGGGGATCACGATCAGACAGAGCAACAGCGTCATGCCGAGGCCGCGGAGCAGCACCGGCCAACTCTGCACCATGATATCGAGGTTGAAGAATTGCTCGGCCAGCGCCTCCATCAAGAACGCTCCCACGCGAAGCGCGTCTCGATATAGCGGCCCAGCATCACCACCGGCACGAAGAGCAGCAGATAGGCGATGGCGCCCATCATCAGGGGCGTGGCATTGCCGGCGAAGGAGGTCGCGGTGGTCGCCTGATTCAGGATCTCGCCCACACCGATCACGGTGCCTAGCGCTGTGTTCTTCGTGATCGCAATGGTGCGGTTGGTCAGCGGCGGTACGGTGATCCGCACCGCCTGCGGCAGCACAACGAAGATTAGCGCTGCTCCAAAGCCGAGGCCGGTGGAGCGCGCGGCCTCCCACTGCCCCCTGGGCACGGAGAGGATCCCCGCCCAGAAGATCTCCTCGGCGAAGGCGGCGAGGACCAGGGAGAGGACCAGCCAGAGCACCACGAAGTTCGAGAGCACCACGCCGATATTCGGCAGGCCGAAATAAACGATCAGCACGACCACCAGGGGCGGAAGCGCGCGGAACATGTCGACGAAGACGACGATCAGGAAGTTGACCAACCGCTGCCGGTAAGCCCGCAAGACCGCGAGCCCGAGGCCGAGCGCGAGGCCGGTGATCACGACGAGCAGCGCCACTTCGATCGTCACCAGGAAGCCATGGGCGATGTCCGGCAGGTAGCGTTCGATCACCGAGGATTTGAAGAAGGTTTCGAGAAAGAGATCCCAGCCGCCCATCGCCGCCTCAGTGCCGGATATCGGAGAGGAAAGCCCGGGTGCGGGCATTCTGCGGATCGCCGAAAATCGCCTCGGGCGGACCCTGTTCCACGATCGCGCCATGGTCCATAAAGATCACCCGATCCGCCGCATCGCGGGCAAAGCGCATCTCGTGGCTAACCACCAGCATGGTCATTCCGGCTTCGCGCAACTCTCGCATGACCGACAGGACGGAGCCCACAAGCTCCGGGTCCAAGGCCGAGGTCGGCTCGTCGAAGAGCATGATCGTGGGCTCCAACGCCAGGGCACGGGCAATGGCCACCCGCTGCTGCTGCCCGCCGGAGAGCTGGTTGGGGTAGCTCTTCGCCTTCTCAGCCAGCCCGACGCGGGCGAGCGCGCTGCGCCCGATCTCGTCCGCCTCCGCCCGCGGTTTTCTCAGCACTTTACGCAGCGCAAGCGTCACGTTCCCGAGCGCGGTCATGTGCGGGTAGAGATTGAAGCTCTGGAACACCATCCCCATGCGAAGGCGCATGGCGTTGATGTCGACCCCAACCGCCATGATGTCGGTGCCATCCACCCAGATCGATCCGCTGGACGGCTCCTCCAGTCGGTTGCAACAGCGCAGCAGCGTGGATTTCCCGGAGCCGGACGGGCCGATGATGAACACCAGTTCACCCCGGCCGACCGCAAGGTCGATGCCGTTCAAGACCTGTGTGGTGCCGAAGCTCTTATGGAGCGCACGGATGTCGAGGATGGCCCCATTGGCCGCCATGGTCGCGCCCGCTCCGGCAGGGTCTGAGGAAGATGGGCGCGAGGCATTTCCCGCGCCCGGCAGTTGGGCAGCTCAGCCGCAGTCGGGCGTCCGCTCGGTCGGGTCATAGCCCGGGAAGCCCGGCATGCCGGTGCCCGGATAGACCGTCACCGCCGCCGATCCCTCCGGCGCCGGAATGCCGAACCACTTCTCATGCATCGCGGCAAAGGTCCCGTCCAGCTTCATGCACTCGACGGCATTTTCGAGCTGAGCACGCAGCTCAACATTATCCTTCCGCACCGGCGTCGAGAACACCTTACCGGTGGAGTGCAGATACGAAAGCTGCAGCTGCGGGTTCTTTTGAACCGCCCAGGCAACGCCGGTATTGCCCGCCACATTTGCGAAGGCACGGCCGGAGATCACCGCCTGTACCGCGTCGAGCTGGGTGCCGTAAGACTCGACTGTCCAGCCGATCTCCTCGGCCAGATCGCGGGTCCATTTGTCATAGGCCGAGCCTTTGTTGACCGCGATGGTCTTGCCTTTGAACTGCTCCAGCGTCGTGATGTCCTCGGCCCCTTTCTGGGTCATGAACTGGAAGTCAGTGTTCAGATAGCCCTCGATGAATAGCAGGTTCTCAGCCCGCTCCTCGGTCAGGGTGGTTGGCGCGGCGATGAAGTCATAGGTGCCCGCCTGCAGTCCCGGCAGCAGGCCCGACCACTGGGTCGCGTCGAGCTCGATCTCCACGCCGAGGCGCTTCCGCAGCTCCTCGACATAGTCGATGTTGAACCCCTCTACTCCGCCCCCAAGCTTGGGCATCGCATGGGGGGCGAAGGTTCCGTCGACGCCGGTCTTCAACCCCGCCGCCTGCGCGGCACCGAGGCCGGCCATGACCGCCACCGACAGACTTGCCACAATCGTTCCGATTTTCATCACGCGTGATACCCCTCACAGTTGATCCTGGATCGTTTTGACCCGCTTTTGCCTATTTAATGGGCGCGGCGTCACCATGCCCATTCATTTGGCATTAACTGTTCCAAGCAATTACCGCGCCGTCAAGGCCGGAGGGTGTTGGAAGCGCCGGAAGCGTCGAGTTGAAAGGACGGGTCAGGGCAACGGGCGGGTCAGCGGTTCAAGCTCGTTGAGCACATAGATCGCGCGGCCCGGGCGCGGATGCGGGCTCGCAACCGTGATGGACAACTCGGTCGGGACATCCCCGCTGGTGCAAATCGACGGAGCGGAGAGGATGATGACATCGAACCGGGGTGCAGCCTTGTCGTCTGGCACTTCGAACAAGCGGATCTCGATGTCGCCGGCGCTGCACTCCTCCGCGAGCGAGAGGCTGCCTTCAATGCGGTAGCCTCCGTCGCTGTACGGGTCCGGCGCCACGCGGACGAAGGCAAAGGACGGCAACAACTGGTCGCCAAAGGCAAGGGCGAAGGCTTCGACCCCGGCTTCTTCGGACGCATCGAAAGATGGTGTCATCGACCCAAGACGGCGCGCCAGCCCACGCATCCCCGGCCGCCCGATCACCCGGGCGCCGGGCGTCGCCTCGATCTCTGGCAGGGCAATAGCGACCACCCGCTCGATCGGGTCGATATCCGCCGGACAACCCAAACGCCGGGACGGCGCGAGAATCAGAACATGCGGCGGACCGAGCGAGGTTTGACCGGCAAGCGCTTTCGCCCCCCCGGCTGCGAGACAGGCATTGTCGAAGCGCAGCCGGGCGGTCAGATAGGGCGAACCGGCGGCGCTTACCCCGCCCTCGACGGACACGATCGCCGGCGCGGAGGCAAGGGACTGAATCGATCGTTGGGTGATCAGAAGCTCGGCGGCAACCGAGGGCACGGCGATCGCTGCGGCCGACAGAGAGAGACCGACGGCGCCAATCCACCGACAAAGGGCCCGCAGGTAAACGCTTTCGCCCATTCGCTTCCCGACTTTCGCTTGGTTACAGCTAGTCCGAAGGACGGCCAATTGCCGCCGGATTGTACGCCGGGCGCGCGGATCTCCGTTGGGGATCAGCGCAAGTCGCAAGGGCGCTGCAAGAGCGCCGGACAGACCGTGTAGTCTATCGCTTTAGTCCCTTTCTAGCAGGCGCTTCAGCTCTGTTTTTTCACTCAAGTACACAGGATCGTAAGCCGTGATCACAGCTGCCGCAGCGCGGTCGCTTAAACGCAACCAGACCGCGAATCGCATGGCAATAAACTCTCGCAGAAAGAGAGCGCTGGGGCCGCGGGACGTGGCTCAACCGCCATTTCCTATCGAATTCAGCCATGTCCATCGATGCTATGCAAGCGCAGCTCACGCCGGCACGGCGTTCTAACGCGATATACCTGCCGAGCTGTGTTGATCGTGACCCGTCGATAGAATACTCTGAAGCCCAGTAAAGGGAGTGGTTCATGCGCTTGTTGATTGCAGCCGCGTTTATGGTCTGTCTGTTCGGATCCGGTGTTTCCGCCGCGGCCGACAGGATTGCCCTGGTGATCGGTAACGGGGCCTACGCGCATGTTCCGAAACTCGCCAATCCATTGAACGATGCGCATGACGTTGGGGCTGCTTTAGCGGCGAGCGGATTCGAAGTCACGACGCTCGAGAACGCAGACTACGACACGATGCGGCGCAGTCTTGCACAGTTTGGTGAGGATGCGTCGAAGTCGGAGGTCGCGGTCATCTATTTTGCCGGGCATGGCGCCGAGGTGGACCGCTTCAACTATTTGATCCCCGTCGATGCCTCGATCAAAGACCCTCGTGATCTGGTGTTCAACGGGGTTCCACTGGATTTGATGCGCCAGGCAGCCTTGCCGGCAAAGACGCTCGGTCTGGTCATCATCGACGCGTGCCGGGACAACCCTTTCGTCGCGCAAATGACCCTCAACGGTCGGTCGATGTCTAATGGGCTGGCGCGGGTCCGCGCGCGCGGGCAAAACCAGCTCGTGGCATTCTCCGCGAAGGAAGGCACGATCGCGGAGGATGGCGAGGGTCGAAACTCTCCCTACGCCAAGGCGCTGACCAAAGCCCTGCGCGAACCCGGCCTGGAAATCGGTAAGCTTTTCCGGCGAGTTCGGGACGAGGTGTTGCGCACCACCAGCGGCTCGCAAGAACCTGCGCTCTACGGCTCCTTGTCGGAAGCTGATTTCTATTTCGTCCCGCCGGAGGTGAAGGAACCGGAAATCGCGAAGGTAGAGGCGCCTGACAAGGTTGCTTTGGCAGCGCCTGTGGCCCCGCGCTCTGGCGGTCGGAACGCGGGCCCGGCAATTGCGCCCGGACCCGACCCGACGCTGGACGTCGCATTTTGGACGGCAATCTCCAACAGCAGCGATGTCCGGGATTTCGAGGATTACCTGCAGCGCTTTCCGGATGGTATTTTCGGAGGAATTGCGCAGAGGCGTATCGAGCAGATCCGCCATGCCGAGGCGCTCGCTGCCTCATCCGCTCAGAAACCGAACCCAAACCGGCCTGCATCGATCGAGGATCGCCTGGCCGCGCTGCCGACCGTAGCGCCCGATCCCGCGGAACGAAGACGGCCGGTCGTGCGCGAGCAAGACTTGACCTTGAAGCCGCTACCTCCCGCGCCCGAGGCACAGACCGAACCTCGGGCGTCGGCGATACCGATCCAGCCGACCCGCAGGCAGATCCGAGATCTGCAGGCGCGGTTGACATTGCTGGGCTTTAATGTCGGCCCGGTTGACGGTCTGTTCGGACAACGGACGGGAGCAGCGCTGAGCACTTATCAGCGGCGTGTCGGGATGGAGCCGGACGGTCGGGTATCGGAGGCGGTGTTGGCATCTTTATCCAAGGATGTGCCGGAGCCGGAGTTGACCGGCTACTACGCGCGTACGGAGAGCGAGCGTCGCCGGCAGGACCGCGAGAGGCAGCGGCGCCAGAATGCTGCGCCACCGGTGCAAACCGCGAGGGAGCGGGTGCCGGAGGCGGCAACGACCGTCGTCAGTCGGGAGCCGGCGGCTGATGAGGAGACGACGGTGGACACCGAGCCTCAGAACACCAAGCCAGAGGACACAGCGCTTACGACCACGAAACTGGCGCGGCCCGTCGATCCCGTGGAGCAATCGGAGGCCTTGACGCCTGCGGATGTGACAGCGGTCACCGCCCCGACCATCAGTGTGCCCGGGGCCTCGTCGGCTGACAGCGCGGCATCCGCGCCTATCAGCGATGCCGATGAGGCGGAAAAACGAAGGCTCTGTCGGTGGTACCAACGGACGCAAAACCGCATATCGCCGGACTGCGAGCGCTACCTCTAACGTGACGTAGTTGGGAACCAACCGCGCGGTCAGCGGATCGGGGAACCGTCGCCAATCGGCGTCTTTTACGCCCAGAGATCCCACAAGATTGCAAAGTCGTTGTCGCGGCCTCCGCGGCCCGGCGTGTCTTCTCCGTTTTCGTTTAAATCGATGATGTTGATAACAAAATTGCGCTCGACCGGGGCATTGATCCCATCATCGGCGGCGATCGTAACCCGCTCAGAGGGTGACGCCTCGAAATCGAAGCTCCGGTTCGCCAAGAGCCGGTTTCCCTGCAGCACAAACGCGCCACCAGCATCATCGGTGAGGATGAAGTCGAGCTGGTCCCCATCTGGGTCATTTGCAAGGACTCTACCAATCTCAGTCCCTGCTGCGCGGTTCTCCAACACCGAACTGTTCGAAAGCCGCAGGCCGGTCGGAGGGCCGTTTCCTCCGCCGCCACCCTCATCGACATCGCCGATGGCGATGGTGAAGACCTCGCTCTCGCGGCCGCCATTGTCGTCGATAACGAGTATCGTGATCCGCTCCGCCGATGCCGTTTCGAAGTCGAGCGCATCCGCCACACGCAATTGATTGGCGGCGTCCAGGCGGAATTTTCCGTCCGCGTCGTCGGTGAGCCGGAACCTGAAGCCATCGCTGCCCTCGCCGGTCGATACGGTGCCGACAACGGTATTGACCCGCGCGTCTTCGACCACTTCCGGACGACGCAAGGTCAGCGTCGGCTCCGGCACGCCAGAGGGCGGCGGGGGCGCCGGCATATCCGTGAGAAAGGCATCTGCACCAATCGTTTCGGCCTGTGTGTTCAGAAGCGTGATCCGCCCGGCATCGGTCACGATCAGCGTGTTGGCACCGCGCTGCGAAATGGTCAGGTCCGCGAAGGACTGGACATCGTCATTGCCGCGGAAATCGATTTTTTCGCCGGCTGCCGCGTCGAAATCCACGATCCGGTCCTGGCCGAATGGCGCCTCGAACACATAGCGGTCCACCCCATCGTCGCCGCGCAAGAGGTCGTTGCCACCGCCGCCATTGATAATGTCGTTGGCGTTGCCGCCGAACAGAGTGTCGTTGCCGCCCTCACCATTGATGCGGTCATTGCCGCCCTCGCCCAGGATCCGGTCGCTGCCGCTCCGGCCGAACAGGCGGTCGGAGCCGCTTGCGCCGCGGATCAGGTCGTTGCCGGCGTCGCCGAATATCCGGTCCTCGCCCGCTGCGCCGACCAAAGTGTCATCGCCGCTGCCGCCGAACATGACATCGACGCCGCTGCCGCCATTGGCGATGTCGTCGCCGCTGTTGCCGCGGATGGCATCGTTTTCGCTGCCGCCGAAGAGGCGGTCATTGTCGTCGCCGCCGCGGAGGTCGTCGTCCCCCTCTGCCCCGACCAAGCGGTCGGCCCCGAACCGCCCGATGAGGATGTCGTCGTCCTCTTTGCCGAATAGGAAGTCGTCCTCCGTGCCGCCATCGACGCGGTCGGCACCGGCCCCGCCATAAAGACGGTCGGCCCCCCCGAGCCCAAACAACGTGTCGTCGCCGGCTAGCGCATCGATGGTGTTCGCGTTCGCATCGCCGCGGAGCGAGTCGCTCCCCGCTGTCGCGTCGACGACGTCGGTGATCGCAATTTCGAAACGCTGCGTCGTGCCGCTGCCATCGCCGTCCTCCGCACGAACGGTCACCGTCTCGCTTGTCGAGGTTTCGAAATCGAGCGGCCCGGCCACGCGGAGCTGATTGCCGACTACCGAGAACTTCCCGCCAGCGTTGTCCGTGAGGATGAAGGTCAACGCATCGCCGTTCGGATCGGATGCCTCCAGTCTGCCGACCACCGTGCCGCGGGCGGAGTTTTCCGCCACTGTTTGCCGCGTCAGGGTCAGATCCGAGGGCGGCAGGTTGCCCTGCTGTACCGAGATTGTGAAATCTTCCTGAAAGCTCAGGTTGCCCGGATCGCGCGCCTGCAGGGTGATCGTCTCGGTCGGCCCCGATGCGAAATCGAGCGGCCCGGCCACTTGCACTTCGTTACCCACAAGCGAGAACGCACCGCCAGCATTGCCGATCAGAGAGAAGGTCAGAGGGTCACCATCCGGATCGCTGCCGGAGACGACCCCCACAACTGTGCCAACCGGGGCGTTCTCACCCACCGAGTCGCCGGACAGTTCGATATCCGTGGGCGCAAGATTGAGGTCGGAGATCGTGATCGTGAGATTGGCCTGCGCAGTCTCGCCATCGGGGTCCGCGACACGGACGGTTACCGTCTCGGTCGGACCAGCGGAGCCGAGCGGGGCCGCGACCTGCAATTCGGTACCGACCAAACGGAACAACCCACCGGCGTCGTCGATCAGAGTGAAGGTTAGCGGGTCGAAATCCGGATCGCTTGCCGAGACGGTGCCCACCACCGTGCCTAGCGGCGCATTGTCGCCGACCGCACCGCCATCCAAAAACGGCGCCTGCGGAGCCTCGTTCAGATTGATCACGCCGATCGGGCGCGGGTTCGAATCGCCGCCACCGCCATTGATATCGGCAACCTGCGAGGTGCCCTGATTGGTGCCGTTGGTCACCCAAAGCTCTGCCCCGTCCGGCCCGTCCTCGGCCTTGAAATAGACGAGCCCACCGACCCGGATGAAGAAGTCCGGGAAGCCATTCCCTGGGCCGGGTGTGATGTCGCGGACCAGGAAGGTGCCGAGTTCCGTGCCGTCGGTCACCCACAGCTCGCGGCCATTGGTCCGGTCATTGCCACCGAACACCGCCCGGGTCCCGTCGCCGACCAGGGTCAGCTTGGAGGGGAAGAAGTTGCTGTTGCCGGGCGCGACATTCTCAACCAGCTGGGTGCCGCCGGTGGTCCCGTCGGTCCGGAAAAGCTCCGTGCCTTCGGTTTCGTTGCGCGCCTGGAAAACCAGCACATCGCCCAGCGACGTAAAGCGGTCCGGCGTGAAATCGGCAAAGCCGGGATTGCCGCCTGCGGGACCGGGGTTGATATCGGCGAGCAGCTCGGTGCCCTCTGGCGTGCCGTCGCTGATCCACAGTTCGGTGCCATCTTCGCCGTTGTCAGCCGAAAAGATGACGCTGTCGCCCAGCACTTGGAACGAGGCAGGCGACGAGTCGGCCGCACCCGGATTGATGTTCTTCAGCAGCGTGGTGCCCGCGACGGTACCGTCGGTGACATAAAGCTCGGAGCCTTGCGGCCCGTCCTCGACCTGGAAAAAAAGCCGGCCGTTCAGCTCGGCACCACGATCCAAAAGCGCGGTCGCGTCGGTGCCGGGGAAGCTCAGCAACGCCTCCGTCCCGCCCGGCGTGCCATCGCTGCGATAGATAACCGTGGTCCCACCCACGCTGGCAGAAAAGAGTACTGCTCCGTCGAACTCCACCAGATTGGTCGGGTCGGAGGAGCCGGACCCACCGACGAGGTCGGTGACCCGCTCGGTCCCGCCCTCGGTGCCATCGGACTTCCAAAGCTCGCGGCCGGAGGTCCCGTCATCGGCGGTGAAGAACACCAAATTGCCGACGCTGACGAAATCGGCGGGGTTCGAGGCACCACCGGTATTGATGTCTCGCACCTGCTTGACGGCGGTCGCAGGATCGACCCCAGAGCCGAGAAGGGTGCCGTCGATCAGGTAAAGCTCGGTGCCATCGGTGCCGTCATCGGCTGCGAAGAACAATGACCCCCCGATGGAAGCACTATCGCCCACAAAGGTCGGGTCGTTGATGAATTGCGGGTCGTTGGTGATCGCGTCCCCACCGCCAGGGTTGATGTCGATCCGGGTCGCTGTGGTGCCATCGGCGTCGGTGATATAGATCTCGCGGCCGTTTGTGCCGTCACTGGCGGAAAAGAGGAGGAGCTGGGTCATAAGCCCACCTCGCCGCGGAAGGAGGCAATGGCGATGCAGATTGTCGAAGTGTCGGGAGCTGTGCTTGGGCCGTAAGCAAACCGCAACCGGTCGCTATCTGCCGGAAAAACAACGGAACTGGCCATATCCACTCCATCAACCGATCTACGCAACCCACGGTTTTAACGATTATTTATCTTAAATCCCGCGCGCCTGTCCATGGGGATCAAGGCAATATTATGTGTCAATGATGGCTTCTTTTGGGAGATGCGCAGGAGGGACACAGCCGCCCGAAGATTGACAGGGAGAGGGTGCATCCTCACCCTTGCAACCTGGACGATAGGTAGGACAGCCCCCTGCGGTCGCCTATCGTCGGCTGACCAGCGGCGGAACAGGGAGGTCTGATGGCTTCGGATCCTTCGAAACTGACGGCGGCGGAGGCGCGGTTTCTCGAGACGCATCTGGGGCTCCACATCGCCGCGCACCAGCGGGAGACGCCGGGCCTCGCGGAGGTTCTGGCGCGGCTCGACCAAGTTGTCTTTTCCGCGCGGCTGGCGCGGGGCGAAGGTCTGGGACTTGAGGCAACGCTGTCGGAGGAGGCGGGGCGGCGATTTCTGCCGAATCTCGACATCCTCTCCGATGAGGAGCGGGCACGCCTCGACACGGCCTATTTCACCTCGCTCCGTGCCATTGCAGCATTGCAGAAAACGTTGGAGGCGCGCCTGGCGGACGGGTCGCTGACCGATGACGACATCGACGTGGCTGCTGGGTTTTGGGCCTCTCAGCCGACAATGACCGCCGCACAGTTTGCGAATAGCCCGGCGCTCGGCCGCTATGAGCTGGATGAACAGCCGAGCCCGATCCTCGGCCATGTCCCCGCCGGTGCGCTTGCGACGGCGCCAGTGCAGGCTTCAGGCCCCGTGCACAACCCCGGTCCCGGCCGGGCCGTTCAGGCCCCGTCGAGCATCATGGACGACGCCACGCGCAGGGCGCTGAGCGGGCATGGTGCGCCGAGCCTTGTGCACGACATCGCGGGAACAGGCGGCATCAAACAGATCCGGGCCACGCGGCGGGACGACGGCTCGATGAGCGTATCGATTACCGGTGAGATCCTGCCCGGCAGGCTGCATCGTGGGGCGGGCGATCCGAACCCGGGCCAGACCGTAGCCCCGGACTTCAACACCGCGGGCCGCAGCGCACAGCGGCCCATCGGCGAGCTCGGCCTCAACGATCCGGGGCGGTGGCAGCGGCTGCATCTCTGGGGTCCCGGTTTCGGGGATGAGGCGGCGGCGGGCATGTTCCTTGGGCCAGAGGAGGTGAACCAGGAATTCCAAAACCGTGGTATCGAACGGGTGATCCGCGACCTCGGCCGCCTCGCAGCTCCGCTCCGCGGCGAGGGCTACGTCATCACCGTCACGGCGACGGCGGAGAGCTGGAGCTTGCCGACGCCCACAGGCTTTGCGACGGACAACAACGAGCGGCTGTTCAAAAGCGCAGTCTACGAAATCACGTTGGAGGCTCCGATCGAGGCCGGCGGGACCACAACAGACAGGGCCGCAATCTCTGTCGAACTGGACACCGATCCCGGCGAGATAAACGATGGAAAGGCGCCGAAGGTCATCGTCTCCGTCGATCACGACGCGTTCCGGACCATGGTCGGCCGCCTGCCGATCCAGTGACGCCACCGGCCCAGCTTAGCAGGCCTTAGGCACCCGCACAGTGCAAGTGAGCCCCGCGCCCGGCTGCGACACCAGATCGAGCCGCCCGCCGATGGATATTGCAATTTCATTGGCGATTGCCAGGCCGAGGCCATGGCCATCCGCCCTCAGGGTCCGCGCCGCATCGCTGCGATAGAATGGGCGCTTGATATTCGCCAGATCCTCCGGCGCAACGCCTGGGCCGTCATCGGCGATTTCAACGACCACATCAGCGCCCTTCTGCCGCTCGGTGATCCAACAGCCGCTCCCGTATTTCAGTGCGTTGTCGATCAGATTGCCAAAGAGCCGGCGCAGCGGCTCGGTACCGCCGGCGACCGTCAACGGCGCAGTCGAGGCAAGCGCCAGGTGGAGCTTTGCCCCTTCCTCGCGGTAGCCCGCGGCAAGACCGGCGATGAGCCCAATAATCTCGGTGCGCTCACCCCCCGGTCCATCAATGCCGAGCCGCGCCAGGGCGACACCATCGTCGATCAGAGCCGAGACCTGGTCCAAATCTCGCTCTGCGGCGCGGCGGATCTCCGTCTCCTCAATCCGATCCACGCGGAGCCGAAGCCGGGTGATGTAGGTCCTGAGGTCGTGGCCGAGCGCGCCCAGCATCAGCGTCCGGCTCGTCAACAGATCGCCGATCCGGGTCTGCATGTCGTTGAAGGCCTGCAGCAGATTGCGCAGCTCCACCGCGCCGGTCACCGGCACCGGCTGCGGCGCACCGCCTTCCGAGAACTCTCGGGCTGCCTTCGCAAGCTGGCGCAGGGGCCGGGTTTCCCGCCGGACGGCGAGGAGGACGACCAGCGCAACCGCGAGCGACACCATCCCCGAGAAAAGACCGAGCGGCCAGGAGAACAGCTTTCCGGTCAAATCGCCGCCCCGCGTCTCGATCACCAGAACCTCGCCAGTGCTGAGTGCAATGGCGATCTTCAATGGCCACCGGGTCCACAGACCCCGATTGGTCCACTGGAAGCGTACCTCCTCCTGCCCGGGCGGCAGCGCGATGAACGCGGCCAACCCCCGCTCGCCCAGGCGGTCGGCGTAACGCCCGATCACCCTCTCGATCTGCTCCAAGCGCACCGGCTCGGCGGTGTAAGTCTCAATCGGCCCGGGCTCGATGGACACCGACAGGTCATGGCTGTTGACCGCACGCAGCAGGGTGCCTCGATCTGCGCCTGCCTCGAGCATCTCGACCATCGCAGCGGTCTGATCCGGGAGCGGATAGCGAAAGCCGGTGCCGGTGTCTCGGCTGCGCTGCGCGAAGATCAGCACCACGATCAACAATTGCAAGGCAAAGAGCCCGATGGCGAAAATCGCCCCAACCCGGACCAGAAAGCTCCACCGCCCGATCATGCTCGGCTGACCGGGGCCGTGAAGATATAGCCGCCGTTGCGCACCGTCTTGATCAGCATGGGCGATTTCGGGTCGTCGCCGAGCTTGCGGCGGAGGCGGCTGACCTGGACATCGACGCTACGGTCGAAGGGTTCGATGCTGCGATCCTGGGTCGCCTCCATCAACCAATCGCGGCTCAGCACGCGGTTCGGATGGGTCACGAAAGTCCGCAAAAGGTCGAATTCGCCAGAGGTCAGAATGTGTTCCGCGCCGTCGCGGAACAGCGCCCGCGCAGACAGATCAAGCTGCCAGCCCACGAAACAGAGCTTCTCGCGCGCCTGCTCGGGGGCCGGTCGGACACGACGCAGGATGGCGCGAATACGGGCCACCAGTTCGCGCGGGTTGAAGGGTTTGCCGAGATAGTCGTCCGCCCCGATCTCGAGGCCGATGATCCGGTCGATATCCTCCTTCTTTGCGGTCAGCATCAGGATCGGATAGTCGGTGCTGGCCTTGAGACGGCGGCAGATCGAGAGCCCGTCCTCCCCCGGCAACATAAGGTCGAGCACCACCAGATCGACGGTCGTCCGGGACAGCGTCACATCCATCGCCGCGCCGTCGGCTGCAACAATCGCCTCGAACCCCTCCCTCTCGAGCAGATCCGCGATCAGCGGACCCACCTCTGGATCGTCCTCCACTACCAGAATGCGCGTATTGTCCGCCATTGGCAGAGCCTAACCAAAGCCCTGCGGCGAGACGAGGGCATCGGCCCCGCGGTTACAATTCGTAACAGAACGGGCGGGGCCGCAGAACCGGGGTCGTCAGCCTTCCTTAGGCAGCCAGATCTCGACCCGGCGATTGATCC
The DNA here is from genome assembly GCA_039513195.1 of Pseudomonadota bacterium. GTDB lineage: Bacteria > Pseudomonadota > Alphaproteobacteria > Rhodobacterales > Rhodobacteraceae > Thermohalobaculum. The sequence goes on along the minus strand of JBCCRM010000009.1, from coordinate 50,064 downwards.
GCTTCCCGTCGAAGCTTTCGTTGCAGCCTGCGGGCGCAAGCTCACCGAAACCTCTGGCAGTCAAGTCGATGCCGTTCAGCTGATCGCCCCCAGCGGCACGCAGCTCTTGCACGACCTGCAACGCGCGCCTTTCAGCGAGGCGCAGATTAGCCGCGAACGGCCCATCGGCATCGGTGAAACCAACGACCCTCGCGCGGTCCGCTCCCGACTCGACCAGATAGCGGACGAGCCGCCCGAGATCCGACTTCGCTTTGTTGTCCAGCTCGCTAGAGCCGACTTGGAAGCGCAGGCTCGTGGACAGCCGGTCCCACTCGAGCTTTTCGATATAGAGCTCACGCATCAGCGACAGCTCCCACTGATCGGTGCTCTGGTCCATCTGGGTCCGCAGACGCTCGGCGCGCCGGACCTGATCGCCCTGATCGACGCCGAGATCGACGAAACCCGCCTTGGCCACCAAACCGTCAACCGTTTCTTGGGACAGGAACTCGAACAGCCTCTGCGCGTCTTCGGACATGTCGCCATTGCGGCTGTAGACGAAAAGGCGCCGTTCCAAAGGATATTCCTCGGTCTTCGCCGAGAACGCATCGGCGGTGACCGTGATCCCGCACTCTGTAACGATCGAGAGCGTTTTCGCACCACGCTCGAAGGCGAAGCCGACAAACCCGATCCCGCCTGGATCCCCGGCGACGGCATTGGCCATTTCGATGTTGCCCGCCACAACCGTGGCCGATGGGCTGACCGACCGGCGGCCCGGGCGCAGCACTTTTTCCGAGAACAGGTCGAATGTCCCGGTGCCGTCACGGCGGGTATAGACGGTGATCGGCTGATCCAGGCCGCCGAGCTGGCTCCAGTTGGAAATCTCGCCCGCATAGACCTGGGCGAGCTGTTCCATTGCGATGGCTTCGACAGGGTTGTCGGGGGAGACGACGACCCTAAGGCTGTCGACCGCGATGATCCGCTCCTGCGATAAGTCTGACAGATTGCCATGCCCTGCTTCGGCGAAGGCGCGCAGCTCCGAGCGCCGGGCGGCGCGCGAGGACATGGCAAGTTCCGATGCACCCTCCAGGAGATCGGTGAACCCTTCGGTCGTACCCTCAGAGATGATCGAATATGACGCCACTTCGTCGCCGAAGCCGCCGTCGTCCATCAGGCTGACCACCTTCTCAAATGCATTGTTGCCGGTCTTGACGTCGGCCTCCGCGCCAAACGACGCCGCATAGCCGCCAAGAATAATCGGCATCAGCTCCTCGCCCACCGTCTCGGAACCAGATATCCGAACGTCGGCGCTGGCGATATCGATTTGCGGGCACGCGGCGCCCTCGCAGCGCACGCGCGCCGAACTCATCCTGAACTCACCCAATGCAGTCCGAATGATGTAGAATCCATCCTCAAAGCCCAAAAGTTCGCCTCGAAGATTGACAGATCCGTCATTCGACTTGAGATCGACCTCTTCGGCAGCCTCACTCAAAGTTATCCACAGCCCAAAGACCGCCGACGGCACAATAAGATAGCGTATAAAGCTCGCATGCATTCCCCGGTACCCCCACATATGTGCACACTCTGTGTGCAGGACCGTACACTAATCAAAAGAGGCTTAACCAAGGAAGGCCATTTTTTGATTTTTTTATGCGGCCGAATGATCCTAGATCACGTAGACACCTCAGAAATTGATCAGAGACGCGGCTCAGAGGAGGCATTTTGGCGAAAAGACGCCTTTTAGAGGCCCAAAATGGGACAAAGGCATCATCTTAAAGCATTGCTATTCGCTTCATGGCTTCGAAGCAACTTGCAGTATCGGTAAAGATGCGCGACAAATTCATTGTAGTTTCTTTTTGGGGGAAAAGAGGCAATGTCCCAACAGTGGGTATTGAAGACCGCTAAGCTTGTATTTGCAGCCTTGCTCGTCACTTTATCCGGGTTTGCGGCGCCGCTACCGACGGTCCTTGCCGGAGAACAGGCGAGCGATGCGAAGCGCAGGGTCAATCTCGCCGGCCGCCAGCGAATGCTGACCCAGCGCATGACAAAGGCCGCCTGCATGATCACCTTGAAGGTAGAGGTACCCTTCCACACCGAGATGCTGCAGGCATCCCATCGGGATTTCGCAAAGGCGCTGGCCGCGCTCGAACTCGGCGATCCGGGCCTGCGCGTCTATGGGCAGGAGACGAACTCGCGGGTGCTGACCGGACTGGCAGACGTGAAGTCCCATTGGGACGGGTTCGATCAACCGCTGCGCGAAATGATGGGAACCGGCCAGTTCGGCGGGCAACGGGCCGACGAGATCTTTCAGCGCAACATGCCTCTCCTGAAGCGGATGAACGAGGTCGTCTCGCTGATCGAACAGGTGCATGCGAACCCCAACGAGATGCTGCTGGCCAATGCCGTTGCGATCAATATCGCGGGGCGTCAGCGGATGCTTTCCCAGAAGATCGGCAAAGAGTTCTGCCAGGTGATGCTCGGATGGAACGCAGAGGAGACGAAGGCGGCGCTCGAGAAGACCATTTCGGTCTTCGAGACGTCACATGGTGCGCTCGCCAGCGGTTTGCCCGCCGCCGGCATTATCCCACCCCCGACCAAAGAGATCCGTCTCGCACTTGACGCCTTCGAAAAGCGTTGGATGACGCTGAAGTCACTGATGCAGGGTCTGATTGCTGGCACCGCCGGGCCGGACGACCTGCAGGTCTTCGCGCGGGAAAACGACACACTGCTGAAGCAGATGCACGCCATTGTTGGTATGTACGAGAAGGTCTAGGAGCGTCCGACCAGCGGACGGTTACAGAACGTAACAAATCGACACGGCAGGGACATCCTTACGCAAAGGGCATTCGGCAACGTGGTGTCATCGAAGCAGTTCAGACGAGGATGCAGAGATGACCCGCAACAAACTGTCCGCCGCGACGGCTTTAGCCTTGACCCTCGGCATCGGCGTGGCCCCCGGGGCGACGGCCCAACAAACCATCGAGTCCGGTGCGACCGTCACCGGGCCAGCAGGTGAGACCACGGAAATCCGCCGCACAGTCACCCGCGATGGCGGCCAGCTAGATGGCTCGGTCAGTCGTCAGCGCAGCGACGGGCGCGGTTTTCAGCGCAATTGGACCCAACGGCGCGAGAACGGCACGGTGAGCCGCGAGGGCTCGGCGACCACCAATCAGGGCCGGACCTGGAACCGCCGGAGCGAGCGATCCTGCGCCGACGGTGCCTGCACCGGCCGCTCGACGGTCACCGGCCCGAACGGCGGCACTTGGGATCGCGAAGCCAATTGGCAACGCACCGGCAAGGGCCAGTGGGAGGGCACGGTCACCCGCACCGGGCCGAAAGGGCGGACCTCCACATCAAAGCCGTGGTTTCAGATCAAGCCGCGGAACTGATCATGCGCGCGCTTCTCGCGGCGATGATCCTGACCCTGGCCGGCGCGATGCCGGCCGGGGCGGCGGAGGGGTGGCGCAGTTCGCAGGCGCGCCAGATCGCCGAGATCCACGCGGCCGTCGCCAAGTACCGCGATTTCGCGGCGGCCAAAGCAGAGGGCTGGCGGCTTTTCGGCGGCGCCGTGCCCCTGATGGGCGAGCACTGGTCGCTGCGGGGCAGCCAGCCGCCGGTGACCGGAGAGGCGATCGATTTCTCCCGCCCGCACAACCTCATGTATCACGAGATCGGTGGCGACAAGGTGCTCGTCGGCGTTGCCTATCTGGTGCGCATTGCCGAACTCGACCCGCTGCCGGAGGGTTTCGCCGGGCCCGAGGATCGCTGGCATGTCCACAATCTCGACGTGATCCTCGCGGCATTGCGGGAAGTCCGCCCCTTGGCCGCCTGGCTGGGTGGCGGCGTGGTAGACCGCTGGATCGCGCCGGACGGCCGGCGGCGTCTCGCGATTGTTCATGTCTGGCTCGACGGACGCAACCCGGACGGGGATTTCGCCGACCGCGATCGGAGCCTTCCCTATCTCCGCCTCGGCATGCCAATGGGGGCGTGGGACGGCCACGAGATCGAAACCGCCTATGGCTTGTCGCTAGCGTCGGCAGAGGGCTGCGACGAGACGCTGAGGGGCAAGCTGTGGCTCGCCGCCCCGTCCCGGTCGACCCGCCGCGCGGCCTTCGCTGCCTGCGAAAGGGCGGCCGAGGATGTGCGCACCGCCCTCGCCGGACCTCACGAGGCGATGCCCGGGTCAGTTGCGCAGGTGTGGCGCCGGCTCCGCGCGGAGATGGATCTCCTTTTTACGAAACGTGAGAAAGACCGGATGGCGAGCCTTGTCGAGAGCCCCGGCTGCAGCGCGGGTTTCTGACGACGCGGCCCGCCGAAGCCGCTAGGCCTGCCCAGCCGAGGGATAGAGCTGCGGAAAGAAGTCGCCGGCGATCCGGTCGCCCTCCCGATAGCCGGCGGCCTCGAAGATCGCACGCTCCTCAGCCGCCCAATCCCCGCGGTACCGGATCACGCCGTCCGGCGCTGTCATGCGCAGCGTAAAGCGCCGGACCGTCCGTGTCGGCACTGCATCCGCCAGCCCGCCATGGAGCGTGCGCATATCGAAGAAGATGCAGTCGCCGGCGTCGAGATCCCATTGCAGGAGGTCGAAGGCGCCCGGGTCGGCGGCAATGTCGGGCGGCGTGTGATAGCGCTGGCCGTTCACCTCGACGCCGTCAGCATCGGCCTCGGGCCCGTCCTGGCGGTGCCCATCGGCAAAGCGGACGCGCATAAACAGCTTCTCCCATAGATGCGAGCCCTTGACGAAGGCGATGCCGTTGTCGCGATTGACCGGCTCCAAGGGCAACCACAGGACGCACATCGTCCCCTGGAAATCGAAATAGGCGAGGTCCTGGTGAAATGGCGGCCGAGAGCGGGAGCCGGCCTCGCGGAGGAACCAATTGTCCATGACAAGATTGACACTGGAGGCGCCCAGGAGCCGCGCAGCCAAGGCGCCGCACGGGCTCTCATGGACGAACTGGCGAAGCTCTGGGATCTCGTTCCAGACCCAGAAGTCCTCGATGTAGGCGGGGGCTCCGGGTTCTTTGGTGTGCCGCGCCAGGCGCGGCGACGGGTTCGCGAGATCGCTGTCGATCCCGCGGCCGAGAACGTCCAGCCATTCGTGTGCGAAGACGTTGCGTAGGCAGACCGCGCCGTCGCGCCGAAACGCTTCTACCGATTTGTCGCTGATCAGAGCGTGGTGATCTTCCATGGCAAAACCCTCCGAAATCTCATGGAAAGGCGCGGCGCAGGGCTTTGTCAATGGCAGTACCGCCATCGCCCCAACCGTCTTCGTCCGGCCGCAATCCGGACGTCATCCGCCGGTAGCCTGTCGCAGGTAACACTTTCGAAACGCGGTGATCCGGTATGACGGGCGCATGGGCGCAACGGGCAGCCGCATTCCGAGCATCGAGCAGGCACACAGAACCAGGAGCGGGCAATGGCAGATCTGAAGCAGAACTTCCAACTCATCACAGCAAAACCAAAAAATATCGAGGTGCCGAAGGGCGCTATCGAACTGTCAATTTCTGTCAAGGAACTGAATGTCTCAGACCTAGAGCGGGTCATGATGCCGGTCTGGAGCTATCTGAACGACTATCGCAAGCTGGCCATCGACCCCGCTATCGTCGAGTACGACAAGAAGGTGGGCGACATGACCAACGAGCAGGAAGCGAAAAAGTTGGAGGCACTGGTCAATAACGAGCTGAAGAAGCTCGTGGACAACCTGCAAAAGCAGGCTGAGAAGATGGCCAACGACAACTGGAACAAGCTAAAAAAGGCCAACCAGGCTTACACAAAATACAAGGTGAAGATTGGCGCAAAGATTACCTGGGGGGTGATCAAAATCGGAAAGAGCATCGCGGCGCTCGTCGCCAGTTCCGGTGCCAAGGCGGACGAATACTTCAAGATCGCGAAATCCTGCATCGACATCGCCAAGCAGGTGAAGACCGCTCTGCTGACCGAAGCGGATGTCCGGGAGCAAGTGCGCAAGGCGCTGGAGGACATGTCGAAGGCCAAGAAGGACGGCAAAGTCGGCAAGAGCCACGTCGCCAAGGTCAAAGACACCGTGAAGCTCTACCAGCAGAAGCTGACCGGTGTGCGCAAGAAGGCCGGCAACCTCAGCAAGGACCTGGTCGCCCTCCTCGACCTACAGAAAAAGGGTGTCGACGTCAGCGCAAAACAGGCGAAACAGATCGACGCAATGATCGCCGAGATCCAAAAGTTCAACACGCTGGAAAAGGACGGCGCATCTTTCGCGAAGGCCGCAATTGCGGCCGCCGATGCCGTCGAAAGCGAAGTGGATCTGAAAACCGTCCTGAAAGCAGCGAAATCGGCCTACGACTACGGATCGAAGCTGAAAAAGGCGGTCGACGTGTCGATCAAGGTCTTCGACGTCGCGGCTCAGATCCTCTGATCGCAAATGCTGCACTCGGCCAGGCATCTGTGCCTGGCCGAGAACAATGTGTTCCGCTCAAAATGATGGAAAATTAGGCATACCGCGATTGACATCCCATAAATGCCAAGATAGCCGGGTGAAGAATGGGTAAAGCGCGGACACAATGGACCACTTAAGCTTCAATCTGGTGTTTCTTCTTTCTGAATCGGACTTGCTGCTGAGACAGCGCCGATGCCCTCTCGGTCGCTGATCGTCAATTCATAGGACAGGGATATTGCAGAGCAGCAGAGCAACGATGGAGTCCGACGAGGAGCACAAAATTGTCCGAGCGATCCTCGAACAAGATAACTGCTTTTCGGAAACTGGTATCGATTTTCAACGATGGGCAAAGACGATTTACTTCCCTTTACTGCTGATGAGCGAGCGGCGCACTTTTACGATCAACGACGGCGACGAACTCACGGAGCATTTGAGGGCTCTGGAGACGGCCGCGCTGCAGCAAGGCATTGCTCGTCTACAGACACGCATTCAGTCTCTCTCAACCATGGGCCCCAAGGTCGCGATTGTGCGTACGATCCGGGACCGCCTAGGTGCGAATGAAGAGATCATTGACTCGACCTCTATGACTTGGACCCTGATACACACGGCAAATTCCTGGCGCATTAATCAGATCTACTTCAACGACTCGCGCTACGATCCGTCGGTCGTTTTTCAAGTGTTCTCCTGACGCAGGATCCAGAACGCCCACTGCGCTGGATTGGCGTCGAGCGGCCCAACTCTCGGCGACGGGGAGAGTTTCTACGGCCTAACCGCGGGTTAGTCGCTAGCGATTGCCGTGGAATGGTTTTCCGCAACAGGCTTGCTTGCTTCAGGGCAGAAGCGCCTTGTCCCGCCGCGCTTCGCCGTCTAACCCCTTCGTCTTAAGACCCCGTCCGTCGAGCTCGGCCCTGACCATGCGGTTCCGGATATCGGAAAGGAGGATGCGGTTCGCGGAAATCAGATCTGCTAGTAGACCGCCAATCAAAGTGACGGCGGCCGCGGCGATCAACGCGGCACCGATGACCAGCGATTGCACATGGCCGCCGCCCTCTCCCTGCAGGTAGAAGAAAAAGAACCGCAGGAAGGCCAAGACACCGGGCAGCGCGACCATCGCGGATAGCGAAGTAAAGAACTGCAGCGGTCGGTAGAGGATGAAAATGCGGACAATCGTGATCGCAGAGCGCATCACATAGCTCGGGATGCTCCGCACCAGCCGCGAGTCCCGGCTGTCCGGATTGACGCGTACAGGCACCGAGGCGACCGGCTCGTTCAGGCGCCCGGCCTGGATGATCGTCTCGAGCGTGTAGGTGTAGCTGTTGAAGACATACAGCCGCATGGCAAGCGACCGGCCGATCGCGCGAAAGCCGCTTGGCGCGTCGGGGACAGCGGTACCACTTGCTTTGCGCACGACCCAGCTACCGACCGATTGCAGAAGCTTCTTGAGCGGCGAAAAACTGGCGTGATCCAGGATCGGCCGCGCCCCGATGACCATCTGCGCCCTGCCCTGCAGCACCGGCGCGACCAGATCCGGGATGCAGGCCGCATCGTATTGGTTGTCGGCATCGGTGTTGACGATCACATCGGCACCCAGGCGCAGGCAGGCCTCGATCCCTGTCATGAACCCGGTCGCGAGCCCGCGATTGATCTCGTGGCGCACCACATGATCGACGCCATGTGCGCGGGCCACCTCGGCAGTGCCATCCGTCGACCCATCATCGATCACCAGCCATTCGACCCGGTCGAAACCCGGGACGGCACGCGGCAGCGCAGCCAGGGTCGCGGGGAGTTGGCCGGCCTCGTTAAGACAGGGAATCTGGATGATCAGCTTTCTGGATTTGGCGTTGATCACTGGGCGGCCTCCGCGCCGCTTATCGGCGGGCTGAGGTCGTAGAGTTCCGCAAAACTATCCTCCAGATCATAGCGTGCCTGTGCATCGGCGGCGGCACCCTGCTCGATCAGCTGCATTGCGAGTATGTCGCTCTGCACAATGACTGGGCGGCCTTCGGCGAATGCGGTCGCTACGAGCGCTCGCAAAGCCGGAGAGACAGAACCGGTGACAAAATCCGCCTGGGAGGTGAGTGCAGGCGGGCGGTTCAGACGCATCGCGGTAACCTCAGGCGCGAAGACGGCCACCAATGCGTTCGCGGGCACGTCCTCCATGAGCGCCGCGATCCGGGCATTGCGGTCGCGGGTGGACTGGCTGATGGCAAGGTCGATCACCCAGGCCGAGATGACAGCGCAGGCCATCCCCAGCAGCATCGTCTGGCGTAGCGCCTGAGCCGCCGGCGTCCGAAACCGCTGCAGCGGCGACAACGCCAACAGCGCGGTAATAGTGGCAGCGACCGCGAGGGCATTCGGGAGGGAGACCTGGCCGATATACGCAACCGGCCGGCCCAGGGCCATCGGCGCAGCAACGCCAGCCAAGACGATCGCAAGGGCGACCAGTGGGCTCACCGAAGTGACGCCGGCCAGCGCGCGGCGGCAGGTTTCCCTGAAGGCCACCGCGGCAAGGACCGCCAGCACAGGCACTAGATTCAGGAAATACCGCATATTGTTGCTTTTGCCGCCATGCCATTCTGCATAGGCGAACGGCAGGATCGTAATCGCGATAAACAAAAAGCAAAGGCCGAGGGCGGCTCGATCCTCTCCCCGCCCCAGCGCCGGCAGCAGCACGATGAGCCCGGCGAGATATGGCATGCTCTGGATCAGCGCTTTCTTAAACAGACCGAAGACCAGGACCGTCCCGTCCGGCTGTACTGAGACGCCACGATTGGCGCTGTCGATCGATTGCATATCGACAAGCAGGGTCCAGCTCCCTTCGGCGATCCTGAGAAACGTGGCGCCAACGGCTGGCACCGCGACGATCAGCGCCGCCAGCGCGAGACAGCACAGCACGAGCATCTGGGGCCGGAAAACAAGGGCACGGGCCTGAGGCAAACCAAGCGCGAGGGCCGAGAGACAAGCGGCGCCCGCGAATGGCAGCAGTCCCGCATAATATCCCAGCGAAACCGTTCCGCCCTCCCGGCCATAGGTTATCGGGAACGCGATGCCGAATTTCAGCCAGTTTATGAATGATGCGGCCACCAGACCGGGCAGCAGGCCAAGCGCCAACAGACCAAGCGCACGGTAGGGGCGCCTGCCCGCCAGCAACAGCCAGGCTGCAATGGGCGCCACGGCAAACAGGGCATCGACCCTGAAGTTGACCCCCAGCCCTAGAACGAGCCCGGCGATCAGGGTCCCGCGCAGCTCGTCACCGCGGCGCCAACCGACGGCGAGTGCCGCCAAGGCGGCGGCCACGCAGAATGTCGTTGCCGCATGGGGCCAAACCCCGAAGGCATAATCGACCGCGAAGGTCGCACCCGCATAGATCAGGGCCGCATGGCCCGCGAGGCGCCGGTCATCGAACAATGCCTGAGCGGCCACCCAGACGGCGTAGATCGTCGCCACGCTGGCGATGGCGTTCAAGAAGATAACACCACGAAGACCACCGAGGGCGTAGGCGGGCGCTGCAACGATCCCCCAGCCACCGGGATATTGCGGCGCGAGCCGATCCCCGACAACGTTCACCAACAGGGGCTGCAGCGCCTCGGAGCCGTAGGTCTTGTATCCGTTTTCCACGAACAACGCGCCGTTTTTCGCAAAGGCATCGGCCATCGCATGGTAGACATAGCCGTCGACGGAGAAGGGGGCGTCCGCCGCCACAAGAAGCGCTGCGACCAGCCATACAGCGCCAATCGCTGCAGCTATGTTGGCGGGGTCCAGTGGCGTCACGCGCTCGACCTGAAAGCGAATCATCAGGAGCTTCTCCACCCAAAGGCTTCAGATGCCGTGAAGGCCCCGCTCGCCGGCCTCGACGCGTAACGGCCTTTAAGACCCGGGAATTGGGCGGGAGTGAGGCGCAAGACGGTCCGCGCCGCGCCGCGTCTTTGCCACAACCCTTCGAAGACACCGGTGAATTCAAGCGGTGCGGCGCACGCAGAACGGTCGAGCGAGCACAGCTGCGCTGGGCAGATCTTCGGCCGATTGACCCGCAAGGAATGGTTAGTTTGGGACAAATCGCGTCCCGGGCATCGAACACCCGGCGAGCCCGCTTTCTGCGAGATGGCGTCTCTGGGCGCTTCTCGACCTGCGATTGGGAATGCCGACCGCCGCCTGCCTCGCGCCGCGCCTTGCGATCGGCAACCGCTACCGTGATTTACAGTGTTGCGCCGAGGGTGGCTCAGCCAAAACGTCGATGCCCGCGGTACTGCAAACAACACCCTCAGTCGCGGCATCATCTGGGGCCACGCCCCTTTTGCTCCGACACTTCCCCGCAGACATGCGCGTGGCGATCGAACCGGGGACGTTGCTGCCGTGCAACCAACCGCCTTCGCATCTGCGCAACAACGGTATTCTCTTGACGCAGATTGATTTCTTCGATCCCCATCGTAGCAGGAGTTGCAGTCCAGCCGCCGACGCCCCGACATTGCTTGGGATCGCCAGACCGCCTCTCAACAAAAGCGATCAGACATCGGGGGACTTGATGAAAACTGCTCTCTTGGCCAGTACGGCCATGGCGACGGGCTTAGCCCTCGCCGCTCCCGCCAACGCAGCCGAGTTTGAGGTTGGCATTGGCGGGGATTTCGAAATGCTCATCGGCTTTGCCAGTTCCGACGTCGACAATGCCACCGTAGATGTCGATGGTGTCGACGTGAAACAGGAAGGCGGGATCGAATTCCGGCCTTCGATTGAACTCGACAACGGCATCCAAATCGGCGCCTCGATCACCCTGGAGTCGACCACGGACGAGGACACGATCGACGAGTCCTACATGTTCATCGACTCCGCCTTCGGGCAGATCGAGCTCGGCTCACGCGTCTCGGCGGCCTACACGATGTCCCTTGCGGCACCGGATGTAACGCTGCTGAATGCCAATGACGGTCAAACCGGTGATTTCGTGCCGTTCGACGGCGACGTCGGTGGCGTGGCTGTCGGCTCGGACACAGGGTTTGGTACGCTCAACAGTACCTTCATCGAGAACGGGCTGAACGAGGCGGCGCAGCGCTTCATCTACTTCACGCCGCGCCTTGCAGGCTTCCAGGTCGGCGTGTCCTATGCCCGCGACCCGTTCGAAGACGACAACTCCCAAGTCGATTTCAATGCCGACTCTTTCGGCAATATTTTCGATGTGGGCGCAAACTACGTCGAAAGCTTCGGTGGCTTCGATGTCGGCGTTTCGGGCCGCTGGGGCATCGCCACGGATGACGTCCCCGGCGACAACCCGACGATCTATGCGGGCGGCGTCAACCTCGGCTTTGCAGGGGTTACGGTCGGCGGTTCCTTCGCTGAACAGAATGGCACGGTGCTGTCGGACGGGCAGTCCTTCGATCTCGGCATCAGCTACGAGACCGGACCCTGGGGCTTCTCATTCACTTATGTGCATGGCGAAAACCTCGATGACGAGGCACCGGTCGCCGGTGCCGATGAGGAGCTGGACCAGTATCTCGTCGGCGCAAGCTACAGCCTGGCGGATGGTGTCCTCCTGAATGCCTACGGCGCCTATGTGGTGTTCGAGGAAGACGTGGGCGATGCCGGTGGCGCAGGCGACGATGTCGACGGCTTCATAATCGGCACCGGTATCCTTATCGAGTTCTGATCGACAGACGGAGTTCCGTCTCGGAAATGGGGCTGCGGGCATCGCTCATCCCGCAGCCCAAGCCTTTGCTGCGACAATGTTCCTTGCCGCAGCCCCCAGGGAATCGTTTCTCCGACAAAAACCGTCTGTTAATGACGGGTGAAGGCAAGCTACCGGCTATACCTCGGATGGGAGCCATGTCGTCGGACACTGTCGGACCAATCGCGGGGAACACATGGATGAGCGACAGAAAAGGATGTTTGCGATCAACTGGTCCGGAGGACAGCATGCGCCTGACGCCGGCGGAGATCGAAAGACCTCGGGAGATCAACAGCGAAGAGCTGCTGGGCTCCGGAAAAGTGCTGAGCATCAGACATGGCGCATCGGTTTACACCCTGCGCCGCACGCGGGCGGGGAAGCTGATCTTGACCAAATAGACGCGCCGCGCGCAGCGGAGCATCTGGCCGGGGGATGGCTGTCGCAGGCGCGGCCATCCGAGCAGCTTTTGATCCTCTGCATCCGACGCTGGCTCGACGGGAGCGAGGGTCAGGCCGCGGTTTGGGCCGGCCTGACGAGCCAACTGGGCAGCACGATGGCGCGGCGCTTTCTACGCGCTTTAGAAGGCTACTTGTGGGCAGTCTTGGCGAGCGCGACGCGGAAGCTGCTTCGCTATGAGACCAAATGTCCGTGTCTGGGCGACGACGAGGCGTTATTGAGCGGCATCGTTTCAGACATCACTCAGGGCGACCGGGCCGGCGCCATCAATCGCGCAGCGGAGATCGTGCGGGAGGCGGATATGGTCGTCATCATGGAACGGGCGACACAGCTAGGGGCGGTCTTGGAAGAGATCGGGGCCGAGCCGGTATCAGGCGCGGAGCCGGGAGCGCTTCTGCACTGAAGAGTCAAACCAGGAGGAGAAGTAAATGCGGACATTATGTCTGGCAGGTGCGGCGTCGCTGGCGCTCACATTACATGGATTTGCCGCAGAGAAATCTGAGGTGGTAGAGACGTATATGGACATCGCGGCAGCGGTGTACGAGGACAGCCTGATCTCGGCCAAACGTCTCGAAACCGCGGTGGATGCCCTGATTGCTGAGCCCTCCGATGCAACGCTGTTTGCGGCAAAGCAAGCTTGGCTGGCATCGCGAGTGCCTTACCAGCAGTCTGAGGTCTATCGCTTCGGGAATGCCATTGTCGACGATTGGGAAGGTAAGGTGAACGCCTGGCCGCTCGACGAAGGGCTTATTGACTATGTCGATGGGGACGGTGCCACCGACGAGAACCCGTTTGGCGCACTCAATCTCATCGCCACGTCGGAGTTTAGCTTCTCCGGTAAGGTGATTAACGCGTCGGCGATCACGCCCGCCCTGATCGAAGAGCTCCATGAGCTGGACGAGATCGAAGCAAATGTAACGACCGGATACCACGCGATCGAATTCCTGCTGTGGGGCCAAGATCTCAACGGCACCGGGCCGGGTGCCGGCAATCGGCCTGCGACAGATTTCGATACAGCAAACTGCACCGGCGGAAACTGTGAGCGGCGGGTCGAGTATCTCAAGACAGCCACCGAGCTTCTGATCACCGACCTTGAATGGATTGCAGCCGCTTGGGCACCGGGCGGTGATGGCCGCGCAGAGCTGACAGCCAAGGGCGATGACGGCGCCATTGTCTCGATGCTGACCGGCATGGGCTCGCTCTCCTACGGTGAGCAGGCCGGCGAGCGCATGAAGCTCGGCCTTCTGCTCAACGATCCGGAGGAGGAGCACGACTGTTTCGCCGACAACACCCACAACAGCCACTACTATGACGGGTTGGGCATCCGGAACATCTATCACGGCCGCTATGTCCGCATCGACGGGTCGGTGGTTGAAGGAGCGTCCCTGTCGGATCTCGTCGGCGCCGCGGATGCGGAGACCGATGCGCGTTTGACCGGCAGCCTGGACAGCACCATGGCCGCCCTCGGCGCGATCAAATCGACGGCGGAGGCTGGCATGGCCTATGATCAGATGCTGGCCCCAGGCAACGATGCTGGTGCGGCGCTGATCCAGACGGCCATCGACGCGCTTGTCTCTCAGACCCGCGATATCGAGCGGGCCGTTTCGGCGCTTGCCCTTGCACCGATCGAGTTCGAAGGCTCCGACAGTTTGGACAACCCGTCGGCTGTCTTCCAATAGGCGGGGAAACTCTCCCGTGGCAGGCGCGAACAGTGTCCCTCTGCGCCTGCCGACTCTGCGGAAAGCCAAGGAGGGGGGTTAAGCCATCCGCGTTCTTTTTCCGCCCTTACGATGCGCGTGGCGGCTGATCAGGTGGCAACCCCTCGGTTTTACCGTAGACAAGACATGTGCGCTGGCTTGGAGAAAGACGGATGCACTTGCTTTTGCGTTTCTTTGTGGCCACGGCACCGGCATTGGTGCTGGCCGGCTCGATCACCGGGGTGGCGGATCCGGCCGGCAGCTTTTTGCTGGACGATCCGCACATACCCGTGGTGGCGCGCACAGAGGCCGAAGCGGCACGCATCGCTAAGGTGACCAAGCCAACGACCGATTTCACAAAGGCGGAGCGGTTCGAAGATCGCACTGCCGGCGCGGCAACCCGCTTTCGCTATGCAACCGCCCACGCTTTCAGCGGATTCTCCGCCAATATGCCGTTCGAGCGTGAGCTCGATTTCAAGGTCGGCAACGGGCTCTTCAAAAAGTTCTGGGTCTCTGCCCCGGCATCCACCAAGGCGTCGGATGGGCTAGGCCCGCTCTACAACGCCCGCTCTTGCAAGAGCTGCCATATCAAGGACGGGCGCGGCCATCCACCGGAAGAGCCGGGGGAGAGTGCTGTCTCGATGCTGCTCCGCGTCTCGGTGCCGGGTGGAAAGATAGGGCGGATCCCTGGCACACACCGTACGCGGCCACATCCGGTCTACGGCTCGCAGCTTCAGGACTTTGCGCTGCCGGGCACCCCTGCGGAGGCGTCCGTCGCGGTGGAGTGGGAGGAAACGGAAGTGGAGCTTTCCGGCGGCGAGGTCGCGTCTCTGCGCCGCCCGATCTGGCGCGCCGAAAACTTGGGCTACGGCCCGCTGGGGGCCGACACGATGCTGTCGCCGCGGGTCGCCCCGCAAATGATCGGGCTGGGACTGCTGGAGGCGATACCCGCCGCCGATATCCTGGCGCTTGCGGATCCGGAGGACGCGAACAGCGATGGGGTATCCGGCCGCGCAAACATCGTCTGGTCGGATGAGTTCGACCGCCCGATGCTCGGCCGCTTTGGGCTGAAGGCAGGGGAGCCCAGCCTGCGCGAACAGGCGGCAGGGGCGTTCTCCGGCGATATCGGGCTCTCCACAAGCCTGCACCCGAAGAATGCGGGCGAGTGCACCAGGGCACAGACCGAGTGCCACGATGCCCCCCATGGCGGCAATCCGGTGGAGGTCAGCGACGCGGCGCTCGATATGGTGGTCTTTTACAGCCGCAACTTGGCTGTCCCTGCGCGCCGCGATCTCGATGACCCGCAGGTCCTTGACGGCAAGCGCGTCTTCTATAGCGCAGGCTGCGCCGCGTGCCACCAGCCGAAATTCGTGACCCACCGGCTTGAGGATCGGCCGGGGCAGAGCTTTCAGCTGATCTGGCCCTATACCGACCTCCTGCTCCACGACATGGGCGAGGGGCTGGCCGATAACAGGCCGGAGGGTAAGGCGTCCGGCCGCGAATGGCGAACGCCGCCGCTTTGGGGCATCGGTCTGACGAAATCGGTCAGCGGACACACGACGTTCCTCCATGACGGGCGGGCTCGGTCTCTGCTCGAGGCTGTCCTTTGGCATGGCGGCGAGGCCGAGACGGCGAAGACCCGGGTCGTCGGCATGCCGCCGGAAGAACGCGCCGCCCTAATCCGCTTTTTGGAGTCGCTATGATACGCGCTTGGTTCCTCGCCGTAGCTTTCGCCGCCCTAAGCGCCCTGCCCAGCCTTGCGCAGCAAGAGCCCGATCATGCGGCAATTGCCGAACGGCTGGTGAGCCAGATCGCATTGCCTGCCTCTGCCGCGTTGGCCGAGGAAGCACGCGCCCTGCGCGATGCGGCTCCCGCAGCCTGTTCCAACATCGACGCCGCCGCTCTGCGGGCCCAGTTCAACGCGACCTGGGACGCATGGATGGCGATCCAGCATCTGCGCTTCGGACCGCTCGAGGATCAGGACCGCGCGTTGCAACTGGCCTTTTGGCCGGACAGCCGCGGCATCGTCGGGCGCACGGTCGAACGGCTCGCGAAGGCGGAAGACCCAGTGGTCGATGACCCGGAGACCTTCGCCGGCTCCTCGGTCGCGGGGCGCGGGTTCTATGCGATGGAGCGGCTGCTCTATGACGATGCTGGGCCAGTGGACCTGGTCGACCCTTATCGCTGCCGCCATATCGCGGCAGTCGCGGGCGACATCCTGCGCCTCGCGGGCGAGATCCAGGTGGAGTGGCAGGATCCTTGGGCGACGCTTGTGCGGACCGCTGGCGAGGCGGACAACGCCGTCTTCCTGGCGCCCGAGGAAGTGACAGCGCGGGTCTTTGCCACCACCCTGGGCGCAGTGGAGGAGACGGCCGCCCTACGCCTCGGCAAGCCTCTTGGCACCTTCGAGAGGCGCCGGTCTCGCTTGGCGGAGGCGCGCCGGTCTGGACGATCTTTGCGCCAGATCGAATTGGTGGTGGATGCCGTCGACCTGCTGGGGCGCGAGGTATTCTCGCCGGATCTTGATCAGGCGTCGCGCGAGCTATTGACCCTGGCGGTCGCGCGGTGCCGCGACGCATTGGCCGCTGTGGCCGAACTCGGTGACCTCCCCAAAGCGATCGACGGAAATGCGATCCGCGTCGAAGTGCTGATGCAATCGGTCGGCGGGCTTGCCAATGCGCTGCGCGGCAGCGTTGGCGCGGGAATGGGCCTGGTCGAGGGCTTCAACTCGGCCGATGGGGATTAGGGAGTGCCGCCGAGCGGCCATGGCGGCATCTCGCGACGCCGGTTCTTGGCCGCGGCCGGGCTTGCGACCGCTGCGGGCGTCGCAGGACCCTCCTGGGCCGAGATCGGCGCGCCCGACCTGATCGCAGCCGCCAAGGACGCTTCGGGGTTCCGCCTGCTCGCGCTGCGCCGCAGCGGAGATATCGTCTTCGATCTGCCTCTGCCCGGGCGTGGCCACGCTGCGGCGGCGCACCCGGATCGGGCTGAGGTCGTGCTGGTCAGCCGTCGGCCCGGGACCTTCGCTTTGGTGCTCGACTGCGGGAGCGGCACGGTCGTCAAGCGGCTGACCGCACCGCCGGGGCGGCATTTCTACGGTCATGGGACGTTCTCGGCAGATGGTGCGCTGCTGTTCACCACCGAAAACGCTTATCGGACCGGCGCCGGTCGGCTGGGCGTTTGGGATGTGGCCTCGGACTATGGGCGTATCGGCGAGTTCGGCTCCGGCGGGATCGGACCCCACGACGCTCTGCTGATGCCCGGGGGCAAGACGCTTGCGGTGGCCAATGGCGGGATCCGCACCCACCCCGACAGCGGGCGGGAAAAGCTCAATTTGCCAAGCATGACGCCGAACTTGGCCTATCTGCGGGCCGAGGACGGCACGGTACTGCAGAGGGTTGAGCTGCCGGGAGATCTGCGCCTCAATTCGATCAGGCACTTGGCAGTGAACGCCGGTGGCCTTGTCGCCGCGGCGCTGCAATGGCAGGGCGACCCGGCAGACGGCGTGCCACTCTTGGCCTTTCACCGCCAGGGTGAGCCGGCGCTCCGCGTCGCCGAGGCGGATCCGGCCGCCCTCGCGATGATGCGGGGCTATGCCGGTAGTGTGGCTTTCGACGGATCGGGCCAGATGGCCGCGATCACGTCTCCCAGGGGCGGACGGGTGATGGCCTGGCGCGCATCGGGCGGCGACGCAAAGATTTGGTCCCGCCCGGATGTCTGCGGCCTGGCCCCCGCCGCGGACGGATGGATTGCAACCGACGGCTTGGGCGGGGTTATCGGCCTCAGCCGAAAGCTCCGCGCATCGCCGCTGGCCCGACAGAAGGTGGCCTTCGACAATCACCTCTCACCGATCACCGAGAGCGGTCGATAGGCCCACCCGGCCTCCTCCACGAGCTTAGCCGGTCTTACAAGGCGCTCAACTCTGGGAGAGACCACGCACCGCCAAGCATCACACACGCTGGCGGAGGCGCCGAGCACCAGACAGGGGAGGCAGACGACGGGCTCGGCCGCCCGGGCGGCGGCACAGGCATGTGACCGCGTACGCCTGGAATTCCGGCGAGAACCGACGCCAAAGTCGTTGGTGCTCCGGTCTGAAAAGGGTGTCCCGATTGCCGTTTCGCCGTCATCCCACGGTGGGCCTCATATTCTAGAGCATTTTCCAGCCAATCTGAATCGGATTGGCGTCGCGAAAATGCCTCAAAACAATACCTTAGAACGCGAGAACCGATGCAATCGGGTCAGAAAGCGCTCTAGGAGCCGGCTTTGGTCGGCGGCAAATGTTAGGCCGCGCGGGTCCTGCCGCTGTCCCTATTCCTGGCGAGCGCTCATACGACCCGCGCCATGCCCGCGGCCAAGGCGACAGCCACGATCTGCGTGGGCTTTCAGTACGGCGTGCCCCAAAGCCAGCCCAAGCCAGGCGAAAAAGTCACGTGCGTAACCGAAGGCCGCCGGCATCAGCCCCAGCTCATGACCGAGCGTAACAGGCTCCCGAGCCCAATGATGCACGCCCAGTGATGCACGCCGGAGCAGGCTTCCATCCCGATGCTCACTGCCACTTCTGGTCCCAGACGGTGAGCAGAGTCTCGTTGATGGTGTGGATCCCATTTCTGGTATCGGACCGTGCAAGGCTGCGATCCCACTTGAGTAGTGCGGCCCCAAATTAGAGGGTGCAGATCTGCCGTAGGGAGAGCCCACCCAGCTCCAGTACGAAAGGGACCAGGCTGCGAACCACCGCCTTGCCGAATACCTATACGGAGCGCGCTATCGAATGGGCGTGGCGCCGGTTGATCAGCGCTACCGCAACTCCGGCCGAAGCGAGCGTCTCCAGAGCATGGCACCCGCCCCCTCAGATCGGGTCGCGGATCAGCGGCGAGGTGGAGCAGTGGATCCCACCGCCGCCCTCGTAGATCAGGTCGTAGGGCACACTCACGACCTCGACGCCGAGTTTGTCGAGCCTCTCCGCAGTGCGCGGGCTGAGCCCGTCCTGCATGATGACCCGGCCTGGCCTCACCGCGAGGCAATTCAGGCACCCGACCGCATCCTCCGGATGCACTTCGACCATGCGAACGCCGAGCGCATCGAGCTTTTCGAGAAACCAGAAGGGCAATTGGGTCGGGTTGGTGATGGCCAGATCCTCCGCGACCATCACGATGGCCCCGTCGATATGCAAGCGATAGCCGGTAAGATCGACTCGGATCACCTCAGCGCCCGCCTCGCGGAGCACCTCTTCGACCTGGCGGGTGCCCTCTTCATTGACGCGGGAGGACCGGCCGATCACCGCAAGGCCAGGGCGGAGCCAAACGAAGCTGCCGCCTTCCATCAGTCCGCGCCCGTTGACGGTGCGCAGGATCGGGCAGCCAACCCGGGCGAGCGCCTGGGTCACCGGCCGTTCCTCGCCGCGCCGAACGATCGGGCCGAGGCGGGTGACGATGGCCCCACCTTCGACCCCGATGCAGCTGTCCCGTGTGTATATCTGCTTGTGTCGCCCCGGGGCCGCGTCGCCGATCAGCACAACCTCGACCCCCTCGGCGCGCAGGGCGTCGGAGAGCGCGTCGTGCTGTGCCTGTTGGGCGGCGATATCGGGCATCCGATTGCCGCGCCAATACCAGGTCTGCCCCTCCTCATCGCCGTAGGAGTTAAGCCGCTCGATGCGCATTTCGGGGTCGATGATCTCCATCTCGGCACCGGGGCGGTGCATCAGGACCATCCGCAGCTGGCCAACATCGTTGGTACAGCCCCATTGTCGGCCCCAGACCTCCCGCTGCTGCGCAGCGCTCTCGAAGCTGGGGTCCGCATGGCTTGGAAAAGCGCGGATGGTCATATTGTAGCGGTACTCAAACTCGCTGACGGCGCCGCTCATCGGCAGTCTCCTCTGATATCGGCCGATTGGGAGGAAATCGGCGGTCAGTCGCCGGGCCGGGGCGGGACGGACCAGGCGGGCCCATCGGGCGTCTCGGTCCACTGCGGCCATGGGTAGTGGATCGGCGCCACCGCCTTTGGCCCGAGGAGCGGCGCCAGCCAGTCCCTACCGGCGATGCCGCCACCTGTACGCTCCTCGAACTCGGAACGGGCTGCGGCCAGGGACCGGCCATCGGTTAGAAGGTCGAGCGCTGTGGTCGCGATCACCCGCCCGGCGGTCAGGAACATTGGATCCATCGCGGCCGGGATACCGCCAAGCGCCCATCGGCACCAATGGGGCAGGACTGAGCCATCGGCCGGCGGTCGCGGCACCGGACGGCCCACATACAGCCGGACCGTTGGCGTGTGCCAGGTGTAGTCGGTGTAGTCGTCCGAGGTGTAGTTCCCCTGCCAAGGCGGTAGGATCGAGCGGATCATGCCCTCCCCATCCCGAGGATCGACCAGCGCCTCCAGATTGTCCGGGAACGGATTCTCGTCGGGGGCGAAGCCTAGGCTTTCCTGGATCTGGCGAGCGAAGGCGCGCGCTTCCTGCGGGAATTGCGGCGGGCCGACCAGCGCGAAATTCGCGAAGGTCGTCTCCGCCATAGCGTGGTTGGCGAGGCCGGGACGGGTCTTGGTCACCCAGCCGCTCGACACCTGGCAATGGGTGATAGCAGCAACATGGGCCGCGTTCCTCTCGAGCACCTGATCAATCGCCTCGGCCATCGCGACCGAGGGGCAGCGCCAGGCGTATTGCAGCTCCGCGTGGCGCGGTGGCAGATTGTCGGCGGTGGCGAAACCGCCGTTCAGGATCGCCTCGTTCAACGACCAGCTGCCGGCATGGGGCAGCATGTTCTCCTTCGTCGCCTGAGTGACGGAATACATCATCACCGCGGCGTCGAGGGCTGCCGGCGCCCGGGCGATGGCGTGGTAGTTATGCACGCCCTTCCGATCCCCTGCCCCGCCCCAGCCATGCGGCTCCGGACAGGTGAAGGTGAAAACCTTCGACCAGTAGGCGCCGCAATGGGTGTCCCACAGAACGGTGTTCGAGAGCGCCGGCAGCGAAGTCGGGTGGAAGCTGATCGCCGCATCCATGCTGTCGTAATAGCCATGGGAGGCGTGGATAGGCTTCGAGCCGCACATCTTCTCGGCCGGCTCGCCCATGAAGCGGATGCGGCCAGGGATGGCATGCGCTTCCATCGCCGCCTTCAGCGCAAGCGCGCCAGTGAGGCCGCCCATGCCCAGCGCCGAGTGCGGGTCGGTATGCCCAGCGGCGGAGGGGTGGTGGCCGGCGCGCGGTTTGCGGTAGGGTACCGGTTCTTGGCTGCAACCGGGGACCGCATCGTATTCGGCGTAGGCGCCGATGCAGGGGCCGTCGCCCGCAGGGCTGGTCCAATCGGCGCAAAAGGCTGTCGGCATGCCCGCCGAACCCTCCTCCACCGCGAAGCCCTCGGCGCGTAGCCTGGCCACATACCAGGCGGCGGATCGGTACTCACGCCAAGACGGCTCGTGGAAATGCCAGAGCGTCATGTGATCGGCCGACAGCGCCTCTGCCGCGGCCTCGATCCAGTCGAGCGACGTACGCTTCTCCGGCGTCATCGCAGCGGGCGCAATCTCAGTCACTGCGAACTTTCCTCAAGCGCCGCGAGCCGCGCCTTTCTGCGGCGTTTGAACCAAAGGTCGATCAGCAGCAGCGCCAAGGTCAGCAGCATCAGCATGGTTGCCACCGCGGCGATGGTGGGGTCCAGATGGTCCTGGATGCCGTTCCAGATCCGCTTTGGCAGGGTGTAAACCTCGCGGCTGGTGATGAAGAGGACCGTCACGATCTCGTCGAAGCTTATCGTAAAGGCGAACAGCGCGCCGGAGAGGACCCCGGGCATCACCGCCGGTAAGATCACCAGGCGCACGGCCTGAGCGTTGCTGGCGCCAAGATTGCGGGCTGCTTGCTCGGTTCGCGGGTCGACATTGGTCAGGGCCGCCGAGACTGTGATAATCACGTAAGGCAGCGCAATCAGGGTATGGGCGATGATCGTGCCGAGATAGGTGTCGATAAGGCCGAGATCGATCCAAAAGCGATAGATGGCGAGGGCCTGCACAATCACCGGCACAATAATCGGCAGCAGCATGAAGAGCCGCACCGCCTCCGCCGCGCGGGAGGAAAGCCGCCAGCATCCTATGGCGCAGAGCGTGCCGAGGAGGACCGCCAACGCCGTGGCGGAGGCGGCGATCACAAGGCTGTCGAAGGTCGCAGCGAGCCAGATCTCCTTTTCGAAGAAGGCGGCATAGTGCTCGAAGCTGATACCCTCCTTCGGCAGGGACAGATAATACTGGTCGGTGACCGAGACGGGGATCACGATGACCATTGGCAGGACCAGAAACCCGAGCACCGTCCAGGCGAAGCCGAGCGCGAACAGGCGCCCCCAGAGGGCCCGGCGATCCCGTACCCGCTTTCGCGGCGGCGCTATGGCTTCCGCGACCGCGGTCACCGCGTTGCCCCGAACACTTGGCGCAGATCGACCACCCGCGCGACGAGGCCAAGCGCTAGGAACACAGAGACCAGCAGTACCGTCGAGAGCATCGTCGCCTGCCCCCAGCGCAATGTCTCCTCAAAGCTGACACGGATGTATTCCGAGATCATCACCACCCTGCCGCCACCCAGGAGCGCGGGCGTGATGAAAAAGCCGAGTGAGAAGACGAAGACCAGGATGGTCGCCGCGATGATCCCGGGTTTCGAGAGCGGCAGGAAGACGAGCAGAAGCGCCCGGCCCGGCGAGGCGCCGAGACCCCGGGCGGCGGAGATCAGCCGCGCCTCGATCCCGGTCATATTGGCAAAGATCGGCAAGACGGCGAGCGGGAGCATGAAATGAACCATACCAATCAGCACGCCGATCTCGTTGCGCACCAGGCGCAGGGGCTGGTCGATCAGACCGATCCCCATCAGCCCTTCGTTGATGACGCCATTGCCGCGCAACAGCATCACCCAGGCAAAGGCCCTGATCAGCACCGAGAGCCAGAGCGAGAGGAGCACGCAGAACATCATGCCGGTTCGCTGCCCCTCGCCCACAATGGTCATCGCATAGGCGACCACATAGCCTAGGAAGACGGTCACCACGGTGGTCAACACACAGACTTCCAGCGTCGTCCACCAGATGCGGCCGATCGCCGGGCTCTCGAACATACGCTCGTAGTTTTGAAGCCCCGGATAGGGCTCCGTCACGCTCAGCCACAAAACCTGCACCAGCGGCCAGACATAGAAGATTAGCATCGCGCCGAGCGCCGGCGCGATCAGGAGCCAGTAGCCGAAGCGCAGGGACGCCGGCATCTCAGCCGGACATCACATCCAAATACAGCTCTCGCGCCAAGGCGTCGTTGGTGAGATCGCCCTTGCCGGAATCCGCCTGGTACCAGCGCGCGTCCTGTTTGATCTGCATCGCCCAGTTTTCCGGCTGGCCGGGATTGGCCCAGCGTCGATCCTCCGGCACAAACTCGGACGCGGCCGGGTTAGCGGGACCGTTGCCCATCAGCTCGAACAGTTTCACCTGCTGCTGCGGATCCTGGGACGATGCAACGAAAGCCATCGCCGCCTCGGTCCCCGCCGGGTTACCATTCGGGATGTTCCACATGCCGGCCGTGACGATCCCCTCGTTCCACGTCCAGGTGACATCGCCATTCATGTCCCTGTTCAACAGATTGGCGCGGGTGTGCCAGATATTGCCCATCGCCACCTCGCCGGTGCGGAAAAGCTCCTGCGATTGCGAGCCGGAGCCCCAAACGATGACGCTGTCGCGCAGTTCCTTGATCTTCCCCATCGCGAGATCGAGGTCGATGGGATAGATCTCGTCCGTCGTTTTACCGGCGGCGAACATCGCCGCCTCGATCATCCCGTTGGGCTGCTTGCGCAGGGTCCGCATGCCCCCGAAACCCGATGTGTCCCAGAAATCCGCCCAACTGCTCGGCGCCTTACCGAGGGCCTTTTCGTTGTAGGCGAGGACATAGCTGAACAGGTAATTGGCGATCCCGTAGTCATAGGCATAGTCCAGGACGACTTTACTTTTATCGACGACGGAATAGTCGATGGCCTGGATCACACCGGCCTTTTCGAGCACCAGGGTCGACGCGGCGCCCGTGTCGCAGACATCCCAGGTCACGGCACCGGATTCGACCATTGCCCGGATTTTCGACAGCAACGGCCCGGTCCCGTCGATTACCACCTTGGTCCCGCTCGCCGCCGTGAAGGGCTCGCCAAAGGCAGTCTGGTAGGCCTCGACCGCCGGCCCGCCCCAGTTGACCACCACTAGCTCGCCAGACGCCGCCCGGGCGCCACCGGGAACGCCAGCCATACCGAGCGCGCCGATCCCCGCCAGAGCTGTCAGAAAACCGCGCCTATCAATCTCGCCCCTTGCATGGCGTTCGGCGGCAATCTCAATCAGATCGCGCTGGAAGTCGCCAGCCTCGTCGATGGTGTCGGCGATCTCCGGGTACAGGTCCTTCTCATACTGGGTCTTGAGGATACTCATCAGCAGTCTCCCTGTTTGTTGGGGCGCATGGTCTTTTGCCGCGCGCCGGTGATGCGCGGCCCTAGGGGTCGCGCACGAGAACGGAAGCGTCCGCATGCCAACCGAGGGCGACGGCAGTCCCCTCGGCCGGCTCGACGGCGCAGGTGAAGGCCGGGGCAGTCACCAGAAGATCGCCCAGCGGACCGGTCGCGATGCGAAACTGATAGCTCGCGCCGAAATAGTTGAAGGCGGTGATGGTGCCATCGACACGGTTTTCGGTATCGGGAGGCTGCTGGGCCGGTGCGATGGCGATCTTTTCGGGCCGCAGCGCCACCGTCACCGGGCTGCCCTGCGCCCGGCTCCGCGGCGTTGCGGTGACGAGCGGCAGGTTGCCGACCTCGTAGCCGAGGCGCCCCTCCCCCATCCCGGTGGCGCGTCCTTCGAGGAAGTTCGACTTGCCGAGGAAATCCGCGACAAAGCGCGTCTCCGGCCGTTCGTAAAGATCGCCGGGCCTACCCTGCTGCTCGATGCGCCCATGGTTCATGATTACGATCTCGTCGGACATCGACAGAGCCTCGTCCTGGTCATGGGTGACATAGATGAAGGTGGTGCCGAGCCGCTGGTGGAGCGATTTCAACTCCCATTGCAGGTCCGCGCGCAGTTTCTTGTCGAGCGCCGAGAGCGGCTCGTCCAGCAGCAGCAGATCCGGCTCGAAGACCAGCGCCCGGGCCAAGGCGACGCGCTGCTGCTGCCCACCGGAGAGCTGGGTGGGATAGCGCGCTGCAAGCGGCTGGAGCTGCACAAGCTCCAGCGCAGCCTTCACCTTCAGCTCTGAATCCGCGCGCGATATGCCGCGCACCCGCAGCGGAAACCAAAGGTTCTCGGCGACCGTCATATGCGGGAAGAGCGCATAGCCCTGGAAAACCATGCCGAAATTACGCTTGTCCGGCGGCAGCCCAGTGATATCGGCCCCGTCGAGGAGCACCCGTCCCTCGGTCGGGTCGGTAAAGCCCGCGATGGTCATAAGGACTGTGGTCTTGCCGCCGCCCGACGGCCCCAGGATCGTGAGGAAGCTGCCCCGCGGGATGTCTAGATCGACACCGTCCACCGCCGCAAGTTTGCCATAGCGTTTGACGATGCCGCGCAGGGCGAGCGCGTGGGCCGCCGTCTCTGGCACCGCATCGCGCATCATTCTTCCGCCATCGTCCACCACCGCATTTCCGAAGCTAGTCCGACATTTGCCGCAAGGGCAACTCTTCAGGACTTTCGGTGGCGGAGGCCTGAGGAAGCTGATCGGAAATTGGGCAGTTCGCCCTGTCGAATGCGTCTCTCTTCATCCATATGACTCCGCGAGATAGTCCTCGACAATGCGGCGGTACTTCAGCGGACCGAAGGATTCGCGGTGACCGCCGTGCACGATGTTGGGTTCCAGCCGCGCCAGGCGCCCCATGCTGTCGCGATAGGCGGCCGGATCGCTCTCCGGCAGCGTGTCGATTAGGAGGCCGTCATAGATCACATCGCCGCCGATCAGCATCGCAGTCTCGGCCTCCCACAAGCAAAGGCAGCCGGGGCTATGGCCGGGCAAATGCATTATCGTAAAGTGCCGGTCACCAAGATCGACGATGTCGCCATCGCTCAGAGGATCTGTCATCTCCGCAGGTGCTACCGACCACCCGGCTGGATCATAGCCCGGATGGGGCAGCGCTGCGATCACATGCCCGCCGGTGTCGAAGCCGGAGGCCGCCAACCCTGCCCGCTTCTCGGCCGAAACGTCCTCATAGCTTAGCGACCACTCGGCCGGCGGCGTGGCGATCAACGCTGCCTCGGCCGAGTGCATGCGCAGATCGTCCGCAAACTCAGCGGCCGAGCCGACATGGTCGACATGGCCATGGGTCAGCACGCAAACCAACGGACGCTCCAACAGCGGCGCGAGGAAAGCCCGAAGGCTCGCCACGCCCATGCCGGCATCGACCAACAGGTCTCGATCCCGCCCGCGCACCAGAAACATGTTGGCGCGCAGCAGACGGGAGACATGGGGCTCCCAAATCCGCAGCACGCCATTCGGCTGAGGCTCCACCGCGAACCACGGATCTGCGGGGCGGAGCGCGATGCTGCCAGACATAGGTGCCAAGGGTCGGGCGGTGGTCATCGCAGCGCCTCCTCGAACCGCGCCGCATCCGTGACGGAGCCGAGGACGCCCCCTTCCACCATGACCGAGCGGAGCGCCCAGGCGTGCAAGCCAGGATCGATCGCGCCACAGGCGTCCTGGATCAGCACCGATTGATAGCCCCGGTCATTCGCCTCGCGCATGGTGCTGTGGACGCAGACATCGATGGTGACGCCGGTGAAGGCCAGCGCGCGCAGCCCCCTGGCCCGAATGACCGGTTCCAGATCCGTGCCGGTAAAGGCGCCGCTCGCGGTCTTGTCGACCACGATATCGCCGGGCTCGGGCGCGAGTTCCCCGACGATCTCGAAGCCCGGCTCGCCGCGGACCAGAACCCGCCCGAGCGGCCCCGCCTGCCCGACCGGCGAGCCATATCGTTCGACCTTGATGCGCCGCCAGGGCGGCATCTCGGCAAGGTCAGGGCGGAATCCCTGACGGGTGTAGATGACCGTCATGCCAGCGCCGCGGGCCGCCGCGAGGCATCGGACAATGGGTGCTATACAGGCCACGAGCGGAGCCACATCCTCGCCCAACTGCGCCACATAGCCATCCGCCCCGCAGAAATCGCGTTGCATATCGATGACGACGA
Organism: Pseudomonadota bacterium; assembly: GCA_039513195.1. Taxonomy (GTDB): domain Bacteria; phylum Pseudomonadota; class Alphaproteobacteria; order Rhodobacterales; family Rhodobacteraceae; genus Thermohalobaculum. Next base: position 22,723 of record JBCCRM010000009.1, on the reverse strand, counting down.
GCGCGCATTGGTCGGGCCGCAACGCCTCCAACGGCCACGGATAGGGATCGGCATCGACGCTGAACACTCGGTCGGTCATCTGAGGCTCCCACCGCTTTACACTCGCCGATCCGCACGCCAGTGTCCACGAACGCCCCCGAAAACGGAGGATATGATGGACCCGCTCGGCCCCGATCTCATCCTCTACGGAGGGCGCATCGCAACCATGGACGGCACGGGGCCCGGGGGCGGTCGGGTGGTGCAGGCCCTGGCGGCAAAGGGCGGTCGGATCCTCGCGCTCGGCGAGAGCGGTGCGATCCGCGCCATGGCGGCGCCCTCGACGCGGCAGGTGGATCTGGACGGCGCCTGCGCAATCCCGGGGATTGTCGACAGCCATGCCCATCCCGACAGCTATGCCGCCCGCATCCGCAGTTGGGAGGATGTCAGCCCGGCCAGGATCGCGTCGCGCGCCGCATTGCTCGACCGGATCGCCGCCGTGGCCGCCACCAAGGGGCCGGACCAGTGGATCGTCTGCTACCGGTTCGATGACCGGAAATCCGGGGGTTATCCGAGCATCGCAGAGCTCGACGCGGCGGCTCAGGGACGACCCCTCTACATCCAACGCACGGACGGGCATGTGGGCCTCGCGAATTCCCGGGCGTTTGGCGAGGTTGGGCTGGGCCTCGACCCTGCGGACCCGCCCTTTGGCGCCTTCGACCGCAACGCAGACGGCAAGCTCACCGGACGATGCCGGGAGACTGCGGCCCACGCCTTCCTCGACCATGTCCATGGCGGCGACACGGACGAGATGCTCGCCGACGGACTGGAACAGGTGTTTGACGAGTGGCGCAGCTACGGGATTACGAGCGTCTACAACTCCCTTTGCGGGTCCAAATCCATCGCCGCCTATCAGCGGCTGAGGGCGGAGGGACGGCTCGGCATGCGGGTCGGCATTATTGTCTCGGGCCGCGAGAACGGACTGGTCGAGGCCTTCGTCGCCTCGGGTATCCGCTCGGGGTTCGGCGATGACTGGCTCCGGGTGATCGGCGTGGAATGGTGCCCGGACTGCTCCACCTCCGGACGCACGGCGGCCTATTACGAGCCCTATCTGGGCGACCCAATCCCCGGGGAGCCGGTTCCGAACACGGGGATGCTGCTCTACGATGCTGAGGATCTCACCGCCCGCGCCGTCGCGGCGCATCGGGCAGGGCTGCAGGTGATGATCGAGGGTGTCGGCGATCGCGGCATCGACTTCGCCCTCGACGCGATCGAGGCCTGCCTGGAGGCCGCGCCGCGGCCAGACCACCGGATGCGGGTAGAACATTGTTGCTACGTGACGCCGTCGGTTATGGACAGGATCGAAAAGCTTTGTGTGATAGACAGTTCCGCGACGGGTTTCATGTACGATCTTGGAGATGCCTATATTGCCCATCGGGGCCAGGCGGCGATACGCCATATGTGGCCGCACCGCACGCTGATCGACCGGGGCATCCCGGCCCCGGGACATTCGGACGCGATGGTGTGCCAGGCCAACCCCTTCCTCGCGCTGTGGTCGATGGTGACGCGGCAGTCGGATACGGGCGGGGATCTCGACACTCGTGAGGCCGTGAGCCGGGCCGAGGCCCTGGCCGCCTATACAACGCTCGGCGCGTTCTCCGGGCGGGAGGAAGCGGACAAGGGCGCGCTGCGGCCGGGCATGCTGGCGGATGTTGCGATCCTCGACCGCGACTACTTCGCCTGCCCTGAGGATGAGATCCGGGAGATCCGCGTCGCTGCGACCGTTCTCGGCGGCGAGTATCGGGCGCATTTCTAGGGCGCATCTTGGCGCTTGGTGGCCCGGGACGATCATGGTTCGGACGGTGTGACCCGTTGAGCCGGGCCGCCCGCCGCAGCTTCGACAGCCGCCGAAGCCCGCAGGACGGCGGCCTCGCCAAAGGCCGGACCCGCGACTTGCACGCCGATCGGTAAACCATCTGGATCGTTTCCCACGGGCACGCTCGCCGCCGGCAGCCCCATAAGGTTCCAGGGATAGGTTAGCCGCCACGAGACCGCGAGGACACTTTCCTCCCGCCCACCGATGTTCACCTGCCGCTCCCCGGCGCGCCAGGCGGTTAGAGGCATGGTTGGGCTAAGCACCACATCGATCTGGGCGAAGAGAGCCGCCATTTCCTCGCCGAGGCGCCGGCGATAGCGCTCGGCCGTGAGGTAATCGGCACCGGTGACAAAACGCCCCATCTCAACCAGAAGCCGGACATCCTCCGCGAAGACCGTGACTTGGCCCGCCCGCAAACGCGCATCGTGATAGGCGGTGGAGGACGATAGCTCGATGGCAAAGATCGCCCCAAGACCGTGGTCCAGCAGCGGCAAATCGAACTCGACGATTTTGGCGCCGGCTTTGGCGAGATGGTCGATGACCTGCTCCGTCGCCTCCGCCACCGGCACGGTCAGCCCGTCGAAGAAATGGCGGCGGCAGAGGCCGATGCGCAGTCCCTTGGTGCCAGCGGCCATCGCGTCCTGCCACTTCGCAAGATCCGGCTGCGGGCGCAGGGCGCTGGCGCTGTCCGACAGATCAGGACCCGCCATCGCTGCGGTCAGGATCGCACAATCGGCGATCGAGGCGGCCAGCGGACCCGCATGGTCGAGCGACCAGCTATGGGGGACAATCCCGCCCCGGCCGATCAGGCCAAAGGTCGGCTTCAGCCCCGCTGTGCCGCAAAGGCTCGCCGGTATCCGGATCGAGCCGCCGGTGTCCGAGCCGAGCGCCGCTGCAGCCAGCCCAGCAGCAACCGCTGCGCCCGACCCACCGCTTGACCCGCCGGGCACGCGCGAGAGGTCGTGGGGGTTCGCCGTCGGCGGCGTCTCCATCCCCCAGGCATATTCATGCATCCGCGTCTTGCCGATGATGACCGCACCGGCGGCGCGGAGATGGGCGACGGCCGTTGCGTCTTCTTCAGGCCAGTCGAAACCGGGCGCCTCTGTGCCCGCGCCTGTCGGCATGCCCGCCGTCGCATAGTTGTCCTTCACCGCGATCGGAATGCCATGAAGCGGCCCGCGCCATCGGCCGGCAGAGATCTCGGCCGCAGCCGCCTCCGCCTGCGCCCTCGCGGCAGGATCGAGCGCAACATAGGCCTGCAGCGCGTCGTCATAGGCGTCGATGCGGTCGAGATAGGCATCGAGAAGATCGACGGGCGAGAGCCGACCACCGCGGATCGCGTCGGCCTGCGCGGTGATTGGCAGCGCCCAGGGCTCTGCGGTCATGGTTGCAGGTCCTCGGTGCGGCCAGGCTCTGGCGCGAAGATCACTGCCGGTTGCGTCTCGCCCAAATCGAGCCTGCGCAGCTTCTCGATCTCCGCGCGTATCTCCGCAAAGGCGGCCGCCAGTTCCGCAATCCGCTCTGGCGGCAACGGCAGCCCGGTCAGGGTAGCGGGTTCGAGGGGGTTCTGATCCAAGGCAGTCTCCCGAATGTCAGGGTTCGGCCGACCCGCCGCCCCCGGGGCGCTGTGGCGGCGGCTTCAACAGCATTGCGACAACACGATCGTCCGGGGGCGCGGGCGGGACGCTCCGCCGCGGCATGCCGGCGATGAAGGGGACCAGTTGCGCCGACGCGACGCCAAGGATGCGGCGCAACTCGGCAATCGGGTCGGGATGTTCGTCGACCCGCAGATCGAGCCTCGGATAGGCCTCGCCGCTCGCGACCAGCAGCGCCGCAGACTGACGGCCGCGCTTGTCGCCGCCTGCGCTTTGCGCCGCCTCCAGCGCCCGCATCAAGCGCTCCTCCAAGGGCATCGCCGACGCCGCCGCGAACTGCCTGGCCATTGCCTCGATCACCTCGGGTCCAGTCAGCATGTTGCCCTGCGCCGCGTGGTCGGTACACGTGCGCTGGCCGCACCAGGCAGTGCAAGAATCGCCGGTGTGTGCGGCACCGGGTCCGTCCGCGCCGATCAGGCCGATCTGCCGGAAAGCAGAGGCCTCGTCGCCGGTCAGCACACCCGCCAGCGCATCCCCTGCCCCGTCCCCTGCCGCCATCCGCTCCAACGCGTCATGGGCCAGATAGGGGTTCACCCAGCTCTGGGTGCTGGCGACGCCGACCCCTGGGCGAGAGACGAGGCAAATCGCGCCCACCGCTGGCACCGCAGAGGCGACGCAGGCACCCAATTCGCCGGTGCGCGCACAGCGACCCACGAGCGAGAACGTATTGGCCTCGGCAACTGGCACTAGCTTCAGACCTTCAGATGCTCGGCCAGAACAGCCGTATCGGCGGCAGCGCCGACAGCGCCCTCCTCGACGACCTCGCCTAACTTCAGCACCGCATAACGGTCGGCGACAGACACGGCGAAGCCGAGATTCTGTTCGACCAGCAACACCGACACCCCCTGGTCCCGGCGCGCCGCCGCCAGCGCCTCGGCCATGCGGTCGATCATCGTCGGCTGTAGCCCCTCGCTGATCTCGTCGACCAGCATGATCCGTGGGCGGGAGAGGAGCGCCCGCGACATCAGCAACATCTTTTGCTCGCCGCCACTGAGGGTGCCGGCACGCTGCTTCAGCCGCTCCAGCATCCTCGGAAAGACCCCGCGCAGGCTCTCCAGCCGCTCCGCAAAGATCCGGTCGGTGGGCGCGCCGAGGCGGAGATTGTCCCCTACCGTAAGATCTTGAAAGATCGTGAATTCCTGCGGGGAGTAGGCGATGCCGGTGCGGGCCAACCGATGGGGTTGCAGGCCGGTGACATCCTGTCCCTCCATCCGCACGCGGCCGCCGCGCACCGGCAGAAATCCCATGATCGCCTTGAGGAGGGTGGATTTCCCCATTCCATTCTTGCCGAGGACGGCCAGAACCTCTCCCGGCGCGAGGGCTAGCGATACCCCGCGGAGGACGGTGGCCCCGCCATAGCCGGCCACGAGCCCCTCGGTGGCCAGCAGAGCCGCCGTCACGGGACGGCCCCGGCGACCCGCTCGCCGGAATAGACGGCCTTGACCAGGTCGGAGGAGATCACCTCGTCGACCGTGCCCTCCATCAGCAATTCGCCCTGGTGAAGCACGACAATACGCGACGAGATTTCACGCACGAAGTCGAGATCATGCTCGATCAGGAGAACGCAAAGCCCCCAATCCATCGCGAGGCGCAGGAGCACTGCGCCGATTGCGGTCCGCTCCGCCTTGGTCAGGCCGGCGGTCGGTTCGTCGAGAAGCAGCACCGACGGCTCGGTCGCCAACACCATGGCGAGCTCCAGCCCCCGCTTCATGCCGTGAGAGAGCTCACGCGTCTCTAGCCCCAGCCGGTTGTCGAGCCCGGTGGCCCGCAGGATCTCCAGCGCCGGCTCTGGCAGGTCGAGCGCCGTGCTGCGGGAGAACCACCGCGCACCGTCGCTTTTATACCGGGCGAGCATCAGGCATTCCCCGACCGTCAGGCTCTCGAAGAGCGAGGTGTTCTGAAAGCTCCGTCCCACGCCCAGGGCTGCGACGCTCTGCGGCGCGCCCCGACCGATGGGCCGGCCATTCAACAGAACCGCGCCTCCCGAGCGCTCCCCACCGTCGGAGATGCAGCGCATCAGCGTTGTTTTCCCTGCCCCGTTAGGCCCGACGATGGAGAGGATTTCGCTCGCTCGCCCCTCCAGAGTAATGCCGTCGAGGACCTTGAGGCTGCCGTAATAGCGCTTCAGATCAGCGACGCTCAGCGGTGCGGCCGCGGTGTTTGCCCCGATGCTCCGCTGTTTGATCGGCTGCAAGGCGATGGCCGGTGCCTCACCCCCGGTGCCGATGCGAATGCGAGAGAGGGCGCCTTTGGCGCCGCGCGCGAAGACCGGGCCCAATCCTTGGGGCAGCAGCACGATCACCGCGACGAAAGCGATGCCGACCATCAGCTTCCACAGAAACGGCAATTCGCCCGAGAGGTAGGAGGCGGTTACATCGATGCCGATCGTCCCGAAAATCGGGCCGAGCAGCGTCGCCCGCCCGCCGAGCGCAGTCCAGATCAACAGCTCTGTGCCGAGGAGGAACCCACCAAGCTCCGGCGCCACGACATTGGTAAAGGCCGCATAGCCGAAGCCAGCGCCAGCTCCGATCGCCCCGGCCATCGCCATCAGCGCAGTTTTAATCGTGGAGACGGGAATGCCGAGATAGGCGCATCGATCCTCGTTCTCGCGGATCGCGATCAGCAGGCGGCCGAAGTCGCTGCGCACGAAGAGCCAGGCGAGCGTGCCTACAGCTACGAGATAGACCCCGGCGATCCAGAACCACGTCTCGAACGCCCAGTAGTATGTCGGGAACGCCGATAAGCCGGAGGAGGAGCCGGTGAAGCGACCACCTGCGAAGATGATTTGGACGAAGACGATCGGCAAGGCCAAGGTGATGATCGAGGCGTAGAGCGGCGAGGCGCCATGATAAAAGGCAAGCCAGCCGATCAAGAGACCGACCAAGGCGGCGGCGAGGACCGCCATTGCCAGTGCGCCGATAGCCCAGCCCGGACCGAAGCCGTAATGGGTGAAGGTCAGCGCGCAGGCATAAGCGCCAATGCCAAAAAAGGCGGACTGCCCGAAGGTCAAGATGCCAGTATAGCCCCAGAGCACATCGACGGTCATCGCCAGCGCTGCCAGAAAGAGCGCCCGGATCATGATGTTGACCGTGTATGTGTCGAGATAAAAGGGCGCCACCGCGATCACCGCCAGGGCCGTCGCTGCCCCAATGGCGGCCGTCCGCCAATGCCGGCGCGACACGCTCGCCGGTGTTTGAAGGGCCGCGGGCTGGCTCAATTCAGCCAAAGCTCAACCCCCTCGGGTTGATCCTCAGGATCGCGGCGGCCAGTACCACGATGGTCATTCCGCCGAGGATCGGGCTCACATAGGTCGACACCAATACCTGCGCCCCGCCCAAGATCAGCGAAGCGAGCAGGAGGCTTGGGATCGACACCCCCGAGACCAGCACCAGCATGAATGAGTTAACCAACCACGGCAGGCCCATATTGGGATCGACCGCCAGGAGCGGCGTTATCAGCGCCCCGGCGCCACAGGCAAGCCCGGCACCAAGGCCGAAGGTGATCGCCCGCACTCTGGTGCTGTCGATCCCGAGCCCGCGGGCCAACGTTTCGTTCATGATCACGGCGCGCGCGTTCAGCCCAAACCGGGTGAGGTAAAGGAGCGCGGTCAGCGCCGCGCCGATGCCGAGTGCGATGACCGACACGGTGATGCGCCAGGCGGAGTATTCGAGATCGCCGATGGCGAGCGTCCCGGCCAGCGGACTTTGCGCGAATTGGACTTCCCGGCCGAACCCGAGGGTGATGAGCTGACCTATGACGATGCCCAGGCCCCATGTCGCCAGGATCGCATCCAGCGGCCTGTCATAGAGGGGGCGTACGACGAAGCGCTCGATCACCAACCCGCCCACAAAGCCCGCCAAAAACGCCGCAGGGGCCGCGAGCCAGGGACTGACCCCGGCATCGGTGATCAGCATTGCGGTGTAGCCCCCGACCGTGAGAAACGCGCCATGGGCAAAGTTGATCAGCTTCATCACACCCAGGATGATCATCAGCCCGGCAGCAACCGCGAAGAGGATCAGCGCGGTCGTGAGCATATCGAGGGCAAGGATCGTCACGGCCTGCCTCCGGCCAGATTGGGTCAGGAACCACGGGCAGCAGCAGGGTCACCCACCGCCGCCCACAGCGTTGCGCACTAGTTGGAGAATTGCGGGCATTGCTCGCCCGGATCGACATTCTCGAAGCTCTGGATCACCTCCACCGAACCGTCGGCCTTGACCTGACCCAGATACATCGTCAACGGCGCATGGCGCTGCTTGTTCATCTGGATCGTGCCGCGGGGGCCGGTGAAAGCCACATCGTCGAGTGCCTCGATCACCGCCGAAGGTTCGGTGGAGCCCGCCGCCTCGACGGCCATTTTGTACTTGTAGACGGCCTCGTACTGCGGCACCGAAAGGTCGTTCGGCGTCTTCAGCTCATCACCGAACTTCGCTTCCATAGCGGAGAGGAAACTCTGGTTCTCGGCGCTCGGAATGGAGGTGAGATAGGAGGCCGCGATGAAGATGCCGGTCGCATCGCCACCCATCGTCTTCGCAGTGCCCTCATCGACGGCGAGATTGCCATAGGGGATGTCGACCCCCGCTGCACGCAGCTGCTTGGTCAGGGTCACATTCGGCGCGCCCCCGGCGGTTGAGGTGATCAGGGCGTCCGGGTTCGCCTCCTTCAGCTTCGAGATGATCGCCGTCCAGTCGGAGCCGTCCATCGGGAGATACTCTTCGCCCATCACCGAGCCGCCGATCGACTCCACATAGGAGCGGGTGAACTCCAGCATGCCGCGGCCAAAGGCGTAGTCGGAGCCGATCAGGAAATAGCTCTTCGCATCGAACGCCTTGGTGAAGTGATCGACGATGGGGGCCACCTGCTGCTCGGGCACCCAGGCGTTGACGAACATCCAGGGACTGCAGGAGCGACCCTCGTAGAAAGACGTGTAGATATACGGCGTCTTGCCCCGGTTCACGATCGGCAGTCCGGCATTCCGCGCAGCAGACGTCTCCATGGAGATCAGGACATCGACCTCCTCTTTAAAGACCAAGCTGTCGAAGGCCCTTTGCGCGCCCTGGGCGCCGGAGCCGTCGTCGGCGACTACCAGCTCGATCTTGCGCCCGAGGATTCCGCCGGCTTCGTTGATCTCCGCGGCGGCAAGTTCCGCCGACTGGACGACCGACGGCGCGACGACACTATTTGCGCCGCTCAGGCCGACGGGAATTCCAATCTTGATTGGATCCTCAGCCTGGGCGGCGCCCGCCAGCACGGCCAGGGAGAGGGCCGTTGCGGTGGCGATGCGGGAAAGGGTCATGGGTCTCACCTCCATCTTTTGTTGCATTCACATCCATTCGGTTCCACGGCTGCAGCTAGTGCCAGCCCGGGTCGATGCTCGAGCCGAGCGCATCGCCGTAGAGATCGGCGCGCCGGTCGCGGAGAAGTTGGTTGAAATCGTTGAGCTGACGCCCGCGCCGCGCTGCCGCGAGGTTGACGCGTGCCGTCAACAGCGCGTCGCCCTCCTTCGGCGCTGGACCGGCCACCGGCCATCCCTCGTTGGAGACGATGACGCTTTGGCCGATGAAGGGTTGGCCGCGTTCTACACCAGTGCGGCAGGCCGCGGCCACATACATCGAATTGGAATGGGCCGCCGCCATGCACAGGATATTCGACATCGAAAGATGCTCTTCGGGCTGGTTCGGCATCGGTACCCAATTTGTGGGCACGCAGACGATGTCGGCGCCCTGGAGCGCGAGAAGCCGCCAAGCTTCCGGGAACCAACCATCATAGCAGATCAGAGCGCCGATCCGACCGAGCCGGGTTCTAAAGACTGGGTAGCCTAGATCGCCGCGTTCGAAGAACAGGGCTTCCGCGCCCCAGAGATGGGTCTTGCGGTAGACGCCTAGGACACCGTCGGGCGCGATGACCACGGCGCTATTGTATAGGCTGGGACCCTCACGTTCCGCAAAGCCCGCGACGACATGCAAATCGCGCGCGCGGGCGATCTCGGCCCAGGCCTCGATACTGTCGGACGCGCCCGGTTCGCTCGCCAGCGAAAATGCTTCCTCGCGGGTCTCGAACACGTATCCGCTGTCCGACAGCTCGGGGAGGACAGCCAGCGAGGCCCCGGCCGCAGCCGCTTTCTCGAGCGCCCCGACGCTCTCGGCGACGTTGTGCGCGCGGTTGCCGATCCGTGGTTCGAACTGGATGCAGGCAACCGTGATCTCGGCTTCCGGCATGGCCATCGTGGTGCTTCCCCCAGAGCAATGTCGCGGGCCCACTCGGACCCGCGGTACTATGACGACGCGGCCCTGTCTTCGAAGTCAAGAAACTTGAACAAAATCGCGTCTGAGTTGACGCCTTCGAGGCAAGATGCTTATGCCAAAGGCGGGCCGTGCCCGTTCGGCAGGCAGATTCAGAATGTCGGCGGGGTATTCACCCACAGAACCCGAGCAACGGAATCGCCAGGGTTGCGGTAGCCATGCGGCAGCTCTGAATGAAAGTGAAAGCTGTCGCCAGGCTCCAGCAGATAGACCTCGCCATCGACGATCAGCTCCAGCCGGCCTTCGAGGAGATAGCCCATCTCCTCGCCCAAATGGGTGATCAACCCGTCTGATGCACCGCCAGGCAAAACGATGTGAACGTTCGCCTGCAGCATGGTTTTGTCAGTGTAGGGCATCAATCGTTCGAGAATGACACCATCGCCACGCCGCAAAGCGTCATCGTCCAGCCGGGGCCTCTGGCCGCGGCGGCTGACGATCGAATGCCCGCCAACCTCGTCGAAAAGTGTCGCCACATTCAATCCCAGCGCGCCAGCGATCCGACGCAACAGGGTCAGGGACGGCGTCACGCGCATTGTCTCGATCTTCGACAGCATGCTCTCGGAACAGCCGGCCATTTGCGCAAGCTCGCTCAATGTCAGCTCCCGCGTCCTTCGAAACCGTCGCAGCTTCGGTCCCAACTGGCTGCGCGTGGTCAAACTCTCGTTCAGGCTCATCTTGAATAACTTGAAGTCCAGATGCTCGGCTAGAGCTGCCTTTACACCTGTCTCGCCGCGCGCGAAAGGTGGCGCTCGTGCTTGATGCCGTCTCACAGGGGATCGTCGGCCGGGCCGCGGGTACAAACCGAAGAGAGCGAGGCGTCCGCCAGGCCTCGCGCATCGCCTTCGGCCAGTGTGATTTTTTTCTCGAACAGAAGACCGTCTGCGAAGAACGGAGCCGTCGCTCAGCGGTGAAGATCCAGGAAGGCGAGCACCCGGCCCCAGGCGTCCATCGCGACTTCTGCGTGGAATGACTCGCGATGATCGTTGAAGAAGGCATGCTCGGTCCCCGGATAGGTGACGATTGCCGTACTAGGATTTCCGGCCAGATCGGCGTCGAGCCGAGCGACATCTGTTGCGGGGATCAACCCGTCCGTCTCCGCAAAGACGCCGAGATAGGGGCAGGCGATCATCCGCGTGACCTCGATGGGCAGAAAGGGCTTATTCATCAGACGCGGGAAACTCAGCCTGCCATAGAAATTGATCGCTCCGGTCAGACGCGGGTCGAAGGCCGCGAGATTGTGAGCGAACCGCCCGCCCATGCAGAAGCCCCAAGCGAAGACCGGCGCGGTCCCACGACCGCCACACCCTGCAAGTGCCCAGCCGAGCGCGTGGCGGCAGTCCCGCGTCGCCCGGACATCGTCGAAGGCTGCGAAGGTCTCACCCCACGTCTCCACGGGATCGGTCGGAACCGGCGGCGTGTCGCCCCGGAAGAGATCGCATACCACTGCCGCATAGCCCTCGGCTGCAAGTCGATGCGCTACTTCGCCCATATGCGGGGTCATTCCCCAGAGCTCGACCTTTATCAGCACGATCCCGCGCAGCGGACCCTCAGGCCAGGCAACATAGGCGCCCATCGCACCGTCGGTGGCAGGGATCTGAACATTGGGGTTGAGTAGCACGCCGAGCCCCCTAGCCGAAGAGCACGGACGGCAACCAGGTCGCCAGCGCCGGAAAGACGAAGACCGCCCCGAGTGCGCCGAGCTGTATCGCTATGAAAGGGAGCACACCACGATAGATGTCGGCCGTGCGGACCTCGGGCGGTGCAACGCCCCGCAGATAGAACAGCGCAAAGCCGAAGGGCGGTGTCAAAAACGAGGTTTGCAGGTTCATCGCGATCAGGACACCGAACCAGATCGGATTGATATCCGATTGCAGGATCACCGGTGCAACGATTGGCATGATGATGAAGACGATTTCGATGAAGTCGAGGAAGAAGCCAAGCAAGAAGACCAAGAGCGACACGGCGATCAGCGCGCCGGTCGGCCCGCCCGGGATGCGCTCCATCGCATGGGTGACGATCTCGTCGCCGCCGAGGGCCCGGAAGATGAGCGAAAAAATCGTGGCACCGATCAGGATCGCGAAGGCGAGGGTCGAGACCCGCATCGTAGAGATCATGCTATCGGTCAGCGCCATGGCGCGTGCGAGGATCGTGAGCGCGGCGGCAATCCCAGCGACGAGCACGGCACAGGCGGCGAACGCAGTCCAGAGCGCGAGCCGGTCGGTATCGGTCACGTCCTCAGCGTTCAGGCGAAGGTCAGCGACGGATCGCAGGACAGGCAAGAGTGCTGCTGCCAGAAGCGCGAGGTCGACCAAACGCCCCAACCAAAGGCTCCTCTCCTGGTCGCGCGCCAGCCGGCGGCCTGCCAGCAACAGGGCGCCCAGGGCGCCGACCCCCGCCGCTTCGGTTGGCGTCGCAGCGCCGGTTAAGATCGAGCCCAACACCGCGAAGATCAGCAGTACTGGCGGCACGAGGCTCGCTAGAACGGACCAAAGCGCGGGCGCCTCGCCGTCCTCGTCCTCCATCGGCGGGCAGTCCTGCGGGCGCAGGATACCAACGGCGAATTGATAGAGCATATAGAGAGAGGCAAGCCCCAATCCCGGGATCAGCGCGCCCGCGAAGAGATCCCCCACCGACACCGGATCAGGGGCGAAGTTACCGACCTCTCGCTGCGCCTCCATGTAAGCGCCGGAGAGTTGGTCACCGAGAAAGACGAGCACGATCGAAGGCGGGATGATCTGACCGAGCGTCCCCGCCGCGCAGATCGAACCTGCGGCGACCGACGGCCGGTAGCCCTGCCTCAGCATCGTAGGCAGGCTGAGAAGCCCCATTGCGACGACAGTTGCCCCAACGATCCCAGTCGAGGCGGCGAGCAGTGCGCCGACCGCGGTGACGGAGATGCCAAGGCCCGCCGGCAGCCCCCGCGACAGCCGCGCCATGCTGAGCAGTAGATCCTCGGCGACCCGGCTCCGCTCGAGGATCACGCCCATCAAGATGAAGAGCGGCACGGCTGTCAGCACCTCGTTGAACATCGCAGTGCCAAAGATGCGCGACGGGATCGCCGCAAGATAGGAGAAGTCGAACGCGCCAAAGAGGTTGGCGATTGTGGCGACGATCAGCGCCGCCCCCGACAGAGCAAAGGCAACCGGGATGCCGGCGAGCACGGCACCGAACGCAGCCGCGAAAAGGATGGAAACGAAAGTGAGGGCAGTTGGGTCCATGCGCTCAAGCGCTCCCGGACCGTCGGTTCGTCCAGCCTTCGGCTTGCTGCCTCCGTACAATGCGCAGGAACGTCGCCGCCGCCTGCAGCCCAACGGAGATCGCAAAAACCCCGATCGCCGTTTTCAGCAAGAACACGCCAGGGATGCCGCCAGCCTGGCGCGACCCCTCCAGGCTCTCCCACGCGCGCAGGATGTAGGGCGCGCTGACCCACAGGATGACGGCGACCACCGGCAGGACGAAGATCGCCAGCGCGATCAGATCGACCGCCCTCCGCAGCCGCGAGCCGAAACCGCCGTAGAACACGTCCACCCGGACATGCTCGTTCAACTGCAGCACATAGGCCGATCCGCCCAGGAAGAGGAACGCATGGCCGTAGACCACCGCCTCTTGCACGGCGATGACGCCATCGCTGAAGACGTAGCGGGCGACGACCGAAAACGCCTGCGCCAGCATCATCACCAGCGCCGCCCAGGCGACACCGCGGCCGAGGCGGCGGTTGGCCGCCTCGACGACTGACAGGACGCGATCCACCGCCGATCAGCCGGCGCGGACGAGCGACCGCGCGCGGAGATAGGCCTGCTCGGACTGCTCGGTCCAACCGGCTGCCTCGTCCAGAAAGTCCATGTAGCTGTCATGGACCTTCTTGGTGAGCGGGTCGGCTGCCGCAGCATCGGCGAGCACTTGCTGCGCGGCCTTGCCAAGCTCTACCATCACCTCGTCAGGATAAGAGCGGAGCTCAATCCCGTGCTTCTCGATCAGGATGTCGAGCGAGCGCGCGTGGTTAGCGATGAAGTCGGCCGGGTTCATCACATTCTCCTGCGCGGCCGCCATGCGGATAATCGCGCGGTCGCCCTCGGAGAGCTCCTCCCAGAGACCCAGATTGATCCCGAGGCTTTCAGCCGAGGTCGGCTCCTGAAACCCCGGGTTGTAGAAGTACTTAGCTGCCTTGTGAAAGCCAAAGCCGAGATCGATCCAGGGGCCCGCCATCTCGCCCGCATCGATTGCACCGGACTGTAGGGCCGCGAAGATCTCCCCGCCGGGCAGCGTGACCGCCGTGCCGCCGACGGCGTCGATGACCTTTCCGCCGAAACCGGGGATGCGCATCTTCAGGCCACGGAGATCGTCGACCGAGTTGATCTCCTTGTTGAACCAGCCCCCCGCCTGCGCCGACGAGTTGCCGGCCATGAAGGCGATGACGCCAAACTGCGCCGAGACCTCCTCCCAAAGCGCTTGGCCTCCGCGGTGATAGACCCAGGCGTTGTGCTCGGCGGTGGTCATGCCGAAGGGCACGCCTGCGAAGAAATTGAATGCAGTGGACTTGCCCTGCCAATAGTACTCGGCGGCGTGGTACATGTCGGCCGCGCCACTCGCCACCGCATCGAAGGCTTCGAAGGGCGGGACGAGTTCGCCCGCACCGAAGACCTTGACCGTCAGTCTTCCGTCAGTGGCTGCGGTAATCGAGTCGCCGATCCGCTGCGAGGCGACGCCGAGGCCGGGGAATTTCGACGGCCAGCCGGTGGCCATCTTCAGCTCCCGCCTGCCCTGCGCATAGGCCGGTGCGGCCAGCGGGACGACCGCGGCCCCCGCGATGGCCGTGCCGAGCAGAGCGCGGCGGGTCGGAGTTGGTTCGGCGTAAGTCATGGTATCCTCCCTTTATGGTTTGTTGTTTGGGCCAGCGCATCGCGGTGCGTCGCCGGCCAATGTGCGGTGCTGCCGCGCACGAGGAGATCCGTACGCGCTTGAATCGTACGCGGAGAGGTGCGGCGGCATTCGATCCGGTCGATCAGGGCGGAGACCGCGCCATCCGCCATCACGTCCCAAGGCTGGCGCATCGTTGTCAGGTCAAAGACGTCCCAGCCGCTCATCGTGACGCCGTCAAAGCCGACAACCCAGACATCGTCCGGCACGGAGACGCCAATCGCGGTCAGCCCATTCAGGACGGCGAAGGCGATGACGTCGTTACCACAGGCGATTGCATCACACGGCTCGGGTCCCTGCATAAGGCCGATGGCGATTTCTCGGAATCGGTCATGGTCGAAGAAGGTGTCCTCGCCGCCCCTTCGCCAGAGCGGATGACCGACCGCGGCAAGGCCCTCGCAGAACCCCTCAGCCCGGGCGGCCAAAGTGGTTCGATCGAGGGGCCCACTCAGGTAGGCGATACGCCGGCGTCCGCCAGACACCAGGTACTGCGCCACCGCAGCCGCACCGTCGCGATTGGTCGAGACGACCTGGTCGCAGGGTACTCCGTCGAGTGGGCGGTTGAAGAGCACAGTCGGGACGTTCCGGTCGAGCGCGGCGTCGATGGAGGCGGCCTGATGGCTCGCGGCGGTGAAGATCAATCCGTCGACGGTCCCATGGCGGACGGCTTCGATAACGCCGGCTTCGCCCTCGCTGTCGGTGTTCCAGACCACCATCCTTCGGCCGAGAACAGCAAGGCGCGTGCCCAGTGCCTCTAGGATCTCGGGCACGACGGGGTTCGTTACACGCGATACGGCCACGCCGATGGTGCGGCTTTGACGGGTCCGCATGGCCTGCGCAAAAGCGTTCGGCGTATAGCCAACGTCCTGCACCACCTGCATGACCTTCTGTCGCGTCGCCTCGCTTATCTGTGTCGATCCAGACAGCACGCGAGAAACCGTCGCCTGCGACACACCAGCGATCTGCGCGATGTCAGTGGCTCGAACGTTCCTCGCACTCGAATTCATCTCGGCAAGGTGCCTAGACCACCAAAGTTTTGACTAAAGGCATCCCAAGGCCCCTACCCTATGACGAATGCATACGTATGCATATGTGAGAGACCCGATCAAGCGCGCGTTGAGCCCGACAGACCGCCGAACCCATCCGTTGAGGTACCCAGCGTCACGAAAGGTGACGCTGCCACAGAGGTGTCCGGGGCGGTTGCCTGTGTTCCTGACAGTCGATCTGGCTAGTGTGGAGCAAGGTGGGGCTGGCCCCGATCCGAATGGCTGGCCTATCGATTGACCGGCACCGAGGCGGATGTCGGAATGGCCAGGCCCAAACCAGAACCGAATGGGTCGCTCATCAGCTCTGCCATCTGGGCATCAGCCAGTGCAGGGCCCACCGGCGCTTTGGGCAGGCGTCTTTCGCGCCGCGCTCGGAGCAGTTCTGCGCGGCCCCTAACCCCGGAAAGACCTATCGGCTGCGAAGCCGACGTGCCCGAGTGCATCGTCCTGGCCAGCTACTAGCCTGCGATGCATCAATACTGAAGCCTAAAAGTTCAATTTATTCGGTTGTCTATACGATAAATTGCAATTCTACTCGATGCTGGATCAACAGCGTCTCATCGAACTGCGGTCGAATACATGGATCTTTTCGGGCGCAATCGAGAGCCGGCATGTCGCGCCCGCATCGACCGCCGCATCGCGCGGTGCGGTGGCAACGATGTCGCGTCCGGCGACGGCAACATGCAGGTTCAACTCAGCACCGGTCTTTTCCGAGAGAGCGAGCGTCCCAAGCAAACCGCCGCCCGGGTCCACCGTCAAATCCGTCGGGCGCAGGCCGCAGGTGACCTTCTGACCCATTGTTACATTGGCGGACGCGGGCAGCATCAGGCGCACATCCTCCGCGACAAATGTCGGAACGCCATCGCTTATCTGCACCTCACCATCGATAAGGTTCATCGCGGGCGATCCGACGAAATCGGCAACATAGAGTGTCTGGGGGCGGTCATAGAGATCGTCAGGGGTACCGACCTGCTCGATACGGCCATCCTTCATCAGCACGATTTTGTCGGCCATTGTCATCGCCTCGATCTGGTCATGGGTGACATAGATCGTGGTCGTACCCAGACGCTCGTGGAGCTGGCGGATCTCCACCCGCATATGCGCCCGCAGCTTGGCGTCGAGGTTCGAGAGCGGCTCGTCGAACAGGAAGAGCTTCGGCTCTCGGACCATAGCCCGGCCCATGGCGACGCGCTGTCGCTGGCCGCCCGACAGCTCGCGAGGGTAGCGGTCCAAAAGATCCGTCAGATTCAGGATCGCTGCCGCTTCCTCGACCTTGGCGCGAATCTGGTCTTTGGCCTGCCCCTTCACCTCCAGGCTGAAGGCAATGTTGTCGAACACCCGCATCGTCGGATAGAGCGCATAGTTCTGGAACACCATCGCGATGTTCCGGTTGCGCGGATGCACATCGTTCATCTGCGCGCCGTCAATCTCAAGCTGACCGCCCGAAATCGTCTCGAGCCCCGCGGTCATGCGCAGCAATGTCGTCTTCCCGCAACCCGAAGAACCCAGCAGGACCGCGAACTCGCCTTCTTCGATTGTAAGCGAAAGATCGCGGATCACCTCGACAGCTCCGAAATTCTTCGAGATGCGCCGGTAGTCGACCGTGGCCATCAGTAGGTCTGCCGGGTGGGCGTCAGGCAGATCTCTTGCACCAGGGCACGCTGCGGCAGCCGGTAGGCATCCAGGATCAGGTCGGCCACGATATCGGCGCCGATGCCGCCACCCATCTTAACCTTGTTTTCCTTGTAGGCAGCCAGGGTTTGTTCGTCCAAAACGCCGGACAAAACCTCGGTCTCGATCACGCCCGGAGAGACGACCAGCACCCGCACGTCATAGGCCGAGAGATATTCCCGCAAACTCTCGCTGACCGCATGGACGAAGAACTTGGTGCCGCAATAGACGGTGTGGTCCGGATAGACCTTGCGTCCGGCGATAGAGCTCATCATCATCAGGGTTCCCCTGCGGCGCTCGATCATGCCTGACATCACTGCATGGACGGTGTTCATCACACCCTTGGTGTTGATGTCGATCATCTCGTCCCACTCGGACGGGGGCTGGCGGCCGATATCGGCGAGCCGGGCAATCCCGGCATTGGCGAACATCACGTCTGTGGGACCATACTCTGCCTCGGCATCACGTACGGCCGAGGCAATCGCCTCGCGGTCGCGTACATCGACCTGGCGAAGGACGGCGTTTGGCAGGCCCAGCGCTTCCATCCGGGTCATACGCCGCGCCATAAGCAGCACTGGGTGGCCCGCGGCGGAAAACGCCCTCGCCGTCGCTTCGCCGATCCCCGAGCTGGCCCCAGTGATCGCGACAAGCGGTTTATCGGCCATGGAACTCCCCCCTCCCTTGTGTTGTTCTTTCAGGGCGTAGGGCGGGTCGGGGCCCGCCCTACCGACTGGCGCTAGCCGCCGACGATCTTGTCGGACGCTTGGGCGATATCGTCCATCGCCTCCTTGGCCGAGGCATATTCGCCGGCGAAATACTTGCCGAGCCGCACCGGGATCGTGTCGTTCGACAGCTCTGCCCATTCCGGCAGGTCGGGCTCGGATCCCATGTCTTTGGCGATGGTATCGCGCACGACACTAAGATGCCTTGTGGTGCCTGGGCCGACGCGGTTGTTGGCGATGATCCGCGGGTCGTCGTAGACCGCGGTGCGTGTCGGTCCGGTGCCACCGCCGAGCGCCGTGATCAACACTTGGGTGTCATAGCTCGTCGCCCATTGCATGAAGATCCAGGCCGCATCCGGGTTTTTCGAGTTTCGGCTGACGGCGAGGCTGGAGCCGCCCTGGTGGCCAACGCCCGGGATCTCGCCAAAGCCGGTCTGATCGACGGTGCGGAGCGGATGCTTCGGCGGCGGGCAGCGCACCGCTTCCATCAGGCCGGAGACCTTGGTCTCGTTCGGATCGTCGAAATAGGGGAAGAACTCGCCCCAACTCATCATCGACGCGGCAACGCCCTGCGCGATCGATTGGCCCTGCCCGTCCCATGTCCAGCCGGTAACGCCCGGCGGCATGGTTTTCCAGAGCCGGGTCCAGTATTCCATCGCCTCGAGCCCGGCCTCGTCATTGCCCGAGAACTTCCGGTCGGAATTGAAGATCGAGCCGCCATGGCCCCAAAGCCAAGCGGTCCAGTCGCATTCCAGGCTGTAGTGGCCGGATTTCATCTGACCCGTGGCGCCGTAGAGATCCGGCCCCTTGGCGTCGGTCACTGCCTTTGCCTGCTCGTAGTATTCTTCGAGCGAGGTGGGCGCCTCGAAACCCATCTCCTCCCAAATATCCTTTCGGTACATCATTATGAAGATGGGAATGTCGTAGGGCACGCCGACCAACCGGTCCTCGTAGCGCGCAATCCCGTCGACGAGCGCCGGCAGGAAGTCCTCGATCTTCCAGTCCGGCATCGCCAAGTCAGGCTTGTCGGAGAGCTGTTCGCGCGGGTCGAACACGTCGCGAGACGTGAATGCCGCCCAGGATTGGTCGATGTAGTAGAGATCGTAGGTGCCGAGCTGGGAGGCGATATCGAGGGTCAGCTTCTGAAGCACCTGCTCAAGCGGCAGAACCTCGATCTCGACGGTCATGCCAGAGGCTTCCTCGAAATACTGCTTCAACTGCGTGTTGATGGCGTTAGAGGGCGGGGTCGACTCCGTCGCCAATTTCAGCGTTGTGCCGCGGAAGGGCGCGGAGACATCTTTGACCCAGGCGAGCACCTCGTCCGAAGGCTTCAGACCGTGCCCGTCCGCCTGCGCAGTGGACGGAAAGAACGGCCGCGTCACGCCCAGTCCCAGGGCGCCGGCGCCGAGCCCCAATTGGGCCGTGGTCCTCAGAAAATCGCGGCGGCTGATCCGGCGGCGGACATAGTTGTCCACAATCCGCGCCATGGCTTGCTTTCTATCGAAGTCTCGCATTTTGGGTCCTCCCGGTTGATGCGATCGATATGCGGTCGCCCCTTATTGCTTGAGCGATCCTAGGGTCAGCCCGCGGACCAGTTGCTTCTGGACCAGCAGGATAAAGATGAAGGCCGGCACCATCGAGGCCACGCCAAGGGCGGCCATGTTGCCCCAGGCAGTGCCGGTCGAGGTTACGAAACTTGACGAGACGACGGGCACGGTCTTCAGCCCCGTCTGGGTCAGCGTGAGCACGAAGATGAACTCGGTCCAAGAGAAGATGAAGCAAAGGACTGCCGTCGCCGCGATCCCACCCTTTGCCATGGGCAGCACGATCCGGCGGAAGATCCGCCAGCGCGATGCGCCATCGATGATCGCGCTTTCGTCGATGTCGCGGGGGATGTCGTCGAAAAAGCTCTTCAACAGCAGCACGGCAAGGGGCAAGTTCATCACCGCGTGGATCAGGATAATGCCCATATGCGTATCCATCAGCCCCAGATAGTCCTTGTAGATGAAGAACATCGGGATTGCCACGGCCACTGGCGGCATCATCCGGGTCGACAGGACCCAGCCGACAAAAGCATGGCGTCCGCGGAAGTCCATGCGGCTCAGCGCATAGGCCGCCAGCGTCGCCACAAGGATCGCGATTGCCGTCGATCCCAGCGCGACAATAACCGAGTCGAGCAACCGAGGCGCCATGTAGAAATTGCCGCCGCCGGGCAGCACCTCCTGCTGGCGCAGGAAGCCCAGGGAGATCCCAAAGACCTCTTCGAAGTTTCGCGCCGTCGGCTCGAAGGTCCAGACATTCGGCGGCTTGTTGAAGATTTCCTTCGACTGTTTGAACGCCGTGGTTATCCAGTAGTAGAGCGGGAAGACAAACAGCCCAACCGCTATCCAGGCGGCGATGGCGCGGGTCGTCCGCCGGGATCTGCTCTCGACGATCACCAGCGCACTTTGGCGAGCCAGATGAACAGATTGGCGATCACCAGGATCAGGACTAGACTGACCAGGCTAAGCGTCGCCCCGTAGCCCCATTTGATGAAGCTGAAGGTCTGCTCCCAGGCATAAAGGCTGAGCGTGTAGGTCGCCGTGCCCGGCCCGCCGGAGGTCATGACGAACATGTAGTCGAAGGTCCGGAAGAGATCGATGCCGCGGATAAGAACAGCCACCGCAATCACCTTGGACATCAACGGCAAGGTGATGCGCCGGAAGATCTGCCAGCCGGAGGCGCCGTCCAGCACAGCCGCCTCATAGGGCTCGGATGGCAAGGACCGCAGCCCAGCCAGGAAGATCAGCACCATGAACGGCGTCCACTGCCAGATATCCGCTAGCATGATACCCGCCAGTGCGGTATCCGGGGTCGCCAGGATCGGTTTCGTGCCATCCAGCACACCCAGGCCCTGCAGCACATAGGTGAGAACCCCGAACTCGGGATCCTCCATCAACAGAAACATCATGCCGGTGATCGCAGGCGGAATGACCAAGGTCAGTGTCAGCAGCCCGCGCAGCAGCCCGAAGCCCTTTTGGTCGCTGTCCAACAGCATCGCCAGCGCCATGCCCAGCACCACCTGCACCGCCAGCAGCACAAAGAAATAGGTGAAGGTGACGCTCAAGGCGTCCCAGAACCGTGGATCCCCCCACAAGAAGACCCAATTGTCCCACCCTACTGGCACAACCCGCCGTTTTAACGGCGCGTATTCGTGGAAACTAAGCCAAATATTGTAGAACAGCGGATAGATCGTGAAGACCACCAGCATCACGATCAGCGGCAGCAGCCAAGGCACGGCGCTGTCGCCCGATAATAGTCCGCGAATACCCCGTTCCCGTGCGATCATTTCTTCGCTTTGCCGCGCGCCTTCGGTTTCGCCCTACCCGTATCGTCCTGAAGACCGTAGCTGCCGAAACCTTTATGCGTTTCTTCCACTTCGGCATCTGACAGCAGAACCGGCCCGCCAATCAACAGGCTATGGTAGTACTGCTTGGCGATGGTCTCGAGCTCCACCGCCCGCCACATCGCTTTGTCGAGGTTCTCGCCGAGGGCGATCATGCCGTGATTGGCCAGGAGACAGGCGGTGCGATCCTGCATCGCTTCGATGGCCAGGTCCGACAGCGCCTCCGTCCCGAAGGTGGCGTAGCCCGCGCAGCGCACGTCATTGCCGCCAAAGGCCGCGATCATGTAGTGAGCAGCCGGGATCGGCTTCCTCGCCACGGCGAGGGTCGTACAATAGATCGGGTGGGCATGCACGACGGCGCCCGCGTCTTGGCGCCCGCGCAAGAGCTTGTGGTGGAAGCGCCACTCGGTCGACGGCTTCAGCGGACCAGCCCAAATACCCGACGCATCGTCCAACGGGATAGAGGCCACCATATCGGGCTCCATCCGGTCGTATGGGATAGCCGAGGGCGAGATCAGCATCCGGTCCTCGAAGCGCGCAGAGATATTGCCCGAGGTTCCTTGATTGATGCCTTGCGCGTTCATCGCTCGGCAGGCCGCGACGATCTCGGCGCGCAGGTCCTTCTCGGCCTTCTTCATGCGGTCTTCCTCACCTTCATGCGAGCGTCCAGCAGGATGGACGCAATCTCGGCGAAACCCTCGCCACCGCGAGCCTGTGCAACCCAAGCGGGCTCGGCGTCAATCCGGCCGGCGAAGTCCAGGACATTAGCGACACCGCAAGCATTGGGAAAATGCGCGAACATCGGCGCGTCGTTCGGGCTGTCGCCGGCATAGAGCACCGTCTCACGGTGGGCATCGAGGTCACGGCCCAGCACTTCGGCGCCGAAACGGCGCGTCATCGTCAATTTATCGTACGCCCCGAACCAGCCATTGACATGGATAGACGAGATCTTGGCGACGGCGCCTTCCTCCTCGAAGATCGCTTTGATCCGGTCGACGTCCTGCGCGGTTAGGGGCGCGACGTCCTCGCAGAAGTCAATGGCGAGATCCGCTTCACGGTACGCTTGATCGGCGGCAACGGCGGTGCCGGGCACTTCCGAGAGCACACGGTCGCGGATCCGGGCGAGGCCCGCCGCATTTGCAGCGCGGGTCGCGGCGTCCACCGCATAGACGCGTT
>JBCCRM010000008.1:0-165226 GCA_039513195.1 Pseudomonadota bacterium | reverse complement strand
TTAATCCATCCGCCTCTACGCTCGACGCCGCGACGTGCTCGCGATCAACAGTCTATCGAGCCAAAAAGGACCGTGCGTCTTACCGGTTGAGGCAGAGGGTGCAGCCGCAAAAGGCGGCGGAACGCTCAGTCAAAGGCGCTTGAAGCGTCCGTGGCCTGATTGTCGGGATGGTTTAAACGCATCAGTGCGCCGACTACTTCGAGGCTGCCGGAGATGACCCAAAACAGTCGGCTATCGTTCTGGAGTGAGCGCCAACTGCCGCCGATCTCGAAACGGAAGCAGTCGGGCGTCAAATCCAAAAGGTCAGCAGCGCCCAGTCCCTCACCCGCCGCCAGACCAGCAGCGCGAGGGGCACGTCCTCGAACACCACGCGGGTCACACCCTGCATACCGGGGCGCAGTTGCGCTGCGTCCTCCGCCATCAAGGCCGGGCTGCGGGCGAGAAAGGTGACCTGTGCACCACGGCCCTCCGGGGCGACGGCGATGGTCTCCAACGCCGTTTCGACCACCGTGGTGGGCGCCGCATCGGGTCGGAAGGTGGCCACCATCCCTGCCGAAAGCCGCGCCCGCGCCCTCGGGCTGACGCCGCTGTCGATGCGGAGCACGCCGGGATCGATCACCTCGAGGATGGTGGCGCCCAGCCCGATATAGGACGCAGCCTTCCTCTCCAGATCCGCGCCCAGCACCAGGCCACCGATCGGCGCGAGGATTTCGGCGTTCACCATCCGCTCGCTCAGCGCCTGCAGCCGCAGGCTCGCCTGCTCCGCCTCGATCTCCGCCTCACGCAGATCGGCGGCGTTGCGGGAGCCGCGAGCATCGTCGCGCCGCGTGATCGCGGCACGCAAATCGCCCCGCGCCTCGGCAAGCTCCAGCTCCATCCGTCGCGTATCCATTGTCGCAAGTACGGTCTTGCCCGCGTCCACCCGATCGCCCTCGCGGACATGGATCGCCTGCAAGCGCCCGTCGAAGGGCGCCGTTACGATGCGGTGGGACATGGCCGTGACCGTGGCTGGCAGGTTTACCCCATCGGTCACTGGCAAGGCGCCGAGTGCCGCAATCGCCGCCGCTGCCAACGCCCATCTCAGCCGCCGCCATATCTTCTGCCAGAGGGACGCCCAGGCCGATGACTCCGCGAAAAGCTCCTTTAGCGCTGCCTCTATCGGCCCCGGCAAAGCCCCTCCGTCCAGGACGAGCGCATGGGTCGGCGCGGCCGACGGCAGAAGCAACAAACCGGGCTCAACGTCTGGATCGCGGAGCGCTCGGCCAAGTCGTTCCTGCGCTTCGAATTTTGCGAGCGAACGGGTCGAGATCTCGGGCTGGCCGGCGATGGCGATGCGGTCAACACGCCCCACGCGCAGGGCCAGGAGCGAGACGGATCGCGCCTCTGTGATCCCGGCGATCGCGTCGACTAGGGACTGCGCCCGGCCCCAATGCCCAGAGGCAACGGCGTAGGCATGGCGCAGGATTTCCGCCATCGCCGGCACGTTGGCTGCTTGGACATGCAGGGTGCAGAGCTTGCGCACCATCTCGACCCGTTCGTGGGCGAGCGAGGCCAGCATCGAGTTGCCCACCGACATCGCAAGCGAGACCCCAAGACGAGGACCGGATGGCTGGTCTATCGGTGCTGCCAGTCTGCCCGCATTGGCAAGGGCCCGTCCCTCCGCCAAGCAGAGAGTCGCTGCGGTCCGATCCGGCTGCAGGTCGGACGGCTGCCCAACCCTGGCGACGGGATCTGCCTTCGGATCCTCGAAGGCAACCACCGATTTGGCATTGGTCAGCGCTGCCAGAAGACCGACGAGGCGCTGGGCAAACGGCGCCTCGGGGTCCCGGCCGGGCGCAAAAACCCGGTCCAACGCGTCAGCCAGCGACATCGCCTCGGCGGCATGGCGCTTCGATCCGATCTCCGGGGCGTTCATGACCCGTCCGGCACGCGGATGGAGACCTCGACCCCAGCCAGACCCTCGATGCCGCCATCGGGGAACCCAAACACTGCCCGGACGGTGTTGCTCGCAGGCTCGATGCGGGGATCGACCGAGATGAGGGTAACCGCTGCCTCTCGCACCACCGGTGGACCCAGGCTGGCCTGGAGCCGCGCGCGTCCCTCGACCGTTGCCAGGAGCTCTGCCGGCAAGAAAACCTCGACCTCTATCTCCGCGTCATCGGCCATGACGACCAGAGCATCGCTACCATTGGCGACGCCGCCGAGTTCTGCATTGACTTCCAGCACCAGACCGGAAAACGGCGCACGGAGGGAGAACTGCTCCAGCGCGGCCTCCTCGAAGCCCAGGCGAGCGGCGTTGGCCCGGCTCTGCTCCTCGGCCGCCGCAACCTCCGCCTCGGCCGCATCGATGGCAATCTTCGCCTCGGTCAACTCCCACTGCGCCGCGCCGCCGCGAGAGACGGCCCGTGCGATCCGCTCGTGCCGCGACCGCGCTTGGTCGAGCTGCGCCTGTGCCCTGGAATGCGCCGCGTTCGAAGCGACCGCGGCGGCGGCGATCTCGACCCGCGCGGCCTGCACCTGGGCATCCAGCGAGACCAGGAGATCGCCCTTCTGCACCCGGTCCCCTTCCGCAGCATAGATCTCAGCGACCACCCCGGTTGCCTGGGGGTGCAGCTCCGCCACACGGGCGAAATCGGTGATGCCGGAGAGGAGCTGCTCCGCCTGCGCCTGCGGACAGCCGGCCACGAGGCAGAGCAGAAAGACCCCGGCGAGCCGCATCACGCCGGCCCCTCGAACAGCGACGACATCCGCGCCAGAGAGAAGTGATGCGCAGCGATCAAACCCACCAGGCCCTGCCGCGCCAGTCCCGCCAAAGGCTCGTCGGCCAGGGCGCGCAAACGCTCCTCATCGACGATCTGGAAGCCGTCGACCCGAAACTTCTGCTCGCGCCGCTCCAGCGTGACCGATCCCGGATGCAACAGGTCATGGTCCTGCAGTTGCTTGGTCATCGCCATCGTCCGCTGCATCGCCTTTTCGTACCGGGTGCAGAAATCGATGATCCGCTCGGCCACGGCAGAGGGTTTGTCGCCCTCGAACAGCCGCTTCTCCTCTCCCTCCGTCGCGAAGTGGCCGGAGGTGAGATCGGCACATAGAACCATGCGGTCGCTGCCCTCCTTCTCCCGCACCAGGGCGAAGGGAAAGCGGCGGAGATAGGCGGGAACGTACTGGCCCTCGCGCCAATTGCCGTCGGCATCGACCATGTCGTTCGATCCCTGATCCGCAGACATCAGGGCGACCGGCACCACCGGATCCTTGGTCGTGAAGACGATCGGATAGGCCGATTGCGTCGTCTGGAACTCATCCGCCAGCAATGGGATGGCATTGCCCTTTGCCGCAAAGTCGAAACGGCGCTTTGGATCGAAGCTCAGCATGCTGTGACGCTCGGCAAAAAGCGGCGTCAGCGATTGATAGAACAACGGCAGAGATGCTGCCGCCTCTGGCGCGACATGGTTCGCGGAGTTGCTCAACGGTCTTACCTCTCGATCTCAGTCTTGTTATTGGCTCAGCTCGCGCGGCAACCGATTTTGCGCGAGCCGCCGCGCCCGATCATAGAGCTGCAGCGCCAGCGGCGCATCTCTCTTCACAACGCGCAGGACGACCGCAGAGCCCGCGGGCAGATCGGCCCAGCATCGGCTTTCGGTCGGCAGGTCGGCCATGACGCTGTAGGAGAGGACGCCGTCCTCGACCACCGGCGCGAAACCGCGGGCCAAGGCAG
Organism: Pseudomonadota bacterium; assembly: GCA_039513195.1. Taxonomy (GTDB): domain Bacteria; phylum Pseudomonadota; class Alphaproteobacteria; order Rhodobacterales; family Rhodobacteraceae; genus Thermohalobaculum. Next base: position 161,511 of record JBCCRM010000008.1, on the reverse strand, counting down.
TCGCTGTGCAACGCGGACGAACCACCGGGCGGAAGGCAATCGCGTCGCCGTCCCTCAGATGATCGCCGAGGTCGGAACGCGCTTGATCGATATGCGCAAGCAAATGCGGCTCCGCAGGCAGCGCAATCCGGCCCAGGACCCGGTTTTCGACCGCGGCAACCCAGGCGCCCGCGAGCTTCGGCGCGTCCTCGGGCTCCCACAACGCTGTCTCTGGCATCGCAACGGTAAGGGCTGCGATCCGCCCCTCGGTCTCGGCGATTTGCTCCGACAGCCGGTTCCGCTCGCTTTCGACAATCCGTCTCTCCGTCGCATCACCGCCGAGGAGAGAGCGGAGCTGCCCGGCCAAGAGCGCCTGGTCCGCCTGCATTTCCGCCAGGGTCAGCTGGAGCTCCTTATTCTCCAGCACCACGATCGGGCTCTGCGGAGTCGGTAGAGTGGCCAGTTGGGAGAGAAGAGCGTCGTCATTGGCACGGACCACCTCGACCCGGTGGCGGATCAAGCGGCCATCGATATGCTCGGCATCCGGCAGCGGCACCGCGAAAGCCGCGACGACTGCTGCTAGGCCGCCAGCCGTCAGCGTGGCGCGGCGCCATTGGATGGGCTGTCGGCGCAACTCACCTGACAGGGTCATGAGCGGGCGGACCACCAAGGTCATCACCGAGATACCGGCGACGACCCAGGCGAGCCGCAGATCGATTGCATAGGCGATCCAGAAGATCCCGACGAAGATCACCCAGCGATAGGCGTAGCTCAGCAGCCAATAGCACAGATAGCCGGCCTTGCCCCCCGCGGCTGTCCGACCGCCCAGAAGCCATAGACCCGCGCCTCGGGCCACCAACGCCGCCCGCGTGGCGAGGTTCGGCAAGCCCGCGACGTCGCAGAAAATGTAGTATCCGTCCAGGCGCACCAGCGGATTGAGGTTGAAGAACAGGGTCGAAAAACCCCCAACCAGCAGCAGCTGGATCAAAAAGGTCTGCAGTTCGCCCGGCGTGACTTGGCTCCAGAGGATCGCGGCCGCCGCCGCAACCCAGCTTTCCAGATAAACCCCCGCGATGCCGATAGCGGCGCGTCGATAGCGGCTCCGCAGCTTCCAGGCGGCGGTTGCATCGGTGAACGGGAAGGGCAGGCCCGCGAAGAACGCGATGCCGGATCGGATCGGGCCCAGTCTGACCCCCTCGGCATCTGCAAAAATGCGAAGCGCAGCGGCGTGCCCAAGCTCATGGATCGCTTTGAGCACCGTGAAGGCGAGAACGAGCGCGATGGCGGTCTGCCAAGACATCTCCGGCAGAGTGAGGAGTGCATCGCGCACCGCCTCCGGCTCCGCGATCAGACCGAATAAGGCGACGCCGAGGACGCCGAGCCAGACGATGAAACCGAAGCCGGTGAATACCGGGCTCAGTACCGGCGCCACGCGGTCGACCAGAGGCGCGATATCCAGGAGGTCGAGGCGGAAGAAAACCAACCGCGTCTCCCAAGGCCGGCGCCGCTTTTGCGGGGCTTGCGTCGCTCCATCCGCAATGACCAGACCATTGGCGATCAGCGCCTTAGCGATCTCCTCGGCCTCCCGCGGCTCCAGGCCCGCCCGCTCGGCAGCTTGTGCATCCCCGGTCCGTCCGTCGAGATGGTCGAGCAGGCGCACCGTCTTCGCATCGGCCGCATAGACCGAACCGGAGGCCTCGTTGGCCAGGACGAACCTCTTCGGCTCCGTGCCATCGGGCCAAATCGTCGTGGAAGGCGCCTTTCGCAGCATCTCTTTCCGACCGGTTGTTGGGCCTGCTCTCCCTACTCCCACAATCGCACAGGCGCCGAGACCGGTCGACGCCAAATCCGACAGCCCCGCTAACCGGCGCGTCAGCGTTGTGCCGGCGGCAAATAGTCGAATGCCCAATCGTTATAGTTCCCCTGACCGCGGAAGTAACGAGCGGCATCCTCGCCATCGGGCAGGAAATCCCAGTCAGGCGCCGGGCCGTTGGTATGGGCGTCGCGGATCAAAAGGCGGCGCTTTTGGCTCAGCCGGATCCGGTCCGACAGTGCCTGGCTGTCCCAAACCGACGCTGCCTCGGCCTGCAGAGCGGAGAGCACTTCGGTGTGGGCCGGCTCGCCCGCGAGGTTGCGGCGCTCGTCCGGGTCCGCGCCGAGGTCGAACAGCATGTCCGCGTCACCGGTCGAGGTGATCAGCTTCCACTGGCCCCGCCGGATCATAAAGATCGGCGCCCGGATCCCCTCACAGAGGAGCTCCGCATAGACCGGACGAGCATCCACACCGGCATCCGTCAAACCCATCAGGTCGGTGCCGTCTAGGGGCTCGACGGCGCCCTCCCACGCGCCGCCTGCGGCGATCCCGGCAAGGGTCGGCAAAAGATCGACGAGCGAACAGAGCACCTGCGCTCGCAACCCTGCCCCTTGCTCGGGCGTCGAGACGATCAGCGGCACACGCAGCGCGGGCTCGAAAAAGGTCTTCTTCAGCCACAGCCCCCGCTCGCCCAGCATCTCTCCATGGTCGGAGCAGAAGATAACCGCCGTATTCTCCGCCTGCCCGGTCGCCTCCAGCGCATCCAACAGGCGGCGGACCGCATCATCGATATAGCTGACCGTGCCGCAGTAAGCGCGGCGGGCGCGGTGGATGATCTCTTCGGGGATTTCAGCGTTGAGGAGGCCGTGCTGGCTCAGCACCCGGATGCTGTGGGGGTCGTTTTCCGCCTCCGGGATCATGCCTGTCCGCGGCGCCGGGATCTCAACCCCGTCATAGAGATCCCAATGCCGTTGCAGGCACAGATACGGGTCATGTGGATGAGTGTAGGAGACCTGGAGGAAGAACGGCCGCTCCTCGGTCGGCCGGGCGCAGTCATAGATCTCCTGCAATGCGCGGTGGGTGACCTCCTCGTCATAGTCGATTTGGACGCTGCGCGCGCAGATGCCCGAGGCGGTCAAGAGGCGGATGTCGGTTGCGCCGTGGAAGCCCTCCGCGCTCCAATCCGCGGTCCAAGCAAAGCTGCTTGGATAGATGTCGGTGGTCAACCGCCGCTCGAACCCATGGAGCTGATCCGGCCCTACGAAATGCATCTTGCCAGACAGGCAGGTCCGGTACCCTAGCGCACGGAGGTAGTGCGCATAGGTGGGCTGGGACGCGGGTAGCTCGGCCGCATTGTCATAGGCCCCGATGCGGGAGGCGAGCTGGCCGGTCGCCATCGAAAACCGCGATGGCGCGCAGAGGGGGAAGTTGCAATAGGCATTCTCGAACACCACGCCTCGGGCCGCCAGGGCATCGAGATGCGGGGTCTTGCAGACCGGATTTCCATAGGCTGCCAGGACATCAATGGTCATCTGGTCCGTCTGGATGAAAAGAATGTTCAGTCTGTCTGCCACGTTGGCCCCCGTTTCGCCGCTGATCTCAGGGCTAGCACGCGGTGGCATCGGGTGGGAGGGGCGCGTCAGACAACGGTCACAGACAGGCTGCCGACGCCCTCGATCCGGCCCTCCAACACATCGCCCCTCGCGACCGCGGCAACACCGGCGGGCGTGCCGGTCATAATCACATCGCCTGGCGCCAACATAAAATATTCGGACAAATAGGCGATCATCTCTGGCACCTTCCAGATCATCTGATCGAGATTGCCCGACTGCCGTAGATCCCCGTTCACCGACAGCGTCACCGCGCCCGTGGCCGGGTGCCCGATCTCCGCCACCGGGACCAGGGGGCCGCATGGGGCGGACCGCTCGAACGCCTTCCCAATCTCCCAGGGCCGTCGCATCTCCTTCGCCTGGCCCTGCAGATCGCGGCGCGTCATGTCGAGGCCGACCGCATAGCCGTAGACGCAATCGAGCGCCTGGTCGGTGGCGATGCCCTGCCCGCCCGATTGCAGCGCCACTACGAGTTCCAGCTCGTGATGCACATCCGAGGATTTGGCCGGATAGGGAAACTCGCCGGACGTGTCGAGATTGTCCGGGTTCTTCTGGAAGAAAAACGGCGGCTCCCGGTCCGGATCGCCCCCCATCTCGACGGTGTGGGCGGCATAGTTCCGCCCGATGCAGTAGACCCGGCGCACCGGAAACCGCGCCTGAGTGCCCTGGATCGGCAGCGCTGGCGGTGACGGTGCGGGGATGACAAAGTCCATGTGCGGCGACCCTCCTACCTCTTGCTCGGTTCTCGCCTGCCGATAACGCAAGCGTCGCCGCCCGGAAAGCGGCGTTTTCACCTGGCGCGCTGCACTGCACACAGGCCTGTGCTATCTTCAAAGCTGAGATGAGCGAGACGCGCACCAAGCCGAAACCGACGGCGAAGCCGCAGACGGAGCGTCCGCGGCTGCACAAGGTCATCCTCCTAAACGATGACTTTACACCCCGCGAATTCGTGGTGACTGTCCTTCGCTCGGTCTTCAAGATGTCCGATGGCGAGGCCTATGCGGTGATGATGACAGCGCATCAGCGCGGCGTCTGCGTGGTTGCGGTCTTTACCAAAGACATCGCCGAGACGAAGGCGGAAGAGGCAAATGACCATGGCCGGAAGGCTGGACATCCGCTGCGTTTCACCACCGAGCCGGAGGAGTAGTCGAGCCGGGGGCCGGACGCTCCACGCATAGGCGGAAGCATTCCCTTGCCCCGGGGCGCCGCAGCGCCACCTGGTGGTTCAGAAAATCGAAAGGCATAGCCACATGGCCTTTGACCAAAGAGAAAGCCGGACCCAACCCGTAGGCGTTACCGCCCCAAAGGAACCGCTGGGCTTTTGGGCCTCGTACCGCGCAGTACGGCGCAATGTCCTCGAGCTGATCCCGGAACAAGCCTATCGCCAGCCGGTGCTGACCGGCGGTCGGCGCAAGGGCTGGATGATGCTGATGGACCCACCGGCTCTGGAGCGCGTCTTTCGCGGCAATGTTGCCAATTATCCGAAATCGCCGGTGGCGCGCCGACTGATGACGCCGCGGGAAGGGGAAAATCTGATCATCGCCGAGGGGCAGTCCTGGCGATGGCAGCGCCGCACCATGTCGCCAATGTTCCAGCCGAAGGCGCTGAAAGCGATGTCGCCGGTGATGAGCGTCGCCGGGGCCTCTGCCGCCGACCGGATTGGTGCACAGGACGCGGAGGTGGTGGATGTCTATCCGGAAGTGATCGCCGCAACCTGTGACGTGATCTGCGACCTGGCTCTGTCAGGCCGCGATGCAATCAATCGGGCGGCCCTGACCAATGCGATCGAGGGCTATTTGCGCAACATTGCCAGGGTCTCGCTGCTGGATCTTTTGGGGGCGCCGAGTTGGGTGCCGCGTCCAGGCACGCTCCTGAACCGCGACGGCCCACATATGGATCGGATGACGGACGAGATCATCGCGGCGCGGCGCGCGCGGGGTCCGTCCGATCCGCCCGACATCCTGGACATGATGCTCGCCGCCAATGACCCGGAAACAGGCGCCGAGATGGACCCTGTAACCATGCGCAACAACCTGCTCGGGCTGCTGTTCGCGGGCCACGAGACGACGGCGTTGGCGATCACTTGGTCGCTTTATCTGCTGGCGCTGCACCAGGGTGCCCAGGATCGCGCGCGGGATGAAGCGCAAGCGGCGATCACCGGCGATCCTGAGGCCGAGATCGATCCCGCCAAACTCGGCTATGCCCGCCAGGTGATTGAGGAAGCCTTGCGCCTCTACCCACCAGCCGGGTTTCTGACCCGAACCGCATTGGAGGCCGATGAGCTGGCGGGGCACGAGGTGAAAGCCGGCGCGACGGTCATCCTGCCTATCTATGCGGTCCATCGGCACCAACTTCTGTGGGAGCGGCCAGAGAGCTTCGACCCGGACCGTTTCGCCCCCGGCGCCGCGGAAGGACGGCATCGGTCCGCCTTCCTCCCCTTCGGCGCCGGCCCGCGGATCTGCATGGGCTGGGCCTTCGCGATGATGGAGGCGCAGATCATCCTCGGCACCCTTTTGGCGCGGTTCCGCTTCACCCTGCCCGACGGGTTCCAGCCCGTGCCGCGGATGTGGTTCACTCTGCGCCCGGGCACTGGGATGCCCTTGCGGGTGGAGCGCGTTTAGAGCCGCCGGGACCCCGCCGGGCGAGGTCGCGGCTTCGAACAGTTCCGCGGGATTGCTTGTAGATCCTCGATCATAGCCTGGCATTCGACGGAGCTGGTCATGGCATCGCCACGGGACGGCACCTGCCGTCCCCGGAGTGCTGCGACCAGCCGATCGGGACCCGAGGTTTTGAATACTTCTAGACTCCAAGCGCCAGGCTCTGAGTTCTGCCTATCCGGCAAGGGTCGCGGTGCTGAGGCGGGCAGCCCTGCAATGCAAAGTCGTTGCCGGATCCTTTCTGAATCGCTCTGGCCGGTGCCTGCTGTTGGATCGTTGTGAAACTCAATGCCTCGCCGTAGAACCAAAGCGCCTGATCGACATCAAGGGATGCCGTTTTCACCTCCGGTGCATGAGATCGGCCCAGGCTTGCAATGCCATCGGCTCAGCACTGCGGACCGCAAGATAGCACCCACTGATCCCATCGCTCTCAGCAGGACGGCGACCGCGTTTCCTGAGGACGCCGATCAGCCGAACATGTCGGCGGTGATGCTGTCATACCAACCGATGCTCTCCTCGAATGTCCGTTTGCGGAGTGCCGCATCCTCGCCGGTCTGGCTGACGAAGCCTTCGACCTTCGCAATCTTCTCGGCCGTCGCCTGGTAGGTGGCACCGACCTTCACGGCGTCGTCGGGGCCGATCAGCGACCAGCAGGTGTTGTGATACATAGCGGGCGACATCTGCGTTCCGGTCAGGGCCGCTCGGATCGCCATGGCACACACCCGCGCCTGGCTGTTGGCGGAAAAACCGGATTTCGGCATATCGCCCTGCTGGCAGGCATCGCCGAGGACATAGACGTTCGCGTCCATGCGCGAAGACATATCGGCTGCGTTGACCGGCGCCCAGCCGGTGTCATCGGTCAGTCCGGCGGCGGCCGCGATCCAGCCGGCCTTCATCGCCGGGATCACGTTGCAGGCATCGGCCTGGACCAGCTCACCATCGATGTCGACCGTCATTTCTACCGGGTTCACGGAGACAAGATCGCCACCAAAATCCGGGCCCAGCCACTCAATCATGCCCGGATAGTGATACTCCCACCCCTCGGAGAAGAGGGCCATCTTCGAAAAGCTCGGCTTAGGGTCGGCGACGATGATCTTGGCGGTCGGGTTGGTCTGCGTCAGCAAGTGCGCGACCATCGACACGCGCTCGTAGGGGCCAGGCGGGCAGCGATAGGGATTGGGCGGCGCCACCGTCACATAGGTCCCGCCCTCTGGCATGGCCTCGATCTGGGCGCGCAACAGCCGTGCCTGGGTGCCGCCCTTATAGGCATGGGGCATTACGTCTTGATCCGCAAGCGACCAGCCCTCGACCGAACCTTCGACGAAATCGATGCCCGGCGAGACCACCAACCTATCGTAGTCGAAAACCGCACTGCCCGCAGTCGTCACCGTCCTTGCGGCGCGGTCGATGCCGAGCGCCACGTCGTGAAGGACATTGATCCCGTAGTCCGTCGCCAGGGTGACGTATGAGTGGTCTGTCTTGTCGAAATCCCAAAAGCCGCCGATGGCAAGGTTCGAGAAGAAACAGGTGTGATAGCGCCGCTGCGGCTCGATCAGGGTCACGTCGATGGCGCCTTCCGAGTCCTGTGCCAGATACCGCGCAGCCGTCGCCCCGCCACAACCCCCGCCGATCACGACGACCTTCGGCCGCGTAGCGCCCAGCACTGCCGGCGCTGCAAGCAGGGTGCCGGTCGCAGCCGTGCCCCCTAGCAATCTTCGTCTCGTGACTGTCATTCTTGCTTCTTCCTCCCCATGGCGTCGTCACGCTTTGTATCTTGTGGCACATCGGCCAAGTGGGTGGCGAGGGGACGGTCTCGTCATCCGACAGCACGCTGACAAACGGCACAGCACAAGGTTGGGAAGCGTATCGGTTCGATCGCCAAGTATGATGATCGCAAAATTCTTTTGTGACCGTCAGTTGAGTAGGGACCGTTCTCAAGTGGTGCGTTTGGCCGGGCGGTCAGCGGTACAAGCCGGGAAGAGAGCCTCACGGCAAACCTCGCTGCACTAGCGGGGCTCTAGGCGGCCTCGATGGCCTTTTCCAGATCGTAGATCACCCCGTCGTCATCGGTCCACTCAAAGCGGATCGTCCCGGGGCCCGGCACTGTCATCTCGAATTCGAAATATGGGTTGGCGGCGACGGCAGGGTCAATATCGACCGTCACGATCTCCTCCCCCTCGAAGGTGGCGACAAACTTGTTGATGATCTTTCGTGGGATGGTTTCACCGGTCGTGCGGTTCGTGCGCTGACCGGACTCCATCGGATGGCTGATCAAGGTTTTGACCGTGATGACATCGCCTGGCACCGCCTTCTTCGGCAGTTTCACGCGGGGTTTAACGCGCGCCATGTCCTTTAACTCCCGCTGAGAGATTACGCGCAGCCGCCGACCACAACCTCGATCATGCGCGATGCACGCACAAACCCGTGGTCCGTCCTAGCCACCGCCACCAATTCCTGCGATTGCGCGAGTCGGATGCGGGTTCTCGCCCTCGCCGAGGCCGAGAGCGTACCGAAATTGAAGGTTGCGACGCGTTGATTGGGGTTGCCAGGGGCGACGAGCAGGATCGCACGCGCGCCTGGGGCCGACACTGCAACCGGAACGGAGCTGCCGTTTTCGGCAATCTCTGGGGCGGTGATCTCGACACCACCCTCCTGCGGTTCGACCCCACCGGTGAAGGCTGCGATCACCGCCGCGGCGTCGTTCTGCGCAGCCACACTGCGGACCGGTAGGCTCGCGACCGCAACTGCGCCAGCCCCTATGGCCAAACTCTGGCGTCTGGTCAGCTCCACGCGTTCCTCCGTCACTTCCCCCTGGGTGCCACCGCACAAACCGAGATGTTTGCGACGATCCGTAAACGATGAACCGTCTTAACCTGGCTACTACCGAGCGGCAGCAGACATCCCGAGACCGCCACCAAACCCACCTTTTAAATTTGCTCTTCCGAAGGTAACGATGCCACGCGATTTCCTAATCGTCCAGCAACCTGAAATATTCGTGATTTGCGGAGGCGATACACCTGCAAAACGAGGCGTCGCTGGCAGCCTACGGGGCACCGAGCAATCGCTTAGTTGCGGCGCAGACGCCAACGTCGCGGCGTCTGACCGAACCGCCGCCGAAACGCCTGAGAAAACTGGGCTGGGTTTCGGTAGCCAACCATATTAGCAACATCGATCACTTTGATCCGACGATCTCGTTCCATCTGATCCGCCGCCTGGTCAAGCTTCAGATCCAAGATGTACTGGTAGGGCGACTTTCCAGTTGCTGCCCGGAAGCGCCGGCTGAAATGGTGGCGGCTTATCCCGATTTCCCGCGCCAGCTCGTCGACGGAGATGGTCCGCTCGATATGTTCGAGGACATAGTCTCTGATCGCATCGGTCGTGCTGATGGTAAGCGGGTGAGTGTCCGCCTCCTCCGCCTCGGCAACCGGCTCCGACGGCGCATCGAGCAACTGGTGGACGATCATGTGGGCCGCATGCAGCAGCACGCTGTCAGAGACACGGCAGCCATGGGTATAGCCCACCTGCATCATGGTCGCCTCGACCATCGGATCGCGGAACAATTTCGAGATGAAGTCCTGCCTTAGATTGCGCGGCCAAGACTTGCCAAAACTGTCCGTCAAAGCCTGAATCTCGATCCCGAAACCGATCACGCGCATTTCGGGCCATCTTCCGAAACCCGGCGAACGGGGTGCTGCGATGCCGATATCGCCCGGCTCCACCGTCCCTTCCAGATGTTGCATGCTGGTGCGTTGCAACATGTGGCCACCGCCAGAGACGCACATCATCGCGAACAATGCCGGTATGTCCCGAACACGCCCCTCATGTTCCGGGTAAAACGCGTCATAAACAAAGAGCGAACGGTCCGATGAAACCTGCAGGGCCTGGAGCTCCGCGCCATCCTGCTCGAATTTATCGCGGAGAATGAACTCAGGGGGTATCGGCATCGCAGCACTCTGACTTTCCCGAAAACCTTACGATTCTAGTCAAAAAAGCTCAATCCCCTCATATCACAGCCCGAATTGGGTAGATCCCAGGGCCCTTGCTGTTCTCTGAAAGAGATCCACGCGGTAAAGAGAGGGAGCGTCGCTCGTGGATCTTCGGTGCATTGGAGTGGTGGCGATCGGCGGCCTGATGGCCACGCCACAATCGGCAACCGCGCAAACCACGACGCGGCCAGAGACGCCCGCAAACCAGGCGATGATGGCGGAAACGATCATCGTGCGCGGCGACAAAATCGAACGCGGCCTCGGCCAGTCCACGGCAGGCACGACCGTGATTGGGGGCGAGGAGGCCTCGGCCCCGCAGAACCGCGACATCGACGATTTGGTGGATGGGCAGGCCAACGTTCTCGCCAACGAGGGCTTCTCGCTTCCGTCTATCCGGGGTGTCGACAGCACCAGCGGTGCCCGGCCTGGTATTACCGTCGGCTCTCAGCCACGCACGCCGATCCTGGTCGACGATGTGGCGACGCCGTCCGGCGATAGTTCCACGATCTCGCAGGTTTCGCTCTGGGATGTGAGCAGCGTGGAGGTCGCCCGCGGTCCGCAGCCGACCAGCACCGGCCGCAACGCCTTTGGCGGCGCGATCCGGATTTACACCAACGACCCGATCTTCGACCTCGAAGGCGCCGCTAGGATCGGCTTTTTCAGCGCCGAAGGGACGGCAACAGGCGCGTTTATGGTGAACGCGCCCCTGGTGGAGGACGAATTGGCGTTGCGTCTCACCGGTGAGGGCAGTCTCGGGCGGTCCTATGTGGACGTTCTTCCGGATCCAGGCTTTGGCGATCCGGAAGAAGAACGCTTTGGGCGGTTGCGCGGCAAGCTCCTCTACGAGCCGCAAGCAGTGGATGGCCTCAGCATCCTTCTAAGCGCCGATTACCTTGACAACGAACGGCCTTTGGAGGGTTTCGTCACCGATGTCGACGCGTTGGAGATCGACGACGTGTTCCCCTTTTTCCTGCGCAGCTCCTACGAGGAAGTCGAGCAGTTGACCCTTCAAATCCGGGCGGAGCATGAACTGACCGACAATGTCACGCTGGTCGCCCGTGCGGCCTATCAGGACAACGAGCTGCGCTTTGTCGATACCCTCGAAAGCTTCGTTCTGCAGTCGCCCTTTGGGCCGATCCCCTTCGTCTCGGGCGAGACCGGCTTCGACAAGAGCCAGATCGAAGTTGAAGGCTTCGTGCAACTCCGCGACATCGGCATTCTTCGCCGCGGCCTTTTCGGCGTCATCTATAATCGCGAGGAGGAGGACGGCTTCGGCGAGAACGCCTTTGATTTCCTGGTCGAGGGAGAGATCAAGAACACCGGCATCTATGGCGAAGCCGAGATCTCCGCCGACTATCTCCTGCCGGGTTTGTCAATCATCGCCGGCGGTCGGGTCGAGATTGACGACCGGTTCCGGGACGCCGAGGCACCGACCGGAAACCCAGCTTCCTCCGCCAGCTTCGACGAGACGGTGTTCCTGCCTAAGGTTGGGCTCCGCTACGATTTCAACGAGACATCCGCCATCGGCTACACCTACGCGGAGGGATTTAGGAACGGCGGGGTGGATGTCGATCTCGGCGCCGCGCTGCAGGGGGTTCCCGGTGTCGCGACAGCGGCGTTCGAGCCGGAATTCATCGAACAGCACGAGATCTATGCCCGAACCAGCCTGTTTAGCGGCCGGCTCGACCTCTCCGTCGCCGGGTTCTACTACCAGTGGGAGGACGCGCAGGTTCCGGGGGCGTCGGATGTGATCGACTCCACCGGTGAGCGGCTATTTGGCAATGTCCCAGAGGCGATCGGCTTTGGCGGAGAGATCGCCGCCTCCTTCGAGCCGACGCCGGAGTGGCGGATCAGCGCCGCGGTCGGCCTTGTGGAGACGGAGATCAAGGATGCCGGGCCGAACCTGCTGGAATTGGAGGGCGGAGAGCTTCCCCGCGCGCCGAACATCACCGCCGCTGGCGCCATCACCTGGATGCCGATTGACGGGCTCGATGCCATCGTCAGCGTCAGCCATGTCGGCTCTACCGCTTCAGGTCTGGGCCAGGACGAGCTTGACAGCTACACGGTGGTGGATCTTTCTGCCGGCTATGCGTTCGATGTGGACGGCACCGAACTGCGCGTCGACGCTTTTGTCACGAATCTCTTCGACGAGCGATACGAGACCTTCCGCGAGGAGGTGAGCCCGTTCCTAGGCGGTGGCTTCCTAAGCGCGGCAGGGCGGCCTCGCACCTTTGGTGCGGCGCTGACGGCGCGGTTCTGACGATCCTAACTTCAGCTTCGGACCGCGCGATCCAAGGTCGAGCGGCGCCGGGCAGCGAGGGAGGCCGGGGATGCGGTGGCGAATTTTATCAGTGGTCAGCGTGCTCTATGCCGTCCAATTCATTCCTTTCTTCTTTGCGGTCATGGCTTTGCCGATCATCATGCGGCAGGAAGGGCACTCCGCCACGACCATCGGCTTGGTGCAGTTGGCGGGGATGCCCTACATCTTCAAATTCTTTTGGGCCCCGCTGATTGACCGCTACAAAGTCGGCCGCGACCGATACAAGTCCTGGATCGTCGTGCTGTCGGCGATCCATGTCGCCGGGATCGTAGTGCTCGCGATGTGCGACCCGGGCGGCTCGCTGACGCCGCTCTTCTTAGCGCTCTTTGTCGCGTGTTTGGCAGTCAGCACGCAGGATGTCGCGGTGGACGCGCTGGCGATCTCGCTCATGCGACCGTCGGAGCGCACCATGGGATCGACCTTTCAGAATGCCGGGGCCTATGCCGGCGCCATCGTCGGCGGGTTCGGCTTCCTCTATCTCTACGACAGCATTGGGTGGCGCCTGGCGCTGCTAATCCAGGCTGCGCTGTTTGCGCTGCCGTTGCTTGCGCTGCTGTTGGTGAAGGAACCCGCTCGCCTCCGTGGGGCGCCGGAGGTCACGTTTCGGAACGCATTGCGGTTCTTCGCCCAGCCGAAGATGGGCCGCTGGCTCGCAATCCTCGGCACCATGCGGTTGCCGCTGATCATGACCATGCTGCCGATGCGCCTGATGATGGTCGACCAGGGCATGACTACTGAGGAGATCGCGGTTTGGTTCGGGCTCTTCGCGATGAGCGCAGGCGGCGGCGCGACGGCACTGTTCGGCCCGCTGCTGCGCCATCTGCCGCGGGTACGCGCGATCTACATCGTAGGCTTTCTGAACGTCCCGGTCCTGATCGCCATCGCGTTCATCGCCGCGGCGCTTCCCGATGCTATCCGCTATGCCATCATCTTAGGCTGGGCGGCGATTGCGATGACCGATATCGTCATGTTTCGCGGCGCGATGGACAAAGTACGGCCGGAGATCCCGGGCTTCGACTTTTCGGTTCAGGTCGCGATGTACATGGTCTTGGCCGGCTTCACCGACCCGATCGTCGGCTATGTGATTGACACGCAGGGCTATCTGCCGACCTTGATCGCGGCAGTACCGCTCGCCCTCATCCCACTCGCTATCCTCTATCTCGGCTTTGCCTCGCCCAAACAGTCGGATCGCGGACTGGATGGCGAGCGTGCGATCTCCACCGGCTCGATGACCGTGGCCGATCCGAAAGGCCTGCTCGCCTTCTGCGACCACGAATTCACCGAACATGGCATCACCTGCACCTGGCCACAGCCCGGCCTGCTGCGGATGGAGGAGATGGGTTGTCTGGTCGAGATGCGGACCACCGACGGTGCTGTCGACGTTCTGATCGACACGCCGAGCGAGAATTTTCTGACCTTCATCCGCGAAGAGATCATCGAGCATATCGCGGAGTTCGACCTGCCCGCCACGCAGACCATGCGCTGGACCGGCGGGATTAAAGTCGGCGAGTTGCCGTCGAATTTCCGCATACTCCGCGCCAAAGCGCGTCGCGAGGTCTTTCCCGGCATCATCCGCGTGACACTAGAGGGCGTCGACGTGCAGGCCTTCATGAAAGATGGTGTGCATATCCGGCTGATGATGCCGGAGGAACGGGGCCGCAACCCGATCTGGCCGGTGATTGCCGAGAATGGCGCGACCTCTTGGCCGGAGGGCGCCGACCGGCTCCATGCCCGCTACGTTACCATCCGCGAGATCCGGATCGACGCGCGGGAAATCGATGTCGATGTCGCTCATCACGAAAGCGGCTTGATCTCCAACTGGGCGGCGGCCGATGGCGACGAACAGCCGGTCGGCGTGATGGGCCCGTTCGGCGATCCCTATCTGGAAAAGACCGAAAACGTGGTGCTCGCCTCGGACTATACCGGTCTACCGGCTTTGGCCCGCCTGATCGAGAGCGTGGATGGCCGGGTGACCGGCACGGTGATCGCGACGGCCCCCTCGCAAGCTGCCCTGGATGCTTATCTGCCCCGGAGCAAGATGAAGGTAACGGCCGTGCCGCCGGAGGCATTTTCGGAGAGCGTTGCCGATCTTGTGCGCGGTTGCACGGGGACACCCGTTGCCTATGGCTGGTTTGCAGGAGAATTCAGCGCGGCGCAAGCCGTGCGCAGCGTGTTCAAGAAAGACTTCGGCCTCGGCAAAAAGCAGCAGTTGAGTGTCGCTTACTGGCGCAAGGGCGTTCCCGGCCATAGCTCCCGCGTCACATAGCGTGCGCTCGTCTTGGCTGGCAGTGCCGAGCGAGAATAGAGCACACGACAGGCAAATGGGAGGGGTCGTCTGAACCACTCAAGCATGTTGATTTGGCGCGGGCATGTGAAACTCGAGAAAAGTACGCGCCAGTGCAGGGCGACCATGCAAGCAGCGAGCACGAGCCGGAGACTTGGATTTCTGTCCCTGATCAAGGTCTGGCCTTCGTCAGTTGCTTTTGTACGCCGGACACCATGACGGTGATAACGGGCTGGCTCGTTCGCTCTGACGTCATGCGGCACGGCTCTGGTTGAGCAGCGGCGCTGGCGGAGGGTTGCGTCCTTCATCCTCCTTCGCTCCTCCAAAATGGCCGGGGCGCAGTGGTAAGAGGCTTCCACCGGCGTGACATTCCCAAGGCTCTTGTGCAATCGGCGATTGTTGTCTTGATCTAGACGCTCGCGGTCGGCGATCTCAAATTCATGATCGCCGACATGGTTTCCACCTGGCCGATGTTGAACGCGGAGATGGACCACCATCGCGCCGACGGCGGCGGCACCGATACTCGCCAGAACGGCTAAGGTCGCAAGACGATGCTGAACGGCGACGGCAAGACTGGCCTGGACGTGCCACGCGATCGGCAGCCAAGCTCACAGCTGCTGGCCAAGCACCAATGGCGGTTTCCGGACTTCAATGCCAAGCTCATCTCGATCTACGCGCGCGGCATAAGCGTGCGGGAAGTCGTCGGCCGTCTCTGGGAACTCTACGGACTGGACGTATCGCCTGACTTCGTCGGCGCCGTTACCGCCATCTTTCCCGATACCACGGTCCACACCCGCGTTGTGCACTTGCGCGCGACAGCCTCGGCTTGGTCGGCTACAAGGGCCGTGAACCGGTCGATGCAGCGCAGCAGGTGATCCGCCGGCACATGATCTTCGAGATTGAACTCTTAGGACAGCGCGTCCTGAAGGGTCTGCCGCGTGTGAAGTTCGGGGACATCGTTTCACCGCCCATCTCTCGGGTATGCCGGTAGGATCATCGCTTTCGACCTTGATGGGAGTATGCGATGACGCCGGTGGCATGGTTGATCTGGGTGCGGACCTATGAGCGAACGGGGAATGCGGGGCTCACCTGCCGACGCTGCGGCGTTTCCCGGCCAGGCATGGCGGTGTGTCGGAGAAGAACTGCACCACCGCCTCACGTCGCAACGTCTTGCGCAACATCACCTTGGCGTCGGCGTCGACACAGTGAACCTCAAACACGTACTTCGCCAGATCGAGACCTATCCGCACGATCTCCATGGCACTCCTCCGCCCTATCAGCTGGGCGCCGAAGGCTCGCCGCCAGGGGCGGCGGGGTACATACCATTGGCTCCTGGTTTGCAAGACGTTTTGTGTTTGGTGGGTTCGGTCGGTCGCGGCCCTGTGTGTGGCGTCTGATCTGCAGCATGGGAACTGCGCGCCCTTATGAAGTTCGCCGGGGCTCGGGTCCCGATCAATGGCACGCCCTCGTTGGTGCTCCGGTCGAAACAGGGCGTCACGATTGCCGTTTCGCCGTTCTGTCGCCATCATCTCACATTGCGCCTCACCTTCTCAGGGCGCCTCACCTTCTCGGGGCCGGCTTTGGCCGGCGGAAAATGTCAGGCCGCGCGGGCCCTCTAGCTTTTCCCGTTCCTGACGAGCGCCCATACGACCCGCGCCATGCGGTTGGCCAAGGCGACAGCCACCACCTTCGCGGGCTTTCTCTGCAGCCTGCCCCACAGCCAGTCCGACCCAGGCTTTCCGCGACGCCGCGCGGCGATCTGCGCCATCGCGCCCAGATAGAGCAGACGGCGCAGATACCGGTTGCCTGCCTTCGAGATCTTGCCGAGTCGTTCCTTGACGCCGCTCGAGTGTGGTCTGGGCGTCAGCCCGAGCAAGGCGGAAAAGTCCCGTCCCGAACGGAAGGCCGCCGTGTCGGGCGTGGTGACGGCGAAAGCACTGGGCGCAACCCGACTGAGACCTGGGATCGTGGCGAGACGCCGGGCGAGCGGGTCGGACCTCTGCGCCGCTTCGATGCGTCCGGTGACCGTCTCGAGCCGGGCGTGCAGGTCGCGGAGCTGGTCGGCCAGAAGCTCGGGCGCCGGCCGCGCCGCTGCCGGCGCCTGCCCGGCGGCTTCGAGCAGCCGTTCGACGTAGTGGATACCCTTCGCGACGATGATCCCGAATTCGGCCAGATGGGAGCGGATGGCACAGGCCGTCATAATGCGCTGTCGGAAGAGTTGCCCCCGTGCTCTGTGAAGCATGAGGGAATGCCTGGTTCGACCGCTCTCTCGGACGGGTCGCGTTCGCGGTCTCACTCTTCGGTCTTTATCGGCACGAACCGCATGTGAGGGCGTGTGACCGCCTCGCAGATCGCGGCCGCATTGTTCCGCGTGCTTACGCGGCCCCACTGGGGCCACGGTTACGCTACACCGTCGCTCTTAGCGCCCCTGCGAACATAGGGCTTCACATGGTCGGGGGAGATCCGGCGGACGTCATGCCCAATCCCTTGCAATCGGCGGGCCCTGTTATGAGCCGTCGCGCAGGCCGCGATGGTGCCAGACGTCACGCTGAACTGACGATGGCACGCCGCGCACTCGAACCGACGCCTTGTGGTCCGGTCGCAGATGACGACGCAGCCGCAGGTCGGGCAAACTGGCCGCCGATCTGTCTCGGGCCAGCGCAGCCGACGGAGACGATCTTAGGCCGCCTCCTCTCGCTCCGAAAAGATCGACTTTAGAGACAGGGGCCGCGCCGCTGCCGAATGGAGAAAATGCGGCGCCATGCCACCCTTCTCAGCTGGGAGTGTCCAAATATTGTTCGATCATCGGTCAATCGCTTCGTGCATTTGCTACCTAAGACCGAACGCCTCAACGGGGAGATCTTTCACGCGCTCAGACAAGCCGAGATCGATATCGAGAATTGACGCGGCCAAGACAATACCAAACGCCCCCATAGCGCCCTCGGCTGCCGTCCGCCTGCACCAGAAGCCGTCATCAACGTCGCCCCGGGGCCGCCAATGCACGAATACTCAACCCGGACCAATCGGATGAGGCTGGTCGGGCGACATACGGGCTCAAACGAAACGGCCCCCGGCAAACCCGGCGCTGTGCACATGACCGGATATGCTCCGTAAGCCATGAAAAGGTGGAGAATCCCAGCCCACAACGCCCGGACATCGCGGAGAAGGCCAATATTTCAGAGCTTTAGATGAGATTTTCATCTGAGCCTCAAGGATGGCGGGGCTGGTTCAAGACGAACCGAACATGCAACACAGCATAGAAGCGAAGACGTGCCTGCACCTTCTCAGTCTTTTCTGCACATGGAACAGGGCTGCCTTTGAGCGGCGGTCAGACCGGGTTGGGCCGCCCAAACGGCGCGGGGATCATGCGCAGGAGAAGCATCGGATCGCTCCTGGTAACGGAGCGTTGGTTGGGGCACGCTGCGCGCGCTGCCAAGAGTTTGGGCACGGGCCCGTCCCGGCGGCACAAAAGGGGTGGAAGAGGCACATATGAAACGCGCATTGGTTGTTCTGATTGCGGCTATCCTTGCCGACGATGCGAGCGCCAAGCCGCCTGGCTGGGACGGATGCCGGGGCGCTGCGGCGGGCGGTGGGGCGTTGAATGCCTGCCTGGAGCGGGTGTCTGCGCCTTGCCTGGCTGCGCGGGAGGCAGAGGGCGACGGCGCTTGGCTCGGCTGCCTCTCGGACGCAGCAGCGGCATGGGAGGATGAGGTCGGCCTGCAAACCAAGGCGTTGCAAGACCAAGGCCACCCGGCGGGCGACAGCGCCTCCGCTGCACGGTGGCTTGCCATGCGCTCGGCCCGCTGCCGCCCACGCGACAAGGTCGCGCAAATGATGCAGGAAGTGGGCGAGGCTGAGACCGCCGCTGCTATCCTCCGCTGCGAGATGATTAACTCGATCCAGCGCGCCGATCATTTGGCCGGCCTCGAAGGCCGCTCCCAGTGAGCAAGATCGCCTCGCAGATCCAAACCGCCAGTCCCCGTTTTGCCGAGAACCGCCAGGCAATGGAGGAGGCCCTCGCCACGGTCCGAAACGCTGCGGACTGGGCCATGGCGGGCGGCGGACCGGCAGCACTGAAACGGCATACCGACCGCGGCAAGCTGCCCCCGCGAGAGCGGGTGGAGCGTCTCATCGACCCCGGCTCGCCGTTTCTGGAGATCGGTCTCTTCGCAGCCCACGGCATGTACGACGGCGACGCCCCCGCCGCGGGCGCGATCGCGGGGATCGGCCGGGTGCAGGGACGCGACGTGATGGTGGTGGCCAATGATGCGACGGTGAAGGGCGGCAGCTATTTCCCGATGACGGTAAAGAAGCACCTCCGCGCCCAGGAAATCGCCGAGCAGAACCGCCTGCCCTGCGTCTATCTGGTCGATAGTGGCGGCGCGAATTTGCCCCGCCAGGACGAGGTGTTCCCGGACCGTGACCATTTCGGGCGCATCTTCTTCAACCAGGCGCGGATGTCGGCCCAGGGGATCGCGCAGGTCGCAGTGGTCATGGGCTCCTGCACTGCCGGCGGCGCCTATGTACCGGCGATGTCGGACGAGGCGATCATCGTGCGCGACCAGGGGACCATCTTCCTCGCCGGCCCGCCGCTGGTGAAGGCGGCCACCGGGGAGGAGGTATCGGCCGAGGAATTGGGCGGCGGCGATGTGCACACCCGCCTCTCTGGCGTGGCCGACCATTTGGCCGAGGACGATGCGCACGCCCTGGCGCTGGCGCGGCGGGCGGTCGCCAATCTGGGCCCGGCCGAGGCGCCGGTCTTGGCGGGGGAAGCTCCGGCCTATGACCCAAACGAACTGCTCGGTATTCTGCCGCCCGACACCCGAACCCCCTACGACGTGGGCGAGGTAATCGCCCGGCTGGTCGATGGCTCCCGCCTCGATCCCTTTAAGGCCCGGTTTGGCGAGACCCTGGTCTGCGGCTTTGCAGAGATCATGGGTCAGCCGATTGGGATCGTCGCGAACAATGGCATCCTTTACTCCGAGAGCGCGCAGAAGGGCGCCCATTTCGTCGAGCTTTGCTGCCAGCGGAAGGTCCCGCTTCTGTTCCTGCAGAACATCACTGGGTTCATGGTCGGGCGGAAATACGAGAATGAGGGCATCGCCCGGCACGGCGCGAAACTGGTAACCGCGGTCGCCTGCGCCGAGGTGCCGAAGATCACGCTGATCATCGGCGGCAGCTTTGGGGCGGGGAACTACGGGATGTGCGGGAGGGCCTATAGCCCCCGGTTCCTGTGGAGCTGGCCGAACAGCCGCATCTCTGTAATGGGCGGTTTCCAGGCGGCGGGTGTTCTGGCGACGATCCGCCGGGACGGGATCGAGCGGCAGGGTGGCACCTGGTCGGCGGCGGAGGAGGCAGCGTTCAAGCGCCCGATCCTGGAGCAGTTCGAGTCGCAGTCGCATCCCCTTTACGCCTCCGCACGGCTTTGGGACGATGGGATCCTCGACCCCCGCCGCACGCGGGAGGCGCTGGCGCTCAGCCTGCGCGCGTCCCTCGCTTCGCCCATTGGGGAAACCCGCTTCGGCGTCTTCCGGATGTGAAGACTGTGCCTCGCGCTCTCCATCTGCTCCACTGCGCCTAACGGCGCGGTTGAGACGGCGCCGAACTTGGTCGACCTGTTCCTGCGCAGTGGTACAGAGGTGGTTGGCCGAACAGGTTGGAGAGAAAGGCGCATTGCTGCCGTGCGGCCGACGGCACCGGCTGCTGCACGCCCTCAAATTGGGCGCCGGGCGGCCGCTAGCCCCGATGACGCGCGCATCGAGCGCTGATCTGACAACGATCTTGAAGGCCGAGATGGGGGCAAGCCAGCGCCCACTCGTGTCGTTAGACGGGTGTGGGATCCATGGTTCCTCGCCTGCCCTTTTGCGGACTGCGACCTGGCCTGCACCAATTGACTATTGCGTTTGGGATCATCTCCGGCGGGTCGATAACGTTGCCACATTGTCGCAGAGGTGAAACGCCCGTGCCTGGTCTTCCCGATGGTTTCCATGTTTAGAGCACTCTCCAGCCAATCTGAGTCAGATTGGCGTCGCGAAAATGCGTCAAAACAATACCTTAGAGCGCGAGAACCGATGCAATCGGGTCGGAAAGCGCTCTAAGGCTTGACGACGATGAAAGACTTCGGGTTTCAGATCGGGCGCTTGACCGTTGCGGTGTATGGTTGGGAATTCGACGAACTGACCTGCAAAGATGATGCGCAATGGCTGCTGATCTCGATGAAGTATCGCAGCGCCTTCAATACCGTTGAAGTAACCGGTCCTTTTCTGCGGGCCGATGAGTTAGTCCGCTGAACTGCGGATCTGGAAGCGCTCGCGGAGGGTCAGGTTCAGGAGCTCAACTTCGATACGCGGGAGACGGTGTTGCACCTTTGCTTAGAGCGGCGCGGCAGCCTGGGTGTGCTGCAGCTTGCCGTGACGCTTCAGGACGCCGAGATGACCGAGGAACACCGCTTCTCGGAGGAGCTTGGCATTGGCGATTTGCCGGCTGTCGTCCGCTCCTCGAAGGATGTGATCGTGCAATATCCAGCGGACAGCCCGTTCTGAGTGCCATCGCTGACCGCGGGCCGAGCCCCACCCACCCTACCAAGGCCTGCGCCCGGCAAAACCGTCAAGGAGGCACACAAGCTCGGCCCGCGGCCAGTGCTCCGAATAGGCAGTTTCACGCCGAGCTTGACGTCCGCCCCCGCGGCCCGAGGCATGGGGGCGGCCCGGCCATAGCGGCTTGGCACAGATCTCGGTGGGGTGGGTTGGCCTTGGGCCGCGGGGGCCATTGCTGAGCGTTGAAAGGAGAGCCAACGATCGTGCCGAAGTCGACGCCTTCGTCGCCGGCTCAGAGCGCAGCGACACCCAACCAGCGCCCCAGCAACAAATCGGGAAGCGGAACCGCGCCAACCGCGCAGCCGTTGCCGTCTTTATCGGCAGCGCGATGCGCGCTAAGGGAGCGCAATGTTTGGCAGAATCCTCATTGCAAACCGGGGCGAGATCGCCTGCCGCATCGCTCAGACGGCGCGGCGCCTGGGGATCGCAACCGTTGCCGTCTACTCCCAGGCGGATCGCGCCTGCCCACATGTGATGGCCTCGGATGAGGCGGTAGAGATCGGCCCTGCCCCGGCTGCTGAGAGCTATCTGCGCAGCGACCGGATTGTTGAGGCCGCGCTCGCTACCGGCGCGGAAGCGGTGCATCCAGGCTATGGTTTTCTTTCGGAGAACCCGGAGTTCGCAGAGGCGGTGACGGCGGCAGGCCTCACCTGGATCGGACCGCCCGCCTCGGCGATCCGTGCCATGGGGCTGAAGGATGCGGCCAAACGCCTTATGGAGGCGGCGGCGGTACCCGTCACCCCGGGATATCACGGCGCCGAACAGGATCCGGTCTTTCTCGCCGAGAAGGCAGCCGAGATCGGCTATCCGGTTCTGATCAAGGCCTCGGCCGGTGGCGGTGGCAAGGGAATGCGCCGGGTCGACCATGCGGCGGACTTCGCCGACGCTTTGACGCGGGCGCAATCGGAGGCAGAGCGCGCCTTCGCAAACCGGCATGTGCTGGTCGAGAAATTCATCCTGAACCCGCGGCATATCGAGGTGCAGGTGTTCGGCGACCGCCATGGCAACATCGTGCATCTGTTCGAACGGGACTGCTCGGCGCAGCGGCGGCACCAGAAGGTGATCGAGGAAGCGCCCGCCCCCGGCATGACCCATGCGCTGCGGGTGGCGATGACCGGGGCCGCCACAAAGGCGGCTGAAGTTGTGGGCTATCAGGGTGCCGGCACCGTCGAATTCATTGTCGACGGCGCACGGATGACCCCCGATGGCTTCTACTTCATGGAGATGAACACCCGCCTGCAAGTCGAGCATCCGGTGACAGAGACCGTCACGGGCCTCGATCTGGTGGAGTGGCAACTACGGGTCGCGGCGGGGGAGCGGCTGCCGCTTTTGCAAGGGGAGATCGCGCTCTCCGGCCATGCGGTCGAGGCGCGGATCTATGCGGAGGATCCGGCCCGGGACTTTGTCCCCCAGACCGGGCGCATCGAGCGGCTGCGCCTGCCAGACACTGTGAGGATTGATGCGGGCGTAGCGGAGGGGGATGCGATCTCGCCCCATTACGATCCGATGATTGCGAAGCTGGTGGCCCATGGTCCATCGCGCGAGGCGGCGTTCGGGCGATTGGGCAAGGCGCTCGATGCCACCGATGTTGCGCCTTTGGTGACGAACATCGCCTATCTCGCACAGCTTGTGCGGGATCCGGACATGCTGGCCGGGCGGGTCGATACGGGATTGGTGGCACGCCAGCACGCAGCCTTGATCGCCACGGCCGGGCCTTCAGCGCTCGATGTTGGCGTGGCAGCGGTGGCAGCCGCAGGGCTGATGACGCCCGCCCCCTTGGCCGGGTGGCGGGCTTGGGGCACCGCGGCGACGCATCTGACGCTTGCCTTCGGCGAGCGCCTGTTGCCGGTCTCCGTCAGCATGGATGGCGATGGCTATGTCTGCGAGAGTGCGTCTGGGGCGGCGCTGTTTTCGATCCTCTCAGCCAGAGACGGCAGCCACCGGATCAGGTCCGGGGACCAGACGCTGTCCATGACGATCCTGCCGGAGGATGCGGCCATTACCCTGCTGCGCGCTGGAACGCGCCACCGGTTCGAGATCCGTGACCCCCTGATCATTACCCAGACAGCGGGCCTGGGAAGCGACGAAATCTGCAGCCCTTTGCCCGGTATGGTGCAGTCTGTCCTGGTCGCAGCGGGCGAGAATGTCGTGGAGGGGCAGCCCTTGGCGGTGATGGAGGCGATGAAGATGGAGCATATCTTGCGGGCGCCGCGGGACGGTGTGGTGGCGACGGTGGCCGCGTCTGCAGGCGGCCAAGTTGCCGAAGGTCTGGTGCTGATCACGCTGCGTCCCGAGGAGGTTGCGTGAAACGGTCTCGTCGCCGCGGCCCGAGGCCCCGCCCACCCACCAGAACGATGGGACCAGTCGAACCGTCAAGGAGGCCCCCAAGCCTCGGGCCGCGGCGGCGCTCGACATGACCCGGATCGAGATCACCGAGGTCGGCGCCCGGGACGGGTTGCAGAACGAGCCGCATCCGATCCCGACCGCGCAAAAGGTAGCACTGATCGATGCGCTCTCCGCCTGCGGGTTTCCCCGGATCGAGGCGGCGAGTTTCGTCTCGCCCAAATGGGTGCCGCAAATGGCCGATGGCGCCGCAGTCATGGCTGCCATCGCCCACAGGCGCGGGACGATCTATTCGGCCCTGACCCCGAATGAAAAGGGCTATGCCGCCGCCCGGTCGGCGGGTGCGGGGGAGGTTGCGATCTTCGCCGCCGCCTCCGAGACCTTTAGCAAGCACAATATCAACGCCTCGATCGCCGAGAGCCTCGCCCGCTTCGTGCCGCTTTGCGAGGCGGCAGCCGAGGACGGGACCCCAGTGCGGGGCTATGTCTCCTGCGCCGTGGTCTGTCCCTACGAGGGGCCGGTCGCGCCCGGGGCCGTCGCCTCGGTGGTCGAGGCGCTGCTGGCGCTTGGCTGCCGGCAGATCAGCCTCGGCGACACGCTGGGCCACGGGACACCCGAGAGCATCGGCGCCATGCTTGACGTTGCCCTGGATGCTGCGCCCGCCGAACGGCTCGCCGGGCACTACCACGACACCAATGGCCGAGCGTTGGAGAGCGTCGCGGTGAGCGTCGAGCGGGGGCTCACGGCCTTCGATGCCTCTGTCGGCGGGCTTGGCGGCTGCCCCTTCGCGCCAGGCGCGAAGGGCAATCTGGCAACCAGCGCGCTGGTCGATTGGTGCGCGGCCCAGGGGCTGGCGACCGGCATCGAGCGCACCGCCTTGGCGCGGGCCGAGGCGATCGCCCATGCGCTGCGGGGCGCTTGCCATGGGGTTTGAGAGCATCGCGGTCGGGATCGACCCGCGCGGGGTCGCGTTGCTGACGCTTTCGCGGGGGGAAAAGCACAACGCCCTCGACGCGCGGATGATCGCAGAAGTCACCGAGGCAGCGGGCACCTTGGCCGCCGACCCTGAGGTTCGAGCAGTGGTCCTGACCGGCGCCGGGCGCAGCTTTTGCGCGGGCGGCGATCTCGGCTGGATGCGGGCGCAGATGGACGCGGACCGGGCCCAGCGGATCTCTGAGGCCCGAAAACTCGCCGAGATGCTCCGGGCGCTCGACCGGATGCCGAAGCCTCTGATCGGGCGGATCAACGGCCAGGCTTTTGGGGGCGGCGTGGGGCTGATCTCGGTCACCGACCATGCGATTGCGGTGGATACCGCGCGCTTTGGGCTGACCGAGACGCGGCTGGGGCTGATCCCGGCGACCATCGGGCCTTATGTGGTCGCCAGGCTCGGCGCTGCGCGGTCCAGGCGCGTCTTCGCGTCGCCGCATCTCTTCGGGGCGGAGGTGGCACGGGATCTCGGCCTCCTGGGAGACGTGGTTGCGGAAGATGCCCTAGACGACACGGTGGAGGCGGCCGTCGCGCCTTATCTGACCGCTGCGCCAGGGGCGACAGCCGATGCGAAGCGCTTGCTCGCGGATCTTGCGCCGACAGCCGACGACGCGGCCATCGAAAGGTCGATCCAGGCGCTCGCCGACCGGTGGGAGACGGCTGAGGCCACGGAGGGGATCGCCGCCTTTTTCGAAAAGCGCCCGGCGCCTTGGATGCGCGACGGACCTTAAGCCAGAAGTGGCAGCTGCTGGATGCAGATGTGAAGTGCGACACTGCGTTCGGCGGCGAGGGCCTCGATGGGCGTTCGCACTCCGAGTCCCCTGCGCGGCGTCGAGTTGAGGTTCCAGATCACGGCAGCGACGTCATCGTCGGTGTAACCCGGAAAGCTGTTTCGGCTGGGCAGATCGCGGCGGATCAGGCCGTTGGAATTCTCGATACCACCGCGTTGCCACGGACTTTGAGGTTCACAAATCACGGTGCGCATGCCGGTGTTCTCGGTGGCCGTCTCATGGGCCGCGAATGCACCACCACTGTCATCGGTGATCGTTCGGCGCGCGTTGGCAGGCAGTGCGCCTAGTTCAACGACGAGGGTGCTGGCTTGAAGCGTGGCGTCCTTATTGAGAGCAAGGCGCGAAAAGCCGGCCTGCCAGTGGCAGGAAAGCCCGACGGACGCGGTCCCGATGTCAGCCGCGTTGTCCGTTCCTGAAGCGCCAGGAGAATGTGGCGCCGTCGGCGGAAATGCATCAGATCGCTCTCCGGGTGCCCGAATTCAGCGCGCAACTGCGCCTTTGTCGGCCCCTGATGCACCGATGCCTCGTCCCGGATGGATGGCTTGCGCCAGCCGTTGCTCCTGCGTTGGCTGCCGCGAAGTTTTGGTTGTGAGAGTTAGCGGGGCCGTCATGCACGCCGCCTCTCAGGACTGTCGACCTGTCGGTCGATGAATCCGACACGGGTGCTGTATGCCAATCCTTCCAATTCCATCCGTTCTACGCTCTGCTCCGGTGACCAACCCATAGCCAATTGGTGTAGGACAGGGCTCGGAACGCGGGTCGGGCGCCCGATCCCGCTGTCGCGCAGCGAGCGGTACCACGCCAGGCGATCTGCCCCATCCGGGCGAAAACCATCAGCGTTCGAGCTCTTCTCCTGTTGACGATGGACCGTCGAACGGGGGCGCCCAAGACGACCGGCGATCTCCGTACTCGCCAATCCTTGCTCCAACATCGCCATTGCGCAGCAGCGCTCCGACAGCGCAACGTTTTCGTACTGTCTTCTCCTAGCGGTCCTGAGGATGGCAGGTGCCACGCTTAGTTCGAGAAGCCAACGTTCTTGTCCCGGTTTCAGATTGCGGCCAACCGGTTGGTGGTAAGACAGCCGTAGGCGCCATCGGGGTCGCGGGTGCTATCCGGCGCCGACGCATTGGCGGGCGCTGCCGCCTGATAGTTTCGTTGTCAACTCAACCACCTTAGCGCCCGCATCAGGCGGCGCGCCGTCTTGCCATACGGGGGCATCAGGTAGGCCGCGCCGTCCGGGCCCCAGCCACGGCGGGTCACCGGCTTCAGCTGCGAGAACCGATCGAAGCCCCATTGCCCGTGATAGTGCCCCTGGCCGGATGCGCCAACGCCGCCGAAAGGCATCTCCTCCTGCGCCAACTGAATCATGCAGGCATTCACGGTCATGCCGCCGGCCCAGCTCTCCTGCAGCACTTGGCGCTCGGTCATCGCGTCCTCGCCGAACCAATAGAGCGCCAGAGGTCGCTCGCCCGCCGCAACGTGGGCCAGAGCCTCATCGACATCCTGACATGGGACCAGCGGCAAAATCGGCCCAAAAATCTCCTCCCGCATCAGGGCGCTGTCCGCAGGCGGATCGACCACGATGGCGGGCGCGAAACGCTTGCCTTCGCCAGGGCCACAGGGCCGCTCGATCCGGCATCCGGCTGCCTCGGCCTCTGCGAGCAGACCCGCTAGCCGCGCAGCCTGAGTGTCGGAGATCAGCGACGCATAGTCCGGAGACGCCGCAGCCTCCCCGTACATTTGCTTGGCGGCCACCCCGATTTGATAGAGCGTCCCCTCTAGGATCTGCGCGTTCACCAGAACATAGTCGGGCGCCACGCAGGTCTGGCCCGCATTGAACCATTTGCCGAAGGCGATATGCCGGGCCGTCGCCTCCAGATCGCAGCTCCGGTCAAGGATCGCCGGCGACTTCCCGCCAAGCTCCAGCGTCACCGGGGTAAGGTTCGTCGCGGCTGCCTCCGCCACCAGGCGGCCGATGCGGGTTGAGCCGGTGAAGACCAGATGGTCAAAGGGCAACGCCGCAAAGGCCTGAGCAACGTCAGGCCCACCCTCGACCACCGTCACTTCGTCGGGCGCAAAGTGTTTGGCCACCAACTCCGCGATTAGGGCCGACGTCGCGGGCGTCGCCTCTGCCGGTTTGATCATCGCCCTGTTCCCGGCGGCGAGCGCGCCGACGAGGGACGCCATGGCCAGGTGATAGGGGTAATTCCAAGGGGCCATGATCCCGACGACACCGAGCGGCTGGGGATGCACGTGATTCCGATAAGGCCAAAACTGGAGGGCAGTCGGCTGCCGGCGTTTCCGCATCCAGCGGCGCACCCTTCGCTTGGCGTGGCGGGCTGCAGCGACGACGAACAGCGTCTCGGCAAGCTGGGTCTCGGTGGTCGGGCGACCGTCAAAGTCGGCGGCAATCGCCTCGACGATCCGGGGCTCCGCAGTCTCGGTCATGGCGATCAGGCGGCTCAAACGGTCGCGGCGCAGATCCGCATCGGGATAGGGCTCGGCCCGGCTGGCAGCACGGATCGCATCGAAGCGGGAGCGTAAGGCTGTCTGCTGCACGTCCATCGAGCCGCCTCCCTCAAGGTCGGTGATCATAGCCTCGGAACCCCTCAACGACCCATAGCGCATAGGGAAAATCCCGATCGGCGTGGGTCCGGAACCGGCCCTCGTCGATGGGACGCGCCTGCTCGAACGCCCGAGTCATCGCGTCGGCCCCCGCCAGCACAGCGAGCAGCATCGGCCGCCGGTCGCCGGGCCGCAATGCGGAGACCAGCTCGTGGTGGTTGTCGGCGAGACCATCGGGGTTCCACACCGCGATCTCGTCCCAGCCCAGCCCGCCCAGGAACATGCATTCCGACAGGCGCCTGCGGTCGTTGGAGAGGAGGGCCGCCACCCCTTCCTCGGCCATAGCACCGAGCGCCAACTCGCAGAAGGGCTCGGATAGGCGCATCTTTTTGAAGGGATCCGGACCGCGCGGCAGCGCCAACGCGTGGCTGCCATAGGCCCAGGCGAGGCCCCAGATCGCGACCGCCGCTGCGGCACCAAAACCGAGTTGAAGGCGAAGGCCGCGCCGCCAATCCGCCATCAGCATCCAGCGCACAGCGAAGAGCGTTCCGGCGAGATAGGCGGGGGCGGCCCAATTGGGTTGTGCCCGCGTGACCACCGCCAGCCCGATCATCGCGCCCAGAAGCGCGAAGGCTTGCCAGGCGAGGAGGCGCATCCGCCAGTCCCCGACCCAATCCCGCCAATACCACAGCGCCACCCCCATGGCCGCGAATACCACGGGTCCGATCACGCCAAACTGGGCGCCGATAAACTCGGCGAATTTGTCGAGCCGGAAATAGCCGGTGCCAGGGTCGGCGTCTTCGGCCACATGGGTCAAAGTCGCGAAATCGTTGGCAGCGTTCCACAGAAGGTTCGGCGCCGCCACCAGGGCCGCAGCTAAGACGGCGATGGCCGGTCCGGTGAGCCCCCGGCTGCGGGCCGAGAACAAAGCATAGCCGAGCGCGCCGGCGGCAAAGGCGAGGATCGTGTATTTCGCCAGAAAGCCGAGGCCGATGGCGACCCCCATTGCGGCCCACCAGCGCCGATCGCCCGTCTCCGCCGCACGGACCCAGGCATAGAGCCCACCGGCCCAGGCCACCATCATCACCGGATCGGTCGACACGATCATCGAGGACGCCGTCACCCCCGGCGCCGCGGTGTAGGCCGCAGCCGCCCAAAACCCGGTGCGCGCATCGAAGAGCCCACGGCCCAGGAGGAACAGGAGTCCCGCGGTCAGCGCATGGCACACCGGCGCCGGCACCCGCATCGCCACCGTGGTGTCGCCGCCGATCTCCGTCGCCACGCGGATCACACCGCCGACGAGCGGCGGTTTGGAGTAGTAACCCCAGGCGAGCTCTTGCCCATAAGCCCAGTACTGTGCCTCATCAAAATGGATCGGCACCAGGGCAAGCGAGTTGACCCCCAATCGCAGGGCCATGGCACCCAGGATAACGGCCACCGCCGCCCAGACCCAGCCAGCACTCTGCTCCGCTGCGCGCTTTGCTTCGCTTTGGCCGCGCGCCTTGCCCGCTCCCCGGGACTGCGCCTTCCCGCCTGCCGACCCGGCCCGTGCCATCGCCTCACACTCCTCGGATCGCGACCCGCCTGGGGCCTGGTCTAACGGATCGCGCTCCCCCTAGGAAGGGCGCGTGCCATCGCCTAAACACGGCGGATTGCCACCGGAGGAAAGCCATGCGCCCCGACACTCAGCCGACCCCGCCCGAACCCGTGCGCCTGGCCGATTACACACCGCCGGACTGGCTTGTAGACCAGGTGCACCTGACCTTCGATCTGGCCGAGACGGCGACCCGGGTGCGCGCCCAGATCGTGTTTCGCCGCAATCCGGAGCGACCGTTCGGCCCGCTACGGCTCGACGGGCGCAGGCTGGCGCTGGTCTCCGCCGCCATCGATGGCGTCCCGGTACCCGAAACTGCGATGGAGACGACGCTGGAGGGGCTGACGGTCAGTGCCGATGCCCTGCCCCGGGACAGCTTTACCTGGACCTGCGAGACCGAGATCGACCCCAAGGCCAACACCGAGCTCGAGGGGCTCTACCTCTCCAAGGGCATGTACTGCACGCAATGCGAGGCGGAGGGGTTCCGCAAGATCACCTATTATCCAGACCGCCCGGACGTTATGGCGCCATTCCGCGTGCGGATCGAGGCCGACAAAGCCGTGCCGATCGTGCTCTCCAACGGTAATCCGGGGGCGACGAGCGATCTGGCCGATGGCCGCCACTTCGCCGAATGGGACGATCCCTGGCCGAAGCCCGCCTATCTCTTCGCCCTGGTCGCCGGCGACCTGGTGGCACAGCGCGACCGGTTCACCACCGCTTCTGGGCGCAGCGTAGATCTTGCCATCTGGGTGCGCCCAGGCGACGAGACCCGCTGTGCCTATGCGATGGATGCGCTGATCCGCTCCATGCGCTGGGACGAGGAGACCCACGGCCGGGAATACGACCTCGATGTCTTCCAGATCGTCGCCGTGGACGATTTCAACATGGGTGCGATGGAGAACAAGGGCCTCAACATCTTCAATGCCAAATTCGTCTTGGCGAGCCCAGAGACCGCGACCGACGCCGACTACGCGAACATCGAGGCCATCGTTGCCCATGAGTACTTCCACAACTGGACCGGCAACCGCATCACCTGCCGCGACTGGTTCCAGCTCTGCCTGAAGGAGGGGCTGACCGTCTTCCGCGACCAGGTTTTTTCCGAGGACATGCGCTCCGCGGCCGTCGGGCGGATCCAGCAGGTACGCCGGCTGCGAGCGAGCCAGTTCCCAGAGGATCAGGGACCCCTCGCCCATCCGGTGCGGCCGGAGAGCTATGTCGAGATCAACAACTTCTACACGGCGACCGTCTACGAGAAGGGCGCCGAGGTGATCCGAATGCTCCGCACACTCGTCGGCGCCGAGGGGTACCGGAAGGCGCTGGATCTTTATTTCAGGCGTCATGACGGGCAGGCCTGCACCATCGAGCAGTTTCGCCAATGCTTCGAGGATGCGACCGACCAAGACCTTACGCAGTTTGCCCGGTGGTGGAGCCAGGCGGGCACGCCGCGCCTAACGGCGCAGGAGGACTGGGACGGCGAGACCCTCACGCTGACCCTCAGCCAAAACACGCCGCCGACCCCCGGCAAAGCGGAGAAGGCCCCGCAGGTGATCCCGGTCTCGGTCGGCGTGCTCGACGACCAGGGCCGAGAAGTTTCAGCTACCGAAGTTCTCACGCTGTCGGGAGAAACGCAGGCCTTCGAATTCGACCGCGCGACCGGGGCCTGGAACGGGAAAGCCCTCCCCACTAGTGGAGGAGGGTTTGGGAGGGGGGAAGCCATGCCACCGCTCCACTTGTCCCTGCTCCGCGGCTTCTCGGCGCCAGTGATCCTCGACCGCGAAGTCGACGACGCCGAACGCGCCTTCCTGCTGGCCCACGACACCGATCCCTTCAATCGGTGGGAGGCCGGGCGACGGCTCGCGATCTCCGTGACCCTGCGTGCGCTCGATGGTGACCCGATCCCGGCGCTGTGGACCGATGCTGTCGGGCACCTCCTCCGCGATGACAGCCTCGACCCTGCGTTCCGCGCGTTGACCCTTGCCCTCCCGGGCGACGACGAGATCGCGGCAGAGGTCTTTGCCCATGGCACCCCCGCAGACCCCGCCCGCATCCGCGGGACGCTGCGGGAGATGGCGCGCGTGCTCGGCACCGCCCTAGCGCCCGTCGCCGAAGAGATCTACCGGGCCATGGCGGTCGCGGGTCCGTACTCTCCCGATGCTGCGGCGGCGGGCCGCCGGTCGCTCCGCAACGGCTGTCTCGGGCTCCTCATCAATACAGGGACTGCGGAGGCTCAGGACCTCGCCGAGCGGCAGTTTACCGGGGCCGACAATATGACCGATAGCATGGCCGGCCTCGCCGCTCTGGTTTACCATGACGCCTCCGCGGCACCCGATGCGCTGTCGCGCTTCTACGACCGGTGGCAGGCTGATCCGCTGGTGGTGGACAAGTGGTTCGCAGTCCAAGCGACGGCACCCCTGCCCGGCACGCTCGCCAAGATAGAGGGCCTGACCGCCCACGCGGCTTTCGACTGGAAAACCCCGAACCGCTTTCGGTCCCTGGTCGGCGCCTTCGCCATGGGCAACCCGTCGCAATTCCATACCGCCGACGGGTCCGGATACCGCTTCGTCGCCGACTGGCTCATCAAACTCGACAAGCTCAACCCGCAAACGGCCGCACGGCTCACTGGCTGCTTCGAAAGCTGGCGCCGCTACGACCCAGCGCGGCAGCAGGCGATTCAAGGGGAACTCGCGCGGATTGCAGAGACGGACGGCCTTTCTCGCAACACGGGAGAAATGGTGGCGCGCATGCGGGTGGAATGACGCTAGGTCTGCCAGTTAACCGAAACTTTCTCAGAAGCGCCGCTGTTCATCCCCAAGACGTTCACCTTCTGAACACACTTGCTCGGTACCACAGGGCGCAGTTGGTCATCTCCTTAAGTGAGGTTCGTCGTGTCGCTTGTTACCACCGCCGTCGAATACATGTTCTGGAGCCTTTGCATGGTGCTCTTCCTGATCGCCATGGCGCTGAAAACCCAGCTTGTGGGCCCTCACACCCAGGACGTCTATCTGTGGTCAGACATCCTCTTCACGGGCCTCCAGGTGCTCGCGGTGCTTGGCACTGTTTGGATGACGATCACCGCCACCGCATCGGTACCCTGGATGGTCGCAAAGCTTCGTAGCGTTTTCGGCAGCACCCCGGTCACCGCGCGCTGAGCGCGAGCTCTTCGTCGATCTCGAGCAAGCTTGGCCCGTCCCGGCGGGCCGCTCCTTCGAGCGCGGGCGCCAAGGCATCGAGTCGCTCTATCCGAGCGGCTTCCACGCCATACGCGGCACCAAGTGCGACGAAGTCGGGGGTGTGCAAATCGACGCCGACCGGCTTTACCCTACCCGCGATCATCGCTCGCTTGATTTCGCCGTATCCGCTGT
Source organism: Pseudomonadota bacterium (assembly GCA_039513195.1). GTDB lineage: Bacteria > Pseudomonadota > Alphaproteobacteria > Rhodobacterales > Rhodobacteraceae > Thermohalobaculum. The sequence continues at coordinate 128,624 of JBCCRM010000008.1, read as the reverse complement.
TGTTCCAAACGATCAAGATGACCGGCAAACGCTCCTCAACCGCGGTGCCGAGATCCGCCAGAGTAAACTGCACCCCGCCATCGCCGGCGAGGCAGATCACCGGTCGCCCCGGCAGGGCGCGGGCCGCCCCGATCGCCGCCGGCAGGCCGTAGCCGAGGGCACCGTACCCGGTCGCCGCATTGAACCACTGCCGCGGCGCCGGCGCTGCATAGGCGAGATTGCCGGCGTAGATGGCCTGGGTCGAGTCACCGATGATCGGTGCGCCTGGCAGTGCATCGCGGATCAGATCGAGCACGCGAATACACGCCCTATAAACCTCTGACTGCTCCTGCCACACGCCCTCCCGTGCTGCTTTTGCCCGAACCGCTCCGCCGGTTGCCACGCTAGTAGGCAGAGCCGACAGGATCGCCGCGGTCGCAGCACCTGTATCGGCGACCATCGGCAAATCGGACACGGCCCCCCGCGCCAACTGCTCTGCTGACAGATCCACCCGGATCAGCCGCTGCCCATAGGTGATCGGATCGTCGGAGAACACGCGATAATCCGTCCATCCTATCTCGGTGCCGCAGGCCAACACCGTGTCCGCCGTTGCCAACAGCCTGCGAACCGCCTGCAAAGACGGGCTCGCCGGCACGGACAGCGGATGATCGCCCGGCAGTATCCCGCGGGCGTTGGTGGTCATGACCACCGGCGCATCAAGCCTTTCGGCGAGGGCACGGACCGTTGCAGCCCCGCCTTGGGCCCCGCCGCCCACGAGGATCAGCGGCGCCTCTGCTTCGGCTAACCAGGCGGCCGCCTGGGATACCGCAGGCTCGGCCGGGCCGGGCGGGATCACCGCAGGGGGGCGTGTGCCCTGGAAAGGCCCGATCTCGACGGCGAGCAGATCGCGGGGGATCTCCAGATGTACCGGCCCCGGGCGTGCGCCCTCGAACACCGCCCAAGCCCGGGCAAGTGCCGGCGCCAACTGCTCCGGCGCATGGAGCGTCTGTCCGAACACTGCGCAGTGAGCACCGAGCAGCCCCTGCCGCGCCACCTCGTGCAGATCGCCGGCCTCCGCCCCCAGATCCTTGCGAGCGTTGACAGCACTCACCACCAACATCGGCACGCTGTCGGCCTTCGCCTGAGCCATCGGGGTCAGTGCGTTGGTCAGGCCGGGACCGGTGATCAAGAAACAGGCCGCGACCCGCCCGCTCGCCCGAGCATAGCCATCCGCCATAAAGGCTGCCCCCTGCTCGTGCCGCGGCGTTACATGCCGGATCGGCGACTGCGCCAGCCCACGATAGAGATCGACAGTATGGACGCCAGGTATGCCGAAGATCGTGTCGACGCCATAGAGCTCGAGCCATTTCACCAGATGTTCGCCCAGTGTCGCCATCGCACCCTTCCCCGCTCGCGCGGCCAGTGCGCGCTTGCGCGCCGCACGGCCAGGATTTACATCCGGGATTGACCACAAGCCGCGGTGGCAGGGCAAGATGCCCCCGCCGAGCCCAAAAGGACGCCGCATGCCAATAGCCGCCAGCGAGATCGAGCGCCTGATCCGCGACGCCTTTCCGGGCGCGCAGGTGGAGATCCAGGATCTAGCCGGCGATGGCAATCACTATGCCGCCAATGTGGTGGCGGAAGAGTTTCGCGGCATGAACCGCGTGCAACAGCAACGCCTGGTGAACAAGGCATTGGAGAGCATTCTGAGCGGCCCAAACGCGCCGCTCCATGCGCTGGCTTTGCAGACCAGCGCGCCCGATTGAGCGCCGGGCAGCAGCCCGCGCCGAACCGAAAGACGGAGAGTTCCGGTGAGCAACATTCAGTCCGAGATCAAGACGACCATCGACGGCAATGACGTGGTGCTATTCATGAAAGGCACCAAGTCGATGCCGCAATGCGGGTTTTCGAGCCGAGTGGCGCAGATTTTGAATTTCATGCAGATCGACTTCAAGGATGTCGATGTCCTGGACCCCGGCAACCCAGATATGCGCCAGGGGATCAAGGATTTCTCGGACTGGCCGACGACGCCGCAGCTTTACGTCAAAGGCGAGTTTATCGGCGGCTGCGATATCGTGACCGAGATGACCCTGTCGGGCGAATTGGACGGCGTGCTCGACAAAGCTGGCGTCGCTTATTCAAAGGATGCGGCTGACGCGATCCGCAGCCACAACGGCTGAGGATGACCGCTAGGCGTCGGCAAAAAGGATGCGGGCGCGATGCAGCTTTTCGTTGGTCTCGGCAATCCCGGCCCGCGCCATCAACGGCAAAGGCACAATATCGGCTTTATGGCGGTCGATGCGATCGCCGAGCGCCACGGCTTCGGGCCTTGGAGGCGGAAGTATCAGGGTGAGGTGAGCGAGGGGCGGATCGCCGGCGAGAAGATCCTGCTGCTGAAGCCGGCGACCTTCATGAACCTATCCGGCCAATCCGTGGGTGAGGCCGCGCGTTATCTGAAGGTTCCGCTCGCCGAGATAACGGTCTTCCATGACGAGTTGGACTTGGCACCCGGCAAGATCCGGGTGAAAGACGGGGGTGGCCATGCCGGCCACAACGGGTTGCGTTCGATCGAGAGTCATTTGGGGTCGGAGCATCGGCGCGTCCGGCTCGGCATTGGCCATCCCGGCCGCAAAGACTTGGTGTCGGGCTATGTGCTGCATGACTTTGCGAAGGCGGATGACGCTTGGCTGTCGCCGCTGATCGAGGGCCTGGCGGAGGCGGCGCCGAAACTGGCGGCTGGTGACGGACCGAGCTTTCTGAACGCCGTAGCCTTGCGGATGCAGGCGGCCAATCCGAAGCCTAAAAGGCAGAAACGCGAAGCAGCAGGATCGGACGGTCCGCGGTCGCCTGAGACTGAAGTGGAGGACGACCCGCCGAGCCTGATGCAGCGCTTGGCCCGCCATTTCGGCAAAGGGTGAGTGCTCGGGCCAACGACGATCGTTGAAGCTAGCCTCCCTTCCCTAACCCTCCCCCACGAGGGGGGAGGGAATCCGCTGGATTACGCCTGAGCTTGCTGATCGTCGTTCTCGGCGCATAGAGACGCCTCGGCCGCCCGGTAGAACGCCTCGACATCCGCCTGAAGCAGCGGCTCGTAGAGCCCGACACGCCGCCAAATCTCTGCTTCTTGCACCCCGAGGTCGGCTGGTTGCGCCTCGACCCTACGGTTCGCGTTATGATGCGTGGCGCTCAGTGTCCCGTGGGACCTGCGCAAGACCCGCGGCTCTGCCGGCATCAGCCGCAGAACCTGCAGCATCGCGACGAAATGCGACCATGCACCGAGTTGGCGGTTCGTGATCGTGGCCACAGCGCCTCCGGACTGGGCGACCATAGCCGCATAGCGCCTTTGGCGACGTTCGATCTCCAGCGCGTACCAAAAGGCGAGCTGATAATCCGTCAGCCCCTCCCAGCCCGGCAGGGGCATCACCGTCCGGTCCCGCGGATCGAGGAGATAGCGTATTCCCGGTCCGGTTCGTGCCGGAACGCAGTTGCGTTCCACCAGGCTCCATGCCACTGCGCGAGGCTGGCGCCGCAGTACGATCAAGTCGAACGGAATGCCGAGACGCATCAGCGGTTCAAGGAACCCCTTGCAGGCGAGATGCGACGTCTCCGCATAGACCGAAGCATCCCCGCCGGCGATGGCGGGCAGCTTTTCCTCTCGCCAAAACCGTTCGGCCAGTGCCGGGTCTTGTTGAACCGCCTGGGCGACGGCGACGAAGTTGGGCTTTGGCTCATGGGCCGCGGCGATACCGGGGACCCGGCCCAGCAGCCGTGTCAGAAAGGCGGTTCCGCTTCGCCCTGGCGTCGCGCAGAAGATCAGCCTCTTGTCAATCACGTCGCCTTGCCCCGTCCCTCTTTCCGCCCGGTCGCCCGGTACATCCGGCCTAAGCCGAAAGCAACAAACCGAGCATCGGCGGTTTACCACGGTCCTTACCGCATTCTTAAGCTGCCTGCGCGAAAAGCTGCCGAACGGCGCGGGCAAATCACGGCCCATGGAGATCTGGAACCGACAGATGCAAGCCCTGTTTCGATTTGCAAACGCGCTCGGTATCCGATGGCACGGGGGCACCGCGCAGCGCGATGCGCAATCGCAAAAACCGGCGGGCGGCAGCCTGGCGATCGGATTGGCGGAGATAGCTGAGGCCCGTTTCAAGTCACTGCCAGAGCGGGCGGTACTGGCTATGGCAGCGATCGCGACGGGTTGGTATCTGCTCGGCCCCGCAGCGGCTGCCACAATTGTCATCCTGGCAGTCGCATGCGAGATGGCAGAGGCCGTGACGAGCAACCGAAGGCCGGCCGATCCAAGCCCGAAAGACCGCGGGGCCGCAGCGAGGTGGGGAGAATGGCCGATCGGGCTGACGCTGCCGGTTACGCTCGCGCACGCCGCTATTGCCTTGATCTTCCTGGTCGATCCAGCGCCACTCGCAAGGCTCTTTGGCTGGGCATACCTAACCGGCACGGCACTCTATCTAGCCCTGACGTTCTACCATAGCAGGACCGCAGCGCGAACATGGTTTGTTGTTTTGGCGACAACGGCGATTGGCGCCTGCGCCTATGAACTCGCCATCTCCGACCGCGCCTGGACTGCACAGGCTGGCCTGCAAACACTGGTCGTTGTTATCGCCGTACTGCGGCTCGGCCAATGGTGCGCGATCCTGAACAAGGGTCGCATGAAGCAACGGGCGCGGGAGCGGTTCCTGACCGCTGCGCGCAGCCGGGCCGAGAGCGCCTTGAAAGCCAAGACCGCCTTCATCGCGACGATGAGCCACGAGTTGCGAACGCCGCTCAACGGCATTCTCGGCATGGCGCAGAACCTGCGCTCAACGCAGCTTGAGGACCGGCAGCGCCAGCAGGCCGACGTCATCGTCGACTCCGGGCAGACGCTGAACGCGCTTCTGACGGATATCCTCGACCGCTCGAAGCTCGACGCAGGCGATCTCAGCATCGCCCCGTCCCCCGAAAGCTTGGGCGATGCGATGCGCTATGTGGCCAGCCTGTACGGCCCGTTGGCGAGGGACAAAGGGTTGGGCTTCCACTCCCGGATCGACCCGGGCATTCCGGACCGTATGGTCTTCGATCCCGTGCGCGTGCGGCAATGCATGTCGAACCTGGTCTCTAACGCCGTCAAATTCACCGAGAAGGGCGAGGTGCGGGTACGCGCGGCGCTGCAGCCGATCGCGGAGGATGACCAATCGGTCGCCACCACCCGCGGCACAGCGTCGTCGAGCCGAATTGTGGTGACGGTCGAGGACACAGGCATCGGCATCGATGCAGTAGCGCAAGAGCGACTGTTCAAACCCTTTGCCCAAGCCGATCAGAGCATTTCGCAGCGTTTCGGCGGCACCGGGCTCGGCCTTCACATCGCGCGTCGCTTGGCACGCCGCATGGGCGGCGACATCTCGCTCGACAGCATCCCGGGCGCCGGGTCGCGCTTTACCTTTACCTTCCAGGCCCACTGCTGCACCGCGCCATCCCCCTCGGCAGAGGTCTCGGCGCCGGCAAGCAGGCCAATGCCTAACCTCACTGGCAGAAAGATCTTGATCGCCGACGATGTCGGCACCAACCGCGCGGTGATGCGGTTGTTTCTACAGCCCTTGGGAGTGACGGTGGTCGAGGCGGAGGACGGCTTCGTAGCCATCGACAACCTCAGGGCGGGCCAATTCGATCTGGCGCTTATCGACCTCCACATGCCGGGGCGCGATGGTTGGTCGGTGATCCGCGGCATCCGCGCCGGAGAGACGGGAACCGCGGACCTTCCCGTGATCGCGGCGACGGCGGATCTGGCAGCCGACATCTCAGCGCTCCGCCAGGCGGGCTTCGACGGCATTGTGCAAAAACCAATCGATCCACGCAGCCTGCATGTCGCTATCGGCGAGGCGCTAGCTGACACAGCCTTCGGCCAGGACAGCGAGGAGCCCGCCGCATCTGGCAACGCGGCTGCCCCTTGACGGATCGGCGGCCAAATGCGACGCCGCCCGCGGTTTTCTCGGGCGGAGCAGCGGCGGCAACATGGGTTTCAGATGTGGGATCGTTGGGCTGCCGAACGTTGGCAAATCCACTCTCTTTAACGCGTTGACGCGAACCGCAGCGGCACAGGCCGCGAACTTTCCATTTTGCACCATCGAGCCGAATGTCGGCGAGGTATCGGTGCCGGACCCGCGCCTGGCAAAACTGGCAGATATTGCGCAGTCCAAAAACGTGATACCCGCCCGGCTGGGCTTCGTGGACATTGCCGGGCTGGTAAGGGGCGCGTCCAAGGGCGACGGACTCGGCAATCAGTTCCTGGCAAACATCCGCGAGGTGGACGCCATCGCCCATGTCCTCCGCTGTTTCGAGGATGACGACATCACCCATGTCGAGGGGCGTGTCGATCCAATTGCCGATGCCCAGACGATCGAAACGGAACTGATGCTGGCTGACCTCGAGTCCATCGACAGGCGATTGACCAATCTTGCCCGCAAGATCCGCGGCGGCGACAAGGATGCCGTGTTACAGGATCAGCTCTTGCGCTTGGCGAAGGCGGCGCTGGACGACGGGCATCCGGCGCGCACTGTCGAAGTCGCTAAGGATCAAACCCGCGCTTGGCAGAGCCTACAACTTTTGACGGCGAAACCGGTCCTCTATGTCTGCAATGTCGAGGAGAGCGCGGCCGGGGCTGGCAACGCGCTTTCAACCTGCGTCGCGGATATGGCCGCTACCGAAGGAGCCGGGACGGTTGTGATCGCCGCCGCGATCGAGGAGGAGGTCGCCCAGCTCGAAGATGCAGAGCGCGACGAGTTTCTTGCCGATATGGGCCTGGCCGAACCGGGCCTCGACCGCCTGATCCGGGCCGGGTACGACCTGCTGGGCTTGATCACCTATTTCACCGTCGGACCGAAGGAGGCGCGGGCCTGGACCATCGCGCAAGGCACCGGCGCGGCCCAAGCGGCCGGGGTGATCCACACAGACTTTGAGCGCGGCTTTATCCGTGCGGAAACAATCGCCTACGATGATTTTATAACTCATGGCGGCGAAGCCGGTGCCAAGGAGGCTGGCCGCATGCGGGCCGAAGGCCGGGGCTACACTGTTGCGGACGGCGACGTGCTTCACATTCTCCATAGCGGCTGAACATCCGCAAACACCTGCCGCTAAATTGTGAACACATGCGTCTGGCACGTCCTAGTTTTTGACGCTAACGCTAGGGGAACGAGGGGCAGAAAAAGACTTGGTGAAAATATGAAGACACTGGCGCAAGCCGTTCTAATCGGCATCGGATCGGTGTGTCTGGCTCTGGCAGCAACGTCCGCATCGGCACAGGTCCTCGACAGCGCATTTACGGTTCAGGAAGCGACCGACACCTTGGCAGTGTTTCATCAGGTCGTTGCGGTTCAAACCTTGACGACAGGCCAAACACGGCAGCGTCTGACCGATGGGCTCGCGGTCTGGGGCGACGATGCTGCAGAGGTGGAGGCTGCTCCGCGTTGGAGCGCCTGGGGCGGTGCCAGCGGCGCACTCTATGACTTCGACGACGAGGATTTCGACGGCCGTGGCTTTAGCGCCCTGGCTGGCATAGACCATCTCCTATCGGATGACTTCGTGCTCGGGTTCGCGATTGGCTACGACCGCACCGCCTTTGAGACCCGCCTCCTGGATACCCCCGGCGATTTCGATGGCCAGTCCTACACCTTTAACTTCTATGGCGGTTGGCTTGCATCAGAGGCGGTTTTGGTCGACGGCTTCCTCTCTTACACGCGAACCAATCTCGACATAGACCAAGGCACGGCAGCCGGTGACACGACCTCGGACCGAGCGAGCGGTGGCGTCGGCGTCACCCTGTCCCACGCAGTTGGCCCATTGGTGGTGCAGCCGCGGATCAGCGCTGCAATCGCGTTCGACAGCCAGATCACTTATTTCGACTCGAACGGCAACGACATCGAGAACGAGCGCAGCGCCTTGTTCCGCGGAACCGGCGGGGCGCGCATCACCTATCCCCTGTCTTTCGGCGACATGCGACTGCGCCCTTGGGCCGAAGCCGCGATTGAGGGTACGCTCGACGACGTCGGAGACGCTGCCTTGTTGGGCGACACGTTTAGCGGCCGGTTCGGCGGCGGCATGGACTTCAAGATCTCTGACTGGGCGATCTCGCTGTCCGGCGGGGTCGCCGGCATCGGCGGCCGAGACTTCACGGAGTTTGGCGGGCGTTTGCAGATAGCCTATCCGTTTTAGCCAACGTCGCGGCGCACGCTGAGGTGTTGACACTTGGGTGGCGGTTCATGGCCAAAGCAGCGATGTCTGGCCAGCCGCGCCCAACCAACGGAGATGTCAATGGTTCCCCATCAATGCTCGCCATCGCCCTACTGACTACCGCATGTGAAGGGTCGGCGGCGGAACTCGGGTCCGCGGACCCGCTTCCTAGGGCTACGGATCCGAACGCCGATATCGGCATCTGAGGTCGCTGAGCGACACTTGGACAGATTAACTCCGTCGCCGCTCGCCGTGATCTCCTCGATCGCGATTGTACTCAACCGGATGGCCCCTAGGTCCTAGTCTGTGCGCTGCTGCGCCGCCAGGCGTTGGATCAGGCGGCGGGAGATCGACAAAGCGTTGAACAGCTATAGAATGCCATCAAAGTCGACCGATGCGACCTTCGCCCTTCGACTGTCGCATAGGACGCGCCCCTCGGCGAAAAGTTGAATAGTGGCCTCACGCACCAGGGTTCGGGAGACGTCGAGCCGTTCCGCCAACGCGGCCTCATCGAGCACTCCGCCAGGCCGCAGGTCGAGCCGGGCCTCCTGATCTCGCAACACGCGATGGATGCGATTGCTGCTGCACTCATCCACTCTGTGTCCGTTCGCAAAGCTTGGGGGTCTTTTTCGGTCATGGTATCGGGTCGTGCGTTGCTTGGTCGTTCAATACCGGTTGTGGAAACTGACCCGCCCTAGCGCGCACCGCTGACCAATCTCTCGCGCCATTTGGGGGCACTGCATGCCTGACTGGATCATCGGAGTCGATGTGGGGGGCACCTTCACCGATTTTGCGGCGCGCAATGCGCGGACTGGTGGGGCGTATCTGCATAAGCGCCCCTCCACCCCCGACGATCCGTCGCGGGCCATTATCGCCGGCTTGCGCGAGCTGCAGGACAAGGCAGGCATCGAGGGGGCCGAGATCGACCGCTTTGCCCATGGCACAACCGTCGCTACCAACGCTCTGTTGCAGCGGCGCGGTGCCCGGGTCGCGATGGTCACAACGGCGGGTTTCCGCGATCTCGTGGAGATCGGCCGCCAAGTGCGCCCGCTGATCTATGATCTGCAGGCCGACGCCCCGCCACCGCTCGTCCAGCGCCAGCACCGGCTGGAGGTCGCGGAGCGGATCGGCGCCGCTGGTCAGATCGTCCACCCCCTCGCGGAGACAGAGGTTTTGCGGGTGGTCGAGGCCGTCAAAGCGCTCGACAGGGTCGAGAGCGTGGCGATCTGCCTCCTTTTCTCCTTCCTCAACCCCGACCACGAGGCCCGGCTACTCCAAGCGCTGTCGCAGGCCTGCCCCAGGCTCTACCTCTCCGCTTCCAGCCGGGTGCAACCGGAGTTCCGCGAATACGAGCGCTTCTCGACGACCCTGATCAACGCCTTTCTTCAACCGGAGGTCAGCCGGTACATGCAGCGCCTGGCGAAGGCGATCACCGGCCTCGCCCCGCGGGCAAAGCTCGGGATCTTCCAGTCGAGCGGCGGGCTCATGTCGCTCGATCGCGCATCGCAGTTCCCGGTGCGCACCGCACTCTCCGGTCCTGCGGCGGGGGCGGTCGGCGCCGCGGCGGCAGGCGCGATGTCGGGGGTGCGAGACGTAATCACCCTCGATATGGGCGGGACCAGCACCGATGTCTGCCTGATCCAGGACGGCGAGATCCAGATCGCCAACTCTCGCGACATCGCCGGGTTTCGTATCCGCCTACCCATGGTCGACATCCACACCGTCGGCGCGGGCGGCGGCTCGATCGCGCATCTGGGCCCCGACGGGCTGATGAAGGTCGGCCCGCAAAGCGCCGGTGCGGTGCCAGGTCCTGCCTGTTACGGCAAGGGCGGGATCGATCCCACCGTTTCTGACGCCAATGTCGTCTTGGGCCGCCTGCCGACAGCTCTCGCCGGTGGCCGGCTGATGCTCCACGCGGCAAAGGCCGAGGCGGCCGTCGGCAAGACTGCCACCGAGCTCGGCATCCCGGTCAGAAAGGCGGCGCTCGGCATCGCCGGGATCGTGACCTCGAACATGGTCAGGGCGATCCGCGCGGTCTCGACCGAACGGGGGCACGACCCGCGGCAATTCACACTGATGCCTTTTGGCGGCGCTGGTGGGCTCCACGCAGCCGAGGTGGCGGCCGCGCTCGGCATGACCCGGATCCTGATCCCGCAGGCGCCCGGCATTCTCTGCGCGGAGGGGCTGATCAAATCGGACCTGCAGGAGAATTTCGTTGCCACCTGCCGCATGCCGTTGGATGGCAGCAGGGCGGGCATTCTCGCCACGCTTGCGGAGGTCGATGCGCAGGCCGATGCTTGGATTGCGGTAGAGGCCAGGGACGCAGGCGACGCCTCCAAGATCGCGATGCTCGACATGCGCTATATCGGGCAGAACTACGAGCTTTCAGTGCCGATTTCCCGCGGCAAAAGCACCGAGCTGACGGGGGAGGACGCACTGCGCGAACATTTCTTCGCGGAGCATCTGCGCGCCTACGGCCATGTTGACCGCGATGCACCGGTCGAGATCATCGCCATGCGTGTCCGTGCCTCGGCCCGTCTCAGCCACGCAAGGCGCCCGCCGACTGCGCCGACCGGCGCGCCGACGCCGGCTTCCCATCACGATGCCTGGTTCGACGAGGGCGTATCCCACCCAACTCCGGTCTATGACCGTCACAGCTTGCCCATAGGCACCCGGTTGACGGGTCCGGCAATCATCACCCAACTCGATGCCACCACGGTCGTGCCGCCGGGCGCGATCATCACCGTGGACGATGCGCTCAACATGCTGATGGAGATCGACCATGCCTGAGGCGCCCCTCGACCCAATCACGCTGGAGATCAGCTGGAACGGCCTGAAGTCGATTGCCGACGAGTGCTTCCTGACGATCATGCGGAGCGCCTTCTCGACCAACATCAAGGAGCGGCACGACCATTCCACCGCCATCGCCGATGCCGACGGGCGGCTGATCGTCCAGGCGGAACAGGCGCTGCCGATTCACCTCGCCTCAATGTCGGGACTGATGCACTGCATCCTCGACCAGTACGGCGAGACCATTGCGCCTGGCGACATCTTCATCGGCAACGACCCGCATGTGGCAGGCGGAACCCATCTGCCGGACATCAACCTCGCGATGCCGGTCTTTGCCGGGGGTCGGCTGCAGGGTTTCGTCGCCAATATCGTCCACCACGCGGATGTCGGCGGTGCCGCGGTGGGGTCGATGTCTGGCGGCCTCGACGAGATCTACAAGGAGGGGCTGCGCATCCCCATCGTCCGCCTCTGTCGGGGCGGCGAGATCCAGGACGACATCCTGCGCCTCCTCCTCCTTAATATGCGCCTGCCGGAGGAACGGAAGGGCGACCTCAATGCCCAAATTGCAGCGGCCAGGCTCGGCGAGCGCCGAGTGCAGGAGTTTCTGGCCAAGGATGGCGCCAGCCACCTGCAGACGGTGTTCGCCGAGATCGTCAACCGCACCAACCATCGGATGCGGGTAGCCATCTCCCGGATCCCAGATGGGATCTATCGGTTTTCCGACGTCATGGACGATGACGGCGCGGGCACCGCAGACATCCTGATCGCGCTGGAGATTCGCAAGAGCGGCGAGGCAATTACCTTCGATTTCGACGGCACCGACCGCCAGGTCCGCGGCAACTTCAACCTTACCTACAACGCCACCCAGTCGGCTGTCTGCTATTCGCTAAAGGCACTACTCGACCCCGATGTACCGAACAACCAGGGTATCTTCGATGCTGTTGAGATCCGGGCGCCGCTCGGCTCTTTTCTCAACTGCCTACCGCCCGCGCCGGTGGCCCTGCGTGCCAACACTTGCCAGCGGGTCGTGGATGTGGTGATCGGCGCCGTGGCCGAGGCCCTCCCAGAGGCGGTGACCGGAGCAGCGAACGGGGCGAATACCTCCGCTGTTTTCACCGGCATCGATCCGCGGACAGGCCAACAATACGTGTATCTGGAAACGCTCGGCGGGGGCATGGGCGCCCGGGCTGCGAAGGACGGCAAGGACGGGGTGCAGGTGAACATCACCAACACCTCGAACCTGCCGGTGGAGGCGATTGAGCTCGAATACCCGCTGAGGGTCGAAGAGTATGCCTTGGTCGAGAACTCTGGCGGCGCCGGGCGGCATCGCGGGGGCATGGGCATCCGCCGGGTGATCCGGCCGGTGGGCCATGACTGCGAGTTCAATGGCGGTGGCGAACGCTTCAAGCACCCGCCCTGGGGTATCTTCGGTGGTCAACCTGGCGCCTGCGGGTCCTTCGCGCTCGGCCATGGCGATGGCGGCCGCACGCCGCTCTCGGCCAAGGCGAGCCGGGTGCAGATAACCCCCGAAAGCGCGGCGATCATCGAGACGCCGGGCGCAGGAGGCTATGGCAACCCCAGCGAAAGGGCGACGGAACTGGTCGTGGAGGACCGTGCCTCCGGCAAGTTCGACAGTGATTTCATTGCCCGGAACTATCCGCAATGGAACGGGGCAGCGGCGGCAGACGATCCGGCGAAAGGCGAGGAGTCCCAATGAGCCAGCCCAGACCCAGGCGATGCCTCGTAACCGGCGGCGCCGGCGGCATCGGCGATGCGGTCGCCCGTGGCCTGGGTGCGGCCGGCTATCATGTGGTGGTAACGGATCTCGACGCGGCGAAATGCACGGAGGTCGCCGAGGCCGTTGTTGCAGCGGGCGGCAGCGCAGAGGGCGGAGCGCTCGACGTCACGGACCGCACCGCGGTCGAGGCTTTCTTCGCAAACCAGGACCCCCAGGGCGGGATCGATACGCTCGTGACTTCAGCGGCCATCGTCAAGGCGGCACCGATCCTCGACTTCGCGGTGGAGGACTGGGCGCGCATCCTGGAGGTCAACCTAACCGGCACCTTCCACTGCTGCCAGGTCGCCGGGCGGAGAATGGCCGACCGGGGTTTCGGCCGGATCGTCACGATCAGTTCGGTCAACGGACAGATCGCAAACTCCTACCGCGGGGCCTATTCCTGCACCAAGGCGGGCGTCGATGCGCTGACCCGGCTGTTGGCGGCCGAGCTCGGCGCGTGCGGGGTCACCGCGAACGCGGTTGCACCCACACCGGTAGACACGCCGATGATCCTGCAGGTGCACGGGCCGCAGGACCGTCGACGTTGGTACGATCAAATCCCCGCGAAGCGCTATGCCCGGCCAGAGGAGGTTGCAGCGGCCGTCCAGTTCCTGGCGTCAGAGGAAGCGGGCTATATCAACGGCCACATCTTGAACGTTGACGGTGGCTTCATGGCGTCCGGTATCCTTCTCGATTAACGTGGGAAACCGGGTGCCGGCTAGCAGATGAGATCTTGTCCTAGAATTCCTTCGGGGTCACGATAGCGCAGACGGCCCACACCACACTGCCGGCGCATTGATCCGGCTCCTTTCACGATACGGGATGTGCGGGTCGACAACCGGCCAGCGGGCGTTCCTACCCTTCGCCGATATCGGCATGCCACGGCGCCCCACCCTGGGCGAACATCCCGATCCGCCGAGATCGCTCCCCAGGCCGCGGAGGAGCAGGAGCCAGATCGCCACACCGATCCGTCCATCGAATGTCCTTTCTTATCTGGACCCAGAGGATGCTACGGACTACTGAGCTTTTGGAACGAATGCGGGATTTCTAGGCCAGGCGTCATTGACCGAAGACAGATCGATTGCTGCATCTGAGGCCGATCCGCTGACTTTCGAGCAGCTCAGATCGATCGACATGGGCCCGTATCTCTACTTTGTGCCATCGAGCTTGGGCATCCTGTCGGTCTTTGACGATCTGAAATACGACCGCGCCGATGCGGACATGCTGTCGCCGGCAATGCGCCAGCACGCCATCAAAACACTAGGCAGACTTGGGTTCAGGCAAAAGTCGGGCACGGTTCTGGAACACCGGGGGTCTGCAACGCGCTGCCTGATCCCCAAGTTCCATGCCTTGGGGGCGTCGCCGTTCGACATCACCCGCTACACGGCGCGGGGCGAACGGGACTTTTACCTACTGACACCGACGCAGACCGCCTGCGCTTTCGTGGATACCTCTCCGTTGGACGAAGCCGTGGCGCAAATTGGCGCCCTCGTCGCAAGGCAACCGATCAATCTCTACCGTCTTATGGATTATCTGGAGCGAAAGCCCGCTCACAAGGACTTCATGAAGGCTATCGGCCACTTGAAGTACTTGCAAAGAATGGCGGTGGAGTCGGAACCGCTGCGGCGGCGGCGCGCTTTGGGTTGAGGATACCGAGCCGACCGGCGATTGCGTCTCGGGTCAGGCCGTCGGCACGCCGCCCTCGCCTCTCCGTACGACTATAGGCACGCGTCGAGCCTTCGAACGGTCGCTCCCGGAACGAGCCGGAAGCCGATGTCCTTTGCGGTCTCGACCGGCTCGCCGGAGATACGAGCAACCATCATTTCCGCTGCGACCTTGCCGAGCTTCAAATGGGAGACATGCACCGAAGTCATCCGGCGATGCAGCACCGAGGCGATCGGCATGTCGCCCCAGCCTGCGACGCCGATATCGTTCGGGATGTTGAGCCCGATCTTCTGGCAATACTGCAGCCCGCCAAACGCCATCGTATCGTTTTGGTAGAAAATGCAATCGACCGTTGCTCCGGTGGCGAGCAGTTGCTCGGTTCCATAGTAGCCCGGATAGTAAGTTGCCGAGTCATTGAGGCAAAACTGTCGAACGACGGCGCCGCCGGCATCCTCTACCGCGTTCGAGAAGCCCTCCAGCCGCGCGGTCGCTGCATTCGCCGTATTGTGGAGCGTGCCGACATAGCCAAGAGCGCGATAGCCTAGGCCGGTGAGGTATCGACCCATCTCGAAACCGCAGTCATAGTGGTTAATACCGACGCTCATATCGAGCGGGCTTGAATTCAGATCCCATATCTCGACCAGAGGCAGTCCTGCGTTTCGCAACATCTCGAGGGCGTTCGGCGAATGCGAGCGCCCGGTGAGGATCAGGCCGGCCGGCTGCCAGGAGAGGACGGTACGGATCCAGCTCTCCTCTTCTTCGATGGTGTGTTGGGTCAGCCCGAGCACCGTCTGAAAACCGAACGCGCCAAGGGTGCGATCTATCCCTTCCAGAACTTGAGCGAACACCTCGTTGCCAAGATCGGGGATCGAAACGCCGATGAACGTGGTCGAGCGGTCACCCGCCATAACGGGTGCCAGCCGGTTCGGCAAATAGCCAAGGAGATCCACCTTGGCCATCACGTTCTTACGCGTTTTCTCGGAATATCCACCTTCGCCACGGAGCACCCGGCTCGCCGTCATTTTCGAGACGCCAGCGGCTTTGGCCACCTCGGCCAAGCTGACCTTGTTGTTTTTCATGCGCTTATCAGCCATTCGCGGCGCTCACTGTTACCGGTAACCTTTTCGCTTGACACCATAGCCGATCAGCCCGAGCTTAGGGAACGTTACCAGTAACGCTGCGCAGAACAAGCGACCGTAACGCGGAGGAAACATGGATCAGCGTGCTGTTCAGCGCGGGCTGTTCTTTGATGGGATCGACAAGCATTTCGGCGGCACCTACGCGTTGCGGGATGTGTCCTTGGCCATTGGTCACGGCGAGATCGTTGCGCTTCTCGGCGAGAACGGCGCCGGCAAATCAACCTTGATCAAAGTGCTGGGCGGCATCCATCAAGCGGATGCTGGCCGGGTTCTGATCGACGGTGAGCCCTACTCCCACCGACCCGCCGGTTTCGGTGAACGGCAAAAGGTGGCGTTCATCCATCAGGATTTGGGCCTGATCGAATGGATGACCGTCGCAGAGAACATCGCTCTTGCGCTCGGCTACAAGCGCCGGCGCGGCTTGATCCAGTGGCGCGAGGTCGAGGCGTTCGCGGCAAAAGCACTGACGCGGGTTGACTGCGATTTCGATCCGACCATGCGCGTCGAAGATCTGAGCCGTACCGAGAAATCCTTGGTCGCCATCGCCCGGGCCCTGGCGGTAGACTGCGAGTTTCTCGTTCTCGACGAACCGACTGCCTCCCTGCCCGCCGACGAAGTTGGGCGGCTCTTCGAGGCCTTGCGGCCGCTGCGCGACCGAGGCGTCGGCATGATCTATGTGAGCCATCGCCTCGACGAGATCTTTCAGATTGCCGACCGGGTTGCGGTTCTTCGAGACGGCGAGATGGTCGGGGTTCGCAGTATCGAGCACACCACGCCGGAGGAGCTGGTGCAAAAGATTGTCGGCCGCAAGACCCGCGCCACCGTAAAATCGTCCGAGACGCCGGGCACCCCGATCTTGCAGCTATCGAGCTTTTCGGCCGGATCCGTCGGGCCGCTGAGCTTCTCCCTGAGGCGGGGCGAGATCGTTGGGCTGGTTGGGCTGCGTGGAGCTGGGCACGAGGCGATTTCGCGATCGCTGTTCGGTGTCGAACCGCATCAAGGCTCGGTGGCGTTGGACGGTCGCCCTCCGGACCTCAGCTCTCCCTCGGCTGCGATGCGCTCTGGTATCGGAATGGTGGCGAAGGACCGCACTGAGGAATCGGTGGCGATGACCTTGTCCATCCGGGAGAACACATTCCTGAATCCGCGGGGCGTAGGGCGCGGGCTGTTGAACCTGCTGACACCGGAAAAGGAGGCTGCACAAGCGGCGGCGATTGGCGAAAATCTGGGGCTTTCGCCCAATGACCCGAGCCTGGCAATCGAAGCGCTGTCGGGCGGCAACCAGCAAAAGGTCGTTCTCGGGCGTTGGCTCGCAACACAACGAAAGCTGCTGATCTGTGAAGATCCCACGGCTGGCGTCGATGTCGGGGCAAAAGCTGAGATCTATGCCCTGCTGAACCGAGCACTGGCGGACGGCGTCGGCATTCTGGTGGTGTCCACTGACTTCGAGGAGATCGCCACGATCTGCCATCGCGCCATCGTCTTCAGCCAAGGCGCGATCGTGGACGAACTCACCGGCACGCGGCTGACCACCGAGAACTTGATCCAATCCGCCTCCGCCGGCGGGGCGCGTTCGCACGGAGGCCACGCCGATGCAGTCGCTTAAGAGCACCGCGCTCGAGCCGACAAAGGCGGAGCTTGGCGGCCTGAGCCTTGGGAAACGGTTGGTACGGCTGTTGCCGGTCTACGGATTGGTGATCCTGACCGTCTTCCTCATCGCGCTGTTCTCGGTCCTGCTGCCAGAGACCTTCCCGACGATGTTGAACCTACGCGCGATCATCTCGGACAAAGCGATCATCGCGCTTTTGTCGCTCGGCGCCATGATCCCAATGGCTGCGGGCAGGATCGATCTCACCGTCGGCTACGGGATCGTGCTTTGGCATATCTTGGCGATCAGCATGCAAACCACGGTCGGATTGCCATGGCCGGCCGCGGTCCTGATCGTGCTGATGCTCGGCGCCTTTACCGGATTCCTGAATGGCTTGCTGGTGGAGGTAGCAAAGATCGACAGCTTTATCGCGACGCTCGGCACCGGCACGGTGCTCTATGCGCTGGCGCTTTGGCATACCGGTGGTCGGCAGATGGTCGGCGCATTGCCCGAAGGCTTTTTCGATCTGTCCACCACCTTCATTTTCGGGCTGCCGATCACGGGCTACTACCTTCTGGCCATCACGCTGGTGATGTGGATCGTGCTCGAATACACGCCCATCGGACGATATCTCTACGCCATCGGCGCCAATCAGCGTGCCGCACAGCTCAATGGCATCCCTACCCGGAAATATGTCATCGGCGCCTTTGTCGCCTCCGGCGCGATGACCGCTCTCGCCGGTGTGATTCTCGCGTCGAAGCTGCGGATTGGCCAAGCATCGGTCGGCCTTGAGTTCCTTTTGCCGGCACTGGTCGGCGCGTTTCTCGGCTCGACGACGATCAAGCCGGGACGCGTCAATGTCTGGGGGACAGTCGTGGGCGTCGCCGTTCTGGCAGTCGGCATTTCAGGGATCCAGCAGTTCGGCGGCTCGTTCTGGGTCGAGCCGCTCTTCAACGGAGTCACATTGCTCATCGCGATTGGCATCGCGGGCTACGCTCAACGCCGCAAAGGCGCAAAGGCGCAGTGAAGCGCTGAAACAACAGCAAGTTTTGGGAGGAAGCTAAAATGAAGAGACATGTTCCATTGGGAGCGATGGTGGCCGCAGCCGTGATGACCGGATGGCCGGTCTTCGCCGAGACGGCGTGGGACGGCCCCACCACAGGCCCGGCGGCGGCGGACGGGAAGTCGATTGTCGTCGTCGCAGCGGATCTCAAGAATGGCGGCATCCTCGGCGTTACGAACGGTGTCGAGGAAGCGGCCGAGACCATCGGCTGGGAGGTTCGCGTGCTGGATGGCGCCGGGTCGATACAGGGCCGCACCGCCGCCATCGGTCAAGCGCTGACGCTGCAGCCGAGTGGGATCATCATCAACGGCTTCGACGCTGTGGAGCAACAGGCAGCACTGGAAGGCGTCGTTGCTGCAGGCATTCCGATGGTGGCTTGGCATTCCGGCCCGAAGATCGGGTGCGATGCGCCCGGCGGGATCTTCGCCAACGTCTCCACCGATGCAATGACGGTGTCCGAGGTGGCGGCCGAGTGGGCCATGGAGGATGGAGGCGACAAGGTCGGCGCAATCATCTTCACCGACTCGACCTACCAGATCGCGATCGACAAGGCGGATCGCATCAAGGAGACGATCGAGCGCATGGGCGGCACCGTGCTCGAATATGTCGACACACCGATTGCCGACACCTCTACGCGGATGGGTCCGTTGACCACGTCTCTCCTGCAGAAATACGGCGCGAAATGGACCCATGCGCTCGCGATCAACGATCTCTACTTCGACTTTATGGGGCCAGCTTTGGCCTCTGCCGGGATCCCCAGCGGCGACGGCCCGCAGGCAGGGTCGGCCGGGGACGGGTCAGAGGCGGCGTTCCAGCGGATCCGCACCGGCAACTATCAGACCATCACCGTCGCCGAGCCGCTGAATCTGCAGGGATGGCAATTGGTCGATGAGCTGAACCGTGCGATCCAGGGCGAGGCATGCTCCGGCTACGTCACCTCGCCCGCGCTGGTGACCCAGGCCGGCCTTGAGAAGCTGGGCGACAGTAACCAGTTCGACCCGGACAGCCCGTATCGCGACGCCTATTCCAAGATCTGGGGCAAGTGAGCCTCGGTGTCGGCGTCGGTACTGTGTCCTTCCGGCCCGAGTCTCTAGGGTCTTCGAGCACCGGCGCCGACAGCGTTTCGCGCCGAGGGTAAGGGCGCCAGGTCTGGTCGCCACGTCCGGCCAGACAGCGCCCAGGACCGAGAGTTGGTCATGGTCGGAACAACAACGAGAATGGAGCGAGCGCAATGACCGCACCACTGGTCGAAATGCGGGGAATCACCAAGCGTTTCGGCGGCGTCACCGCCCTTTCGGGTGTCGATCTCGAAGCCTCGGCGGGAGAGGTGCTGGCGATTGTCGGCGACAACGGCGCAGGCAAATCGACGTTGATCAAGATCCTGACCGGCGTCTACCAGGCGAGCGAAGGCCAGATCATGCTCGACGGGCAGCCGGTCGCCTTTTCCAGCCGCGCCGACGCCAACGCCTTGGGGATCGACGCCGTCTACCAGATGCTCGCCCTTGCCGATCATCTCGACCCTGTCGCCAACATGTTTCTCGGCAACGAGTTGACGCGGCGGGTGCTGGGCGTACCGCTGCTCGACAATGCGCGCATGAGGGCCGAGACCGAACGCGTTCTGATGGAGCGCCTTGGCGTGCGTCTCAAATCCCTCGACGCTCCGACCGAAAGCCTGTCAGGCGGGCAGCGCCAAGCCGTGGCGATTGCACGGGCGGTCTATCATGACGGCTTGCGCGTCCTGGTGATGGACGAGCCGACTGCGGCACTGGGGCCGCAGGAGACGGCGCGCACACTGAAGCTGATCAAGACGCTGCGAGATCAAGGGTTGGCGGTGATCTTGATCAGCCACTCGCTCGACGATGTGTTCGAGGTTTCGGACCGGATACACGTGCAACGGCGCGGCCAGTGCGTCGGGGTCGTTCGCACCGCGTCCAGCAGCACCCAAGAAGTGCTCGGCATGATCGTCGGCGCCAGCGAGGCGGCGTGATGGCGACCGTGGCGACGACAAGGCCGATGATGGAACGGCTGGAGCCCTACTTCGCCATTATCGGCCCAATGGCAATGATCCTCGCGATCCTTTTGTTCATGGGAGTGGCCGAGCCTGCCCGATACTTCCGGGCCAGCAACCTCAATTTGATCCTCCTGGACGCCGCGCTCTACATGCCGATGGCGATGGCTATGACCTTCGTCATAACGCAGCGCGGGATCGACCTCTCCATCGGCTCGATCGCTGCGCTTTCGGCGATCATCATGGCGTTCCTGGTCAAGCAATATGGCTTCTCGATCTACATCGCGGTCCCCATCGCCATTGCCCTGGGCGCGTTGATGGGATTGGTCAATGGCCTGATCATCACGCGCTTCAACGTACCGGATCTCATCGGCACCTTGGCGATGGACCTCGTCTATCGCGGTCTTGCCCTGGTCCTCGCAAAAGGGCTGGTGCTGGCGCGGTTTCCCGAGTTCCTCACCGAGATGGGGCGCGGGCAGATCCCCGGCTTCGTCCCGGTCCCTGTGCTGATCGGCATTGCCACCATGATCGTCGGATACGGTCTGCTGCGGCAAACCTATTTCGGTCGCTACACGATAGCCATCGGCTCAAACCCGGAAGCGGCCGAGCTGACCAGCATCTCGGTCAACCGCCACAAGGTCTATGCCTATGTGCTGTGCGGTGCCTGCGCCGCGCTGGCCGGCGTGATGCTGACAGGCAAACTCAACGCTATTCAGGCGACTTCGGCGCCATACTTCAATCTCCACGTCATTGCGGCTGTCGTCGTCGGCGGCACCTCCCTCTTCGGCGGACGCGCCTCGATGCTGGGATCGTTCGCGGGTGTGCTTCTCCTCAGCATGATGATCAACGCGTTGGTGACGCTGCGGATCGAATTCTTCTGGCAGTCGGTAGCCTCAGGCGTCGTGATCGTGAGTTCCGTCGCGCTCTACGCCTGGATGCAGCAGAAGGACCGGGACGGCGCCGGCCGCTGGTTGGCCGGTCTCCGCGCTCCAGAGGGAAGGAAGATGATGCGCTTCATCGCGGCGGTGGTCGGGGTGCTGCTCGCGCTCTTGGCCATCGGCGCCCTAACGGCCGGAAGCCCGCAACCCAGCGGGTGACTGGCAACCGCATGGGGCCGATGGCTTCGTGCTCCACAGACACTGGGAGGACCAATCTTGAACCCCATCGCCGCAATGACACTGCTCGCTGGCGTTGCTGTCGCTGGCGCTACCTATGCCGACGATCGCCTTCCGCTGAAGGAGCTGCCGGACATCGCAGAGCGCGAATACTGGCTGCCTGGCGAGGTAAATGCCCCCGGTAAGCTGGAAGCCCTACAGAAGGTGGTTGGATCGGCCGCGACGCCGTTTTCAGGCACGCTCGACAAGCCGGTTCAAATCGCCCTGATCTACCCATCGGCGGACACGTCCGACTTTTGGGCACGCAACTATCTCGCCCTGACCAAGCGGCTCGAAGAACTCAACATTCCATTCGAGACCACCGAGTTCGCCAGCCGCCAGATCGAGCACTCGCTGCAGTCGACCTATGCATCGCAGGTCGAGCAGGACGCCGATCTCTACGACTATGTGATTTTCGGCCCTTCCGAACTGGCGATCCAGGCCGACAACATCGACAAGCTGTCCGGCAATGACGGCTTTAGAACTTACATCTGGGCATTCCACACGCCGCTGAAAGATCTAAAGAACCAGCCGGATGTCTGGTTCGACTTCTCCTCCGCAGCGGGAGCCTTGGTGATGTGCGAATACCTGATCGGCCGCCTGGGAGAGGGCATCACAATGGCGCTGAACCGGGGTATTCCGGGGATCACGGACAATCAGCGTTCTGGCGATTTCAAAGAATGCATCGAAGAGAAGGCGGGATGGACCACGGTGTATGAGCACTATGGCGAATATCAGCGCGAGGGCGGCTTCGAGGGCACCGCACTGATCATGCAGTCCTACCCGGAAGCAACGGTGATCCACAACGCCAATACGGCGATGGCAATGGGATCGGTCGAGGCGCAGATCGCGCTCGGTAAAGAGAAAGAGATCTTCTCAACCGGCTGGGGCGGCACAGGCCTGGAGCTTGACGCCATCCGCCGCGGTGAACTCGACGCCACGCCGATGCGCATGGGCGACGATGTCGGCGCAGCGACCGCAGAGGCGATCAAAGCCGCTCTGGAAGGCCGCGCCGCTGAATTGCCGCTCGCCTTCCTGGGTCGCATCACCGTCGCGCATGATCAAATGGCTGCCGAAGAGCTGGACGCCCTTCAGAAGGAGGCGTTCCGTTTCTCAGGCATCGGCGCCCTGGAGCGCTAAGACCCCGACTTGAAAGACGAGACGCCCTGGCGCAGTGTGTGACCGGTAACAAACGGTTTTCCTGGGGCGTCGCTGATGAAAAAGACAGGCTCGACGGTCACGATGCGCGAAGTGGCGCGCGCCGCCGGGGTGTCACGGATGACGGTCTCGCGCGCCCTCAAAAAGGACAGCCCAGTATCGCATGAGACCAGGGAACGCATTCTGAAGGTCGTGCGCGAGATGAACTACGTACCGGACCAGATGGCCGGTAGCCTGGCGACAAAGAAGTCGGGTTTCGTCGCTGTGCTGGTTCCATCGCTCAACAACTTACATTTCGCCGTGACGATCCAAGCGTTGACCGACGAGCTTGAGCAGATCGGCCAGCAAATTTTGCTTGGGCATACGGACTATTCTGCGACGCGCGAAGAACAGCTCGTCGAAACAATGCTGCGGCGTCGGCCCGAGGCGGTGATCTTATCCTATGACGGCCATACAGATCGTACCGTACGGCTTCTTGAGGAGGCCCATGCACCGGTCATTGAACTTTGGGAGCGCCCGGCGGCCCCGATAGCGCACACGGTCGGGTTCTCGAACCGCACGGCGGCGGTAGCGATGACCAAAGCGCTGATCGATCGCGGATATCGACGCTTGGTTTTCCTCGGCGAGGCCGATGACGATTTCACCCGGGGTGGCAGCCGGCGAGAGGGGTTCATCGCCGCAATGCGGGACGCGGGCCTGCCGACGCACCGGGTTTTCCGCTCGGGGAAACCGCCGCTCTCGATCGAGGACGGCGCGGCGGCCGCGTCCGAGGTGTTGGCGCGCTTCCCGGATGTCGACTGCATCTTTTGCGTCTCGGATGCACCGGCTTTTGGCGTGCAGTCGGCGCTGCTGTCCCAAGGCGTCTCCGTGCCGGATCAGATAGGCGTCGCCGGATTCGGCAATTTCGAGGTTTCCCGTCACGCGTCGCCATCGATCTCGACGGTCGTAGTCGATCCGAGGCAGGTCGGTCGTCAAGCCGGGCAGCTTGCCGTTCGGCTTTTGGCGTCCGCGGAGGAAGATGAGGTAATTCAACATATTGGCGTCTGCGCCGAACCTGAACTGCGTGGCAGCACTGCATCCAGAGGCTGACAGAGCTTTCGTCCCTCTCCTCTCCAACGGATAAAGTTTCTCCTTGTGTTACCGGTCACAAGCGATCAGTGTGACCGGTAACAAAAAAAGGTGGGAGGAATATGCCGCGGATCCATCTGGATAGATTGGTGAAGCGCTACGGCGATCTCGAGGTCCTGCATGGGATCGAGCTGGAGATGGCCGACAGCGAGTTCACCGTGCTCGTGGGACCGTCAGGCTGCGGTAAGTCGACGACCTTGCGGATGATCGCAGGGCTCGAAGAGGTCTCAGACGGAGAGATTTTCATCGATGACCGGCCCGTAAGCCATCTGGAGCCGAAGGATCGCGACCTGGCGATGGTGTTCCAAGACTATGCGCTCTACCCGCATATGAATGTGGCGCAGAACATCTCCTTTGCGTTGCGTCTGGCGCGCCGGCCAAGAGCTGAGATCGACGCCACCGTTCGCGAAGTAGCGGAAACGGTCGGGCTGTCGCAGTTTTTGCATCGTAAACCGGGTGCGCTGTCGGGCGGGCAGCGCCAGCGCGTGGCGATGGCGCGTGCCCTGGCGAAGGACAGCAGCATCTTTCTGTTCGACGAGCCGTTGTCGAACCTGGACGCCAAACTGCGCGGACAAATGCGTGCCGAACTGGCCCTGATGCGCCAGCGCGTGCGAAAGAACATGATCTACGTCACCCACGACCAAGTCGAAGCGATGACGCTTGGCGACCGGATTGTCGTCATGCATGGCGGACATATCCAGCAGCAGGGCACGCCCGAGGAGCTGTTTCGGCGGCCCGTCAACAAGTTCGTTGCGGGCTTTCTCGGTATGCCACCCATGAACTTTCTGGATGGCGAGATCAGTCAGCGCGGCGATGCTGTCTACGTGACGGGCGACAGCTTCGACCTCCGGCTCCCGGAGGGTAAAGCGACGGCGGCGAAGGGGCACCGCCGACGCAATGTAACCCTTGGCGTCAGACCATCCGATCTGACGCAGGACACAACCGCCGCAGCCGACCAATCGCTGAAGCTCGACGCGCTGGTGTCGGAGTATGTCGGGGCACAATCGATCCTGATGTGCCGGTGCGGATCGGCGCAGGTCACCGTTGAAGTTCACTCGGAGAGGCCAGTGGCTCTCAATGAAACCCTGACGTTCTCTGTGAACCCGGACCGGGTTCACCTCTTCGATCAGGAAAGCGAGGCCGCCCTGTGACGGCTCCACAAAGGAAAACTGGGAGGACTATGGATGTTCAAGGCAATAAAGCACGCATTTCTAGCCAGCATTGCCAGCGGCATGATCGCGGGTGCGGCCGCAGCTAACCCCTATGCCGACCATGCCGGCACGACGCTGGTGGTGAACTTCCCAGCGCATCCACATTACGACGCGGTCATGCGGATCTTGCCGCAATTCACCGCCGAGACCGGCATCGAGGTCGAGGTCGATCAATTGCCGTATCTCAAGATGCGGGAACGGCAGACCCTCGAACTTTCTCAAGACGAGGGTGAGTACGACCTGATCGCTTATGTGGTCTTCTCTAAGGCCGACTACGTCTTCGCCGATCAACTCGAGAATTTGGCAAAGTACTTCATGAACCCGAAGCTTGCCGATCCGAACTATGACTCCGGCGACCTGATCGATGGTTATGTCTACAATATCGGCTTTGCTGGTGGCGAGAAAGGCTACCTGCAGGGCAAGACCGGATCGTTGTTCGGTATCCCCTACGGTTCGGAAACATCGATCCTCGGCTATCGTAAAGACATTTTCGAGAAGCACGGCCTTGAGGTTCCGCAGACCTACGACGAAATGCTCGACCTCGCCTGCAAGATCCCGGAACTGGAGCCCGGAATGGGCGGTGTTGCATCACGTGCTGCGTCCGGACACCATGCCAGCCATGCTTTCTTGCTGCATCTGGCCCCCCTCGGCGGCCGCGTCTTCGATGCGGATTGGAATCCCATCGTCAACAACGAGGCGGGGGTCAAAGCGGCAACGGCGCTGAAGAAAATCGTCGATTGCGGTCCAGAAGGCGCGACGAATTTCGGCTTTGGCGAGGCGCTTGGCGCGTTTCTGAACGGCGATACGGCAATGTTCCTGGACACCACGGTCGTTGCCGGTCAGATCGACGATCCTCGGAAGTCGAAAGTGGTTGGGAATGTCGGCTGGGCACTGCACCCGATGGGCGTTCGCCGCGGCTCGCAGACCGGCGGCTTCGGTATTGGCATCCCATCCAATGCCGAGAACAAAGAGGCGGCCTTCCTGCTGATGCAGTGGTTGACCTCGAAGACTGGGGATAAGCTAGTCGCCCTCGCCGGCGGTAACCCATCCCGCTTCTCCACGCACCAGGACCCGGATGTGAACGCAAAGTTCCCGCATATGGCGACCTTTGGCGAAGCGCTGAAACACGCCGATCCGGACTGGCGCCCGATCATCCCGGTTTGGGGAAAGATCAATGCCGATCTCGGGACGACGCTGTCGAAAGTCCTCACCGAGGATCTGGACATCCAGGAGGCCCTGGACGGCGTCGCGGAACGCACCACGGCCGTCATGGATGAGGCCGGCTACTACACCTGGCGCTGATCCCACCCGGGGCGGATCTGGTCCGCCCCGCTCGCTTCCAACCGAGGTGCAGAGAACCAGAGAGCCGTGGCCGACACCGCAGCCATCAAAGCCCAGCCCGCCGCTCCGGCCCGCCGCCAAAGACTGCGGCTTGCAAATCGCCTGACGCCTTATCTTTTCATGGCGCCGGCCGCAGTGATCATGGCGATCGCCCTGCTCTATCCGCTGGGCTACATGGTTTGGGGTTCGTTTCGAGACTGGGACCCAAGCCAAACCATCGGCGAAGCTGAATTCGTTGGGCTGAAGAACTACGTCACACTCCTCAATGACCCCAATTTCTTGGAGAGCCTCGGTGTAACGCTGCGCTTCGCGCTTGTCGTTGTAACGGTCGAAATGGTGCTCGGCGTCGGCCTCGCACTGCTCTTGGACCGAAACATCCGTGGGATGTCGGCGCTGCGGACCATGTTCATCCTGCCGATGATGATCGCGCCAGTCGTTGTCGGTCTGATGTGGCGGTATATGTACCACCCGACTGTGGGAACGTTTAATCGCTCCCTCGAATGGCTCGGACTGCCGAGCGTCGATTGGCTTGGCCAGCATGCTTTACTCAGCGTGATCGTCGCCGATATCTGGCAGTGGACACCCTTCATCTTCATCCTTGCCTTGGCGGCGCTGCAATCCCTGCCACGAAGCGCGCTCGAAGCGTCGAGGATCGACGGCGCTACTGCATGGCAGCAAATCTGGTATGTGAAACTGCCGCTTATGGCGCCGGTTTTGATCGTCACCGCCCTCCTCCGACTAATCGACGCTTTCAAAGTGCTTGAGGTGATCCTCGTCCTCACCGAGGGTGGGCCAGGCCTTTCCACCGAAATCCTCGCGCTGCGCATCTCCCGGACAGCCACCGAGTTCCGCGAACTTGGCGTAGCAGCGGCCATGTCGAACTACCTGCTGTTGCTCCTCCTCGCTTTGACGATCGCGATGTTTGCCTTCACCCGCTGGCAAGAGCGGCGCGCCGCCCGGGTTCGACAAGCAGCGGAGGAAGCAGGCTGATGCAGGCGTCCTATGAGAAGCAAAACCCGGCTTTCTACGCTCTGATCGCCGTGCTTGTGTTCATGTCCATCGGCCCGGTTCTGCTGATGTTGGTCAACTCCTTCAAGTTGGATGTCGACATCACATCGGGCGCGACGGGACTACTGTTCCTGCCGACCATCCAAAACTATGAAACGGCACTCTGCGATATCCTCTGGTACGAGCCTGAGCATCTCGACTTCTGTGCGCTCAAATTCGGCGGGGCCTTCGTCAACTCCCTAATCATTGCGCTGATCTCCACGGCGCTCACACTGGTGATAGGCTGCATGGCGGCCTATGCCTTGGTGCGTTTCCGTTTCATGGGACGCGATACGATCTCGCTGACGACGTTGATGGTGCGGATGGTGCCGCCCGCCGTGTTGTTGGTCCCGGTCTTCGGGCTGTGGAACAACGAGTTCTGCATCGACAGATCGACATGGGTCGGCAGTTGGATCCGCGACGTCTTTGGCGGACGGGGCGATGTCTGCCTCGCGGGCACGCATTCGGGCATCATCCTGATCTATGTCGCGATGAATCTGCCCTTCGTGATCTGGATCTTGCAGAGCTTCATCGTCCAGGTTCCGCGGTCGCTGGAGGAGGCCGCGCGCGTGGATGGTGCCGGTCCGTTCCAGGTGTTTTTTCGGATTGTCCTGCCGCTGATTGCGCCAGGCTTGGCTGCGGCTGCGATCTTCACATTTCGGATCGCCTGGAACGAGTATCTCTTGGCCTCCGCGCTCAGCGACCGGAACACGAAGACCGTGCCGATCCTAATCGTGAACAATATGAGCGAGTTCAATGTCGAGTGGGGTGTGATCATGGCGACCGGCATGTTGCTAGCCATTCCGCCGATCATATTCACGTTGTTCGCCAGCCGGCAGATCATCACAGGGATGACCGCGGGAGCGGTCAAAGGCTGAGATGTGGGAGTGGCTGCTGGAGCCGATCGATCCGAACCGCGCGCATCAGGTCGGGTTTGCCATCTCGTGGCATGGGCGCATGATGGTCTTGGCATGGGGCGTGATCGCGCCCCTCGCCGTCCTCACCGCGCGGTTCCTGAAGGTCCTTCCCTGGCAGGACTGGCCCCGCGAGTTGGACAACCAGTTTTGGTGGCGGGCGCATTGGATCGGGCAAAGCGTCGTTGTGGCACTGACGGCTTTGGCGGTGTTGCTGATCCAGTCAGCAGTCACCGCCACGGGCTGGCACGGACGGCTTGGCTATACAGTGCTGGCGCTCGCGGCCTTGCAGGTGGGCTTTGGGATGATCAGGGGCTCGAAAGGCGGACCAACGGCCCGTGCCGCCGACGGCAGTCTGCGCGGCGACCACTACGACATGACGCGTTGGCGCCTGGTATTCGAATTCCTGCACAAGAGCATAGGCTATCTCACGCTGTCGGTGGCCCTGATGTCGCTGTCGCTCGGGCTGTGGGATGCCAACGCACCGCGCTGGATGTGGATGATGCTGGGGGCCTGGTGGACGTTTCTCTTGGCGATGGCGTTGTTGTTGCAGGGGCGAGGCTGGGCGGTCGATACCTATCAGGCAATCTGGGGACCAAGCCTTGCGCATCCCGGAAATCGGCGGCCGTCACAAGGCTGGGGGATGCGCAGAATCCCCAGCGAGGAGGCTAAAAATGTACGGAGTGGTTGAGGGCACGGGCTTCCACGTGATCGACCCGACATTCGAAGCATGCTTCGTCGGCCATGCGCGCGTCGAACGACTGTGGACCGGCGCGCGCTGGTCCGAGGGGCCGGTATGGTTCGCCGCGGGCCGCTATCTGCTGTGGTCCGATATTCCAAACAACCGCATCATGCGCTGGGACGAAACCGACGGATCGGTCTCGGTCTTTCGTCAGCCATCGAACAATGCGAATGGCCATACGGTCGACCGGGAAGGACGACTTTTGTCCTGCGAGCACCTCACCCGTCGGGTGACACGGACAGAATTGAACGGCAGCATCAGTGTGGTGGCGGACCGGTTCGACGGTAAGCGGTTCAATTCTCCAAACGATGTGGTCGTGAAATCGGACGGCAGCGTCTGGTTCACGGATCCGTCCTACGGCATCTTGATGGACTATGAAGGGGAGCGTGCAGAGAGCGCGTTCGGCGGGGCCTGCTACGTGTTCCGGGTGTCTTCCGAAGGTGATGTCTCGGTGGTGGCCGACGACTACCTGAAACCGAACGGACTGGCGTTCTCTCCGGACGAGGGCTTCCTCTACATCGCGGACACCGGTGCAAGCCATCATCCCAATGGGCCGAAGCATATCCGCCGGCATCAGGTTCACGCTGACGGGTCGCTGTCGGGCGGCGACGTTTTCGCCGAATGCACCAACGGACTGTTCGATGGCTTCCGCCTGGATCAGGCAGGACGCATTTGGACCTCCGCGGCGGATGGCGTGCATTGCTACGCACCGGACGGCCGCTTGATCGGCAAAGTTATGATACCGGAGTTGGTCGCCAATGTTTGCTTCGGTGGGCCGAAGCTGAACCGCTTGTTTATCTGTGGGACCACATCGCTCTATTCAGTCTATCTGAATGTGAACGGGATCTCTCCGGTATGACCGCCTACACCCAGCCCTCGACCATTCTCACCGACGCAGCGGTGCTGGCGATGCTCAACGCCGCCGTCGCGAAGGCCGCTGAGATGGGCCAGCCCCAATGCATCGTGATTGTGGACGCCAGCGGAGAGACGCTTGGCGAGGTCCGCATGTACGGCGCAAAGTATCTCAGCCGCAAGAGCGCCCGCGCCAAGGCCCGCACTGCCGCCTCGATCGGGGCGCCGAGCGCCACAGTACGAGAGGCGGTGCGCTTGACCATCGCCGCCGCCACGCAAGGCGAGGTCACCGGCCTCGGCGGCGGCCTACCGATCCGGGTCGCGGGCGACCTGCTGGGAGGGATCGGTGTCGGTTCGGGGACGCCCGATCAGGATGTCGCGGTGGCTGAAGCGGCCTTGGTCGCAATAGGCGCCGAGGTTTAGAGCGCTTTCCGACCCGATTGCACCGTTCCTCGCGCTCTAAGGTACTGTTCCGGCGCTGCTTCACGACGCCAAACTCACTCAGATTGACTAGCAAATGCGCTAGACGAACGCGATCTGGGTCTTGATCGCCTTGCTTCGATCCGACGCCAAGTCAAAGGCAGGGACAGCATCGTCGAGTGGAAACGTGTGCGTAATCAGCGGTGCAACGTCCAGGCGCCCCGCCCGCATCATCTCGACTGCCGCTGCGAATTCGGCGTGGAAGCGAAATGACCCCCGCAACTCCAGCTCCTTCGCCGTCATCGCCTGCAGGGGAAGCATCATGTCGCCACCGAGGCCGAGTTGCATGATCACTCCGCCGGGCCGTATCGCAGGGACGGCAGATGCGAGCGCCGCTGCAACGCCCGAGCATTCAAACAAAACGTCGAAATGTCCCTTGTTCGCGGCATAGGCCTGCAGGGCCGCGGGCTCTTTGGCGACGTTATGCGCGCGGTCGGCGCCGGTTTTGCAGGCAATGTCCAGGGTAAAGGGCGTGATATCCGTTGCTGCGATCTCAACTGCGCCGGCGGCCCGCGCGACAAGAATTGCCAGCATGCCTATGGGCCCGCACCCGGTCACGAGAACACGCTTTGCGAACAAGTCGCCCGCGCCCTTGGCGGCGTGCAGGACCACCGATAGCGGCTCTGCCATCGCCGCCTCCGCCGCTGACAAACCATCCGCCACGGCACATTGACGGGCATCGGCGACGATGAGTTCCCGAAACGCGCCCTGGATATGAGGAAACGGCATGGCGGAGCCGTAGAAACGCATCTCGAGACAGTGGTTTTGTCGCCCTTCCACGCAGTATTTGCAGGCATAGCATGGCCGCGAAGGCGACACTGCGACGAGGCCGCCGACATCCAGCCCGCTGACGCCGTCCCCCACGGCGACGACCCGACCGCTCACCTCATGGCCGAGGATCATCGGCTCTCGAAGGCGGACTGCGCCGAAACCGCCATGATTGTAGTAGTGAAGATCAGAGCCGCAGATGCCACCGCGTTCAATTTGGATCAGCACCTCGCCCGTACCCGGCGTCGGCGCCTCCCCCTCCTCGATACGCAAGTCTTTGGCCGCATGCGCGACGATCGATTTCATCCGGCGCATCTCACAAGGTTGGAGTCGGCAGCGGTTGACCGGCAAGGTGGGTCTGCAGATTGTCGTGCAAGGACCCGCCCGCAGCCTTGCCCGTTTCGATGCTGCCGCTGGAACAATCAGGTTGCAGCGGAAGATTCTTGGTTTCGAGGGGTCGTGTATCGAAAGCGGGTCTGCCACGAAATGCGGCGGCGATGGGAACATGGTCCCGCTCTGGGCATGGGGCGACTTGCAAGACCGCCGGGCTCGACATCGAACTTCCCTGTTGACAGGTATTGATACCGGTAACATGATATCGGTACCACGACTGATATACAAGCGCTTATCAGTCTTTCCTTCGGAGGTCCGCAATGACAGCGTCGACCGAATTGTTCGCCCTCTCGGGTCGGCGGGCGCTGATCACGGGCTCCTCACAAGGGATCGGCTTTGCCCTCGCCAAGGGGTTGATGGAGGCGGGCGCGACCGTCGTTTTGAATGGCCGCGACCCAGGAAAACTGGCTGCTGCCGCCGCCGATTTGAGCGCGCCCGAGGCGCTGGCGTTCGATGTTACCGACCACGCGGCCGCACGCACTGCGATAGACCGGTTCGAGGCGACCAGCGGCGCCATCGACATCTTGATCAATAACGCCGGCATGCAGCACCGCACGCCCCTGGAGGACTTTCCCGCGGACCGATTTGAGGCGCTGCTACAGACCAATGTCGCCAGCGTCTTTCATGTGGGCCAGGCTTGCGCATGCCACATGATTGCCCGCGGAAAGGGTAAGATCATCAATATCGCCAGCGTTCAGACGGCGCTGGCCCGTCCGGGGATCGCGCCCTACACGGCGACCAAAGGCGCGGTCGCAAACCTGACAAAGGGCATGGCGACCGACTGGGCCAAATACGGGCTGCAATGCAACGCAATCGCTCCTGGCTATTTCGACACCCCGCTCAACGCCGCGCTGGTGTCGGACCCGGAGTTCAGCACCTGGCTGGAAAAACGCACACCGGCCGGGCGCTGGGGCAAGGTCGAAGAGCTCATCGGCGCCGCGGTGTTCCTCGCCTCCGACGCTTCCAGCTTCGTGAACGGCCACACGCTGTTCGTCGATGGCGGCATCACGGCGTCGCTTTGATGCGCGCGAAGATCTGACGGGGGGACCGAGCGATGAGCGAACAGATCGCCTTGATTGGTGCCGGCGTAATGGGCGGCGCGATTGGTTCGCGATTGTTGGAGACCGGCAACCGCGTGAGGGTTTTCGATCTCGACCCGGACAAAGTCGCCGCGTTGCAATCCAAAGGTGCGCAAGCGGCTCGAAGCGCGGCGGACGCCGCACGAGACGCCGAGTTCATCATTACCAGTCTTAACTCTGCGAAGATCGTCGAACTTGCAGTCTTCGGGGACAACGGCGTTGTCGAGGGCGCAGCCGCCGGGTCGCTGATCATCGACATGTCGTCGATCGATCCGGAGGCAACGCGCGCTCTGGCGCTCGAAGCGCAAGGCAGGGGCATCGCTTGGGTCGATAGCCCCCTCTCCGGCGGCGCACCAAAGGCACTGATCGGCGAACTGACCCTGATGGCTGGCGGCCGGGCAGAAGACGTGGAGCGCGCGCACCGGGCGCTGAGACATGTCGCGTCGAATTACACTCATATGGGGCCTTCGGGTGCCGGACAGACAACCAAACTCATCAATCAGGTACTCTGCGGCTTGGGCTTTCTCGCGGTCGCGGAGGCGACCCAGCTGGCGCTCGACGCCGGTGTGGACGCCGCGAAGATCCCGCAAGCGTTAAAGGGGGGCCGCGCAGACAGCGCCTTGCTTCAAGAGTACCTCCCGCGCTTCGCAGCGAAGGACTATCGGCGCACCGGCCGCATCGACAACATGGTCAAGGATCTCAACGCGGTAAACGATCTGGCGCGCCGCACTGGAACATCGATGCCGATGACGGCGCTCTGCGCGGAGATCCATCGTATGCTGACCGCGGCGGGGCTCGGCGGCGAGGATCAAGCCGCCGTCATGGAGTTCTTTCAGGGCGCCAAAGCGGACCTGACCCCATGATAACGCGTTGCGCCCCGTTCGAAGGTGGCGTGAAGCTTTGCGGGACCCATGAAACGAGATCACCGGTGAGACCATTGCGGGGTTCTTCGATAGACAAATCCATCAGGATGTCACCCGATTGGACGAGTACAAGATCCGAGGCTCCGTGAGCGCGAGGAATGCAAAATCCCGCGTGACTATGCGCGATGTTGCACGCGAGGCCGGCGTCTCGCCGATGACGGTGTCGCGAGCCCTGAACGAGCATGGCTTCGTCAATCCGAAGACGCGCCAAACGGTTCGCCAAGTCGCCGACCGGCTCGGCTATGTCTATGACACGACCGCCCAGGCGTTTCGCGCACAGCGCAGCGGGTTTCTAGCCGTCACCTTGCCATCGATCGACAATGCCAATTTCGCCGCGACGCATCGGGCCCTGACCGCGAGCATGGCCGAGGCCGGTCTACAGGTATTGCTGGGCGTCACGACATATCGACTGGAGGAGGAGGAGCGCCTGGTGCGGCATCTCCTCACCCGGCGCCCAGAGGCGATGGTTCTAACGGGCGGGGCCCATACCGAGGCGACCCGATCCCTCGTCACCGCGCTGGACATTCCGATTGTCGAGATCTGGGATATGCCGCCGGCCCCGATCGGCCACGCGGTCGGCTTCTCGAACGCCGACTCGATGTGGCCAATTGTCGAGCACCTCGCCGAGACCGGTCGACGGAGGCTGCTCTTTCTCGGCGCCGCTGGACGGACAGACCAAAGGGGCGCAGAGCGTCGCCGCGGCGCCATCGAGGCTGCCCGCGCGCTCGGCTTGCCCGAGATGGCGATCTTGGAAATCGGCCAGGCACCGATTTCGATGACCGAAGGCATGCGCGCGGCCGATACCCTCGGCGGCGGCTTGGCAAGCTATGACGCCCTAGTCTGCGTTTCCGACCCCGTCGCGTTCGGCGCGCTCTCCGCCTGCGAGCGCCTCGGAATCGACGTTCCGGGCGAACTCGCGATCACGGGCTTCGGCGCGTTCGAAATCGCCTCGGTCTGCGTCCCATCCATCACCACCGTGGATGTCGGCGCTGAACGGATCGGCGCAGAGGCGGGTCGGCTGATCTCAGGACTGCTCCGAGACGATCGGCAGAAACTTGAGACGGAGCGGATCGACAGCGGATACCAGTTGATCATCGGTGCGACAACGCAGGGCTGAGCCTCGACTGGCTTCCGCACGCCCTGCCCTGTTGCTGCTGCAGGAGGATGGCGTCAATTGGCGCAGCACCACCGGCGTTGTCGCGCAGCGAACGAGGGCCGTCACGCACCTCTAGGGGCAAGGCGAAGACCCGGCTGAGCAGAGCTAGGACCGCGAAGGCTCCTCGGCTTCAGATCGACGGAAAAGCCAGTTCGCTGAAACCGAACTCAAACACGACCAACCTGGACAGCGCATCAGTAGCTGCTTGCATTACATCCACAAAATCAACGGGGTATGTGGTGCCCAGGGGCGGATTCGAACCACCGACACGCGGATTTTCAGTCCGCTGCTCTACCAACTGAGCTACCTGGGCCTGCGCGGCCTTGGCCATTACGACATCGGGCGAAGCCTGTCCAGCCGCATCTGAGGCCCGTTCCCGAGCCGCGCACCTTGTGCCCTCCGCTCATCTCGGCGCAGCGCGCGATCGCCCGCGCCGCAATCACAGCGAAGATCACGCCCGGTTCGGCGGCCACGGTGGCAAGGTCCTTCCCGGCACTAGCCACATAAGGCGCGAAGATCGTACTCGGCCGTTGATAGCGGAGGGTTGCCGTGCTGTCGTCCCCCTCGGCTACATTGAACCGGATCGGCGCTTCGATCATCGCAGGCACCGATGCCCCAATCGCGCCAATGGCGAAATCGTTCCGGGAGGCACCGAGTACACGATTTCCCGGGCTGGCGAAGCCGCGCTTTTTCGCGACCTCGGTCAGACCCGCCCCGGTCACCAGGGTCATCTTTTCGCCTTCGATGGCAGCGCGGAGGTCTTGGAGCAGCGCCGCATAGCTGTTGTCGATGCACTGCCCATCCGGTTCGTTCAAGGGCGGGGCCTGCAAATGCCTGCCCTATGGAGCAGGCGACGCAGCAAAGGTCGAGTTACGGCGCAAGATCCCGTTCCTCCCATTCAGATGGTGGCCTGTCGGGGTTCAAGGGGTGGGTCCATCTCCAGCACCGCGCGGAAGCGGGTGCCGATGACCGATCCGGCGAAGCCCCAGATCAACCACCAAACGCCGTGGGCCGACCCGGAAACCAGGCCTCCCAAATAGGCGCCGATATTGCAGCCATAGGCGAGCCGCGCGCCGTAGCCCATCAGCAGTCCGCCGACCACCGCGGTCAGAACATCGCGCCCCGAAAGTCGGAGGGTGGGTGCGAATCGTCCCGCCGCGGCTGCAGCCGCCATGGCGCCGAGGACGATACCGAGATTCATCACGGACGTTCGGTTCGCGAAGGGTCCGGCCTCGATCTGCGCCTGGCGCCAACCGACCTGCCAATACGCCCAGTCCCGCACCGGCACGCCAGACGCGTCGAGGATCTGCGCCCCCCAGAGTGCGAAACCCGCGGTGACGCCCCAAGGCCGCTGAAAAAGCAGGAAGCAACCGATGCCAACCACCGCCAGACCGGTTGCTCCAGCGATCAGAGACCACCGCCCCGTCAACCAGGACTCGGTCCCCCGACGCGCCTCTAGGCTGCCATGGGCGCGGCGCTCCACCAGGACCGTGCCCACCCAAATCGCGGCGAGCAACAGACCGAGCGCAGCCAAACCGCCGAGCGGCCCAAACGCGGTGATCACTGACGTTCCCGGCAGATTGGGAATGCCGGTAATCTCGTCGAGCTGACGCCAAAAACTGGGGATATGGGCGGTCGCGACAACCGACCCGGCGATAAAACAGGCGAGCGTTATCACCATCCGCGTCGACCCACCGCCTGTGGTGAAGAGAGTGCCCGATGCACAGCCGCCGCCAAGCTGCATACCGACCCCGAAGACCAAGGCACCAAAGGCAGAGGCGAGCCCCATTGGCAGCACGGCAGGGTGCATGGTCCAGCCAGTCAGATCTTGATAGCCAATCAGCAGATAGGTCACCGCGCAGGTCAACCCGATGAGCACCATCTGCGCCCGAAGGCCGCCGCCCCGGCGTTCCCGCACCAACCGACGCCAAGCAGCGGTGAAGCCGAAGCTGGCATGATAAAGTGCGATCCCCGCAAAGCCGCCGAGGACGGCCCCTGCGGCATAACGCAGCCCATCCCCTTCCAGACCGCCGCGGGCGGCGAATGCCAGGGCCGCCACCGTGAGCAGCCCCAGGCCGGATATCCAGAGAATCACGCGCTGCATCGAGCTTTTCCTCCTCCACGGCTGGCAACGCTCTGTGGGGTCCCATGAATTCCGAACACCCGCGCTTATAACCGTGCTATGAAGGAGATGCCCCGAAAAGGGGTCACAACTCGGTGAGCGGGATCGGCAAGGTCGACCGGTTCTACGATGTCGTGCGTATAAGATCGTGTGGGCGCGTGTATGACGGGAGCATCGGATGAAGTGCGACGGTAGCGTCGGTCAGGGCATTACCGGCCTCGACCGACTGACCCAGGCGCGTTGGGACGATATGGTGACGGCGTTTCTGGCCCATTCCCGCGACACTCCGCAGCACTTGGGCGCAATTCTGGAAGACGCGCCCCGCTGCGCCGCCGCTTTGGCAGTCAAAGGCCTCTTCTTCGCACTACTGGGCCGAGCCGAGCTGATCCGAGAGGCAGGTGCCCTGCTGCTTCAGGCCGATAAGTCGGCAAGCGATGTTGGCGCGACGTGGCGCGAACACCAATACATCGAGGCATTGAGGACATATCTCGCCGGGCACCTGACCCAGGCAAGCGCGATCTTGCAAGGGGTCCTGAAACGGCACCCCGATGACAGCCTCGCCTTTAAACTCGACCACGCGATCCTCTTCGTCCTCGGCAAAAGACGCGACATGCTGCAAAGCGTCGAGACCTTCGGGAAAGCCTTTGGCGAGGACCATCCCCATCACGGCTATGTGCTCGGCTGTCGCTCCTTTGCGCAGGAGGAGAACGGCCACTATGCGGACGCCGAGCGGAGCGGTCGCGAAGCGCTGGAGCGCAGCGGCGACGATGCTTGGGGGCTGCATGCAGTGGCGCATGTCTATGACATGACCGGGCGGGCGGAAACCGGCGTCTCTTGGCTCGAGACGCAGACCAATGCCTGGGCGCATTGCAACAATTTCGGCTACCATGTGTGGTGGCATCTCGGCCTTTTCTACCTCGACAAAGGCGCGTTTGACCGGGTGCTTGCCCTCTACGACGACCGGGTCCGGGCCGAGCACACCGATGACTACCGCGACATTGCCAATGGTGCGTCCATGCTCATGCGGCTCGAGATCGAGGGGGTCGATGTCGGTCACCGCTGGGAAGAACTGGCTGCGTTGGCGACCAACCGGGTGGAGCCGTGCTGCGTGGTGTTCGCTGACCTCCACTACATGCTGGCGCTGAATGGCGACGGGCGGGACGCGGCCGCCGGACAACTGATCGACCGTCTGGCCCGTGACGCGCAGTCGAGCGATCATGAGATGCACGAGGTCGCCGCCGTCGCCGGTCTACCGACGGCCCTCGGCCTTGCGGCCTTCCGGGCTGGTCGGTACGGGGCCGCGTTCGATCTTCTGCGAGAGGCGCGTCCCACCCTCGGGCGGATTGGCGGCAGTCATGCGCAGCGCGACGTCTTCTCGCGGCTGTTGATCGAGGCGGGCATCCGCGCCCAGCGCTACGGGGAGGCGGAGGCGGAGCTCGCCGCTAGAACCCAGCGGCGCGGCGCCGAAGATGGTTTCACCGCGCGGCGCCGCGATGCAATTTCGCGGGCCGAGACCGCGGGGCTTGCCGCGGAATGATCGGCCTCACCGGGCAAGGCACGGGCTCATGAGCACGCTCATGGACGCCAAGAAGGCCGCGGCCGTAAAAGCACCGCGGGATCCGCGGCTGGACTTCTTCCGTGGCATAGCGATGTTCATCATCCTGCTGGCCCACACACCGGGCAACACCTGGACGCTGTGGATCCCGGCGAGATTCGGCTTCAGCGACGCGACCGAGATCTTTGTGTTCTGCTCCGGCATGGCATCGGCCCTGGCCTTCGGTGCTGTGTTTTCGAACAAAAGCTGGTGGCTCGGCAGCGCCCGGATCGCGTTCCGCGTTTGGCAGGTCTACTGGGCGCATATTGGCGTGTTCCTGGTGTCGGCGCTGCTTATGATCGCGATCGACCATTACGGATTGGGCCCAGAGGGTAAAGAGTACGCCAAATGGCCCTCGATCATCCGGCTTTTCACCGACACGCAGGACGCGCTGCTGGGCCTTTTCACCCTGACCTATATCCCCGGGTTGTTCGATATTCTGCCGATGTATCTGGTCATCCTAGCGATGGTGCCGGCGGTAATGGGTCTGCACGCCCTCGGAGGTCGCTGGGCCGTTTTCGCGGCGATGGGTGTTACCTGGGCGGCGGCGCAGCTCGCCGGCTATGCCAGGGGCGCCGACGATATCGTCGATCCCACCATGCTGCAGGCCGCCCTGATCGCCTTGGGAGAGCCGCTGCAATGGATGAATTTCCGCGGCAGCCCGTTCAACGACAGCCACACCTGGTTCTTTAACCCATTCGGCTGGCAGCTGATCTTCTTCACTGGTTTCTCCTTCGGGATGGGTTGGATACCGGCACCGCCGGTGAAGCTGTGGCTGATCGCCCTTTGCGCCGCGATCTTGTTCCTGATCCTGCCGGTTGCATGGGTGAAGCTCTATGCCTGGATGACTGGCTATCTGCCCGAAACATGGGGCGGCGCGTTTCTGTGGGATGCGCGGGAAGCGCTGCGCCCGATCTGGTGGAAGAGCTGGCAGGGCCTGGGTCGCTACGTGCATTTCCTCGCGCTCGCCTATGTCGCCTGGGTAGCGGTGGGACCCCGTGGCGTGCGCCTGTCGGAGGGTTTCGAGCCTGCCGCTCCTGCCGGGATCTGGGCCCTGCGTGCCGCGGCAGCGGTTGCCTTGGTAACGATCCCCTACGCCTATATCGACGAGATCAAATGGCTCAGCCCGGCGATCGACAACGCGATCCTCAGCGTCTACCCGGCCCTTTACAACCAGCTCGGATTGGCGCAGATCGCCCATCTGATCGCGTTGATCGTCCTGGTTTGGGCGGCGATAGGCGAAGAAGGGCGGCGCTGGATCGCGCGCGACATGGTGGTCCGTTCGGTACCGGTGATCCAAAAGGTCGGAACCCAAAGCCTGGCAGTCTTCCTGGTCTCGATTGTGCTCTCGCGCTTCAACGGCTTCTTGCTCGACGTGATCGGGCGCGATGTTTGGACGCGCGCAGGCGTCAATTTGTGGGGTTTTGCAGTCCTGATCGCCACGGCCTACATAGTTTCGTGGTTCAAGCGCCAACCATGGCGCACGCGGCCGGCAACGGCCGGGGCCGCACGCGAAACGGCGCGGGATGGCGAGGGGGCCGCCGACCCGCGTGGGCGCCCGCCGATTGCGGCCATGCGCCCGTGACGGTGACCGTTCGGGGGAAGTGACGTGTTCGTAGAAGCTGACAGGACCGCCGCGCCGCACCGCGCGATGGAATACGATGCCGAGACCGCGCTGGCGCGCCTGGCGCGCCGCGGCGCAGGGACGGTGGTGGTGGGCCAGCTTGGCCAATCGCTTGACGGGCGGATCGCAACGCCCACCGGCGCGTCGAAATACATCAATGGCGAGGAGGCATTGGTGCATCTGCACCGGATCCGCGCCGCCGTGGACGCGGTGATCGTCGGTGTCGGCACCGCCATTGCCGACGACCCGCAGCTGACCACCCGCCATGTCGATGGCGCGAGCCCGGTGCGCGTCGTGATCGACCCTCAGGGCCGGGCGCCCCATGGGCTGCGCATGTTTACCGACCGGTCGGCCCCCGTTCTGGTCGTCACCTGCCAGCCGAAGAGGTGCCCGCCGGGGGTGGAGTTGCTGGGTCTCTCCTGCGATGCGACTGGCCATATCAGCCCCAGCGCAATCATTGCAGCCCTGGCAAAGCGCGGGCTTCGGCGGATCCTCGTGGAAGGCGGCGCCGAGACCCTGGCGCGGTTCATCAATGCCGGCGCCATTGACGAGCTGCATTTGATGGTCGCGCCGATCGTCCTGGGTTCCGGCAAGACCGGACTGAATCTGAGCCCGATCGAGGAGCTCGATGAGGCGATGCGCCCGGTGGTTCGCACCATGCGCTTCAAGGATGGCGATATGCTGTGCATGTGCGATCTGCGATTGGATCGCGCTAGCTAAACCGGCGCCGGCGGCAGCGGGTCCGCGTGGAGCGGAGGCGGACAGTACGGAGCTGAGAGGTCGACCGACAGGCGCTATTTGTCGGGTGGCATCGCCAGCAGATCCCTGTGGCCGATGACGACCTTCGATGCCGCTACCCGGTCGTCCCGCCACGCCGCTGTCTCGAAACCGAGCGCGGGTTCGACGGCCCGGGCGCTGCCGCCGGCAAGCTCGGCAATCAGCTCAGCATCGGCGGGGGCCTCAAGCACCCAATCGCTCGGCCCCTGGGTCACGGCATATCCCGCCGCCTGCAAGGCCGCAACCAACGCTGCATGGGCGTCGGGCCCGAGCGACGGGCCGAACCCTTTGTCCCGCCGCTGATCGGCATGGAAGGCCGCACGCGCCGCCTCGTCGAGGGGGTGCGGTGGCAGCCAGTGCTCCCGCCCATCGTAGCTGAGCACCGCGTAGAGCGCAGCGCCAGTGCCCGAGAGCGACCGGACGAACCTATGCAGCCAATCCGCGCCCACCAGATCGAAGAAGGCGGAGGCTGTCACCAGATCGGGCTCGCCCCGTAGCGCGGCCTCTGGCATCGCGGCAAGGTCAAGCACATTGCGGACCAGGGTCCCGCCCTGCGGCGCCTCGGCCAGATCCAAAAGCGCGGCATCATTGTCGATCAGCATCCAGCACTGCCCAGGACCGAGAAAGGGCGCCGTCGCCCGGAGATTGTTCCCGCTGCCAGCCCCTAGGTCGGTCACTGAAAGCCCGGACCGGCCAGCGAAGGCCGCCGAGACTGCGGCCGCCACCTCCTGGTTCCGCGCGCGAGCATCCGCACCTTCCCGGAGCTGCAGCCAATCAGCGGAAAAGCTCACCCAGGAACGCCATGGCCGGAATGCCGTTCGGCCGGCTGCCCGGTCATTGCTGCAAGCGCTGCGGCCACCAGACGCGCGGTTTCGTCCCAGCGTGGAAAGCCGGATGCCGCCGCCCGGCACTGCCGCGCCAACGCCGTCCGCGCCTCGCGATCCCCGATCAGCCGCCTAAGGGCCATCTCTGCCGCCGAGCAGTCGCCCGGCACGACCAATTCGGCACCACCTCGGGTCGCCTCGGCCACCGCGCCCGTCGCCGTGCCGAGCACCGGCAAGCCATGGGCCATCGCCTCGGTGTAGGCCATCCCATAGCCCTCGTATTCCGACAGCAGCACGAAGAGATCGGCACCGTCATAAAGCGCGGTGATCTGGGAAGCATCGCAGGCCCCGGCCAGGCGAACCCGCGTCGAAAGCCCCGCCGCCTCGATCTGCGCCGAAAGAGCGGCGAGGCAATCGGGGTCACGATCCGTGGGGCCGGCGATGGTTAAGCGCCAGTCGAGATCGCGAAGCCCCGACAGAGCGGCGACCAGCGTCCGATGCCCCTTGCGCGGCACGATCCCACCGACGGAGAGCAGGTGAACGCCAGTGCCGGTGGACCCGCGCGCGACCGGCCTCGGATCGGTGCCGGGTCGGGCCACGGTGATACGCTGGGGCTGAACGCCATAGCGCTCGGTCAAGATTGCGGCGGTCGCTGCACTGGTGGTGATCACGTGGGCGACGGCTGCCAAGGCCGATCTCTCCGACTGCTGGAGCCTGGCGGCCTCCGCCTCTGACAGCCCGGTCTCCAAAGCCAGAGGATGATGGCAAAGCGCGATCACGGGCGCATCGATCCGCACGATCGCCGCCGCCGGCAGGGTCCCCAGGGCCAGGCCGTCGATCAAGAGCGGCCAGCCCGCGGGCGCCGAGGTCAGTCTACGCTCCACCTCGGCCAACCCCACTGGGTCCGGCGACAGCCCGAGGTCCGGCAAAGGCCAATGGGCGAGGTCGAGCCCAGCGCCTGCGGCTTCCGCCAATAACCGGCGCGCATAGCCATACCCGCCGGTCGGAGTTTCAAGCCGCCCCGGAACGGCAAAGACGGCCGAAATCACGGCGCGCCTTCGAACCAGGCCTTTGCGACATGGCTCTCGTTCAGGGTAACGCGGATCCGCTGCAACCCGTCGGAGCCGGGCCCGAGAGCACCGTTCCGGGCCGCTGCGGCGACCTGGTCGAAGATATGCTTGCATAAAAATTCTGTGGTCGTCTTGATGCCCTCGAAATCCGCCATGTCATCCAGATTGCGATAGTTGAGCGGGCCGAGCGTCGCCTTCAGCACGTCATGAGCCCGACCGATATCGACGACGATGGCGTCCTCGCTCAGCGTCTCCCGGAAGAACGTCACATCGACCACATAGGTCGCCCCGTGGAGGTTTTGGGCCGGACCGAACACCTCTCCCGGGATCGAATGAGCGATCATGATATGATCGCGCACTTCCACCGCATACATGCCGAGATCCCCTCCCTATTCATAGTTTATCACCGTCGCGATACCCGCCGCTCCCGGGGCGAGCAAGCCCGGAATTGCCGCAGGGAGATCCTCGAACGAAACGGAATCAGTGAGGAATGCGTCGAGGCGTGGGTCCTCCAATGCAACCAAAGCGGCCG
Source organism: Pseudomonadota bacterium (assembly GCA_039513195.1). GTDB lineage: Bacteria > Pseudomonadota > Alphaproteobacteria > Rhodobacterales > Rhodobacteraceae > Thermohalobaculum. The sequence goes on along the minus strand of JBCCRM010000008.1, from coordinate 85,506 downwards.
CCAAACGGTCGCGATGGCTGGTTGTCGCCCGCTTGGCCGGGGCGACATGGCCCACTTGGCTCGCGCGGAGGGTGAGCCGCTTGGCGTGAAATGCGCCGCCCAGTTGCACCGCAACAGGGTTTGCGCCGTACCAGGACAGCTCGATCACTTCTCCTTCGAAAGCACAACAATCCAAGGCCAGTTGAAGACCGGCCTGTGACGCACTGGCGTGGAACACTTTTTGGAACTCGCCCACCAGCGCATCGGGCGTCATAAACGTCACATTAAAGTCAGCAAGCAGGCTGTTGCGGTGCGGGAGGATATCGCAGACAACCAAATCCACGTCTGCGCGACGCCCGATCAAGGCCGCGATCAGGCACCCGACCAATCCGGCGCCGAGCACCAGAACTCGGGACCCGGGCATCACCGACCCATCCCAAAGGGCGTTGAGGGCAGTCTCCATATTCGCCGCCAGGCAGGCACGGGCGGTCGGCACCGAGGCGGGCACCGGCAGGGCCGCCGACAGGGGAACGCGGAAATGCGTTTGGTGAGGATAGAGCGAGAAGACGCGCTGGCCGAGCAGCGCCTCGGGCCCCTCCTCGACCACTCCGACAGCGGCATATCCGTACTTCACAGGGAACGGAAAGTCGCCCGTCTGAAAAGGCGCACGCATCCGGCTGTGCTCGCTCTCGGGCACGCCGCCCGAGGCGACCAACCGCTCCGTCCCACGGCTGATCGCGGTCGCGAGCGTGCGCACCAAGACCGTCTCTCCCACCGGCAGATCGAGGGTCACCGGACGGATCTCCGCCACCCCTGGGGCGACGTAAAACAAGGCGCGCGCCGTATGAGACATCGACTTCCGGTTTGACAATCGGGCTTTCGGATCAATTTGCCCGAGAAGTCGGGGCTTGGGAGGAACCGCGGTCAATGAACCATACGACATCGCAAGGGCGGTTCAACGCCGTTTCCATTGGGCTGGGTGAAGACACGCCCAATCTGACGCCCGCGGGATTGCAGGATAGACGGTTGCTCGCCCGGCGTCGGGCGATTGTGCTGGCGCTGAATGCCGTGACCGTGGGCTTGCTGTTTTGGGGCATGCTCGAAGTCTTTCGCCCGGCAGGCTATTCGTTGACCGATATTATTATCATCGCATGCGCCATGTTGGGCGCGCCCTGGACGGTGATGGGCGTTTGGAATGCGCTGTTGGGGATCTGGTTGCTCCATGGGCGTCGGGACGGGCTGACGTCAGCCGCACCGCATCTGCCGGCTGCCGAGACCGATCGCCCACTGACCAGCCGCGTTGCCCTCGCAATGACGGTGCGGAACGAGGACCCTGCCCGCTCGTTTCACAGGCTCGCCGCGATGCGCGAGAGCTTAGACGCCACCGGCCAGGGCGACCGGTTCGATGCCTTCATCCTCTCCGACACATCCGACCCTGCTGTCGCTGCAGAAGAAGAGGCGCTCTTCGCCGCGATGCGTCCAGCCCTGGGCGGCCCGCGGGCTCACTACCGGCGGCGGACGGATAACACGGGCTTCAAGGCAGGCAATGTCCACGAGTTTCTGAGCAATCAGGGCCGGGACTACGACCTCTATCTGCCGCTCGACAGCGACAGCTTGATGGGCGGCGACGTGATCGTCCGCATGACGCGGATTATGGAGGCTTATCCCAGCATCGGCATCTTGCAGAGCCTGGCGGTCGGCACCCCCTCCCCGTCGCTGTTCGCCCGCTTGTTCCAGTTCGGCATGCGCCACGGGATGCGCAGCTTCACCATGGGCGCGGCCTGGTGGCAGGGTGATTGCGGACCCTATTGGGGGCACAACGCGGTGATCCGGCTCGACGCCTTCCGCCGCCACTGCCGTTTGCCTGTTTTGCCAGGGGGGCCGCCGCTCGGCGGGCATATCCTGAGCCACGATCAGATCGAGGCGGTCCTGATGCGCCGGGCCGGCTACGAGGTGCGGGTGATCCCGGTTGAGGACCAAAGCTTCGAGGACAACCCGCCGACCCTGATGGACTTCACTCAGCGCGACCTTCGCTGGTGCCAAGGGAACATGCAGTATTGGCGGCTGCTGGGCATGAAGGGGCTGCTGCCGACCTCTCGGTTTCAGGTGTTCTCCGCAATCATGATGTATTTCTCAGCCCCCGCCTGGATGCTGATGACCATTGCCGCGACCGGCAAGATCGTTGAGGGGATTGCGAACGACATCAATATCTCTCTCGGTATCGCGATGTTCTTCATCATGCTGACCGTCAGCTTGGTGCCGAAACTGCTGGGAATGCTCGACATTGCGCTGACGCGTGGGGGCGCCAGCCGCTATGGTGGACGACTGCGCTTCGCCCTTGGTGGGCTGGCCGAGACGTTGTCCGGCGTCCTGATGGCGCCCGTGGTTGCGTTCCGGGTCACGCTGTTCCTGATCGGCCTTGCCTTCGGAAGGCGGGTGATGTGGACCGGCCAGAACCGCGACGCCTATCGCTTGACCTGGGGCGATGCGGCGCGCGGGCTGTGGCCGCAGACGGTGTTTGGCGTGTTCCTCCTAACCGCGATCGTGGTGGGCACAGGCTGGGGCACCGTGGTTTGGGCCGCGCCGATGCTGGCCGGGCTGATGCTGTCGATCCCCTTCGCCGTCTTCACCGGCAGCCCGGAGATAGGGCGCGTTGCAGAGCGTTTCGGCCTTTGCGCGATCCCGGATGAGGTCTCACGGCCGGAGATCCTGGGACGGCTCGACCGCATCCAAACCGGCGAGGCCCTACCGAAAGCCGCCTGACGCCCCTGGTGGCACCGAATCGGACAGGCTGGACCCATTGCTGTGCGCCGCAGCACGCCACAAGATGGCGGTTGCGACTCACGACGGGGGAACCGGCCTAAATGTCTCTGTTACAGCCTTATCTGCTTTTCCTAGGCGATGCGCCCGACGCGCTTTCAGCCAAGGTCGCGCAAGGAATTCGGGATTGGCGGCCCGATGTCAGCGTGGGCCAACTCCGCCTGCCCGGCTGCAACGCGGATATGGGCCTGACCGATATGACGGTGGCCGAAGCCGTGGCCGCCGGGGCAAAGACCCTGGTCATCGGCGTCGCAAACCGGGGCGGTATGATCTCGGAGGCCTGGAAGTCGGTGCTGATCGAGGCGCTCGACGCTGGCATGGACCTCGCTGCCGGGCTGCACAACCTTTTGCGCAATGAAGCGGACCTTGTCGCCGCCGCCGCGCGGAATGGGAGGGCGCTGCACGATGTCCGTGTGCCGGAGCGGGCCTATCCCATTGGCGACGGCAAGAAGCGAGCGGGCCAAAGGATCCTCGCCGTCGGCACGGATTGCTCTTGCGGGAAAATGTATACGGCACTGGCGATGGAGAAATCGATGCGCGCCCGCGGCATGGACGCGGATTTCCGCGCGACCGGGCAGACCGGCATTCTAATTACCGGTGATGGCGTGCCCCTCGACGCCGTGATCGCGGACTTCATGGCCGGCAGCGTCGAGGTTCTGACGCCGGAGGCCGGGCCCGACCATTGGGACGTGATCGAAGGGCAAGGCTCGCTCTTTCACCCGTCCTATTCCGGGGTAACCATGGCGCTGGTCCATGGCGGGCAGCCCGATGCCCTGGTGCTCTGCCACGAGCCGACCCGCACCCATATGCGCGGGCTGCCGCATTACTCCCTGCCGTCGCTTGAGGCGCTGCGCGACCTCTCGCTGCAGCTCACCCGAGTGGTCAACCCAGACGCCCGAGTGGTCGGCTGCGCAATCAATACCGCCGCGCTCTCGGATGCCGATGCGGAAACCCACATCCGTGAGACCGAAGCGCGCATGGGCCTGCCCTGCGTAGACCCATTCCGCCATGGTGCGGACCGTCTGGTGGACGCGCTGTGACCCTGTCGCTCGAGGCCGAGGCCGTCACCTTCCCGCTCGCCTCGGCTTTCAGCATCTCCCGGGGGACGAGCACGGAATCGGTGGTGATCGAATGTCGCCTGACCGCGGGGGGGATCACGGGGCGGGGCGAGTGCTTTCCCTATGCCCGCTATGACGAGACCATCGAGAGCGTGATGGCAGAGCTCCAGGGGCTCTCTACCGACGGGCTGGACCGGGTGACGCTGGCTGACCGGCTGCCCCCGGGCGCGGCACGCAACGCGGTCGACTGCGCGCTTTGGGATCTGGAGGCGAAGAGCACCGGCAAACGCGTCTGGGAACTGGCGGGCCTCCCCGCCCCCGGCCCGGTCCTGACGGTCTACACCCTCGGCCTCGACACTCCAGAGGCGATGCGGGCCAAAGCGGCGGAGAATGCGCACCGTCCGCTTTTGAAGATCAAACTCGGGGGCGCAGGAGATATCGACCGCCTTCGCGCCGTGCGGGCCGGTGCGCCGGACGCGCGGATCGTGATCGACGCGAATGAGGGGTGGGACGCCCCGACCTATGCCGAGATCGCGCCCAAGTTGCTGGACCTGGGTGTGGAGATGGTCGAGCAACCCCTACCCGCCGCCGACGATGCCGCGCTGGGGGAGATCGAGAGACCCCTGCCCGTCTGCGCCGATGAGAGCTGCCATGACCGGGCGACCCTGACAGGCCTCGCGGGGAAGTACGATATGGTTAATATCAAACTCGACAAGACCGGCGGGCTGACCGAGGCGCTGGCACTCCGCGACGCGGCCATGCAGGCGGGTTACAAGATCATGGTCGGGTGCATGATCGGCTCGTCGCTCGCCATGGCGCCGGGGGTGCTGGTCGCGCAGGGTGCGACGGTGACGGATCTCGACGGGCCGCTGCTGCTTGCGCAGGATCGGACAATGGGACTGACCTATGACGCGGCGGGCGTGCACCCGTCGGCGCCGGATCTGTGGGGGTGAGGGCATGGGCCGCATCGTTTACGTCAATGGCGATTACCTGGCGGAGGAGCAGGCTAAGATCTCGGTCTTCGACCGCGGCTTCCTTATGGCCGATGCGGTCTATGAGGTCACCTCGGTGCTGGACGGCAAGATCTGCGATTTCCCAGCGCATATCGCTCGGCTGCACCGGTCGCTGGGTGAACTGGATATGCCGGCACCCGTGGACGATGACGCGCTGCTCGAGATCCACCGGGAGCTCGTGCGCCGCAACGAATTGGCCGAGGGGGTGATTTATCTCCAAGTAACCCGCGGCACTGCGGATCGCGACTTCGCCTGGGGCGAGGACATGGCGCCGGGCCTGGTGCTGTTCACCCAGGACCGCCCGCTCGTGGCCACCAAACAGGCCGAGACGGGGATCCGGGTGATCTCGATCGACGATCTGCGCTGGGGTCGGCGCGACATAAAGACCGTGCAGCTGCTCTATCCCAGCATGGCGAAGATGGCGGCAAAGAAGGCGGGGAAAGACGATGCTTGGATGGTGCAGGAGGGCTTCGTGACCGAGGGCACCTCGAACAATGCTTACATCGTGACCGGTGATGGGACCATCGTAACCCGGCATCTGGGCACCGAGATCCTACACGGCATCACCCGCGCTTCGGTGCTGAAATTGGCATCGGAGGCGCAGATGAAGATCGAGGAGCGGCCCTTCACGGTCGCCGAGGCGCAGCGCGCGCAGGAGGCGTTTATGACCGCCGCCTCCGCCTTCATCTGTCCGGTGGTCGAGATCGATGGGGTGACCGTGGGCGAGGGCGTCCCCGGCGCCGTCACCAAACGCCTCCGCGACATTTACATCGAGAACGCCCGCGCCGCTGCCCTCTGAGAGCCGTGCCTGAGTGCCAATGAGCGCTCTCATCGAAGGCGAGCGCCGATTTCCCGTGGGCCGGTTTTCGCCGCTTTGCCATCAGTCCACTCGATGAGATAGAGTACGGTCGCTGAACCGCTGGGAGTTCCGCGCCTTCCGGCGCGTCTGGGCGCCGCGTCAGCCTTCTCTGTCCTGGCAACCTCTGTGCTCGCGGCGAACTTCGAGACCTGCGCAGGTGGCACCGTCACGGGCGCCAGGGCGGTCCCACACGCGCCTTGATTTGCAGACCGCCGCGCACGCTTGCGATGCCACAAGCCGGATGGCAGACGCGGCGGCGTGATGACGTCCAGGGTCTTTCGCCCTTTTGCTGCAGGGCGGCTCCTTTCAGGCTGTCCGTCGTCGGCACTTGTCGGATCTCTGAGTTAATTGGGGAGATGAGGGTTTCTAGCTCATCGCAACCACCGAGGCAGGGGGATGAGACAGAGATCCAGAACAAAGAAGCCGCCGGCCGAGAAGGAGATCCGGCGGCGCCCCCGAAAGCAGCATTCGGCCGAAGAGAGGGTCCGCGCCCTGTTCGAAGGTCTTCCCGGCAAGGAGCGTATCGCGGAACATCGCCGGCGCGGGGGGATCGCGACGAGCCTGTACGACAAAGGGTCCAAGGCCTTCCTCGGGGCCCGGAAGAAGCGCCTGGTCGGCGATACCGCGCCAGGCGAGCAGTCCGGAGGCGAAGGAGCTCCGGAGCGAGGCGGCCGCCATGAAAGAAGCCCTGGCCGAAGCGATCCCCTATAACCGGTTGCTCAGAAAACGGCTCTTGGGGGCGAGGCAATGTCACGCCACCGCTCGGAGAGATCAGGCGAACCGAGAGGATCCGGTTGGTTGAGCACTCTCTTCTGCCGGCGAAGCGCATGCTGAAGAGGCTCGATATCCAGAGGACGAAAGCCTACCGCCGGTGGAATCGTAACCAGGCTTTCGGCGAGATTGGCCTCGAGCATCGCCTGCCGCTTCCTGGCCGCGTCAGGGACCGCATCCCTGATGACCTCCGCGAGTGTGTCGATCCAGACGACGACCGCCGAGCGCACAAACGCTTTGGGACTGTCACGCCGGCCGACGACTCGCGCCCCGCAAAACTCAACACAGAGAATGACTTTGCTGCTTGATCCCGGACCAGAGTGCTGTTCATGCACGCGGCCTGTGCTGGAAGCATTTCCAACCTCGCTTGGGCTCGCGTTAGGTCGCCGACGCTCAAGGGTTTTCACTGCCGGTTGGCTCGGAAGAGACAATTGCCCTTCCGGCTCATCGAGGCCGTGATGCAGTGGAGAGCGAGCAGCTTGCGATCATCGCCACAGGCATACCGCACACCGCAATCGCTGTGATGGATCAGTCCCTTAGTCGGGCGCCGGTTCCGGATCGCGATTTTCATAGCATCCGCGCAAAGCGCGCTCTTGGGGCGCTCGAACATCGGCAAGCCGACTGGGAGCAGCGGAGCGGGCACACCACCGGTTCGAGCGCCGCTGTGAGCCTATGGTCGCTAGAGCGCTTTCCGACCCAATTGCATCGGTTCTCGCGCCAGAGGATATTGTTCGGGCGGATTTTTGCGGCGCTAACGCAGTTCACATTGGCTGAGAAATGCTGTCACTGAGCGGATCGGAGGCGCAGGCACAAAGAGGCAATGGTCCGACCGGCTGAGCCCGGTGCGCGAAGAACCTGGCCTTTATGGAGGCCCGAGAGGCGGCTCTATCGTCGAGCGTCGCGGTCCGCGGATGCCCCATTCGGGCGCGCCAACAGTCCGGCGACGCAGAATGGACGTTGGCACCTAAGACGGGTTGGTTGTCCGCAATCCACTTGCAAAGGAAACGCTCTCGATAGGTGTAAGCCTCGCTGAGCTAATGCCGTGCGCACTGCCAACATCCGCGATCCAGGCCCGGCATTCACGCTGCTTCAGGATCGCGATGACCTGCTCTTCACTGAACCAGGACCCCTTCACAATCCCTCTCATTCCTTGGGGCGGGCTCTGCCTCAAATTGGAGCAGGAAACCGGTCTCAGGTCAGAGGGTAATGGCGGTGCTGCTAGAGCGGTTTCCACCTATTCCGGTTCGTCTCCTGCCGCTGTGAAGTAGTTGGCGCATTCCTGTTGGGTGATTGTTTCGATGGCCTTTGCGACGGCGTCCCAGAGGCCGTCGCGGGTTCGTTCGGCCGCCTTGCGCAAGAGTGCCTTGAGCTTGGAGAGGGCGTTTTCGATCGGGTTGAAATCCGGGCTGTAGGGCGGCAGGAACACTAACTCGGCGCCGGCGGCCTCGATGTCGGCACGCACACCCGCGCCCTTGTGGCTGCCGAGATTGTCCATGATGACGATGTCGCCGGGACGCAGGACGGGCACCAGCACATGCGCGACATAGGCGAGGAATACCTCGCCGTTGATCGGCCCGTCGATCACCATCGGCGCGTCCATGCCCGAGAGCCGCAGCCCGCCGATGAACGTCGTCGTCTTCCAATGCCCATGCGGCAGCGCCGAGCGCAGGAGCGCGCCGCGCGCGGCACGGCCCCGCAGCCGCGCCATCTTTGTGTTCAGCATTCGCCATCGGGCTCGAACCGATGGTGCCGCGATGGCTCATTCTCGTCGATGAAGATCAGCCGTTCGAGGTCGAGATCGGGCTGGCCTTCGAACCAGGCAAGGCGGGCCTCGCGGACGTCCTCGCGGTCCTGTTCCGCCGCGTGGCCGGTCTTTTTTTGAACGTGATCCCGAGCCGGTCGAAGAACCGCCAGATGGTGACGCGCGCCACCTCGATCGCGCGCTCGTCACGCAAGCGGTCGCGCATCTCATCGAGCGTGATATCCACCCCGTCCTCGATCAACGCCAACAGATCGGTCTCATGCGGGTCGAGAACCGAACGCTTCGGATATCCCTGACGCCGCGCGCCACGCTCCACTGTGTCGCGCCAGCGCCGGACCCAGCGCACCGCAGTCGCCACACCGATCCCGAACCGTGCCCCAGCTGCCCGCGCCGAACTGCCCTCCGCAACCGCGTCCAATACCCTATCGCGCAGATCCGCCGAATAGGCCCGTGACATACTCCCACCTCCATATCTCGTCTGAAGCGAGAAACGCACATCAACAGGTGGACGTGAATGCCCTAAGGGAATCGAGGACCGGGAAAAAAATGCTCTAATGTCACGCGGATCGTTTGGAAGCTCACGCGCCACCCCAACCTGCGACCCGGTCAACAAGGCCGTCGCCCAAAGCTCCGGTACCCGGCTCGCGGTCTAGAGCTGGGGAGCCAGGGCCCGCGAGCGGAACTGCCGCCTCTAGCTTGCCGACAACAGCTATCTGCTCGGGACCATGGCGATCTCGGCGTCTGTTGGGCCTTTGGCATCGACATGATGCCCATCTCGCAGGGCTCACCTTAATCCCGCGTGAGCTCTTACAGGCCCCGAAACAGATGGCGCGCGAACCGCCTGACAGCAATTCCAGCCGCTGAACCGGCCAATGCCTAGCCCGACCAAGATCTTGGTGGTGGCCATCACCTCTATTCGGTCGTTCGAGCTGTTCGACACTGGCGGGGCGTTCTGTCGGCAGGGCGGCGGCCCTTCGAGGAGCGTGTCTTTGTCAGTCTTCGCCATCCACCAAGTGGCTATCCGGCAGAGCCCGATTCACATGAGCGCCGCGGTCACCGTCGTCCTCCTCGCCTTCGTCTGCGCACAGCCCCTATTGCGACGCCGGTCGGTCGAACGAGCGGGTCCGATGCGCGAGCGCTCGTCTCGACAGCCAGCGGAATGGAAACGCCCTCCCCCTCCATTGGGGAGGGTTTGGGTGGGGGTTGTCGCGATCCCGAGACGTAACATAAGATAAGTGTCGCCGCGCGGGTAGACACCATGGCGGAATTTCAGATCAGATGAAAGGCCATGCTGCCGACCAGGACAATCCTCGTCACGCGCCCGATCGTGGCGTTCCGGCTTGCACACGGTTCCATGATCGAGGGCATCACCCTCTCCACCATCAAGTGAACCGACACAGGAGATCGCCGATCTCATGCGGCAAGCCGCTGGCTCCTGATCCGCGCCATCACTGGCGAGGTCCAGGTCAACGCCGCCCACCGAGCCGGGCTTGGGCTGAACGCGGCTGCAGCCTTCAAACACCTCGGGTCCGACCGCCCTTTTCGGTGCTCCGAGCCGGCCTTCGCGGCCCCTTCACTCCTCGCCCACGCGACGGCGCAGGGCGCCCGCGAGGGACGGGCTGTTCACAGTCCGGACCGCGCCCAAGCATCGACCCATCGCGGGCGGCACGCCCGCGATTCCACTTAATTGGATGCGCAAAAACTCACCGCTGCGCGGTCTCCCACGTTGGATGCACCCAGGGCCGCAGGTTCGAGGCGGGCAGCGGATCCCGCCCGAGGATATGATCGCTTGCCTTCTCCCCCACCATGATCGAGGGGCCGTTCAGGTTGCCATTCGGGATCCGCGGAAAGATCGAGCTGTCGGCGAGTCTCAGACCCTCCACGCCGATCACCCGCGCCTCCGGATCCACCACTGCTGCTGGATCGTCGGCACGCCCCATCCGCGCGGTGCCGCACGGGTGATAGGCGCTCTCGACGGCCTCTCGGATGAACTCGTCCAGCGCTGCATCGCTTTCCACCGCATCGCCCGGCGCGATCTCGTCCCCGCGGAACGGGTCCATCGCGGGCTGAGCAATGATCTCGCGGGTCAGGCGGATGCAGGTCCTGAAATCCTCCCAATCCTCGGGCTGAGACATGTAGTTGAACAGGATCTTCGGGGCCTCCCTGGGGTCAGCGGACCGCAATGTGACCGCCCCGCGAGAGGCCGAGCGCATCGGCCCCACATGGACCTGAAAACCATGCCCTCCCGCGGGAGAGGTCCCGTCATAGCGGATCGCCACCGGCAGGAAATGGTACTGAATGTCCGGATAGCGCACCCCGGCACGGGAGCGGATGAAGGCGGCGCTCTCGAAATGGTTCGTCGCACCGTGGCCGGTTTTCAGGAACGTCCACTGCGCCCCGATGGCGATCTTCGAGACCCAGTTGAGATGGCGGTAGAGTGTAATAGGCTGCAAGCAGCGATATTGGAGGTAGAGTTCCAGATGGTCCTGAAGGTTTTGCCCGACGCCTGGCCGGTCGGCCAGCACCGCAATCCCATGCTCCGCTAGCGCCGCCCCGGGCCCGATGCCTGACAGCATCAATAGCTTCGGCGAATTGATAGAGCCGGCGGCCAAAACCACTTCTCGCCGGGCGCGCAGGACCTCGGTCTTGCCGCCCCGTTCGATCTCGACACCCACAGCGCGGCGCCCATCGAACACCACCCGCCTCGCAAGGCCACGGCGGAGGCTGCAATTCCCCCGCCTCAGCGCTGGTTTCAGATACGCATTCCCCGCTGACCAGCGCCGCCCGCGGCGCACGGTCATCTCCATCGGCCCGAAACCTTCCTGCTTCTCGCCGTTATAGTCCTCGGTCAGCTCATAGCCGGCTTCCGCCCCTGCCCCGACGAAGGCGTCGTAAAGCGGGTTCTCCCGCCTCCCGCGGCTGACGGTCAAAGGCCCAGACCGCCCCCGCCAAAACGGGTCGCCGCCATGGCCACCGTCCTCCCAAGCCTCCATCCGCAGGTAGTAGGGCAACACATCCGCATAGCTCCAGCCATCGGCCCCTTGCTCGGCCCAATGATCGAAATCGCCCGCATGCCCGCGCACATAGACCATCCCGTTGATCGAGGAGGAGCCGCCCACCACCTTCCCCCGCGGGCAGGCTAGGCGGCGCCCGCCCAAATGCGGTTCCGGCTCCGATTGATAGCCCCAATCATAGAGCGCCATGTTCATTGGATAGGACAGCGCCGCCGGCATCTGGATCAGCGGCCCCGCATCGGTCCCGCCATGCTCGATCACGATGACGCTATTCCTGCCGTCCTCGCTAAGACGATAGGCCATGGCGCAACCGGCGCTGCCGGCGCCGACGATGATGAAATCCGTCTCCACCGCCTCAACCCTCCGGCAATGGCGGGAAGCGGGTGCGGGCCGCAGCCTCGGTCCAATCCATATGGTTGCGGACATACTCCTGCGAAGCGTCGCGGACCGGTTGATAGTCCCAGGAGGTCAGACGCCCCGCCTCCATCGCCGCATGCACGGCACGGCGCTGGCGCTGCGTTGCGATCACATGCTCCCGGATCCGGTCGCTTTGCCACCGCGCCTTGACCTCGGCGGCGAAGACGGCGGCGGTCTCCGCATAGGCCGGGTCGGTCGCGAGATTGCTCAGCTCGCCCGGATCGGCCTCCAAATCGAAAAGCTGCGGCGGATCGACATCGCAATGGATGTATTTGAATCGCCCCCGCCGGATCATGAAAAGCGGGTGCGACGCGCATTCGGCGCAATACTCGGCAATCGCCTCGCCCTCGCCAGAGACCGCATTCCCCGTGGCCAGAGGCCAAAGCGAGCGCCCGTCGATGGGCGCACCAAGCGCAGGCTTCGACCCGGCGATATCAAGGAAGGTAGGAAGCAGATCGACCAGCGAGCACGGCTCCGCCACCCGATCGTTCGCCACCCCCGGCCCTGCAACGACCAGCGGCACCCGAGCCGAGTGCTCGAAGAAGGTCATCTTGTACCAAAGCCCGCGCTCCCCCAGCATATCGCCGTGGTCAGAGGTAACGATGACGACGGTATCGTCGAGCGCACCCGACTCCTCCAACGCCTGAACCACCGCGCCGACCTTGCTGTCGAAATAAGAGGTGTTGGCGTAGTAGGCATGGCGCGCGTTGCGGATCTCTTCGGCCGTAGGGATCTTAACATCCGCCTCTATCCCCCTCATAAGCCTTATGGAATGAGGGTCCGCAGAATTCCTCAGTCCGGGCAAATCGATGGCGTCGTGATCGTAGAGGTCCCACCACTCGGGCCGCGCCACATACGGGTCGTGCGGGTGGATGAAACTCACCACCATCGCGAAGGGCGCCACCCCGTCCATCGCATAGTCGAAGATCCGGCGGCGCGCGAAAAAGGCGGTTTCCTCGTCGTATTCGATCTGGAAGGTGGTCGCGGCCACCCCAGCCTCCCGCACCGAATCCATGTTGTGGTACCACTTGTCGATACGCTCGTCCGGCATCTCCCAATCCGGGGTCCAGGCGTGGTCCGAGGGATAGATATCGGTGGTCAACCGCTCCTCGAACCCATGAAGCTGGTCCGGACCTACAAAGTGCATTTTTCCTGACAAACAAGTTCTGTATCCGGCTTGTCTCAAGTAATGTGCAAAGGTTGGGACCGAGGCCGGGAACTCGCTCGCATTGTCATAAGCGGCGATCCGGGTGACGTGCTGGCCGGACATGAAACTGAACCGCGAGGGCGCACAGAGCGGCGCGTTGCAATAGGCGGCGTCAAACCGCACCCCACGGGCTGCGAGCGCGTCGATATGCGGGGTCTTGACCAGCGGATGGCCATAGGCGCCGGTGAATTGCGGCGCCAACTGGTCCGCCATGATCAGAACGATGTTCGGCGCGCGGTCCGGCATGCCCCCTCCCCAAAAACCGAAAAACAACGACCCACGGGCCGCTCCGGTCTCGACCTGACCGCGCCACACCGGCCGCGTCAAGCGGCGCGGGCTCCGACGGGTGCGAATGCGGTCATAAACTGCTAACCGCCCTCCGTAACGCACCGGAAAGGCAGAGTTGCTATTCGAAAAAGCGGGAGGAACGGTCGGTCGCTTGCCCAGATCGTGGCGGGGCCGGACCACGGGTCGATGAAAGATCAGGACGGATGGTCAATACGATGGCAACGGGCAAAGTTGTGGTCGGCTTCTTCGCCGTGGTGGTTGGCAGCGCTGTGGCAATGCCGCCCCTAACGACGCTGCCAGACGCGGCGGGCCGCGCCACGCGCAAAGAGGAGCAGAGGCTGACAGGCCTCGCGCAAATCGGCTCGCAGGAATATGCTCAGACCTGTGCCGCCTGCCATGGCGGGCTCGGCGAGGGGACCGCCCGCGCCCCGACCCTGCAGAGGCGCGCGCTGCTCGACTGGCCGCGGACACAGCGCAGTTTCCACGCCCATTTCGGCGGCAAGGGCGCGGTGCATGGTGGCCTCGCCTATCGCGAGGGGTTGGGCTTTAACGAGATCGAGCGGATCGCAAAGTATCTGCGCGAGGCGCGGCGCAAGCCCGAGGCTTAAGCGCCAGCTCAGCCGAAATAGAGCCCATAGCTACTGTCTTTCACCGGCTTTGGGCTCAGCCGATAGGTCTCCCGCCGCAGATAGTCCATAAGCGCCTTCGGGTCCCGAGCCCGGCTCTGGATCTCCTCCTGCGGGAGGGTCTCGCCAATGCTCAGGCGGATCGGGCCGCCTACCCGGCTGTCGAATTCGTTGATCAACAGCGCCATGCGCAGCGTCGTGTTCAAATGGCTCGCGACCTGGAACAGGCGGCTGTTCTGCCCGTCGAAGAAAACCGGCACCACTTGCGCATTGCTCTTGGCGATCATCTTCGCGGTAAAGGTCTTCCAGACCGGGTCGAGCGGCCGGCCGAAGGGTTTTGCGGCGGTCGACACCGTACCTCCGGGGAAGATCGCGATGGCACCGTCCCCGGCGAGGTAGTCGAGCGCTTCCTTCCGCGTCTCGATATTCAAGCGGACCGCATCGCGCGTCTCCGAAAAGTCGATGGGCAGAATGACCTTTTCCAGATCCTTGGCCTTCCGAAACACCGAATGGGCGATGATGCGGAAATCGCCGCGCATCTTCGACAGCATCCAGCCCATAACCAAGCCATCGAGGATGCCGTAAGGGTGGTTGGCAACCATCACCAATGGGCCGTCCCGTGGGATGTTCTCCAACTCTCCGGTGATCAGCTCCAGGGTGATTTGGTAGCGCTCGCGCATGACCTGCCAGAAGTCGCGGCCCGCCTCGACCTCATGTTCATAGCCGAGCGCCATACGCAACAGGCGCGGCCGACCGGTCAGGTTCTCGATGCTCCGAATGACCGCTCGGCCAGCGATCGACCTGGCCGAGGCCGAATAGCTGATCTCCCGCGGCGTGGCTGTACTGCCCTGCTCGTACCGCATCCTTTTTGGTCCGCCGCCTGTTTCCATCCCGAATCCCATTTACGACTGAAGCAGGACTTGCGCAATCGGCAACAATGCCGGCATTTGACCGGTTAGGGGGACGCTCCACACTCCCACACAGCCGGGAGACGCAGAGGGCAACAGCATGGATTGGGCATCGATCGGCGCGCTCGGCGCGTTTTTGGCGGCAAACTTCGTCACTGGTTTATCTGGGGCAGTCTTCACGCCGGGAGAATGGTACGAGAATTTGCGCCACCCGTCTTGGCGCCCGCCGAATTTCCTGTTTCCTGTCGTTTGGACCGTGCTTTACGTGATGATGGCGGTTTCGGGTTGGCTGGTTTGGGAGGCGTCGGGGACCGCAGCAACTGCGGCACTGGTTGTCTATGCGGTGCAGTTGGCGCTGAACTTTGCTTGGTCGGCCATCTTTTTCGGCCTCCACCGACCGGCCTGGGCGCTGGCGGAACTCGCCGCGCTTTGGGTCTCCATCGTCGCAGTGATGGTGCTGTTTTTTCCGCACTCCGAAACCGCAAGTTGGCTCTTGGCGCCCTATCTGGCTTGGGTCAGCTTCGCAGGAGTGTTGAACTATGTGATGTGGAAGCTGAATCCCGACGCGCATTTGCGCGTCGCGGCCTAGGCCACTTCGCTCAGTGCGAGAGACTGTCAGTTGGTCGGTCCGGCGCCGATGCGTTCAACAATCGCCTCGGCCCGGATCCGGTTCGCCAACCCCGAGGGGTGATGGTCAAGCTCGTGTACCACATAATCGAGGTCGACCTCGCCCGGCGGCACGAGCGAGACATCGACAACCTCCAGCCCAGCGGTGCGGAATTCTTCCAGCACCCGGTCATTCGACCAGGTCGAACCGGCGAAGATCTCGTCCTCCGCCAAGATGAACGCGACGATCAACCGTTCGCCCGCGGCCCGAGACAGCCGGTCAAGCTCTCGCACCAGTGCAACGTAGAGATCGAAGCCCTCATCTGGGCTCAGCATCACATGGGGCCGCGCGAGGCGCACGATGTTCGAGCGCTGCAGCAGCGTGTCAACCAACTTCTTCGCGGATTGCGGCGCCCAGCCGGGTAGGTTGATGCCGCACCAACCGTCGCGCAGCGCGAAAGGAGTGTTCGCGCCCGATCGATCGCCGTTCACGACAAAACGCGGGGTCCCGATGGAGTATTCCGGATAGCAGGCCGTTCGCTGCATGTGCCAAGGCGCTGTCTGCAGGATGTTCACCCGCGGTGCGCCGGCAGCCGGCAGGCTCGCCTTGATCGCCACAGCCTGGTGCAGACCATAGCCGTGCACGCCGTGGTTCACCGCGACACTGCCCGGGCGCGCCGCGCGCACATGGAAAGGCAGCGTCTCGTCATCCTCCAACCCCTCGCCGAAGGTGAAGGACCCGCCGAAAAAGTGCAGCTCCTCCACAGGGGTTTCGGGCAGCGCCTCGCCCGCCGGCGCGGGGGTCGCGCGTTTGCGGTCCGGCCCGATCGTGTAGGTGACCTCATAGACCGAGCTGCCATCCGGTGCCAGCTTGCGGCTGTCGAAGACGCCGGCTGTCGGCTGGAAGCCATGCGCCCCCTCGGCGAAGTAACCGCCGCTGCGATAGGCGGACTCAGGGTCGAAGACGGCCTCGTCCGACTGCGCGGGCGAGAGCATCGGCATCGCCATCTCCACAAGGACAAGCATCGCCCCGGTGGTGCCGATCATCGTCGCCGCGTCGGTCCAACGCAGCGCAACGGCAAGCCCGATCAGGCCCGCCGTCGCACTCGCCAAGAACAGAGGCACTGACGTCGCAGGCTGCCCGCGCAGCACCACCATCGCAGCAAGAAAGCCGATGGCGGTCGCGAACAGCAGCGCGACCCAGACAAAGCGATTAGTCGAGCTCGTATTTGTCCTCATAGTTCTCCGCCAAGCTCTGGTCCTGGTCTTCCTTGCGCAGGACAGCATTACCGACCACTAGCATCTCGATCCCCGTACCCATGAAGCAGCGGAATGCATCCTCGGGCGAGGAGACGATCGGCTCGCCACGCACGTTGAACGAGGTGTTCACCAGCACTGGGCACCCGGTTGCGGCCTTGAAGCTCGTCAGGAGCTGATGGTACCGGGGATTGGTCTCCTGATGCACGGTTTGTATCCGCGCGGAATAATCCACATGGGTCACCGCCGGGATGTCGGAGCGTTTCACATTCAGTTTATCGATTCCAAAGAGCTTGTGCTCCTCCTCGGTCATCTGACGGCGCCGCTCTTCCTGCACATCGGCGACGAGCAGCATATAGGGGCTGTCATAATCGATCTCGAACCAGTCGGCGACATCCTCACGCAGGACCGATGGGGCGAAGGGCCGGAAGCTCTCACGATACTTCACCTTGAGATTCAGCGTCTTCTGCATGCTCTCGGAGCGCGGGTCGCCGAGGATCGAGCGGCCGCCAAGCGCCCGGGGCCCGAACTCCATCCGCCCCTGGAACCAACCGACAGCCTTGCCATTGGCAAGAGCGTCAGCGGTCTGCCGGATCATTTCAGCTTCCGAGACCGTCTCGAATACCGCACCGCAGGCTTTCAGAGCCGCATCGATATCGTCCTGCTTGTATTCCGGGCCAAGATAGGCGCCCTTCATTGCGTCGGAATTGCGAACCTGTCGGGGCTGGCCCAACTCGCCATGCCAGGCGGCCAGCGCCGCGCCGAGCGACCCGCCGGCGTCGCCTGCCGCCGGCTGGATCCAGACATCCTTAAATGCGCCGTCGCGCAGGATCTTCCCGTTCGCCACGCAGTTTAGCGCTACGCCGCCCGCCATGCAGAGGTTCGGGATCCCATATTCCTCGGCCAGGCTGCGGGTCATGCGCAGCACGATCTCCTCGGTCACCGCCTGCACCGAGGCGGCGATGTCCATGTGGAACTGCGTCAGACGATCGGTGTCCGGCTTCCTCACAGGCTCGCCGAACAGGGCGGCGAACTTGTCATTGGTCATGGTCAGACCGGTCGCATAGTTGAAGTAGCTCTGATCGAGGCGGAAGGATCCGTCCTCTTTCAGATCGACCAGCTTCTCCAGGATCAGGTCCTTGAACCGGGGCTCGCCATAGGGCGCGAGGCCCATGACCTTGTACTCGCCCGAATTGACCTTGAAACCTGTGTAGTAGGTGAAGGCGGAATAGAGCAGGCCCAACGAGTGTGGGAAGTGGATCTCCTTCAGGATCTCCAGCTTGTTGCCGCGCCCGATGCCGACGGTGGTGGTCGCCCACTCGCCGACACCATCCAGGGTCAGGACAACTGCCTCCTCGAACGGGCTTGGGAAGAATGCGCTCGCGGCGTGGCTATAGTGGTGCTCGGCGAACATCAGCTTCGCCAAACCGCCATAATCCGCGTCGTGCTTTTTCAGCTCTTGGTGGAGCAGGTCCTTTTGAAAGAGCTTTTCCTTCAGCCAGATCGGCATGGCCATGGCGAAGGACCGAAAGCCCCGCGGCGCCGTCGCGACATAGGTCTCCAGCAACCGCTCGAACTTCAGGAACGGCTTGTCGTAGAAGGCGATGTGCTCGACATCTTTCAGATCCAAGCCGGCTTCCCCCAACACATAGTCGACCGCATGGCCGGGGAAGCGAGCGTCGTGCTTTTTGCGGGAGAAACGTTCTTCCTGCGCGGCGGCGACGATTTCGCCGTCCACGATCAGGGCTGCGGCGCTGTCGTGATAGAACGCCGAGATACCGAGGATCGCCGTCATATCAGAACAACGTGTAGATAAAGGGCGCCACCGCCGAGCCTTGGCTCAGCACGATCAACCCGCCGAACAGGACCATCACCACGAGGATCGGCAGAAGCCAGAATTTCTTCCGTTCTTTTATGAAACTCCAGAGCTCGGTAACGAACGACATGGCACAGCCTCTCAGAACTGGTTTTTCATCGGACCGACCGCACGATCACGCTCGATCCAGTAGCTCTTCGCCTCCGGGTCCATCTTCTGTCGCAGCAGGTCATAGCCCAGGCCGCGCATGATGAAACCGGTTGGCGTCACAGTGAGGAAATAGACAATCGACATCACGATGGGCGCGATAACCGCGCCGAGGAGCATGCCGAATTTGAACCAGAGTTTGTTGAGCGGCGCGAGCACCTTCGGCGCCAAGAAGCCGAGCGCGAGGATCACCGCGGCAACGACACCTGCCCAGATCCGGAAGTCATTCCCGAAGAAGACCGGATAGATAGCGACCAGGCCGAACACGATGGCGAACACGATCGCGAAGCCGCGTTCGGAGCCCATTTTTACTTCGACATGACCTTGATTCTCAGACACAGGCTCCTCCGATAGCTACAAGCCAGGGTTGAAGAACCCTCACCCCGCGCGGTGCGGTTATGGAAGCGCAATGTGGTCTTTTTTGGGTTAATGGGGCAACGGGTAGCCAGACTGCAAGTTGTTTCTGCGCCATGGAACTCAACTCGAACCCGTAAGACCGTCGGCAAACATCGCCGCACTGAACACGGGCAGGAACATGTGGTCGACCGCGCGCCGAGTCTACTGCCGGCATGTCGAACGGTGGCTCAAATGCCGCGCCTGTTGGTACTGCGCAACAAAAAGGGCGCCAGCGTGGAACCGCGGCGCCCAGCTCGGTTGTCGACGAGGCTGAAGACTAGCGTTTGGAGAATTGGAAGCTCCTCCGTGCCTTGCGCCTACCGTACTTCTTCCGCTCCACCACTCGCGCATCGCGGGTCAAGAAGCCCGCAGCCTTTAGCGCCGGGCGCAGCTCCGGGTCATAGAGACTGAGCGCCTTCGAGATGCCGTGCTTCACCGCACCCGCCTGACCGGAAAGGCCACCGCCCTTCACGGTGGCCATAACGTCGAACTGGCCTGCGACATTGGCGATCCGGAACGGCTGTCCGATCACCATCTGCAGCACCGGCCGGGCGAAATAGGTCGCCATCTCCTTGCCATTCACGGTGACCTGGCCCTTGCCCGGCTTGACCCATACTCGGGCGACAGCGTCCTTGCGTTTGCCGGTCGCGTAGGACCGGCCGAGCGTGTCACGCACGGGCACCCGCGGCGCGGCGACCTCCACAGCCTCGTCGCCGCCGCCGACGGCGTCCTTCAGATCCTCGAGCGATTTGATGTCGGATGCCATGGTCACGCGCTCCGGCTATTCTTGCTGTTCATCGATTTCACATCGACCACTTCAGGTGTCTGGGCCTCGTGGGGGTGATCGCCACCGGCATAGACGCGCAGGTGACCCATCTGGCGCCGGGTCAAAGGCCCACCAGGCATCATGCGCTCGACAGCCTTAGTGACCACCCGTTCCGGAAAGCGGCCGTCGAGCAACTGCGCTGCCGTCCGGCTCTTGATGCCGCCGGGATATCCGGTGTGCCAGTAATAGGTCTTGTCACTACGCTTGTTGCCGGTCAGTTGCACCTTCTCCGCATTGATGACGATGACGTTGTCGCCCATGTCCATATGCGGGGTAAAAGTGGCCTTGTGCTTGCCGCGTAGGCGCATGGCGATGATCGACGCGAGGCGGCCGAGGACCACGCCCTCCGCATCGATGACCACCCATTTCTTCTCGATATCGGCCGGTTTCGCGGAATATGTCTTCATGGTTTCCGGTCCTCTGCGGCGCCGCGCCGAGCGCGCGCTCTCGATGTCAGACGCGGTGTTTGCCCGAAGCGCCGGGTGCAGTCAACGGCGAATTCCGCGAAATTCCCGTTGGAAACCAATGTCTCTAAGCTTGAGGTTTTTATATACCTCATTCAGCTACCCGCCACCGAAGTTCCGCCATCAGGCCCGCGGAGCTATAGCTCCAGAACCAGGACGACGGCACGCCGGCACGGCGTAGCAGCCCCGCAACCCACTGATTGCAGGTCCGCAGCCCGTGATAGCTCGGCCCACCCGCAAAGAACTGCCCGGCGCCGTAGAGGCTGGGTCCCAACTGGCGGATCGGACCGCCGGCGTCGAAGCTTTCGGCGACCCCTTCGACCAAGCGACGGAACCCCTCCAACGAGAGACCAAGGCGCAGATAGTCCCGGGCGAAGATCCGCTCCGGCGCGCCGATGCCAGGGACGACCTGGACCACAGAGGGTGTCGGCCAGAGAACCGCCGGGATCGTCAGGGCGAGCTGGATATCCGCAGTAGTGCGGGTCGCCTGGTAGAAGGCGGCATCGCCCCAGCCGATCTCCAGCCAATCGGCGCCTGGCCAGCGATTGATCAGTCCGAAGAGCACAGGGGCTCGCGGATCATCGCCAGCGGCGAGATCCCCGGCGATGCTGCGCAAATCGTCCAGTCGGATGACAATGCCGGAGTGATAGCCGTGATCCACCACGAGGACGGGGATCCCAGGGCCGCCGGGCGGGTACAGCGCCGGATCGCCGCGCGCTAGGCTGAGCCATAGAAGAACGGCGAGAACGGCCAGTCGCGGACCCCATCTGCGGACAACGAGGCTCATGCAGAACCCGGCGGGCGTGGCGGGATCGCATAGCTGGTTACCGCATGGGCGACCGGTCCCCCTTGCCCGGCCGATGTTAGCGTGACATCCCCGGTTGCAAGCAATTTCCCAAGCTTCAGGATCCGCGCCTCCGCCACCAGATCGGCGACCGGGGGCTTGCGCAGGAAATTGATGGTCAGCGTGGTGGTGACCGCCAGCGCCTCCCGCCCGATCATGGCGAGCACCGCAACATAGAAAGCGCAGTCCGCCAGCATGAACATCGCAGGGCCGGAGACAGTACCGCCCGGGCGCAAATGTTTGTCCGCTACCGGCAGGCGCAGGCGCGCGGTCATTGGGCCGACGCGCTCGATCATCATCTCGCCTCGGATCTGCGGAAACACCTCCTCAAGGAAGATCGCGAGTTCCGCCTCGGTCATCACCGGCTGCCGATCCATCCCACCGCCCTTCCCTCGCCCTGCCCCGGCGGCGTAGTCTCCCGATCGCGAGGGGATTGGCAAGGGAGGCGGCCATGGCGGATCTGGTGCTGCGCACGGACGCGGACGGGGTCGCGACGCTGACGCTGAACCGGCCGGAGGCGCTGAACGCGCTCTCCGAGGGGTTGATGGCGGCGCTGCAGGCGGCCTTCGAAGCGGTCTCGGTGGACCGGGGCATCAAGGCGGTGATCTTGCGCGGTGCCGGGCGGGCGTTTTGCGCCGGGCACGATCTGCGCGAGATGCAGGCAGCGCGCCAGGCCTCGGATGGCGGGCGCGCGGCCTATCAGGCGCTCTTCTCGCAATGCTCGCGGCTGATGACCACGATCCCGCGGCTGCCGCAGCCGGTAATCGCACAGGTGCAGGGGATCGCAACGGCCGCCGGGTGCCAGCTGGTCGCATCCTGCGACATGGCGCTGGCGGCAGAGGATGCGCGCTTCGGCGTCAATGGCGTGAATATCGGGCTTTTCTGCTCGACGCCGATGGTGGCGCTCAGCCGGAATATCGGGCGGAAGAAGACCTTCGAGCTGCTCACCACCGGCGGGTTTTTATCAGCGACGGAGGCAGAGGCGCTCGGCCTCGTCAACCGGGCCGTGCCGGCCGCGGACCTGGCGGCAGAAACAAAAGGCCTCGCCGGATCGGTGGCAGGAAAACTCGCAACGGCGGTTCGGTATGGCAAGCGCGCCTTCTACGAGCAGGTGGAAATGCCGCTCGACCAGGCCTATGCCCACACTGCCCGGGTGATCGCCGAGAACATGCTGGAGCCGGAGACCGCCGAGGGGATCCAAGCGTTCCTGGAAAAACGCCCGCCGCATTGGGAACGCTGACGCCCCGGTTCCGCCACGCGCCTGCGGCGCGCGCCGTCCGGGCCGCCGCGATGTGCGCCCGGCCGGTGACAGCGAAGGCTCTCGCGGCGGCGATGCGACGGCAGCGCTTGTGGAGATGCTGCGGGCTCTTCGGCGCTTGCAGTGCGCCTCGGACATCGCCACCGCCCTGCAAGCGCGCGGGCGCGGCGGTGCCGCCGGCTCCCGGGTGGGTGGGTGGTGGGAGGTGGCGGGACTGCCGCGCCCGCGCGGCAATCCAAACTGCCTATTGGTGTGAACCCTTCATTTCGCACCGCTAGGCGCGCCTTTTGATGGATCGCCTTACCTCGACATTTACATGCTTTTCCACTCTCCCCACCGGCTTCACCCAGGGAGTCAAATGTCTCGGTAGATCCACTAGGCCCGTGCAATCCGCTGCGCCGGCGGATAGGCGATGGCAAAGCGCGCCCGCATCATCAGGCAAATCAAAACTACCGCGCCGGCCTGATGGAGAATCGCTGCCTCCAGTCGCGCCGCCAGCACCACCGTGACGATCCCGATGCTCGCCTGCACCAGCATCATCGCACCGACTGCAATGCAGCGCCCGCGGATCACCTCATGCCCGCTGCCCCTTGCCCGCAACACGAAGATCACCGTGGCTGCCACCGCCAGGTAACCCAGCACTCGGTGTACAAACTGCACCGTCCCGGCATTCTCGAACAGATTGCGCCAACCCGGCTCCAGCACCCAAAACTGCGGCGGAACCAGCTGCCCACCCATCAGCGGCCATTCCGCATAGGCCTCGCCCGCATCGATCCCGGCCACCAGCGCCCCCGCAAGGATCTGCAGAAACACCAAGCCCACCAGCGCCGCCGAGATCGACATCAGCCCCTCAGGCCGCCGCCGTCTTGCATCCAGCACCCCAACCGGGTCGAGACGGATCTTCTGCGCAAACCAGGCCAGCAGCATAAGGATCACGATGGCGAGGCCCAGATGCGTCGCCAACCGGTAGGAGGCAACGTCGAGCTGATCGAGCCCCGAGGCCACCATCCACCACCCGACCGCACCCTGCACGCCGCCAAGGGCGCCAGGCAGAACCAACCGCCAGATCCACCCCCGCGGGATCGCCCGCGCCGCCAGGAACGACACGAAGCCCAGGAACCACACCAGCCCGATCAATCGCCCCAGCTGCCGGTGCCCCCATTCCCACCAAAAGATCGGCTTGAAATCCGCGAGGGTCATCCAGGAATTCTGCTCCTGGAACTCGGTGGTGGTCTGATAAGCGGCAAAGGCCGCCTGCCAATCCGCGTCGGAGAGCGGCGGGACCGCCCCCATAACCGGCGCCCATTCGGTGATCGAAAGGCCGCTATCGGTCAGCCGCGTGAGCCCACCGACCAGAACCATGACCGCGACCAGCCCCGCGAGACCCCAGAGCCAGGCGGCGATGGCAACCCGCCACTCCCGAACCTCGGCCGCCGGAGCAGCCGGTGCCGCCACCTTGGTGGTGCTCACCTCTTCGAAAATCGCGCGCTTTGCCATGATCGGACTCGCCTTTGCCGTTGCCCGGGGATCTATCGCCCGCAGGCCGAGGCGACAAGCGGCAGAGCGCCGCTGCACCCCCAAGGCGTCAGTCGTCGAAGAGCTTGCCCATATGCTCCGCAAAGGGCGGGGTGCCGAAATGGCGGTTTTCCGGATCCTCCGCCACCCAATCCTGCATCAGACGCTCGACCTCCGCGATTTCGGGCAGAACGGGCTCGAACCACCGTTCATGGTC
Organism: Pseudomonadota bacterium; assembly: GCA_039513195.1. Classification (GTDB taxonomy): domain Bacteria; phylum Pseudomonadota; class Alphaproteobacteria; order Rhodobacterales; family Rhodobacteraceae; genus Thermohalobaculum. Next base: position 61,378 of record JBCCRM010000008.1, on the reverse strand, counting down.
AACCGCCTGGCCGCTGCGCTCCAAGAGATGCAGCAGATCATGGATGCGCTCTTGCGTGTCAGGGCGCCTCAGCAAACCGAGGGAGAGCTGGATGGCCACGGCGCGCAGTGCCAGCTCCGCTGCCTCCGCAAACTTCTCCTGCCGAAAGAACAGCACCGCGAGATTGTGGAGGTAGCGCGACACCTCTGGATGCCGCTCCCCCCGCACGGCGCGGGCGATGCGGATCGCCTCCTCCTTCAACCGCTCTGCTTCCGCGCGGCGATGGTCCTCCCCCGGCTCCTCGGCCCAGCCATCGTAGAGCGCGCCGAGATTTGCCAAGCGCTGGACCTGAACTGCCGTCTCAGCTTGACCAGCAGCCTCACCAATCTCCAGCGCCCGCTGGTACAGAGGCTCGGCGTCGGCAGACCGCTTCTGCTTCCAATAGACCTCCGCCAAGTTGTTGTAGCGGATGGCGAGGGCCGGGTCCTCTGGGCGCAGGCGCTCATCGATCGCGATGGCCCTTTTGAAGGTCTCCTCCGCCTCCGCGAACCGGCCAGCATCTGTATATCGACCCGCGAGATTGGACAAGGCATGCGGGTAGTCCGCGTGCTCTTCCCCATAGACCGACAGTGTCAGGTCCACATTCGGCTCCATCATCTCGATGGCACCGACTGTGTCGCCGCGGGCAATACCAAGGTACAGCGCCGCCTGGTTAAGCACGTAACTCAACACCTCGCCGCCCTCCCCCACCTTTGGGCCATGCTCGGCCAACGCCCGGGCGTGGGGGAGGAGCCGGGCGCAGAGCGGCCACTGCGCCGGGTCGTCGTCCGCGTGATACGGAAACAGGCGGCCTATGATCTGTGCAGCGCGGGTGTCCCAGCTTTCCCGCCCATCCTCCCTCTGCCACGAACGGAGGGCGGCTTGCGTCACCCGGTGCAGGATCAGCGTGTCGATGCCCGCTTTGTCCTGATCGCGGCGCATCAGAGCAAGGTCGCTGGCAGCCTTGATCGCGTCGTCGCGCGCATAGTCGTCGGTCAACGCTGCGACCAGCGGTTCCGAGAGAAGTTCGGGTCTTTGCCTGGCGACAGCCTGCATTAGCCCCACGTCCGTCCCCTCATGCGACAGCCAGGCGAGCAGGCAGAGCAGATCGACGGTGGCGCGCTGCCCGTCCTCGACCAGTTGGTCGAGCGATTTGGTCAGGGTCGCATAGACCGTCTCCGGGTACTCGCCTTTGGCGCCTTTGTCCCGCTCCCGCTTGATGAGGATGTCGAGATCGGCGGCATACTTGGCGAAGCTGATGCTCTTTCGCTGCTTCAGGAATGCCGCCGCCTGGTCGGCGGCCAGCGGCAGCCCGTCGAGCTTTTCGGCGAGGGTCCTCGCGCCGTCCCGATCCTGGCGGTCCGTGCGGTCGAGGAGGTATTGCACCGTCGTCTCGATGTCCCAGATGTCGAGGGGCGTCACCTCCGCCACACCGTCGAAACTGTCCGCGCGGGAGGTGATGATCGTCCGCGCCGAGCCCTGGGGCAGCAGCGAGACCCGCCCGGCGGCGGTGTCGAGATAGAGCGTGTCCCGGTTCGGCAGGTTGTCGTAAATCAGCAGCCAGGGTGGGTTGCCTGTCTGCACATGATCCAGGGCCTTGCGCGCCAGGGCGGGGAGGTCATTGCTCGCCTCCTCACCCAGCGTAATCGCCAGGTCGCCCAGGCTTTGGAGGAGGCTCGACTGGCTCTCCGCCGCGGCCCACCACACCCCGCCATAGCGCCCGCGGGTGCCGAAGCGGTGCGCATATTCGGCCGCCAGTGTGGTCTTGCCGATGCCGCCCATGCCGGCAATCGCCTGGGTCACGGCGGCGTTCTGCCCGCGGCTGAGGGTTTCGTGGAGTTTGGCGAGCGCCTGCTCCCGCCCGGTGAAATGGGTCAGGCGGCTGCGGGGCACGCGGAAGATGTCGGGCGTTTGCGCCACGACGCGAAGGGCTTCGCGCCGTTCGGCCGCCTCCACCCCCACCAGATGCTTGACCAAGGCGGCTGCGCAGGCATCGGGCGTCATGCCCGCGAGGCCGATCCGCTTCAGCGGCGCATAGAGCATCGAATAGGTGCAGGGCGCGATCTCGACCGGGACCAGCATCGCCTTCGCACCGTCCGGGTCGGCCCAAAAGGTGGCGGCGCGTTCGACCTCGGAATAGACGGCCTCCGGTTTGAAGTAGTCGGGTGAGCAGAGCGCCAGGACTTGGGTCGATGCGCCGAGAGCGCGGTCCATCCAAACCGGGATGTTGCCGCCATCGGGCAGGTCGGTGCCTGCGAAATGGGTGGTGTAGCCCTCTTTACGGAGGGCGCGGTTGATCGCCTCCGCATGGGCCTTGTCAGCGGAATTGTAGCTGATGAAGAAATCGCGGCGCTGAAATGTCTCTTCGCTCATGGGTCGGAGGGTAGCCCAGCTGGGCGCCCGGCGGAACGGGGTTCAGCGGCGGCGTTTCGGGCCCTCGGCCAGGGCGCGGATCACCCCACGGAGCGTGCGCACGTCCTGCTCGGTGAGCGCCGAACGGCGGAACAGGTTGCGCAGATTGCCCTGCATTGACGGGCGTTTGTGCTCGGGGAAGAAGAACCGTGCGGCCTCCAACTCCTCCTCCAGATGGGCGAGCATCCGGGTCACGTCCGCGCCCGCGGCAAGCTCGGTCTTGTTGGTCACCAGCTCCTCGGCCACCACGCCGCCCTGCGCCCGGCGCCATTCATAGGAGAGGAGAAGCACGCATTGGGCGAGGTTGAGCGACGGGAACTCCGGGTTCGAAGGCACGCTGACGATGGCGGAGGCGAGGACGATCTCGGCGGTGGCGAGGCCCGCGCGCTCTGGGCCGTAGAGGATGCCGATGCGCTGGCCCTCGGCGATGCGGCTGGCGGCCTCGCGCATGGCCGCCTCCGGCGACAGGACGCGCTTGGTCAGCTCCCGCGGGCGGGCGGTGGTGGCGTAGACCGCATGGAGATCGGCCATGGCAGCGGCGGAGGTGTCGAAGACCTGCGCGCCGTCGAGGACGCGGCCGGCACCGGAGGCCATCGCGACCGCCTGCGGATTCGGCCAGCCGTCGCGGGGGGCGACCAGGCGCATCGCGGAGAGGCCGAAGTTCCACATGGCGCGGGCGGCGGCACCGATGTTCTCGCCCAGCTGCGGCTCGACCAGGATCGAGACAGGTGCCGGGAGGGGGCCGGGATCGGATGGGTCTGTCATGGGCTGCGCGTTAAGAGGCCGCGCGGGGCTTGGCAAGGGCGGTCAGCGCCGGACGAGCCAGAGGGAGGTTTCGGGCGCGCCGTCGGGCAAGGGCAATTGGGCGATGCCCGGGCGATTGCTCGCTTCGAGGCGGGTACGGGCGTAATGGCTCGACCAGAGAATCTCTGCGCCACCGCCCATAAGCCACCCGCCGAGGCCGAGTTGTTCCGTATAGCCGCGCCAGGCCCAGGCGGCGGGATAGGGATCGGGCAGCAGGATGTCGTGGAGGTGGATCCGGACCCCGGGCGCCAGAGAAGGCAGGATGCGGTTGAGGATCAGGTCGACATCGCTGCCGGGCCAGAGGAGATGCGAGCTGTCAAAAAGGGCGACATCGCCGCGGCCGAGCCCCAGGAACAGTGCGAGGTGCTGCGGGCCCAGAACCTCCCGCAACCAGGTGACCGGGAGCGCGTCGAGCGCCGCCCGCGGTGCCGGGTCGATGCAGGTGATGATGCCCGCAGGGTCGCGGCTGGCGTCGCGGATCGCACGGGCGAGGAACCGGGTCGAGTGACCGGAGCCGACCTCGATCACACGCGCCGGCGGATCTTCGCGAAGGAGCGTATAGGCAGCAGCCGCATCGAGCCGTGGAAACCAACTCTGAGCAAAGCGCGGCTCCGGCGTCGGACCTTGCAGGGAAGCGAGGGTCGCGGCATGGGTCTCGATCCGGGCGAGCAGCACTTCCATCGCGGGACCGGCAACCTCAAAACGGTTTTCCAGTTCCGGATAGGCTGCCGTGCGGATCGAGCCCGCATAGCGATAGGGGCTGAAGAAGCCCATGGGCCGGCCCAGCAGCGTTTGCAGGCCGAAGGAGAGCCGGCGGAGCGTTGTGCGCATCTCGGGCCCTGCAGCGATGGACTAAACGGAATTGCGGGCTGCTCGCCCGCAATAAGTCGGTGCCCTGCAGCCTTTTCCGCGCAAGCGCGGCAAAGGCCGCAGGCGCGCGCGGCAACGTCCCGGGCCGTCCCCTGCAAAGCGCACCTGGCGGATGCCGCAAGAGTAAGGCGGCTGAGAAGGCCGCCGCTGGCGGCCACATCCAAGCATCGCATGGCACGCAGGTCGCGCGTCAAGGCCAAGCCGGGCGGTGCCCGGCGCCTGCGGCGGCCGTGACCCGCGCCCTTTGCCATGCCGGAGAGTCATCTCAGCGGATCGCAAACGGTTCGATGATCATCTGCATCGCACCCGCGAGCCGGGTGACGTCGAGGACAGACAGCGGCTCCCATGCCTGGTGCGCCGGGAGCGCGCGAGTTTCCATGTTTTCAGAGAAGCAGATCCCATGTTTGACCAGCGGGATCTGGTGCATCTCGAAGCCGCCGATCCCCATCTAGGTCACGCCCTCGGCCTTGGCGAAATCGCGTCTTTGAAAGCCGTTACGGTAGAGATGGGCGATGCGGAGATGGCTGGGGCCACGAGGTGCGAAGGCCGGGGTGGTTTTGGCGACCACGATCCCGAACGGATAGGTTTTGCCCGCGGCCACGAGGCTGGCAGCAGACTTCACACTCTCCACAGTGATGCGGTTGGCGGCGCCGATCTTATCCGGCGGCCTCCAAGGAGACCGGGCGCAGTCTTGACCGGCGGCTGCCATGGCAGCGAGGCCGAGGCATAGTCCATCCGTGGGTGCGATGCGCAACATCTCCTCCCCGATGTCTATCATGCTTGCGTCAAAGCATTCGGCCATAGAGCTGCCGCCGAGGCAATGATTGGCTCAGCCGCGCGCCCAATCGGCCACGGCGCGAGCGAGTTTTGCGCCGCCATGAGCGCTCGGTTCAATCGGGTTAGCGTAGTCGGCGGACCCAGTGAAGATCCGGCGCAGATCGAGGATGTCGAAACCCCGGGCGAGAGCCTCCGCCTGGATGACATCGTTGAAGGCCGAAAGCGCCCCCTCCGCCGGGGCCTGCAGATCGGCCTCCTCCCCCGCAAAGGCGGGGTTGTAGATGGTCGCCACCAGGGCTCTTGTGTCGGCGAGGCGGTCGAGCAGCGGTGCGTAAAGGCCGCGGAACGCCTCCCGCACCTGGCGCAGGCGGATCATCGCAGCGGGGAAGCTTGTGTCATCGGGATCCGAGAGGAGGCCGATGGAGCCGAGCGCGTCATTGCCGCCAGCGCTGAGGAAGACGCAGGAGCCGGGCGGCAGCGGATGGGCGTCGAGCCCGGCTGCAACATCCGCCGAGACATGGCCGTCCACCGCCCGCATCGCCACCTGCCAGTCCGGCAACAGCGACTGGATCTGCGCCGAGACATCCGGCTCGCCCGCCCGCACATAGGTGGCGTTGTCGATCACGCTGTCGCCGAGCAGGATCAGCTCGTCCATTCCGCTCGCCCTTTGTCTTGCCGCGCCGGACGCGTCCCGGAAGCCACATCGTCGCGTTGCAGCAAAACCGACCCGTGGCTATGGTCCGCCGGCCCGCGGAAAGGCGTATCACTGGGAGAGAGGCATGTCGAAGATCAAGGTGGAGAACCCCGTCGTCGAGCTCGACGGGGACGAGATGACCCGGATCATCTGGGATTTCATCAAGAAGAAGCTGATCCTGCCTTACCTCGATGTCGAACTCCTCTATTACGACCTTGGCGTCGAGGCGCGCGACCGCACCGACGACCAAATCACCATCGACAGCGCGAACAAGATCAAAGAAGTCGGCGTCGGCGTGAAATGCGCGACGATCACGCCCGACGAGGGCCGGGTCGAGGAATTCGGGCTGAAGAAGATGTGGCGCAGCCCAAACGGCACCATCCGCAACATCCTGGGCGGCGTGATCTTCCGCCAGCCGATCATCTGTGAGAACGTACCGCGCCTGGTCCCGGGCTGGACCCAGCCAATCGTGGTCGGCCGCCATGCCTTCGGCGACCAGTACCGCGCGACCGATTTCAAGTTCCCGGGCAAGGGCAAGCTGACCATCCGGTTCCAGGGCGAAGACGGCCAGGTGATCGAGCATGAAGTGTTCGAGGCCCCCGGCGCTGGCGTGACCATGGCCATGTACAATCTCGACCAGTCGATCCTGGATTTCGCCCGCGCCTCGATGAACTACGGGCTATCGCTCGGCTGGCCGGTCTATCTCTCCACCAAGAACACCATCCTGAAGCAGTATGACGGCCGCTTCATGGAGCTGTTCCAAAAGGTTTACGATGAGGAGTTCAAGACTGAATTCGAGGCCAAAGGCATCCATTACGAGCATCGGCTGATCGACGACATGGTCGCCTGCGCGATGAAATGGAATGGCGGCTATGTCTGGGCCTGCAAGAACTATGACGGCGATGTGCAGTCCGACACGGTGGCACAGGGGTTCGGCTCGCTGGGGCTGATGACCTCGGTGCTGATGACGCCGGATGGCAAGACGGTGGAGGCGGAGGCGGCCCATGGCACCGTCACCCGTCACTACCGCCAGCATCAGCAGGGCAAGGAGACATCGACCAATTCAATCGCCTCGATCTTCGCCTGGACCGGCGGGCTGAAGCACCGGGCGAAGCTGGACGACAACGCTGCGCTGAAGAATTTCGCCGAGACGCTGGAGACGGTCTGCGTTGCGACAGTGGAGAGCGGGTCAATGACCAAGGATCTCGCGCTGCTGGTCGGGCCGGATCAGAAATGGCTGACCACGATGGGCTTCCTCGACAAGGTGGACGAAAACCTGAACAAGGCGCTGGCGGGCTAGCGGTTTGGCCGGCGCGGGCCGAGGCCCGCCCGCCCACCGACACATGGCACCCGGTCGGACCGTCGGCGCAGCCCACAACCTCGGCCCGCGCCGGCGGTGTGGCGACGCTTGGGACAGATCGCAAAGGACGTCCGATGACAATCCTGAACCGCATGGAGGTTGTCCACGGCGACATCCGATCGGTTCAGGCGGACCTCCTGGTCGTGAAGTATGCCAATTACAACTTCGGCGCCGACGAGGCCATCCGGGCGGCCCTCGGCGTCGAGATCCACGTGGTGAAGGGCCATCGCAGCATTCTGCCCGGACGCGGGCTGATCGGTGCGAAAGAGGTTGCGTTTCTCGGCGTGGGCGATCTCTGGGAATTCCGCTACGAGCGTATTCGGAACTTTGGCGCGCGAACCCAACGCTGTTGGCCGACGAGCGGCCCGAAGCGCAGAGCGTCGCTACAACGATCCACGGCCTCGGTTACGGGCTCGACGAGCGGGAGGCCTTCCTCAGCCAATTGGAGGGCATGCTTGAGGTTGAAATCGACCTCGCCCGCCTGACACTCCGCCGGATCGTCTTCGTCGAGCACAATCTGAAACGCGCGCAGCGCCTGTCGGAGACGCTGGCAAAAAGGCACCGACAGGAGGCCAGCAGGTTTCACGACCAACTCGAGAGGCCGCCGGTCCAGGCACCGGCACCCAAAACTGACCGAGACGGCAGCGGACAAAGGTTCGTTCCCGGCACTCAGTTTGCGCGCGTGCAGGTCGAAGCTTTTGGCCCTGCGAGCGAGGAAAAGCCAAAACTCTTCATCGCCATGCCCTTCGCCGACGAGCACCGGGACGAATATGATATCGCGTTCCTAGAGGCCGCACACGGCAACGGCTTCGTTTGCGAGCGGCTCGATCTCGCACAATACACCGGCGATGTGGTGGTCGAAATAGAGCGGCGCATCCGAGCGGCCGACGGCATGATCGCGCTCTTGAACGATCTGAACCTCAATGTGTTTCTAGAGGTAGGCTATGCCATGGCCCTCGGACGACCGATCATTTTCGTCGTGCGGGCGGGAACCGAAGTGCCCTTCGACATCCGCAATCATCGCCGCATCGAGTACACGCGCATCGCTCCCCTGCGGCAGGAGCTCACCACCCTACTCGCGGAGCTGAAGACCAACGGCGCCCTCTAGCATCGTTGCAGCTGGCGGCCCGCGATGTCCCTCGGTTAAACCGGCCCTGGGGCGAGGAGGGAGTGTGCCACATGATCCGCCGCATTGTCGAAGCGACCCTGACTATCTTCCTGTCGCTTTTCCTCGGCGCACTCGGCCTCGCCTGCTGTGCGCTCTATGCGCCGGAGACGCTGGAGGTGCTGCAGATCGGCGCCAACCACGCGAAGGACGATATCCTGGCCATACTCACCGGGCTCGGCACCGAGGCGGGGGTCAATGTCTGGGTTCGCTTCCTCGTGCAGGATGAGCAGCTCGTCTTCATAGGTTTCGTGATCGCCATGCGGATCGGCCTGTCGGTGCTGTTCGCGCTGCTCGCAGGCATGGTCGGCATGGCCTTTGGCCGCGGGACCTGATCTGGGGCTGGCAACCGATCCCAGGCCCCGTGATTTCCTACAACCTCTTCGAACAGTCGTCTTGCCCGCGCTACAGCCCATGTCTCGAAGGCCGCTCCCCGGCCACCGCCTGCCCCGCGGGAGGGTGGGTGGAGGGGCGGCGGTGGCCAGGCGCCGGGCAAAGGCGGCCCGAAAAGGCCAGCCCGCGCCCGGCGCCACCCCGGACACTCACCCGCCTGGTACCAGCGCACCACCCGCCTGCGACCAACCGACCACGCTTTCCGGATAGAGCTTCACACCTTCGATGCCAGCCAATTCGCTCAAGGCGAACCAGTTCGTTGCCGCCCAATGACCGGTGTTGCAAAAGCTAACCAACTCGCCTGCGCCCGCCCGATAGCCAGCAGCCTTGGCAATCTCCAGCACTTTCGGCCCGGTGACGATCTCCGTCGTCGGCCCACGAAACCAACTGTCATGAGTGATGTTCAGCGCATTTTTCAGCGTTCCCGCAGCCGCGGCCCCGTCGTGCTTTTTCTCTCCCCGAAAGAACGCCGCCGGGCGCGCATCGACCATGATCGCCCCCCGACGCCCGGCGAGCACATCGGCGACCCCCGCGCGGTCGATCATCCAATCCTTTGCCATCACGAATCTGGCTGCCGTTCTCTCCGCCGCCGGCGTTGGCCCTGTCCCCAGCGGCTTGCCTGCCGTCACCCAGGCCGCCACACCACCGTTCAGGATCGCGATCTCGGTTAGGCCCGCGGATTTCAGCGTCCAGTAGACCCGCGCCGCGGCCCCAAAATCGGTCTCGCTGCTGCCTTGATGGGTCACCACGACCCGGCTCTCTCGGGTCAGACCCAAGCTCTGCAACCGCTCCGTCAGAGCACTGTCGCTCAACCGCCGTCCCGGATTGTCTTTCGGCCCGCGCCAGGTGCTGTACGGCGCCGAAAGCGCCCCGGAAATCCGCCCGGCGGCATAGGCCTTCGGGCTGCGGATATCGATCACCACCGCCCGCTCCAGCCCCGCCAGCGCCTCTGGCCCCAGGACCTTCTGCCACTCGGCCGAGGCCGGCCCGCCGACCAACGCGACCATCGCTGCCAAGACCATCAAAAGCCCCTTCATCGCCTTTGCCTCCAATAACCGAGAAACCCGGCTTTTATCGTGGGATGCGGCCCATACCGAAACAACCTCGCCCACAGCCCTGTGAGCGGGCGAGATTCGCCGCCCGCCCGCCATCGGATGCCGCAGATCGGCAAGACCTCCGGCCAACAATCGCGTTCGGATATGCGCAACTTGTCCAGTGCGAACAGCGCCGGGCGCCACCGATTGGACCGAGACCATGCCGGACACCGACTTTCCCCTGGTCGTCTTCACCCCCTCGGGCAAGCGGGGCCGCTTCCCAGTCGGCACGCCCATCCTCACCGCCGCTCGCCAACTGGGGGTGGATCTCGACAGCGTCTGCGGCGGCCGCGGCATCTGCTCGAAATGCCAGGTCGCCCCGGCTTTCGGCAACTTTCCGAAGCACGGCGTCACGGTGCGCGAGGATGCGCTGAGCCCCTGGAACAAGGTCGAGGCCCGCTACGATTCCAAGCGCGGTCTTGCCCCAGGCCGTCGCCTGGGTTGTCAGGCGACGGTCTGCGGCGATGTGGTGATCGATGTCCCGGCCGAGAGCCAGGTCCACAAACAGGTGGTCCGCAAAGGGGCGGAGGCGCGGGACATCGTCATGGATCCGGCCACCCGGCTCTACTACATCGAAGTGGCCGAGCCGGATATGCACACGCCGAAGGGCGATCTGGAACGCAGCCTCGATGCGCTGTCGGAACAATGGGGCCTCGACAGCGTGGTCGGCGATCTGCGCAGCCTGCAGATGCTTCAGCCAGCCCTGCGCCAAGGCAAGTGGAAAGCCACCGTTGCGGTCTATTCCGGCCGCGGCAAGTCGCCGGCCCGCATCGTCCAGGTCTGGCCCGGCTATTTCGACGGCACCATCTACGGCGTCGCCTTCGATATCGGCTCTACCACCATCGCCTGCCATCTGTGCGACCTGGTCTCCGGCGAAGTGATCACCTCCGCGGGCATTATGAACCCGCAGATCCGTTTCGGCGAAGATCTGATGAGCCGGGTCAGCTATTCCATGATGAACCCCGGCGGAGCCGCCGAGATGACCGAGGCAGTGCGCGAGGCGATCAACGCGCTGATCGCCCAGGTCGCCGCCGAGGCGGTGATCGACCGCGCCGAGATCGTCGAGGGCGTGATCGTCGGCAACCCGGTGATGCACCACCTGCTGCTGGGCATCGACCCGGTGGAGCTCGGCGGCGCGCCTTTCGCGCTCGCGACCTCCAGCGCCATGTCGCTCTGGGCCAACGAAATCGATGTGAAGCTGCACCCGGATGCGCGGATCTACATCCTGCCCTGCATCGCCGGCCATGTCGGCGCCGATGCCGCGGCCGTGGCGCTCTCGGAAAGCCCACAGACCCAGGAAAAGCTGACCCTGGTGGTCGATGTCGGCACCAATGCCGAGATCCTGCTCGGCAATCGCGAGCGGGTGCTCGCCTGTTCGTCGCCCACCGGGCCGGCCTTCGAGGGCGCTCAAATCTCCGCCGGCCAGCGCGCCGCCCCCGGAGCGATCGAGCGAGTGCGCATCGACCCGGAGACGAAGGCCCCGCGCTTTCAGGTGATCGGCCACGACCTCTGGTCCGACGAGCCCGGCTTTGCCGAGGCGACGGGCAGCCGCGGCGTGACCGGTGTCTGCGGCTCCGGCATCATCGAGGCATTGGCCGAGATGCGCATGGCCGGCATCCTCGACGAGGATGGCACGATCGGCCCGGATGCAGCCCTCGGGTCACGCGTGGTTCGGGAAGGACGCACCTGGTCTTACCTGCTCCATGATGGGCGGGGGGCGGACGGCCCGCTGATCACGGTCACGCAGAACGACGTGCGCGCGATCCAGCTCGCCAAAGCTGCGCTTTTTGCAGGCGCCCGGCTGCTGATGGACCAGATGGGTGTGGAGCGCGTCGACCGTGTCGTCCTTGCCGGCGCCTTCGGGGCGCATATCTCGCCGAAGCACGCGATGGTGCTGGGCATGATCCCTGACTGCCCCCTCGACGAGGTCAGCTCCGCTGGGAATGCCGCAGGCACGGGCGCGCGGATCGCCCTGCTGAACCGGGCGGCGCGCCGCGACATCGAGGACGTGGTCCGCCGCATCGAAAAGGTGGAGACCGCCGTCGAGCCCCGCTTTCAGGAGCATTTTGTGGCAGCCATGGCGATCCCGCATAAGACCGCGCCCTATCCGGAGCTGTCGAAGGTGGCCTCCTTGCCTGCCGTCAGCTTTGTGGCCGGCGAAAGCGAGACCGGCCGCAGACGTCGCCGCCGGGCCTGAGCCGCGGCGCTCTGCTGCAGGGATCGTAGAAGATCACTCCGCGCTCCGATGGGCCTGAAGCCGGCGTCGATTGAACACGGCTAGACGATCCGTGTCTTCCACTACACCGACCCGCTCGGCGCAGCTATGCCGAGCGCGGATGCGCACGCCGGATGCGGCTTGCGCGAGCTGCCAAAGTTGCATGTCCTCGAGCCGCGCTGCGCTCACAGCGGCTCGCTCCGCACCAACGACATGAAACGGGCGGCGTCCTCGAAGGCGGCAAAGCGCTGGCGGGCGGTCGCAGCCGCCTCGGCATCCTCGCCCCATTCGGCAATGTTCCAGTCCTCCTCGACCCGGCTGAGCTGCCAGGCCTCCGCCAGCTCCAGCCGGCCGCGGCTCACCGCGAGGCCCAACACCAAGCTGCCGGTCAGCGTCACCAGCTCGTGCAAAGCCGTCAGCGCCCAGACATCATGGGCGTCGACGGCTGTCCTCAGCGCCTTAAGGCTCGCATCCGGCTGGGCGACATGCATGACCCCCTCAGCCACCCACAACGGCGCAGCGAGCGTCTCCGCCGACCAAACCAGCAACGGATCCCAGAGATCGGCCTGCCGATCCGCCAAGGGCCGCGGCGAAGGCGCCCGGTAGCACAGCAGGTCGCTGCCGCCATAGGATGCGACCGTCTCCACCACTTTCGGACCCGCCGATGCGACCCGGTCTACCACCGTGTTCGCGAGCCGGGTCATCGGCATCTCCGCCGGCCGCACAGTATCGTCGACGCCGCCCCATTCCGCAGCGATTGCCTCAGCCAGCCCGCGGGTCGGCACCTGCAGCAACGCCTTTGCCGGGGTCCGGAGGGCGCGCGCATCCAAAAACACCCCGTGCCCGGCACCTTCGGACAGGACCGTCGCCTCCGCCCAGAAACGCTTCACACCCGCTCCCAAACCGCATCGAGGGCGCCATCCAGCCCCTCGAATCCGTCGAGAATTCGGGCGGCCCCGCCGCGCAACAGCCGATCCCGCGGATGATAACCCCAGCTGGCGCCTAGGGCATGAACCCCGGCAGACCGGGCCATGGCCATGTCGAATTCCGTATCGCCCAGCACCACCGCATCTTCAGGCGCGACGCCGGTCAGCGCCAGGCAGTTCTCGACCATCCCCGGATGCGGCTTCGATGGTGCGTCATCGGCGGTCTGGATCGCGGTGAACCGGCCCTCCCACCCCTCTTGCGCCAGAAGGCGACCCACCCCGCGCTGCGCCTTGCCGGTGGCAATCCCGAGGAGGATGCCGGCCGCCTCCAACCGGTCGAGAGCTGCCGCAGCCCCGGGATAGAGCGGCGTCGGCACCGGATGGCGCAACTGCGCGGTATGGGCGGCCCGATAGCCGTCGACGAGAGCCTGCCATTCGCGCTCGCCATGCTCGGGCGCGAGGGTCGCCATCGCATTGGGCAGTGACAGCCCGACGATGGAGAGCACAGCGTCGCGGCCCGGCGCCTCCAGCCCGACGGTCTCAAACGCCGCAGTCATGGCGCCGAGGATCGCCGCCTGGCTGTCGATCAGGGTGCCGTCGACATCGAAAATCACCAGCCGCAAACGACCGACCACTCTCCGCCCCTCAGCCTTTAGAGATCTGGCGCACGCGCTCGATCAGCCAGGGATTCGATGCGCCAAGCTGATAGGCACGCAGAAAATCCTCGTTCGCAGCCTCAGTCGCGCCCTGCTCCTCCCGATAATGCCCACGCGCGAGCAGCGCATCGCTCCATTCCGGCGCAAGTTCCACAGCACGATCGAAATCCGCCGCGGCCGCAGGGTCCTCCAGGATCGCCCTTGCCCGGGCCCGGTTCAGATGCGCCCCGGCATCGGCGGGCTCCAACGCGATGACCGCCGAGAAATCGCGCGCTGCCGCATCAGCATCGCCCCGCGCCAGTTCCGCGATCCCACGATTGAAGAGCGGTGGGGTCCAATCCGGGTCCAGCTCCGCCGCCTTGGTGAAATCGGCCACGGCATCCTCAGGCGCGTCGGTTGATAACGACAGGACGCCACGGGCGAACCACGCTTCCGCAACCTCCGGCGCGCGGGCAATGGCAGCGTCGTAATCGGCGCGGGCTGGCGCGGTGAGGCCAAGCGCTGCCCGCGCCTCGGCCCGTCCCAAGAAGGCTGTCACCAAATCGGGCAACAGCCCCAAGGCGCGGCCATAGGCCTGGGCGGCCTCGCCATTGCGGTCGAGTTCTAGAGCCGCCTGGCCGACATTTTGCCAAACCAGCGCCTGTTGCTCGGCCGGCAGCCGGTCTTGCGCGGCCAACGCCTTGCACGACTGCAAAGCCTCGGCCGCCGAACGGTTGGGGTTCGAGCACAATTCCAACATCGTCTCGAGCGAGGCGCCGCTTTGCGCACCCAAGCCCATCACCAATGCCAGCGCAAGGAACGGTCTCAACGGTCTCACCTCCGTCCAGCCGGGCGGCTCCATACCGGGATGCCGCAACGCGCGAACTTGATCACGCCGCTCGGCTCGGCGCAATCTGTCACAAATGACCTCCACCGACTTTCCCACAGACAATCGCCGCGGCGCTGCCTGGATGCTCGGCTCGATCGCCGGCGCGACCGGGATGACGATCGCCGTCAAACTCCTGACCCCCGAATTGCACAGCGCCATGCTGGCCTTCTTGCGCTCGGCCCTGGGTTTGCTTCTGATCCTGCCGATCCTGATCGGCGCCTGGCGCAAGGCGCACCGCCCGGAAAGGCCGGGCCGCCCCCTGCAATTCACCGCCTGGCCGTTGCATCTGCTGCGCGGAGTGCTGATCTCGTTGGCGCTCAACGGGGGGTTCTACGCGCTTTGGCACCTGCCGCTCGCCACGGCCACGATCCTGTTCTTTCTCGCGCCGGTCTTTGCCACCATGCTGGCAGTGCCGGTGCTGGGAGAGGCCGTAGGCATCCGCCGCTGGAGCGCCATTGCCATCGCTTTCCTCGGCGCACTGATGATTCTCCGTCCAGGCTTCGGGCCGGGGATCTCGCTCGCCTCCGCCATGGCCGTCCTCTCCTCGATGGCCTTTGCGATGACCCTGATGGTGGGGAAACTCGCGGCCCGGGCGGACGGGCCCGATGCCGTTTTCGTCTCATCCTCCGTGGTGGTGGTGTTCACGACATTGCCCCTGGCACTGGCCTTTTGGGACCTACCCGGCAGCGGCGCTCAGTGGGCGGGCGTGGCGCTGCTCGTGCTCGGCTCCGGGCTGCGGACCTATTCGGACATCCAGGCCTATGCCGTTGGCGAAGTGGGATTCCTGGCGCCGATCTCCTATCTCCGCCTGGTGACAGTGGGGATCGCCGGTTATCTGCTGTTCCAGGAGACGGTCGATCTTACAACCGTGACCGGGGGAGCGGTTATCGTCGGTGCAACACTCTACATCGCATGGCGCGAGGCGCTGCGCGGCGGCAGCGCCGGTGGGGGCATGCCATGAAACGGCGCCGATTGCCTGTAAAGAATGGGCGCCGATTGCCTGTAAAGAATGGGCGCCAATGGCCCGGTTTTCTGATAGATATCGCCGATGGGGGAAGTGCACATGGTCAGATTGTGCCAGCGGGATACAGTCCTGTAATGCAGTTGGTGTGCGTGCAGGATCGGATGGGGACAGCGGCGTGAGATATGCCACCGGCGCTGTGGCCATCGCGGCCGCCCTGTTTTTTGGTGCCGCGGCGCTGTCGAGCCCGGCGGCTGCAGATGGCGTGCGCCTGTCGGTCGAAAAACCCGCTGACGGCCCTCTGAGCTATCTCGGCGAGGTGACGGGGCCAGAGACAGCGGCGCGTTTGTCCCTCGCGCTGCGACTGCGCATGGACAAGGATGCGCCGCCGCCCGAGGGCGAGATCACAACCCTGGAAGGTGCTGGTGACCCGGCCTGGGCAGCCAAGGCGGAACGCGGTTTGGACGCTCTGGCGCATATGGCGGACGGGTGGTTGTCGCTGGACGGTTACACGCTCAGCCTCACCGGCACCGCCGCTCGCCTGGACGACCTGCGGCGTATCGCGGAGATCGCTGGTCAGGATTGGACTCTGAACCTGGCTTATGTGCCGCCACCGCCGCTCGCCCAGCTAGCGCTCGATTTCCCGGCGGACGGTGGACCCGCGGCTACCGGCAGCCTGCCAGAGGGATTGGCGCCGGAGAAGTTGCCGCAACTTCTGCCCGGTCTGACAGGCGCAGACGCGCTGGAGACCGACGCCGCGGGTGACCGTGCGGCGTGGCTCGCGGCGCTCGATGCGCTGGCCATCGCACAGCCGCGCATCGAAACCGGCCGCGCCCAGATCGAGGGCAACAGGATGCGCATCGCCGGACAGCTGCGCCCCGGTTTCGGCGGCCAGGACGCCCGCGCCGCGATCCGCGCGGTGATCGGCCCGGCGATGGAACTTGAGATCGAGTTGGAGGAGGCGCCGCCGATCGCCGAGATCACGCTCGCGAAGGCCGAGGGCACCGTAATCCTCTCCGGCATCCTGCCCGAAGGCCTCCCACCACAGACGGCCTTGGTGCGGATGGGCTCGGCTGCGGCGGATGGCCTGGTCTCCGGCGGCGCGGGCGATCCCCGCAATTGGCGCCGGGCGCTGGACGGGGTCGCGACCGTGCTGCGCGGTTTCGAAACCGCCGAGGGCCGGGTCAGCGATGGCCGCTTGCAGCTCTCGGGAGCCCTCTCTCGCGGGCAAGAGGCGTCGATGATCCGCGCCTGGTTGGTGGGCAAACTCGGCCGCGGCTGGCGCCTGAACTTCGACGTCGAAGAGACGCCGGGGGCCGAGGGCGATACGCGAACCGATGTGTTGACCGGTGCGACTGAGCGATTGACCGGGGGCTATTGGCTGCCGGAGATCCGCTTTGCCCCCTCTGCCGCGGCCTGTGCCCGTGCCTCGACCGAGGCGCAGCGGGGCCTCAAGATCACCTTCGTTTCGGGCTCCGCGCAGATCGATGCCCGCGCACGGATCACGCTCAACCGCCTCGCGGCTATCGCAGTGACCTGCCTCGAAGATCGAAGCCTGGTGCTGGAAATCGGCGGTCATACCGACGATGTAGGCGATGCGCGTACGAACCGAGAGCTGTCCGAGGCCCGCGCCCAAGCGGTGCGGGGGGCGTTGCAGCGCCGCGGCGTAGCCGAGGGTGCGATGCGGGCCGTAGGCTATGGCGAAAGCATGCCACGCGCCGGCAATGACAGCGAGACCGGGCGCGCCTTGAACCGGCGGATCACCTTCACTTGGTCAGAGCCGAGCGCCGCGACGGCGCCGTTGCCGGTCGCGGCCCCGGGCCAGCGCCAGATCCCCGGCCAGTTGCCCGCAGGGGCTGTCGCCCTCGACGAGGCGGTCGGAAATGGCGAGCGCGAAACCGCACCGCGCCGCAACACCGCAAAGACCAAGGCGCCAGCCGATGACCGCACCACCCCGGCCCTTAGCGGTCCGGTGCCTCGACGCCCAGTGGCGCAACCCTAGAAAGGTTGGCCGGGAGGGTATCTGCCTAGCGCAGGCACACTGCACCGCTAGAGCGCTTTCCGACCCAATGGCATCGGTTCTCAGGCACTTAGATTTTCTCCGGGCGCATTCTCGCGACGCCAATCTGCTTCAGACTGGCTGAGAAATGATCTAGCGGCGGGGCACCCCCTCCCACCGGTCCTTGAGGCTCATCCAAACCTCCAGGGCGCGGAGGAACCAGGGATTGCCACGATAGAAAGCCCGCTTCGCGAAAGGCGCGCTGTCAAAGCCGGTTTCCGCCTCCTCAGCGCACAACATCTTCATCGCGAGCCGCCAGCCGAGATAAGGGGCCATTGCGACGCCCGATCCGTTATAGCCGCAAGCGTGCCAGACCCCGCCGAGCTGACCGATATGGGGCACATTGTCGAAGGTGAAGGCGACGAAACCCCGCCAGGAATGGGTCAGCCCGACATCGCCGAGCTCTGGGAAAACGCCCAGCATCGCGGCGCGCAGGCGGCGCGCACTCTCCTCCTCCGGTAACACATTGAGCGAGGCGCGCCCACCGAACAGGATCCGCTCTCCCCAAGGATCGGGGCGGAAATAGGCGTGAAAGGACCGCGTCTCGACGATCATATTGCCCTGCGGGAACAGGCTTGCCATGCGATTGGCACCAAGTGTCTCGGTCGCGATGATGGTCGACGGGATCGGGATCAGCCGCCGCGCCATTTCTCCGAACGGGCCCTGCCCGCCCCCGGCATAGCCATTGCCGGCATAGACGAGGTCTGCCGCCTCTGTCTCGCCATGTGGGTGGGAGATGCGCCAGGCACCGTCCTCGCCCGAGACGGCCTTCACCGGGCAATGGTCCACAACTTCGACGCCCGCGGCCCGTGCCGCATCCAGCAGCCCGCGATGGAACAGCGCCGGGTGCAGCCCGCCATGCTGGCGGAAATGCAGCCCGCCCCTGTAGCTGTCGGTGGCGATATGGCGCCCCTGCTCGGCTTGGGGCACCACTTCGACCTCCATCCCGAGGGCCGGGGCCTCCTCCGCCGCCCACCGGGCCAGCCGGTCGTAATGCTGGGTCGAGCCCGCGCCCACAAAGCGCCCCGTCCGGCGATACATGGCGCCGGGTGCGACCCGTTCGATCAGCCCAAGCGTGAAGTCGAGAGAGCGCACCCCTTCGCCCAGCATCGCCCTGGCACCGTCTTCCCCGTGGTGCCGGGCGAGTGTGGCGAGCGAGGTGCGGTGGCCCCAGCCGATCATCCCGCCATTGCGGGTCGACGCCCCCGCCCCCGGCGGCCCGGCCTCGAACAGTGTCACCTGGCGCCCGGCCTCGGCCAGATGCAGCGCACAGGAAAGCCCGGTGAACCCAGCGCCGACAATGGCGATCTCGGTCTTTTCGGATGGCGCGACGCCGCTCGGCGCCTCGGGCGGCGCTGCCTCGTGCCAGAACGGCGTTGTCTTCAGCGCCCGAGGCTCCGCCCGATCAAGCATTGCGCCTCACAGCTCCTTCGCGACGTCGTGGCCATAGAGCCAATCGAGTTGCGCCTCCGCCAGCGCCGGGGCCACGCGGGACACCGTCGCGACCGGCCCCCAGCGCAGGGTACGACTGATGCCAGGGCGCGCATGGAACAGCCGGCCATTGGCTCGCGCCCGCGCCTGAACCCGAGTGACCCGGTGCCAACGCCGATCCTCCCAGGCCTCCAGCGCCGCGGGGATATCCGCGCCGGGCGGCATCAGACGCGACAGCAGGGCGGCATCCTCCATCGCCATCGCGGCCCCCTGCGCCATGAATGGCAGCATCGGATGCGCCGCATCGCCGAGCAAAGCAACCCGGCCCTCGACCCAGCGGACCTGCTCCGGCCGGTCGAAAAGGCCCCAAAGATAACACTCCTCGACATGGGCCAGTAGGCCGGTTACCTGCGGGTGCCAATCGGCAAAGGCGGTGACCAATTCGGCAGGCTCGCCCTTCCGGGACCAACCTTCTGCTTCCCAAGTCTCCCGCTCCTCGACGGCGACGAAATTCACCAATTGCCCGCCGCGCAGGAAATAGGTGACCAGATGCCGGCCCGACCCGGCCCAAACCGTCGTGCAGGGATCGACCAAGCCCGGCGGCAACACCGATGCCGGCACAGTGCCCCGCCAAGCCACCTGGTCGGTAAAGCGCGGCTCGTCGGCGCCATTTAGCTGGCCGCGCAGGGCAGAACGGATTCCATCCGCCCCGACGATGACATCGGCATCGATCCGGCTGCCATCGGCGAGCACGAGGCGCGCGCGGCCCGTGTCGTTCCAATAGCGCTCCGCCCGCGCGCCGGTTCGGATCTCGACCTGATAGGATCGTGCGGCCTCGGCCAGAATGCGCAGCAGATCGGCCCGGTGAATGTGCAGATAGGGCGCCCCCCAGCGGGCTTCCCCCGCCTCGCCGAGCCCGGCGCGGTAGATGACGACGCCGCTCTTGCCGTCGCGCATCACCGCTTCCCGCGGGGTCGAGGCCTGCGCCGTCACCGCATCCAACAGACCCCAGGATTTGAGGCATTTCGCGGCATTTGGCGAGATCTGGATCCCGGCGCCGACCTCGCGCAATTCAGGGGCCTGCTCACAGACGATGACCCGCCATCCGACCCGGGCCAGGGCGAGCGCGACCGACAGGCCGCCTATTCCTCCCCCGGCAATGACTGCCGTGCTCATCCCGCCTCCCATTTCGTGTGATTCGGTACCTTGGGCGGTTCAACCAAAGCCAGCGTGAGCGATCCAGGGGCCGAGGGCAAGGGCCACGATGCAGCGAGGGCCGGACCGGAGCGTGTATCACTACTCGAAGAAATGATACACATTCCAATAGTTTACGATCATCACGATGGTGCCGACGATCGCGAGGGGCTCTCAATCTTCGGAAGGGACCCCGGCGATCCTAGCCGATCCACCGGTTAGGCGGCGCGAATCGGTTTCTCCCTCATTGCGCTGGGTCCACACTGTGATTCGCCGCGGCGCCGCACACCGCCTCGCCGCGACCAGACGGCCCGTGGCACCGATCTCGCCAAAGGCAATCAGGTCGAGGATTTCGATGATTTTTGTATAGAAGCCCCTGCCCTGGGCAGCCGAACTGCACTGGGCGTGAGTATGCCAACCGAGAGATCGCACCATTATGCGGCGGGTTGCGCCTGACGGCGGGGTTACAAGTCAGATTGTCGATTTGAGAATTTAACTGAGTACCTCTTCGCAACCGAAAACGACCGCTGCCAAGACAGTGCGGTCCAACATCGACCGCTTCCCGCCGCTGTTTGCGCACAAGCTGACATTGCCGGTGGAGACTATCGACGGACACCCAGGCCGCCACCGACCGCTGGGTGGGTGGGCGGAGGGAGGTGGCGGCCCGGCCCCGACAGGGGCCGACCGATCTCAGTTATCCAAAAAAGACCGGAGCTTGCGCGACCGCGACGGGTGCTTCAGCTTTCTGAGCGCCTTCGCCTCGATCTGGCGAATCCGCTCCCGGGTGACACTGAACTGCTGGCCCACTTCCTCAAGCGTGTGATCGGTGTTCATCCCGATGCCGAAGCGCATGCGCAGCACCCGCTCCTCCCGCGGCGTCAGGCTTGCCAGCACCCGGGTTGTGGTGTCCTTCAGGTTCGACTGGATCGCACTGTCGAGCGGCAGCACCGCGTTCTTGTCTTCGATGAAGTCGCCGAGCTGGCTGTCCTCCTCATCGCCGATCGGCGTCTCGAGACTGATCGGCTCCTTCGCGATCTTCATGACCTTGCGCACTTTATCGAGCGGCATCTGCAGCTTGTGCGCCAGCTCCTCCGGTGTCGGCTCCCGGCCGATCTCATGCAGCATCTGACGCCCGGTGCGGACCAGCTTGTTGATCGTCTCGATCATATGGACGGGAATGCGGATTGTTCGGGCCTGATCAGCGATCGACCGGGTGATCGCCTGACGGATCCACCAGGTCGCATAGGTCGAGAATTTATAGCCGCGGCGGTATTCGAACTTATCCACCGCCTTCATCAGGCCGATATTCCCCTCCTGAATCAGGTCGAGGAACTGCAAACCGCGATTGGTGTATTTCTTGGCGATCGAGATCACCAGGCGGAGATTGGCCTCCACCATCTCGGTCTTGGCGATCCGGGCTTCCTTCTCGCCCTTCTGCACGGTGTGCACGATGCGGCGGAACTCCGGGATATCGACGCCCACCAAATGGCCGATCTCGCCGATCTCGGCGCGCACGGCCTCCAGCCGCGGGCGCTCGCGCTCGACCATCTGCGCCCAGCCCTTGCCGGACAGGAGCGCGATACGGTCGACCCAACCCGGATCGAGCTCCGAGCCGCGATACTCGTTCACGAATTGCCGCCGGTCGACCTTGTGGTAATCGGCCATCTTCGCGAGCTGGCCTTCCAGCGTCATCAGCCGTCGATTGATGCCATAGAGCTGGTCGATCAGCGTCTCGATCCGGTTGTTGTGCAGATGCAGCGAATTGACCAAGTCGACCACGTCGCGGCGCAGGCGCTGGTAGTCCCGCTCCTGATTGGCCGAGAAGCTCGCATCCTCGCTCAGCGCGGCGCCGATCCGGCTCGCCTGCATTTCGCGCAGATGCTCATAGGCCGTGGCGATCAGGTCGAGCGTCTCCAGCACCTGCGGCTTAAGCGTCGCCTCCATCGCTGCGAGCGACAGATTGGCCTGCGCTTCATCGTCCTCCGGATCGCTCTCGCCCTCAGTGCCGGCTTCGGCCTCGTCCTCGCCTTCTTCGTCGTCGTCCTGGCCGCCAGCCAAAGGGGCCGCCGGCGCCGGCTGAGCGGTGGCCGCAGCCATCGCAGGCTCCGGCTTCGCCACACCGTTCGGTTTGGCCTCGCCATTCACCGGCGCGCCCTCTGCCCCCACGGGCACCAGCGCGCTGTCCGCATCGGACGCCTGCCCGAAAGTGGTCTCAAGATCGATTACGTCGCGCAGCAGGATCTTCTCCTCCAGAAGCTCCTCGCGCCAGATCGTGATCGCCTGGAAGGTCAGCGGGCTCTCGCACAGGCCGCCGATCATCGTCGCCCGCCCGGCCTCGATCCGTTTCGCGATGGCGATCTCGCCCTCGCGGCTCAACAGCTCGACGGTACCCATCTCGCGCAAATACATGCGCACCGGGTCGTCGGTGCGGTCGACCTCGGTCGTCTGGGTCGGGGTCGCGACCAGCTCTTTCGATTGGTCGGCGGCGGCTGGCGTCTCCTCGCCCTCGCCTTCCTCCTCATCCTCGACGACATTCACGCCCATCTCAGAGAGAAGGCTCATGACATCTTCGATTTGTTCGGAGGAGAACTGATCCGACGGCAGGACCCGGTTCAGCTCGTCATAGGTGATGAAGCCCTTGGCTTTCGCCTTGGCGATCATCTTCTTGACGTCGCCCTGGCTCATGTCGAGCATCGGGCCGTGGCCTTCCGTTTCCGGCTGCTCGGCCTGTTCCTCGTCTTTGGCGGTCATGCAACAACCTCATTCCGTCGCCCGCTCGGATGCGCCTCGCCCGGTTGCTCTGCCACACTGCCAAAAACATCGACGGTGCCAGAGGTCCATGCGTCGTCGCCCGCGAGTGGGTCGAACCCTGCCTCAAGGCTCGCCGTAGTGCCACAGATCCTGATTCGCGCATACGTGTCGCAGAAGATAGGAAACGAATCGGTTATCTCAAAGGCTGCGACCGATTTGTTTTTGCATGGTGGTCTGACTCGTTGGTTTACACATGCAATGGTTGCATTTTGCGACAAATGTGACGAATACGCGTCATGATCCGCGGTCTGCACGCAGATCGGACAGCATTTGCTGCAGCGGACTCAGCGCTTCCGGCGCTTCTTCCGACGCCTGATCGGTTGTGGCGGCCAGGCGCTCGCCCAGCTCCGCATGAGGCCGCGCCCAGCGCTCATGCCAGCGGGAGGCCTCTGCGCGCAGCGCCGCGGCCATCGCCTCGGGCACCGGGTCGGCCGGGTCGAGCGTCACCTCCGACAGGCCCTGCACCTCGGTCTCCGGCAGATCACGCACCGCCTCCTCCAATCCAGCCCCGAAGGCAAGTGCCGTTTGGTGCTGGGCGATGGCGTCGGCAAGGGTCTTGCGCTGCTCCTCCGCCGACCGGTCCGCTTGACCGACTCCGAGGGCGCGAACCGAAGCCGTGCCCGCCAACCGCTCGCGCGGATCCTCTCCTTCCTCGGCGCTTATCGCCGCGACCGGGTCCTGCCCGGCCGCCAAGGCCGCCATCAACCGGTCCCGCAGCGCGGCAAGCGCCGGGGTGATCATCGCCATGTCCTCCAGCATCCCTTCCACCGGGCCGAGTGCAGCCGGATCGTTCAGCGCCATCGAGAGGATCGCCGCCTCCCGCAGCCGCGCTGCCTCGGCGAAGCCATGGGCCTCGGACCGCGCCAGCACCGAGTTCCGGGTCGCATCCAGCGGTCCGCCCTCCGGCTCGCCGAAGCCCCGGCGCCCCCGTTCCCACGACTGCCGCGGGCCGCCTTGGCGCCAGCCGGACCATGCTTTGCCCCGCTGCGGGGCGGCCGGCCGGAACAAGGCCGAGCGCCGCTCCCGAAGCGCCATGCCGTAATGGGCGCGCACGCTTTCGTCGCCGATCTTGCCGAGTGCGCCGCGCAGGCGCTGGTCCAGCGCCGCCCGTTGCTCGGGCGTCTCGGCTGGCCCCGCCTCGGTCTCGCGGCGCCACAACATGTCGATCAGCGGAACCGAGGCGTCGAGGAGCTTTCCCATCCCCTCCGACCCCTGCGCCTTGATCACATCGTCGGGATCCTGCCCCTCCGGCAACACACAGAAGCGCAGCGATTTGC
This sequence comes from Pseudomonadota bacterium, assembly GCA_039513195.1. GTDB lineage: Bacteria > Pseudomonadota > Alphaproteobacteria > Rhodobacterales > Rhodobacteraceae > Thermohalobaculum. The sequence goes on along the minus strand of JBCCRM010000008.1, from coordinate 37,393 downwards.
CAGGACCGAGCCCAGGCAGCGCCACATCGATCAGCCGATAGGCGGCCTTCAGCCCCGCCTTATCGCCGTCGAGCGCAATGACCGGCATCGGCGCCATCCGCCAGATAAGGGCCAACTGCTCCTCGGTTATCGCGGTGCCGAGGGGGGCGACCGCATGCTCGAACCCCGCCTGCACCAGCGCGATGGTGTCCATATAGCCCTCGGTCACTACCAGGCTCTCGGCCCGCCCGGCGGCCGCCCGCGCCGGGCCGTGATTGAACAGAACGCGGCTCTTGTGGAAGAGAGCCGTCTCGGGCGAGTTCAGATACTTTGCCGGCTGGTCCGCCGACAACGCCCTGCCACCAAAGGCAATGCAGCGCCCCCGCGGGTCGCGGATGGGGAACATCAGCCGCCCGCGGAACCGGTCATAGGGCTGCCCGCCGCCCTCCGGCTTGATCAGCAGGCCGGCATCCACTGCCTCCTCCGTCAGGCCTTTTTCCCGGAACATCTGGGCCTGGTGCTGGCGGGCATCGGGAGCATAACCGATCTCAAAGCGCTTTAGAGTCTCCGCGGTCAAGCCGCGCTTGTTCTCGGCATAGTCCCGCGCCCCCATCCCTGAGGCGGAGCGAAAAGCGAGGCCAAAGGCGCGCACCGCCATCTCCATTACGTCGAGCAACCGGGTCTCCCGGTCCCGCATGGCCGCCGCGTGGGGATCGTTGCGCGTCGCCGGCAGCTCCATCCCCTGTTCGCGGGCCAGCATCTCCACCGCCTCGCGGAACGACAGGTTCTCAAGCTCGGTCACGAACTTGAAGACATCGCCTTTCGCCTGACAGCCGAAGCAGTGGTAAAAGCCCTTGCGGTCGTCGACATGAAAGCTCGCGGTCTTTTCCTGGTGGAACGGGCATGGCGCCCACCAGTCGCCACGGCCGGGATTGGACCGGCGCCGGTCCCAAGTGACCTTCCGCCCTGCCACATCACTCAGGGTCAGGCGTGCACGCAGCTCGTCGAGGAACGACTGGGGAATGGACATAACCTGAACATCCCAGCTTAGCCGCGAGTCGGCAAGTCCATCCGGTTACCCCGCCGCGGCGGGGTGTCGAGGGCCAGGCCCTCGCGCAGCAGCGCTTCGCAAACGGTCCAGTCGACCGCGCGCGCCCGTGCCTCTGCCGGGGTTTCCGCAACCTCGCGCACATAGGTGGCGCCGACGAAGTGGATACGGAGCGTATCAGGTGCGTGTTTCGCGACCGAGACGATCTGTGGCGGGCTGTCATCGACAAAGGCGGTCGGCGCCCCGACCGTCTCCGCGATCCAAGCCACGGCGCGCCCCTTGCCGCCGGAATTCGCGACCATCGGGTAGCCCATGCCAAGCGCCGAGAGGTTTTCGACCCGCGCCTCCCGTGCGAAGCGGGGCACATTGGTCAGGATCACGATCTGCGCGCTCTTGGAAAGCCGCGCCAAGGCCTCGGCCGCGCCCTCCACCGCCTCTTGCCGCGTGGTCTCGACCCGGAAGAAGCGGTCGATCAGACCCAGGGCCTCGTCGAAGGACACAGGTGTGTCGCTGCCGGCAAGGAAAATCGTCCCCTCCAACCGGTACTGGGTCAGCCGCATCTCATAGCCGATGGTCTCCAGGAACCTTGTGAGATGACCGGCCAAGATCACCAAAACCTCGTCGGCATCGACCACGACCACAGGGCTGCCCCGTTCCAGCGGCAAAGCCTTCAGATCGGTCAGCGCCGCCGGGTCGATCTTGCTCTCAAGCGCATGCAGAGCCATGGCGTCAGGTCCAATGGGGCTGTTGGCCGCCGGGCAGCGCCGCACGGGCGCGGACCGCCGCGTCGGGGAGCACGCCCTCGGCCTCGGCAAAGGCCAGCAGACGGTCATCCGACGCCATCATGAAATCGAGCACGAAGCCCAGAAACTCCGGCTCCACCGCGCGGGCGCGCAGGTCCTCGGCGCCGGCGCCGGTCTCGGCCAAAAACCGGGTAAGCTCCGCCTCCTCGCCGGCGAGCCAGCCAAGGGCCGCAATCGCCAATCGCTCCGCCGCGTCGCGGTCCATCATTGCACTGCCCCATTCCGACCTTTGGCTCGCGAAAGCGAACCTTAAGGCTTTTCGCGTGTTCTTCCGACAGTGCGCAACCCGATTTCGGCAGCCGCGAGCCGCCAGCGGGGCGATGGATCGAGTGGGACGAGAACGCGTGCTGGGATCGACGTCGCAACTTCCAAATCTGCAGAGGTATGTCTTGGCATGAGCGGCAAAATCCTGTTGGTCGACGACACCGCCTCCAACCGATTGTTGATGGCCACCAGCCTGAAGGCGGAGGGGTATCATGTGGTCGAGGCCGCAGACGGTCTTGCGGCGGTCGGATTGGCGCAGAGCGAGCAGCCGGACGTGATCCTCCTCGACGTGCTGATGCCGGAGATCGACGGGTTCGAGACCTGCCGCATGCTCAAGCAGGATCCCCGCAGCTTCCACATTCCCGTGGTCATGGTCACAGCGCTCGGCGAGCGACAGCACCGGATCCACGGCTTGGAAGCAGGCGCGGACGATTTTCTGAGCAAACCCTACGACGAGGTGGCTTTGCTCGCCCGGGTGCAGAGCCTGATCCGCATGAAGCGGACGATTGACCGCTTGATGCTGCCAGGGCGCGATACCCCGCCGCCTGGGCTGCTGGCACCCGAACTCGGCGCCGCGCGAATGCTGATAATCTGGGCCGCGGGCGAAGCGCGCAGCGCAGTCTCCGACGCTGTTCAGAAAGCCCTCGGCCGCCGGCCGGCCAGGGCCGGGGCGGCCAACGAGTTGCACGCGGTGACCGCTGAGCAGACCTTCGATCTGTTTTTGATCGGTCCGACCATCGATGGCGCCAATCCGGTCGAGATCGCATCATTGCTGCGCGCCAACCCGGCGACCCGCGACGTACCCATCGTCATGGTATTGCCGCAACATAGCCAGACACGGGCCTACCGGGTCCTGGACATGGGCGTCGCCGACTATGTCACCGATCCGCCGGATCCGGAGGAATTGATCGCCCGTCTCCGGCTCCAACTGCGCCGAAAGCTTCTGACCGATCGGCTGCGCGCCCAAGGCGAGGCCGGGCTCACCGACCGGGGAACGGATCCGCTCACCGGGCTCGCAACCCAGACCCGGGCAATGGCCGATCTTGGGGAAGCGCTGCGCGCTGGCGCCGGCGCGGCAGGGCCCGTCGCAGTGCTGTCCGTGGATATCGACCGCCTGGACCCAATCAACAAAGCCTATGGAATCGCCGCCGGCGACGCAGTCGTCGTGGCGGTCGCCGCCCGACTGCGGGAATCCCTAGACGGCCCGCTTCAGCTCGGCCGCATCGGTGGCGAAGAATTCCTCGCCATCTTGCCGGGGACCGATCTCGCCGCGGCGCAGGCGCGCGCGGAGACGGCACGCAAAGCTGTGGCCGCCACTCCGGTTCGGCTGCCGGGCCCGGCCGGTGAGTTGATGGTCACGGTTTCCGTGGGTGTCGCGATCGGCGGGCCGCGCGCCACGGCCGAGGACGTCCTGAAACGATCTCTCATCGCCGCGGCAGAGGCGAAAGATCGCGGCCGGGACCGGGTCTCGGTAGCAGCCGAACCGGGTTAGGCTCTTCCGGCCCGAGGATTGCGGCAGACGTCTACAGCATTTTTCCGTCAATCTGACTCAGATCGGCGTAGTGAAAATGCCCCCCAACAATACCTTAGAGCGAGAGAGCCGATCTCATCGGGTCGAAAAGCACTCTAGCGGGCCGCCGACTTCGGCCGCCAGCGACGGATCGCTCGCTCCATCCCCTCGGCGAACAGCTCGCGCTCCTCCGCATTCAGCTTGCTGGCGATCTCAAGCATTTGGCGGTGGCGCAAATCGCTCAGCCGGTTCATCTCGCTGACCCGCGCCTGCAGCGCCGCCGCCAACTCCTGGGGCTCGAACGGCTCGCGCCTGACCGCTGCAATGGTGCGCACGCGGCTTTCTGCCATCTGGGCGCGCGCCTCGCGGAACAGATCCAGCTCAGCGAGCATCAGGGACTTCGCCTCGTCCCGTCGCGGTTCCGGCACCATGGTCAGCAGACGCGCTTGCCAACGGTCGAGGCCCTTGATCCGGGCCTCCTGCGTCTGCATGCGGATCGACTGCCCGACGACCACCCCAACAAACGCCAAATTGACCGACAAGGACACGACCAGCAGGGCGCGCATCCACAACGGGCTGCGGCGTCGCGGCTCCGATGCTGTTGCGTCAGTCATCCGGCATTCCCTTAGAACGGCTCATCGGCATCAGCCAAAAAGGCGACCGCGTAATCCTCGGCTTCCGGCTCCATCACTGCAAGGCTGTTTTCCAGCGCGGGAAGCTCCGTTCCCAACCCGACCGCGAGACCGACGCAGAGGCAGAGCCCCATGGCCACCGCACCGCCGGACCAACCGCTGCTACAGAGGGCTACGATACGGCCGATCGTCCAGCCAGGCCCGGTTGCGGGCGCTTCGGGCGCCGCTGCTGCTGCGACTGACCCCGACCGCTCCGCCACAAAGGCGGTCGATATTTCACCGGCATCCGCAAGAACACGCCCGATCAGACCTTCGTTCGGTTCCGGCCGCTGCCCCGCCTCGGCAAAGGCAAGCGACGTCAATATGCGGTCGAGATCCTCTTCGGAGAACCCGCCCGATCCTGTCCCAAACGGATGGGACTTTCCATCCTTCATCGTCATTACTCCGCTCTCTCCACGCGCATCTTTTGCACAAGCTGACGCCGCGCACGCGCCAATAGGCTTTCCACTGCCTCGACCGAACACTCCAGGCGCGCGGCAATCTCGGGGTTCCCCATCCCCTCGAAATGACGCAACACCAAGGCATCCCTTTGACGATCGGGCAACGCCATGATTTCACGGGCCAGGGCCCGCGTCTCTTCCCCGGTCGCCAACCTCTCCAACGCGCTCGGCGTCGGATCGGCGGTCTCCGGAACGTCGTCGACATCCACCGACGGCCGTTTTCGGCGCAACCGGTCGATGCAAAGGTTGTGAACCACGCGGTAGAGCCAGGTTGAAATCCTGGCTTCTCCCGAACGCCACTCCGACGCTTGGCGCCAAAGGCGAAGCATCGCCTCTTGCGCCACATCTTCTGCCTCAGCCTCATCGCCCAAAAGGCGCCAGGCTTGGCGCAGAACTCCAGGCAGCAGGCGGTCGCTCAGCGCCCTCGCCGCCGATTGGTCGCCCGACGCGAACCGAGCCAGAAGCTCCGCCTCGACGTCACCGGTATCGGCGTCGTCGGCAAAGTTCCCCTTAGGCATCGACCGCGTCATTCGCGCGTACTTTCCTCTCGGCGCCACCGGGCGGACCAAGGCGGTGCTCCACCGCGCAAGGCCCGGGCCCTCACTCCAGACCGCCGAGACCATGCCCGTGCCATTCATAAACGGAGCGTTGCCCCGGCCCAGGACGCCCCTCTCGCGCCCAAAGCTCCGTCCCCAGCGTCTCGGCTTCGCGCGAAACGGTTACCGCGTTCCGCACCGATAAGCCAAGCCATTCCCGATCCGCCTCGCGCATCCGCACCGTGGCCGAACGCTGCGCGTCCGCACGACTGGGCTCCGCCGCCGCGTCTGATTGCGGCCCATCCCGGCGCCCAATCCCGCCGGCATCGGGCACCTGCGCGTCCGGCGCGAGACCGAACATCACGGCCGCCACCACGGTCACTGCGGTCCATCGCGGCCCGAAAACCATCGTCTGCGCATCGTCGGCCATGCTCCGCGGCGACGCGTTGACCGCAGCAGCATCGACCGGAATACCCTCTGACCCGGCCGCATCGGCCATCTCGGCCGTCATTGCGCCAACGCACCCCTCGGCGCCAACAGCAGGCCTCGGTAGCAATGGCAAAGCCAGTATGGCGGCGACGATCACCGCTTGCGCTCCGTCCCGCATCGCGTCCCCAACACCCATCGATCCCGCCGAAAGCCCTGTCCGTTGCGCTTGGTACGCGACCGGTTCCACACTCCGTCGAGCCGAAGTTGCGGTTCCGGCGTCAAACTCACTGTCCTTCGCGACATGGTGCCGCAAGGCCACAGGCGGGGCTGCTGTCGTCACATCACCTGCTTAGGGTCGGCCCATGAACGAGCAGCATAACACCCCCCTGGCACCACCATCTCAGCACCGCTCTGCCGCCCTGCCGGAGGAGGCTCAACGTCCGCTTTGGCCGGCGCTTCTTCGCGGTTGGAGTGGCCGCTGCCCGGGCTGCGGCGGCGGACCGATCTTTGAATCTTACCTGACCGTGCGCCCGAGTTGCGCGGCATGCGGCGAGGCGCTCCACCACCACCGGGCAGACGACCTGCCGGCCTGGCTGACGATCATTGTCGTCGGCCATATTCTCGCGGCTCTGCTGCTCTTCGTCGAAAACGCGTTCGCGCCGCCGCTCTGGGTCCATTGGGCCGCCTGGCCGGCGCTGACCATCGGCCTGACCCTTTGGTTCCTGCCGCGGCTGAAGGGCAGCGTGGTCGGTATGCAATGGGCCTGGCGCATGCACGGCTTCGGCGAGGCGGGGGAATAAAGCGCAAAGCAACGGCCGCCGCAGGCGCGCGAACGCAGGTCTGGACAGGGATGCCCGCGCGGCCCTAGGCTCCTGCCACCCTCCGGGAGAACCCCATGTCCGCCAGCCCTGAAGCCGCGTCCGATAAGAGCGCGGTGCGCGATGCCGCCACCGTCATTCTGCTGCGCCGGGATACCGGTCAGGCGCCGCGGATTCTGATGGGGCAGCGCGGTGCGGGGGCGGCCTTCATGCCCTCGAAGTTCGTGTTTCCCGGCGGCGCCGTCGACCAAGGCGACCGGGCCTTGCCAACCCCAGACCTGCCCCCGGGCCTGGCAGCCCGGCTCTCCCATCGGGCTGAGGCGGCGTTGGCCCCGGCCCTGGCGCTCGCCGCGGTGCGGGAGCTGTGGGAGGAGACCGGCCTGATCCTCGGCACGGCGTCGGACGGCACGGCGCCCCCGGGCGCGGGTGCAAGCTGGGGGCGTTTCTTCGCCACGGGTCGCGGGCCGAAGACCGCCGGCCTCGACTTCGTATGCCGCGCGATCACGCCACCCGGTCGCCCGCGCCGCTTCGATGCGCGGTTCTTCCTGGCCGATGCCGCGGATCTCGCCTCTGACCCCGACGACTTCTCCGACGCCGATGCCGAACTGGCGCATCTGCGCTGGTTGACCTTACCGGAGGCGCGGCAGCTCGACCTGCCCTTTATCACCGAGATCGTGCTGGCCGAGCTCGACCACCGCCTCCGCGACCCGGATCCAGGCCGCCCGGTGCCGTTCTTCCACCATTCCGGCGGTCGCTCCTTCATCGACGGCCTTTGATGGGCGCGGCCCGGCCATGAGGGGCGCCCTCCTCGTCCGGCTCGAACCGTTTCGCCGGTTGGTTCCGCCGATCGCTGCCATGTCGCTCTTCGGCGTCTCGATGGCGATGACGTATCCGCTCTTCGCCCTGCTGCTGGAGCGGGAGGGGATCAGCGGCACCCTGATCGGCGTGAACGCGATGGCGGCGGCGGTGGCCATGGTGATCGGCGCACCCTTGCTACCGATGGTCATGCGCCGGGTGGGTATCGGGCCATTGATGACCTGGGCCTGCCTTGTGATGGCGGGGATGATGGCCGCGATTCCGATTTTGCCAGACTTTTGGTACTGGACGGTTCTGCGCCTGATCTACGGCTTTGCCGGCACGGCGCTGTTCTTCGCGGCAGAGTATTGGATCGTCGCCACCGCACCAAACGCATCGCGCGGCCGGGTGATCGCGATCTATGCGATGATCATGTCGGTCAGCTACATGGTCGGGCCCTTGATCGTCGCCGCAACGGGGGTCGAAGGGATCTTGCCCTTCGCGGTGGCCACCGGGGTTATCCTGGTGGGCCTGGCACCAATCCGTTGGGGGCTGTCGGCCGCACCGGCACCGGGGACCGACACCCCCACGAAACCGGGCGAAGCCTTAAAGTTCTTTCGCACCGACCCAACGGTTTTGTTCGCCGTCCTGACCTTCGGTATGATCGAATACGGCGGCCTCGCGCTCTTGCCGGTCTGGGCGGTCCGCATAGGGGCGGGAGAGGATTTGGGCCTGCTGCTCCTCGCGGCCTTCCCGCTCGGCTCCGTGCTGCTCCTCTGGCCCATGGGTTGGCTTGCGGATCGCAGCGACCGGCGCGTGCTTTTGATGCTGGCAGGCGCGCTTTCGGCTCTGATGCCCCTCGGCATGATCGTCTGGGCGCCGATGGCGTTGCCGCTGTTGGCGATCTCTCTGGTTTGGGGGGGCGTGGCCGCCTCGCTCTATGCGGTCTCGCTGACCGAGCTCGGCAGTCGCTACGCGGGCAACAAGCTCTCCGACGGCAACGCGGCTGTGGTGCTCGCCTATGGGCTCGGCGCATTGGTGGCACCGGGCCTTTTCGGCGTGGCGATGGATCTGGTGCCGCCGGACGGGCTGTTATGGGCAGTCGCGCTGGCCGCAGCGGGATATGCCGGCATCGTTGCGTGGCGTCTGCGGCGGCGCCAGCAGCCGGGCCCTTGACACATCGGCCACAGCGCGTATCCACAGTCCTCGAATTGGTTGGGGCTTAGCCTCTACCCGGGTTTTGACGCCGAAGGCTTTTGGCCCCGGCGAGGGAGACGACCGATGGCGAAGCCGACGACGGTGAAGATCCGCCTCAACTCGACGGCCGGCACTGGGTTCTTCTATGTCACGAAGAAGAACTCCCGGACGATGACCGACAAGATGACCGTGCGCAAATACGACCCCGTCGCGCGCAAGCATGTCGAGTTCAAGGAAGGCAAGATCAAATAGCGCGGGCCCCTGCGGCCAGTGTTGCAGGCGATAGTGTTAGATGTCAGAGGGCGGGCGCCACGGCGACCCGCCCTTTCCATTTTCCCGCCCGCTCCACGGGATAGCGGCACCTATCCGAAAGAGCGCGAGCCCCTCCCTCCGCGACGTTGAGAGCCCAGGCGGTAACGCGATAGAAACCTCTCCAGCACCGCAGGGTCCATCTCAGAACGGGATGCAGCGACCGCCGCCAAAAGGCCGGCGCCAGAATTGAGAGGACACCGCCATGACCATCGCCATCGACACCGCCGCCGAAACCGCCTGCACCGAAACCGCCACCGCCACTGTGATCCCCTTCCCCATCGACCGGGTGCGCCGACCGCTCCTGCCCGTCGGCAGCGTCGATACCGCCGCGATGGCCGCAGCCTCGGCGATGCTGAGCGCGACCGTCGAGGCGGCTGCAGACCCGAAGGCTACCAGCGCCGTCGTGGACCTAGCCGCCGAGCGTCTGGCACGTGACGCGAAGAGACGCGATGCCCGCATCGACGCCCTGACCGATGTGCTGGAATGGGCGCTGCCCCATTCAGACGCGACAATCATCGCGTGTTTCGAAGACTGCCAGGGGCAGGATCCGCAACCGCCGTCGGCACCTGCCGAGACCGGCTGCCAGATTGTCGATCTGGCTCAATGGCGCGCCCAGCGCCGTTGAGCCGCCGAGCTATGTTACATCCGCTCACGGGATCGTGAGCACGGCCCGGCTCTCCCGGCGGCACCCTGATGGGGAAACAACCTGGGAGAGAGAGATGACGAAAAAGTTCGCGCCTGCCAAACCGCCTGCTGTGCCGCGAGAGACGGCCCCGCAGGCGGTCGCCCCCACAGGAGCCGGCCTGACCCGCCGGGGTCTGCTCACCGCAGCGGCCGCCGCCGGTCTGGCGGGGACCGCCCTGCCCGGCCGCACCGCCCAGGCGGCCTCCACTGACTGGATGCAGCCGGGCAACAACAACCACGTAATCGCCATCCAGGAGGGCGCCTCAGCCCCAGGCGAGAGCGTCGAGATCGGCTTCTACGGCCATTGCGCCATGAAGATCACGTCGCCTTCCGGTCTCACACTGATGTTCGATCCGTGGCGGGACGACCCCTCTGGCGCTTGGGGCCTGTGGTTCAAACAAGCGTTCCCGGAGACCTTGGTGGACATCACCCTCTCTACCCACACCCATTTCGACCACGATGCGATCTTCCGGCCGCAATCGACCATGGTGCTGGACCGGATGGTGGGGACATTCCAATTCGCCGATGTCTCGATCATCGGATTTGCCGACAAGCACGCCTGCGAGGCGCCGGGCTGGTACCAATGGACCAACGCCATTGCCGAGTTCGGGGCCGAGGCCTGTCCGCCGAACAATCCCGGCCACATGGACATGGTCACATATCTGGTCGAAACCGGCGGCATGCGGATCCTGATCTGGGGCGACAACCGCCACAACCCCGCACCTGGGTTTTGGGAGGCGATGGGGCGCGTGGACGTGCTGACCCTGCCTGTCGACGGATCCGAGCACATCCTCAGCTATGCGCAGGCGGATGCGATCGTCGAACGGTTGAAGCCGAAGGTCGTGATCCCGACGCATTACCTCAGCGAGACGACGACCTACACGCTCTCGACACTTGCGCCGGCAGACGACTGGGTGAAGGGGCAAAAGAGCTTCCAGATGCTCGGCTCGGCGACGCTGCCGCTCGTTGGGGCAGAGATCGCCGCGATGGACCGAGAGTTCCTTTACTTTGGCCATAACGCCCTCACGGCCTAGGGCGGGTGCGGAGGTCCCGGGCGAAGCGCAGGACAGCCCTCGCGCCATGCGAGGCGGCTTGGTTTCCTACCAGAAGGATGGCTGGATTGCCCGTCTTCCTGCGATGGCGCTCAGTCGTCCGAAGGATCGTGCCTGCCCGGGCGGGTGCGATCCGCCGCTGGCGCACCGGAGGCGCTGTCCGATCCAGCCACACGAGGCACTCCGCTCCCCGCAAAGAAAAGGGCCGGAGCGCTTTCCCGCACCCCGGCCCCTGAACCCTCTGGAGGGAGAGCTTACTCTTGCTGTGCGCCCATGAACTGCAGCAGGAACATAAACATGTTCAGGAAGTTGATGTAGAGGCTCAGCGCGCCGGAGATGGCCGCATGTTCCAACCACTCCTGACCCGCAGGCGATGTCCGCATCTCGAGATAGGTGTTCTTGATATTCTGCGTATCGTAAGCTGTCAGACCCGCGAAGATCAGAACGCCCAGCAGCGAGATCGCGAAGGACAGCGCCGAGCTCTCGAAAAAGAAGATGTTCAGCAGCGAGGCCACGATCAGCCCGATCACGCCCATGAACAGGAACCGGCCCCAACCGCTCAGATCCTTCTTGGTCGTGTAGCCATAAAGCGACATCGCGCCAAAGCCGGCGGCGGTCGCCAAGAAGGTCTGCGCGATCGAGACGCCGGTATAGATCGCAAAGATGGAGGCGATCGAGATGCCCATCAGCGCCGCGAAGCCCCAGAACACCAGATTAGCGGTGCTGGCCGACATCTTGTGCATTGTCGCGCTGAACAGGAACACGACGCCGAGCGGTGCCAACATGATCACCCAACGGAACCAGCTGCCATACATGGCAGACAACAGCTCGACCGGGATCAGCGTCGTCGGTTGCTGGTTGAATGCGGCTTTCAGATCTTGCCCGAAGACATAGGCGAACAGCGCCGTGATGATCATGGCGCCGCCCATTAGGGCATAGACTTTCGTAAAGTGAGAGCGCAGGCCCTCGTCGATCTCGGCGGCGCGCGTGCCCGTCACCGTACCGGCGGCAAAATTGCGGTCTACCATCGTTCCAAATCGCTCCCATTGCGTTTGTGCGACTGTGGTGGGGGTTACCCCTTAACCCGGGTGAGATATCGGCGGTTTGGCGGAAAGTTTCAAGGATGACACTGCCGTGATCGGGGTCTTTAGGCCGCGCTTTGCCGCAGAACGGTAGCGGGACGCAGGCGTAGGGGCTTCAGAGAAAAGACCAAACCGGTCAGCAGGCTCAGTCCCATGCCACCCAGCAGGACCCAAACCGCGGGCCAAATCCGCAGGATGAAATCGGCATCCAAAAGGAAACGGGTCACCCCCCAGGCCGCAAGGCTTCCCCAGACCAGCGCCACGACGGCAGCCGCGAGGCCGAGGAGACCCGCCCGCAGCGCAAAGCTCATCAGGATCCGCCGCCGCACCGCGCCCAGGACCTTGAGCAGCGCCGCCTCCCGCGTCTGCGCCTCTGCTGCCGTGGCCGCAGCGCCGATCAGGACGGCGAAACCGGTGGCAAGCACCGCGATGGCGCCCCAGCGTGTCGCAGCCCCCAGATTGCCGAGCGCGTCGGCCACGCGGGTGATCTGATCGCGGATCCGGACCGCGGTGACATTGCCGTAATCCTCCGCGGTCAGGCGCAAGATCGGCGCCTCCGATGCCTCGGCGGCATGGACGGTCGCGAGGTGGGTGTGCGGCGCCCCGGCAAGCGCATTGGGGGACAGCACGATCAGAAAATTGATCCCCAGCCCCCGCCACTCGACCACGCGAAAATTCGCGACCTCGGCCTGGATCGGCCGGCCGAGAACGCTGATTGTGATGGTCGACCCGATGGAGAGACCGAGTTCGCGGCCCTCCTCTTCGGCAAAACTGACCAGCGGCGGGCCGGTGTAGTCGGCGGGCCACCACGTCCCCTCTGTGAGCACTGAACCTTCCGGCGGCGTGTCGGAATAGGTGACGCCGCGGTCGCCCCGCAGCACCCAAGCACCGGCAGGGTCGACCTCCGCCTCGGTGGCGGGAACGCCGTTCAAATGGGTGACGACGCCGCGCAGCATCGGTGCCGTCTCGACACTCTCGACACCGTCGGTCGCGGCGAGCCTCTCCCGGAATGGCTCCAGTTGATCTGGCTGGATGTCGACAAAGAAGAAGGCCGGCGCGCCCTCGGGCAGCTGGGTGGTGATGAGGCGCTGCATATTCGCGTCGATTTGGCTGATCCCGGCAAGGACCCCTAATCCGAGGCCGAGCGCCATGACCACGTTCACAGTCTCGGCCCCCGGCGCGCCGAGGGCAGCGAGCGCCAGGCGCAGCCCCGGACGGCGCCGGACAAAGCGGGAATGACCCAGCGACCAGGCAGCCTTGGCCATCAGCCAACCGGCGGCGCGCAGAACCAGCAGCGCCGCAGCGATGCCGCCCATCACCCACAGCGCGATCACCGGCGCACCGGACAGCAGCGACACCGCGGCCACCAGCCCGGCGAGCAGCGCCACCAACACCGCCAGCATCGTCCGCCGGGGCAGCCCGCCCTTCGGCCCGAAACCGCGGAACAGCACCGCCGGGCGCACCTCTCGCAACCAGGCGAGCGGCACCAGCGCCGCAATGGCTGCCACCAGCACCCCATAGAGGGCCGCAACCGCCAAGGGCCACGGATAGACAGCGAAACTTGCCGGGATCGGCAAACGGTCGGCAAAGATCGGCCCGGCCAGCGCCACCGTACCACCGCCGAGCATGATCCCTGCCACCACCCCGATCGCCGCGAGAACGCCTATCTGCGCGAGATAGGCCGTGAATACAGTCCCGGCGGAGGCACCGACCGCCCTCAGCGCGGCGATGGTCGGCACCTTCTTGGTCAGATAGCCGCGCACCGCGGCGGCGACGCCTACCCCGCCGACGACCAAGGCCGCGAGGCCGACCAGGGTCAGAAAGGCCCCCAAGCGTTCGACGAACCGGCTGATCCCAGGCGCCGCATTGGCGCGGTCTCGCCAGCGCGCGCCCGCATCGGGAAAGGTCTCGGCAAGCCCCGTTTCCATCGCAGCAAGGTCGGCCCCAGGGGCCGTGCGCACCCGATAGACGGTCTCGAACAGCGACCCTTCGGCCAGCAGACCGGCGGCCCTCAACCCAGCGCTCGCCACGATCAGACGGGGGCCAAGTTGAAATCCGCCACCCGCCCGGTCAGGCTCGTTCACCAGCGCGCCGCGATACTCGAATTCCGCAACGCCGAGACGGACGCGGTCGCCAGGACGCAGCGCCAGGCGTTCGGCGAGCACAGGCTCGGTCACTAGGCCCCAAACGCCGTCTCGCTCGGCAATCGCGTCAGCGAAGTCGCCAATGTCGACCTCAGCCTCGCCATAGAGCGGATAGGCTGTGTCGACCGCCTTCACCTGGGCCAAGGCCCGGTCGGTGCCTTTGCCGATCATTGAGCGGAGGTCGAACACCTCCGACACCTCGCCGCTTGCGTCGAGCCAGGCACGCTCTTCCGCCGTCGCGGGACGGTAGGTGTAGGTTACGGCCACATCGCCGCCCAGGATCGTGCGCCCTTCGGCCGCCAGGCCCCGCTCAATGGCTGCGGTGACCGAGCCCACGCCCGCTATCCCGGCGACGCCGAGGGCGAGACAGGCGATAAAGACCCGAAAGCCCGACAGACCGCCCCGCAGCTCCCGCCGCGCGATGGTCAGCGCCACGGGCCAGCGCATCAGGCGGCCACCTCGGTCCGGCGCTCGTCGCTGACGATGGCACCATCGGCCATGGTGAGGACGCGGGCGCAGCGCTCCGCCAGCTCTGGCGCGTGAGTGACCATCACCATGGTCACGTCGTTTTCGTCGGCCAGGCGGAACATCAGCTCCATAACCTGGGCGCCGGTGCGGGTGTCCAGATTGCCGGTCGGCTCATCCGCCAACAACAGCGCCGGGCGCGGCACCAAGGCCCGCGCCAGGGCCACCCGCTGCTGCTCGCCGCCCGAAAGCTGCGCTGGGTAATGGGTCGCCCGGGCGCCCAGGCCGACCTCCTCCAACAGCCAATGGGCGCGGTCGAAGGCCATATCCTCCCCCGCAAGCTCCAGCGGTGTGGCGACATTCTCGACAGCCGTCATGGTCGGGATCAGATGGAATGACTGGAAAACCACCCCAAGACCGCCCCGGCGCAATTCCGCCAGCCGGTCCTCGTCGAGCGCGCTGAGATCCTCGCCCAAGACGCCCACATGCCCGTTGCTCGCCCGCTCCAGCCCCGCCATCACCATCAACAGCGACGACTTGCCGGAGCCGGACGGGCCCAGGATACCCACACGCTCGCCGGCGCCGATCTCCAGGTTGATCCCGCGCAGGATCTCGACATCCCCCGCCCCACTTGGCAAGGTCAGCCCCACCGATCGGAGCGATATGAGTGTGTCAGCCATGCGTCCTGCCCGTTTCCGCCTCGCCCTCTCATATGGCGCCGCCCTGGCCCTCGGCAAACCGCTCTCGCGGCTGTTTTTGGTCCTTATGCTGGCCTTTGGCGGCCGGGCAGAGGCCGGAGAGCCCCTGCGCCTCGTCGCCATCGGAGACAGCCTGACCGCCGGCTATGGCCTGGCACAGGGCGACGGGTTCGTCCCGCAACTCGACGCCTGGTTGGCCAAGCAGGGCCTGCCGGAGGTCGAGGTGGTCAATATGGGCGTCTCCGGCGACACCACGGCGGGCGGCGCGGCTCGGCTCGACTGGGCGCTCGCCGACGGCGCGGATGCGGTGATGGTTGCGCTGGGTGGCAACGATCTGCTCCGCGGGATCCAGCCGGAGACGACCCGCGCCAATCTGGAGAGCATGCTCAGCCGGCTGGGCGAACGGGGCCTGCCGGTGCTGTTGGTGGGGATGCAGGCGCCGTTGAACTACGGCCCGGAGTACAAGGAGGCGTTCGACGCAGTCTATCCTGACCTTGCGGCGGCTCATAACGCGCTGCTCTACCCATTTTTCCTAGAGGGGCTCTTCGGAAAGAAGGGGCTGTTCCAGGATGACGGCATTCACCCCAACAAGGCGGGCGTCGCACAGATGGTCGACGGAATCGGCCCTCAAGTGCTCAGCCTTGTCGGGCAGGTGGGCGGATGATCCGGGCCTTTGTCGCGATCCCGCTGCCCGATGACGCCGCCGATGCGTTGGAACTGCGGCAGGCAGGGCTGCGCGTCGGTCGCCATGTGACGGCGGAGAACTTCCACATCACCCTCTGCTTTCTCGGCAATCACCCGGAGCCGGTGGTGGAGGATGCGCATTACGCCCTGTCGGATATCCGGGTACCGCCGCTCTCCCTCACAATTGCGGGGCTGGGCGCCTTCGGGGATCAGCGGCCGCGGTCGCTTCATGCGGTGGTGCGGCCCAATCCGAGCCTGACGGCGCTGCGGGAAAAGGTGGTCCGTGCCATCCGCGGGGCCGGGATCACCCTGCCGCGGGAACGTTTCGTGCCCCATGTCACGCTCGCGCGCTTCGGCAATGGCGGATTGCGGGGGGAGGCGCTGCTGGAGCTTCAGGCCTACACTGGCCGGCATATGGGCTTCACCCTGGGCCCCCTGCCGGTGGAGCATTTCACGCTGTTCGAGTCGCGGCTGACGGGGTCGGGCCCGATCTACGAACCGCTCGCCGAATACCCGGTCGGCGAGACGGCGGGCGCGGTGTGGACCGGCGTGCCGGGCTAAGGGCCAGGGAAAACCCTCGGCCCGGCCGCCATTGCCCGGATCAGCGCCGGGCAGTCGTGTCCCAGAACGGGCGGGCCGCCTCGGCTGCGGCGTCCGCTTCGGAGATACCGAGATCCGCCAGGCGGCTCGCATCCAGATTGGCCAGACGCCGGCGCTCTGCCATCACCGCAAACCACATCGCGGGACGCAGCCGCGGGAAGGTGATGGCGGGCAGGACTGTGTTGAGGGTCGCGGCGATCGTTCGCATCTTAAACTCCATTTCGCAGAGTGATTGGTTGACTGCCGTGGATCATGTGTTTTGATATATAGAGGACATGGAGCCATTTCTGTAATGAATGTTACTGGGGCAAACCATCACCGGGAGTGATGAATGATACGAAATATCGATATGACGGCCCTGCGCAGTTTCGTGACAGTGGCCGAAACCGGCGGCGTCACCCGCGCCGCACAGCAGCTGAACCTGACGCAGTCGGCGGTGTCGATGCAGGTGAAGCGGTTGGAGGACATGCTTGGCCAACCGCTCCTCGACCGATCCGGCCGCGGGGTCAGTCCCTCGGCGCAGGGCGAGCAACTCCTGTCCTACGGCCGGCGCATGCTGTCGCTGAATGACGAGGTCATGGCGCAGATGACCGACAGCGCGTTCGAGGGAGAGGTCCGCCTCGGCGTCCCCGCAGACATCGTCCTGCCCTTTATCCCAACCATCCTGAAACGCTTCGACCGGGAGTTTCCGCGGGCGAAGATCATCCTCACCTCGTCCTACACCAAGCGACTGCGCGAGATGCTGGATGCCGGCGAGCTGGATATGACCCTGACGACTGAGGGGGTACAGGATGGCGGCGGCGAGACGCTGGCAACCCATCGCCTGGTCTGGGTCGGCGCCCGCAACGGCATCGCCTGGCGCCAGCGCCCGCTGCGGCTCGCCTTCGAAAAACAGTGCAATTTCCGGATCTGGGTCCAGGATGTGCTCGACGAAGCGGGGATCGTCTGGGAACACGCGGTCGAAACCAGGTCGACCCGCACGGTCGAGGCCTGCGTCTCCGCCGATCTCGCGGTGCATGCGATGGTGGAGACCGCGGTGACCCCGCATATGAGCGTGATAGAGAGCGGCAGCGCCCTGCCATCGCTGCCCCTCAGCTGCATCAATTTCTACCGCGCCGCCGGCGCGCGCGAGCCAATTGTGGATGCCCTGGCTGAAATCGTGAGGGAGACCTACACGCCGACCAAGCTGGCGGCGGAATAGCGGCCCGGCGCCGGAACGGGATTGGGACCGCGTATTGGCCCTGCGGGTCGGCTGGCCCGGAAGCAGGACGGTGAGGGGACGACATGCGGCGCGCAGCGATGCTGTTGGGGGTGATCGGCGGTCTCGTCGGGATGGTGGTTGGCTTTTTCGGTTATGGCTTCGCCGAGCTTTGGACTTGGATTTTCGAGTTCTTCGAGGACGTCGAGGCGCAGACCGGGTTCCAGGCGGATCTCGGCGCGCCGCCGAACGACCCAGACATCACCCGCATCATCAGCCTTGCCTCGCCGATCCTCGCCATCGCTGGCGGCGCCATGGCGCCTTCGCTGCCGGTAATCGCCGGCGCTCTCCTGATCGGCTCGGCCGGCGGCATGTTCTATGGCTTCGGGTTCGGCGTCTTCACCATGTTCCCGATCGCCATGTGCGGCCTCGGCGGCGTGCTCGGCCTGATCGGCGGCTTTATCCGACGCGAGCAGACCGAGTGACTTCGACATAGTTCGGGCTGGTATCCCGTAGCGGCGGTGTGATACGCCGCTCGAAGTAAGTGGTCATTTGAAGGCCCGATAATGCCGCGAATTATGCAAATTTCATTGCTTCGCACCTGCTATGCCCGGTGGAACGAAACGCGGGGCGAGAGCATTGCCGACTGGCAAGCGATCCTCGCGCCCGACTTCACCTTGCAGTCACCAGGGGATGGACGTCCGGGCTTGGAGTTCGCCAAGGACTGCCAAGGCGCCGAGGAATTGGCGCTATATTTCCAGGATCTCTCCCGCGAATGGCAGATGGAGTACTACCGGATCGATGACTTTGTCGGCGACGGTACCAAGGTCGTCGCCATCGGTGTCTGCGGCTGGACCCATCGGCGCACCGGAAAACGGGTCGATACCCGGAAGATCGACGTTTGGACCTTTCGGGACGGCAAGGCGACCGAGCTCTACGAGATGTTCGACACCGAAGCGGTCATCGCCGCCGCGTCCTGACCCAATCGGCGGTCACGGGCAGACCACAACCTTTCCGGTCGCCCGACGGCTGCGCAGCAGAGCCAGCGCCTCATTCGCCTCGGCCAATGGCACCCGGTGGGAGATATGCGGCACGATCTTCCCCTCGGCATACCAGGCGAGCAGCCGTCGGAAGCTTGCGGCCAGCACCTCGGGTCGGAATTTGTAGTAGGCGCCCCAATAAAACCCGATCACGGTGAGGTTCTTGACCAACAGGATGTTGGCGGGGATCTGCGGCACCTCGCCCGACGCGAAACCCACCGGCAGCAGCCGGGCCTCCGGGTTTGCGGCGCGCAGGGCAGCCTTCCATTGCTCGCCCCCAACTGGGTCATAGACGATGTCGGCGCCGCCGAGCGCCTTAACCTCCTCCCGCAGATCGCCAGCCTCGCTGTCGATGATGTGGTGGGCGCCCTTGGCCTTCGCCCGCTCCAGCCGCTCCGCCCCACGGGCGACCGCGATTACCTCCGCCCCCATCAGCGCGCCGATCTCGACCGCCGTAAGGCCGACACCACCGGCGGCACCGAGCACCAACAACCGCTCGCCCGGTCGCAGACCGGCCCGGTGCGACAGCGCGACCTCGCTGGTGCCATAGGCGACCTGCAGGGCGGCGGCGTCCTCGAAGGGCATCGCGTCCGGCACTGCGACGCAGGTGGCGGCCGGGGCGGCGACCTGCTCGGCGAAGCCGCCATTGCCGCAAAGCGCGGCGACCCGCGTCCCAATCGCGGGCGCGTCCACCCCGTCGCCGAGCGCCTCGACCGTGCCCGCGACCTCCAGCCCCGGCGCGAAAGGCAGGTCGGGCCTCTCCTGATACTTGCCCTCGACCATCAGCGTGTCGGCGAAATTGACCCCGGTCGCGGCCACCCGGATCGCAACCTCGCCGGGTCCGGGCAGAGGCGGATCAACCTCCTCCATCCGCAATCCCGCGCCCAACTCATACACCCGCATCACCCGCATCGCCCGACCTCCCCGGCGCCCGTCACTGGTCCGGCCTGATAGCGCTACCCGCCTTGGGAGGAAAGCCATGGGCCACTTCTGCCGCAGATTGAACCAAGCGCGCTAATCCGCAGGCTGTGGGCAACACTTACAAACTTTTAAGATTTGATTAACAGCCGGTGCGTTTTTGCACGGGGCGGTACTGATACGCTCCGGCCAACTTCCAACCACAGCCCAAATTCCAGAAACCACGTCGCAGCACACTACGGAGGCAATTATGGCTCGTTTTACTGTAGGTCCCCTGGCCAATTTTGGTTACACACAAAACGTCATCAACTTCTTCGAGATCACCGAAGGTGAACTTGTCGTCGCCAACGCGTCGCTGATCCGGGTCGACTACGGCGACGGCGAGATCGAGAATTACGGCGGCACTTTTGGATTTGCGGGCTCGTTGGCTGGAGAGCCGACCAGCGGCACCCTCCGCAGCTTCTCGTCCTCGTTCAATGGGGTGACAGCCTACTCCATAACGGGTTTCGCCGTCGACGCGCCCACCTTCGTCAATGCGGTCAACACGCCATCGAGATCGGATGACTTTGCCATTCTGGCCGACGCGCTCAGCGGCAACGACGTCTTCCTCGGAGGCACGGTCGGGGACGAACTGATCGGGTATGCCGGCAACGACAACATCCAGGGACGCGGCGGCAACGACATTCTGGATGGCGATGCCGGGAACGACCGCCTGTTCGGCGGCGCCGGCAACGACATCGGGATGGGCGACGAGGGCAATGATCGCTTCTCCGGCAGCCTCGGCAACGACCAGTTCTATGGCGGCAGCGGCGTCGATATCGGCATCGGTGGCGACGGCAACGACCGGATGTATGGCGGCGACGACAACGACCGGCTGTTCGGCGGCGACGGCAACGACACCGGCGAAGGCGGCGACGGCAACGACATCCTCCGCGGCGAGGGCAACCGCGACCGGCTGTTCGGCGGCGAGGGGATAGACCGCCTGTTCGGCGGTGACGATGTCGACGTGCTCCGCGGCGATGGCGGCAACGACCTCTATTTCGGCGGCCTCGGCGGGGACCGGCTGCTCGGCGGCGCGGGATCCGACCGGTTCTATTTCAACAGCGTCGAGGAGAGCCAGGCGGGCAGCCGCGATATCATCACCAGCTTTGAGAGCGGGACCGACCTCATCTTCCTGCGCGGAATGGATGCGGACGAAACGGTAGCCGGCAATCAGACCTTTTCCTTCATCGGCGCGGAACGGTTTTCCGGCGAGGCTGGAGAACTGCGCGTTCAGGGCGCCATCGTTCAGGGTGATGTGGACGGCGACCGCCGCGCCGACTTTCTGCTGACCGTGCGCGGCGACGCACCGGACGAGGCGAGCGACTTCATCCTCTAACCTCTGGGGAGCGGGCCCAAGACGCATCCCGCACCAAGCAGGACGACGGGCCGCTTGCCTATGGCAGGCGGCCCACTGTCCCCGCGCCTCGGTCGACCGCCGCAGCGGGCTGACCGCGAGGCGGACCCACTGCGACGAGAAATCCTGCCGTCCCGTGAAACCCCTCACAGCCAGGGCGTTCCCAGCCGCTAGCGTTACCGCACGAGAGGGGATCCGCCTGTTGCCGTGCAGCCAGCGAAACTCTGCCGACCCGTCCGCGGGTCCGAGGGGCGTACCCAGTTGTGCAAGGCCAATGGGAGCGTTTGATGGCTGAGATCTTTGTGACCTTCGGGAGCGACTTCGTCTTCGATCTGAGGACGTTCGACCTGTTCGATCTGGGCGACGGCATCACCGATGCGAGCCCGCTCGGGTTCGTTGCGACCCAGAGCGCGGGCGTGGAGCTGAGCTACACCGGCTTTTTCACGCTTGAAAACAACACCGACCTGGACCTGACGACCGGCGAAGTCCTGGTCATCCAAAAGATCATCGACAGCTCGCCGGTCCTCATCGTCGGCTCCATCGAGCCGGCCCTCTCCCTCCCCGATGCACTGGCGGCAGGCCAGACCGCGCGCATAGGCGACGATTTCGCGCTTTTGCGGAGCTTGCTGGGTAATGACGATTTCCTGACCGGCGGCTCGCGCAATGACCGGATTGAGGGGTTCGGCGGCAATGACACGATCGACGGCCGATCCGGCA
The DNA here is from genome assembly GCA_039513195.1 of Pseudomonadota bacterium. GTDB lineage: Bacteria > Pseudomonadota > Alphaproteobacteria > Rhodobacterales > Rhodobacteraceae > Thermohalobaculum. The sequence goes on along the minus strand of JBCCRM010000008.1, from coordinate 15,892 downwards.
ACGACCTGCTGTTTTCGGGCAATGGCGACGACTTCACCCGCGGTGCCGACGGAAACGACATCATCCGCGGGCTGAACGGCGACGACTCGCTTCTGGGCGAAGGTGGCCGCGACCGGCTGTTCGGGGACAACGGCAACGACATCCTCGACGGCGGCGCGCTGAACGACTTCGTCCGGGGCGGCAATGGCAATGACGAGGTGCGGGGCGGCTTCGGCAACGACTTCGTGCGCGGCGAGCGTGGCAGCGACACCCTCTTCGGCGGCGAGGGCTCCGACCGTTTGATCGGGGGCACTCAGGCCGACAGCTTCATCTACGAAGACGTTGCCGAGAGCGTTGCGGGCGGCCGCGATGTCATCGTCGATTTCGAAAGCGGCCTAGACACCATAGATCTGCGCCTGCTCGACGCAGACCCCAGCACCGCCGGCGACGATGCGCTGACCTTTATCGGTGCCGGCCGCTTCAGCGGCGAGGCGGGCGAGTTGCGCGTCGGCGGGGTCTTCTTCGCGATCGACTTCGATGGCGACCGACGCGCCGATTTCGTCGCGACGATCCGCGGTGACAACCCGGTCGAGGACGACTTTCTCCTCTGATCGGCATCACTCGTCGTCGAGCTTGCGGCTGTGCGGTGCAGACCTCTTGCCGCGGCGCAGCATTTCGGTCATAGGGGGCGCGTTATCCAAAGCTGCCGCCGGGACGCGCCCCATGGATCTGCGCAATATCGCGATTATCGCCCATGTCGACCATGGCAAAACCACGCTGATCGACCAGTTGCTGCGCCAGTCCGGTGCCTTTCGCGATAACCAGGCGGTCGCGGAACGGGCGATGGACAGCAACGATATCGAGCGGGAGCGTGGGATCACCATCCTCGCCAAATGCACCTCGGTCGAGTGGCAGGGCACGCGTCTCAACATCGTCGATACGCCGGGCCATGCGGATTTCGGCGGCGAGGTGGAGCGCATCCTGTCGATGGTGGACGGCGTGGTGCTGTTGGTCGATGCGGCGGAGGGGCCGATGCCCCAGACCAAATTCGTGACCTCGAAGGCGCTGGCGCTCGGCCTGCGCCCCATCGTGGTGCTCAACAAGGCCGACCGCCCCGATGCCGAGCCGGACCGCGCGCTCGACGAGGTGTTCGACCTGTTTGCCGCCCTCGGCGCCGATGACGATCAGTTGGATTTCCCGACCCTCTATGCCTCCGGCCGCGATGGCTGGGCCGATGAGACGCTGGAGGGGCCGCGCAAGGATCTCGGCCCCCTCCTCGACCTGGTCACCGCCCATGTGCCCCCTCCCCGCCAAGCGGCGGAGAACGGCGCGCCGTTCCGGATGCTCGCAACGACCTTGGAGGCAGATCCCTTCCTCGGCCGCCTTCTGACCGGGCGGGTCGAGGCCGGGACCCTGTCGCCGGGGGCCACCATCCGCGCGCTATCCCGCACCGGGCAGGAGGTAGAGCGCTTCCGCGTCTCGAAGATCCTCGCCTTCCGCGGCCTGGCGCGCCAGCCCATCGACAAGGCCGAGGCCGGCGACATCGTGGCCCTCTCTGGGATGGCGAAGGCGACGGTCGCCGACACCCTTGCCCATCCGACCGTGACCGGGGCAATCCCGGCACAGCCCATCGACCCGCCGACCATCTCGGTCACCTTCGGCATCAATGACAGCCCGCTCGCCGGACGCGACGGCTCCAAGGTCCAATCCCGCGTGATCCGCGAACGCCTGATGCGCGAGGCGGAGTCTAACGTCGCCATCCACGTCACCGACACACCCGGCGGCGAGGCCTTCGAGGTCGCCGGGCGCGGCGAGCTGCAGATGGGCGTCTTGATCGAGAACATGCGGCGCGAGGACTACGAGCTGTCGATCTCCCGCCCCCGCGTCCTCACCCGCGAGGAAGGCGGCCAACGGCTAGAGCCAGTCGAAGAGGTCACCGTCGATGTCGACGAGGACTATTCCGGTGTCGTCGTCGAGAAACTGAGCCTCCGCAAAGGCGAACTCGCCGAGATGCGCACCGCCGGCCAGGGCAAGACCCGCATCGTCGCCCATGTCCCCTCCCGCGGGCTGATCGGCTATCAGGGCGAGTTTCTCACCGACACCCGCGGCACGGGCATCCTGAACCGCGTGTTCCACGAATGGGCGCCTTGGAAGGGGCCGATCCCCGGCCGCCCGCGCGGGGTCCTGATCTCGATGGAGGGCGGGGACAGCGTTGCCTATGCGCTTTGGAACCTTGAGGAGCGCGGTACCCTTTTCATCGGCGCCGGAGAGAGGGTCTACGAGGGCATGATCATTGGCGAAAATGCCCGTCCAGGCGATCTCGAGGTGAACCCGTTGAAAGGCAAGAAGCTCACCAATATCCGCGCCGCCGGCAAGGACGATGCGGTGGTGCTGACGCCGCCGCGGCGCATGACGATCGAACAAGCCATCGCCTGGATCGACGACGACGAACTGGTCGAGGTCACGCCCGGATCGGTGCGGCTGAGGAAGCGATATCTCGACCCGCATGAGCGCAAACGCGCAGCACGCGCAGCCGGATAATCCTCTGCGCGATTCGCGCACGCTCTGATAGAATTGGCAGCGAAATGCTCTCCGCGCTTGCAACCGTGGCCGAAACAAGGGTTTTTTGGGACAAGCGGACCCATCGTGCCGTTGTCGGCACTGTCCCACTTGACCAGAGCGGTCTACTTTATGTGAAATTCCATGATATTGGCCTGTTGAGACCGCCGCTCTGTGATCTCCCCTCTTTGGCCCATTCTTTGCCACCATTCCAAAGCACTGTGTCAGCGTTGTATGTGACTGGAGACACGTAGCATGAAACACCCCGTGGACGTGCATGTTGGACAGCGTGTGCGGCAGCGCCGTTGGATGGTGGGGATGACCCAGCAGCAATTGGGCGAGCGCGTCGGCATCAAGTTCCAGCAGATCCAGAAATACGAAACGGGGACCAATCGTATCTCCGCTTCGCGTCTCTGGGACATTGCAGCCGCTCTCGACGTACCGGTCTCGTTCTTCTTCGAAGGGCTCGACGATAAACGCCTGGCCGAACACGGTGCCCTCGGCGATGTCGTCACCGACAAAGAAGCGCTGGAATTGGTACGCGCCTATTATGCCATTCCAGAGACCCAGCGCAGGCGCTTGTTCGAACTCGCGCGCGTGCTAAGCGAAGCTGCTTGACTGAGCCCTAACGGCTCAGACAGCGACTATTGACAACCGCCGTCGCCCGAGGGGCGGCGGGTTGACCGCGGGGTCCGGCCGGGCGACAACCCTCCCAGCCGCTGCGGAGACGTTGTTGACCTCGCTTCCCGACATTGAGAGCGATCTCGCGCTCGCGCATAGGCTCGCGGATGCGGCAGCGGCGGAAACGCTGCCCCGGTTCCGGGCTGTGGATCTTGTGGCCGATAACAAGGCACAGGACGGCTTCGACCCCGTGACCGCAGCCGACAAGGCAGCGGAGGCGGCGATCCGTGCAGTCTTGGCCAAGGAACGCCCGGACGATGCGGTGTTCGGCGAGGAGGAAGCGCGCCGGCCCGGCCGCTCCGGCCGCACATGGGTGATCGACCCGATCGACGGCACCCGCGGCTTCGTTTCTGGGATCCCGCTTTGGACGACGCTGATCGCGCTCGACGACGGCATCCGCGGCGTGCTCGGCGTGGTCGACCAGCCCTATATCGGCGAGCGGTTCGTGGGCTGCCTGATCGGTCCGACAGGGGCGCAGTTGCATCGGGGCGGCTTGCCCGCAACAATTGCCACGCGCCGGGCCGAACGGCTCTCCGACGCGACGCTGATGACCACGGACCCCGCGCTGTTTTCCGAGGTGGAGACCCCGCGTTTCGAGGCCGTGCGCACGGCTTGCCGCCTCACCCGCTACGGCGCCGACGGCTATGGCTATGCGCTGCTGGCGGCGGGTCAGATCGATCTGGTGATCGAATCGGGGCTTAGCGCCTATGACATCGCCGCGCCGAAAGTGGTGGTGGAAGCCGCTGGAGGGGTCGTCACCGGATGGACCGGCGGCGATTGCCGTTGGGGCGGACAAGTGCTCGCCGCCGCAACGCCGCGCCTCCACGCCCAGGCCCTGGCAATGCTCACAGGCTAACGCCAGCGTCCTTTTCGTCGAGGTTCCGGCTCAAGCCCAGGACAAGGCGCCAGATCGAAATGACGCGCCGAGCTGCCTCTGATTGGCGCTCTTGCTCACCGGCATCGACTGAATACCCGACCGAAAAACTATGCATATGCTTTGTGCATAGATTGTGCATTGGCTGTGCATGCTCGAAAATGGCCGATTTGACCGCCCGTTGTGGGGACCTTTGCTGAGCCGCAGGGGGCCGGGTGGTCAGAGCCCTTGGCGTTCCAAAAACCCGTCGATCGCCGCCCAGGTTGCCGCACGCATCGGCTCCGCCTCCATAAAGGGCTCATGCCGCGCGCCCGCGATCTCGGCAAGCTCGATCCCCATCCGTGGCGCAGCCTCGCGCACCGCTTCCGCATCGACGACGCGCTCCTCGGCGCCGAGAACACAGAGGCTCGGGCACGGCATCTGGCCGCGTGCAGGGTCGACCAGCCAATCGGTCTCGCGCCGGGCCGCGGCCATCCAACCGAAGGTCGGCATGCCGAGGCCATAGCGTGGCTCCTCGGTGATTGCCTCGACCAGCCAGGCAAAAACCTCTTCATCCTGTGTAAGACAATTATCCTTGAACCCACTGAAAACATATGGGGTTCGCATGTCACCAAACGGTGGCCATTTGTCGAGCTTGCCGAGCATCCGGGCCAGCGCCACGCTGCCATAGGCGACCCGGCGTGCAACGGCGCCCATCTTTACGCCGAACAGGGGCGCCGACAAAATCGCCGCTCGGGCCGTCATCTCCTGGCGCAGCAGTGCGCCCGCCGCAATCGCTCCCCCCATTGAGTGACCGACCACCAAGACGGGGCCGGGATGACCGGTCACATGGTCTGACGCCAGCAGCGCGGCGAGATCGGTCCGATAGTCGGCAAAATCCTCGACATGGCCCTTCAGTGGATCTTCCAGCAGACGGTCGGACAGCCCCTGCCCGCGCCATTCGACCGAGACGACAGTGAAACCTCGTTCTGAGAAACCCGCCGCAGGCATTGATGCGCGCTCGAGAAATTCTGTTCGGCCTGTCGACAGAATGACGAGGCCGCGCGGCGCCTTGGGCGACCAAACTGCCGCGCGGAGGTTCAGCCCGTCGGCAGTCTTCAGCCAAAAGACCTCGTCCCACGCCGCTCCACCTGGCGGAACTGGCCGCGTAAGAGCCTGGACCTCCGGAACGGTCTCCGGCTGTATAGAGGTTCGCGCCATGGGAGCTTTCAGCCGAGAAATTGGCTCAGCTTCATCGCCTGGCCCATATCCCCCTCGATCTTGATCTTGCCCGTCATATAGGCAGCGGTCGGCGCCAGCTCGCCCTCGAACATCTCTTTGAGGGTATCGAGCGAGGCGGTGATGGTCACATCGGCATCGCCATCCTCGCGGGAAATCGCGCCGTCGACGATCCGGATCATGCCCTCGTCCTCGATGTCGAATTTCACACTGCCGTCGAAATCTGCGCCTGCAAGTCTGCCTTGCAACTCGGCAATCGCCGCGTCCAGAGCCTCACTCATCCCGATCTCCCCGCTCACTTGGTACACAGCGAAGATGCCGTGCTGCTTGCAGAGCTATGCCAAAGCCCTATCCTGTATCAATGATAGAGCGATCACGATACCCAGCTTTCGTCGCGTCATGTCTGGCGCTCGCAACCCTCCTGCTGACGGCACCGGTGGCGATCGGCCAGGCTACAGGGGACGCAGGCCCCGACGCGACTGACACGCCGGAAACCGCCTCACCCCAGAGCGAGCGGCCAAAAGCGTCCGCCGGCAAGGACCCGGCGGAGGTCCGAAAGGCCCATTTGGATTCGCTTTTCGCCCAGCTCGCCGATGCCGACAATCCGAATTGGGAGCGGGTGCAGGGTCAGATCTGGAGCACTTGGCGCGAAAGTGGATCGCCGTCGATGAACCTTCTCCTCAACCGCGCCTCCCGCGCAATGGAGAACAAAGCCTACGACAGGGCTCTGGATTTCCTCGACGATCTGGTTCGCCTTGCGCCCGACTTTGCTGAGGCCTGGAATATGCGGGCGACCGTGCATTTCCTGACTGGATCCTACGGCCGGTCGATGGCGGATATCGAACGGACGCTGGCGCTGGAGCCGCGCCATTTCGGTGCCATGGCTGGGCTCGGCATCATCCTTGACCGCACCGGAAACGAGGCGGGCGCGCTCGGCGTCTATCGCCGCGTGATCGAGCTGCATCCAAACATGGAAGGTGCACGCGAGGGCATTGATCGCCTCGCCCCGGAGATCGACGGTCGCTCGATCTGACCAATCGCACTCCGATCCGCTCCGGACGGGCCCGGGGCTTGTCATCGCCCTCCTCGACAGTCTAGAGACGCCAACGGGGCCTTAAGCGCCCGCGCCGCAGCCGGAGGGCTCCGCAACCGATGCTCTTGACCCAAGCCTCGTCGGAGCAGGGTGTCGTGACAGCGGTGCTCGGCCCCACCAACACCGGCAAAACCCACTACGCCATCGAGCGGATGCTCTCCCGTCCGGACGGGGTGATCGGCCTGCCCCTACGCCTGCTCGCACGCGAAGTCTACGATAAGATTGTTCGCCTGCGCGGTGCCCATTGCGTCGCCCTGATCACCGGAGAGGAGAAAATCCTACCGGCGCAGGCCCGCTATCATGTCTGCACGGTCGAGGCGATGCCGCTCGACAATGGTTGCGACTTCGTGGCCATCGACGAGATCCAGCTTTGTGCCGATCCTGACCGTGGCCATGTCTTCACCGACCGGCTGCTCCGCGCGCGTGGTCGCTACGAAACGCTGTTCATGGGCTCAGACACGATGCGCGGGCGGATCGGGCATCTGGTGCCGCAGGCGCGATTTCTGCAGCGAGAGCGGTTCTCTACCCTCACCTATTCCGGATCGAAGAAGATCGGCCGGCTGAAGCCCCGTACGGCCATCGTCGCCTTCTCGGTCGAGCAGGTCTACGCAATTGCCGAACTGATCCGCCGTCAACGCGGCGGCGCTGCCGTGGTGATGGGCGCCCTGTCGCCCCGGACCCGGAACGCACAGGTCGCGCTCTACCAAAATGGCGATGTCGACTATCTGGTCGCCACCGACGCTATCGGCATGGGCCTCAACCTCGACATCGACCACATCGCCTTTGCCGGGCTAACCAAGTTCGATGGCCGCCGTCACCGGCATCTGGCCCCGAACGAACTGGCACAGATCGCCGGGCGCGCCGGGCGCTACACCCAAGACGGTACCTTCGGTACGACGGGCGAGGCGCCGCCGCTGGATGACGGCGTTGTGACCGCCATCGAGAACCATCGCTTTCGCCCGATCGAAAAGCTGATGTGGCGTAACCACACGCTCGACTATGGCTCGGTCCCCGGGCTGATCGAAAGCTTGGAGGCGCCATCGGACCACCAAGACCTCGCAAGAGCCCGGGAAGCGGATGATTTGGCAGCCCTGCGGCTTCTTTGGGCCGATCCGGAGATCCGCGCCCTAGCCGATCGCCCCGATCGGGTGCGCCTGTTGTGGGACGTCTGCCAGGTACCGGACTTCCGCAAAACCATCGGCTCGGACCATGCCAGTCTGATCGCGCAACTTTACAGGTTTCTGCTTAGCCGTTCTCGCGTTATACCTGAGGAATGGATGTCGGGTCAGGTTCAGAGACTCGACCGCACCGATGGAGATATCGACACGCTCTCAAAGCGGCTGGCCTTCATCCGGACCTGGACCTATGTCGCCAACAGAGCCAAATGGCTCGAGGATCCGGTTGCCTGGCGGGAAAGCACCCGCGCCGTGGAGGACCGGCTCTCGGATGCGTTGCATGACCGCCTTACCCAGAGATTTGTCGACCGGCGCACCAGCGTCTTGATGCGCCGGCTGAAGCAGAAGGAGCGGCTCGTGGCCGAGGTCAAAGATCAAGGCGAAGTGACGGTGGAGGGAGAGTTCGTCGGCCGCCTGGACGGGTTCCGCTTCACCTTCGACGAAAGCGCCACCGCCGAGGAGATCAAGACCCTCCGCTCCGCCTCGCTGGGGGCGTTGCAGGCGGAACTGTCGCGCCGGGCCGACAAGCTCTATCTCTCGCCCGATAGCGAGATCGATGTGACCGACCAGGGCGGGCTGATCTGGGGCAAGGACATCATCGGCCGGCTAGAGAAAGGCGACAGCGCCATGGCGCCCAGGGCGCGGGCTTTCGTCGACGATATCGCCGAGCAAGACGTGGCAGACAAGGTCAACCGGCGCCTGAGCCATTGGATCCAGCGCAGGGTGCAGGCGCTTTTTGATCCGATGCTTGCGATGCAGGCGGACGAGGCGCTGAGCGGTCTAGCTCGCGGCATCGCATTTCAGATCGGCGAGGGGTTCGGGATCGTCGCACGGCGCGGCATCGCCGACGATGTGAAGGCGCTGGACCAGGACGGCCGGGCGCTGTTGCGCAAACACGGTGTCCGGTTCGGGCAGTATCACATCTTCATGCCCGCGCTTTTAAAACCCGCGCCGACGCGGATGCGCCTGATCCTTTGGAGCGTGTGGAACGCCTTCGACGAGTTCCCGGAAATTCCACCGGCTGGGCATGTCACGGTCCCAGCTACCAAGGATGCGCCGCAGGGATACTACGAGCGCGCAGGCTACCGTCTGTGCGGCGCCCGGGCACTGCGGATCGATATGCTGGAGCGTTTGGCGGATCTGCTGCGCCCGATGGATGCGAAGGCGGGGTTCGAGGCCCAGGCAGACATGCTCTCGATCACCGGCTGTACCCTCGAGCAGTTCGCGGAGATCATGCGCGGCCTCGGCTACCACAGCGAGCGGGGCGAACGCGCAAAAGCGGCCAAGCCCGCGAAGCCGACAGAGACGGAAGCTGCCGCCGAGACGATGGCAGCGCCCAACGCGGAGGAAGTGGCCGCGGAAGGTGGCACCGCAGCGGCGGAAGAGGCCGTTGAGGGGGCGATGGAAGCGGCAGGTCCCGACGACCCAGCGGAGACCAATGGGGCGACGCAGCCAGAGGCCGCTGTGGCAGCGCAGGACGCGCCGGCGCAGACTACCGAGGCCCAAGAGCCGATGTTGGCAAACGATGCAGCCGCTCCGCCGGACCCTGTGCCCATGACCGCGACAGAGGCGCCCTCACCCGCAGAGGATGCTGCTGGAGGCGACGTCAGTGCCACCGCCGCAGAAACGCGGAATCCAGCCACCATAGCCGACGAGAGCGACGGAAGCGCCTCTACGGAGACTGCAGGCGATGCCGATACGGAGACCGCAGGCGATGCCGATAGGGAGACTGCAGGCGATGCCGATAGGGAGACTGCAGGCGATGCCGATAGGGAGACTGCAGGCGATGCCGATAGGGAGACTGCAGGCGATGCCGATAGGGAGACCGCGGAGACTCAGGGTGACGCCACCTCGGCCGTGGAAGCGCCGGATGTCGAAGTGTTCTTCACCTTCACGATGCGCCCCCGCCGCTCGGCAAACCGTGGCAATGGACGCCGCCGCGGCGGCGCCCCCGGCGATAACGCAAACAGCCGCGCCGGCGAGGATGGCGGCCAACGGCGCAGCCGGAACCGAGGCCGCGGCCAAAACGGCGAGCAACGCGAGGGGGACGGCGGCGACCGGCCCACAGCCCGGGAGGGACGGCGGCGCGATGGCGCCCCGGGCGAGAACCGGGGCGGCGAGGGCAAGCAAGCCCGTTCCGGCAAAGGGCCGAAAGGGAAGCACCCCAAGGGCAAGGACAGCCATCGCAGCGGCGATCAGGGGCGCTCCCACCGGAACGAGAACCGGCGGTCCGCCCACGAGGACAAGCCGATCGACCCGGACAGCCCCTTTGCAATCCTGCAACAGTTGAAGAACCGCTGAAGCATGGCCGAGGCGCCGCCGCCCAAGCAGCGGGTCGACAAATGGCTTTGGCAGGCGCGGTTCTTCAAGACGCGGGGGCTCGCGGGGGACCTCGCAGGCTCCGGCAAGCTCCGCATCAACGGCACTCGGTGCACAAAGGCGGCGCATTGCGTGAAACACGGCGATGTGCTCGTCTTCCCGCAAGCCGGGCGCATTCGCATGATCCGGGTAGAATGTTTCGGCGACCGCCGCGGCCCCGCGGCCGAGGCACAAGCGCTCTACACCGATCTCGACGCAGCACCGGCAGCTTCGGCAAGCGACTGACAGGCGTGGCGAAACGCCCCTCGAAGGGGTGCCGCCCCTTGAAGCCGGTCAGAGCCGTCCCTAAGAAAACACTAACGGTCGTCACCATCGCACAGGCAGGGCCGCATGGATCAGCGAGGAGTCGATATCGATGACCTATGTCGTCACCGACAACTGCATCAAATGCAAATACACGGACTGTGTCGAGGTATGCCCTGTCGATTGTTTCTACGAAGGCGAGAACATGCTGGTGATCCACCCGGACGAGTGCATCGACTGCGGCGTGTGCGAGCCGGAATGCCCAGCCGACGCAATCCGGCCAGACACAGAAAGCGGCCTGGAGAAGTGGCTAGAAATAAACACAAAATACGCCGAGCTGTGGCCCAATCTCACGGAAAAGAAAGATGCTCTCCCGGAAGCTGAGGAGTTCGACGGCGAATCGGGAAAATACGAAAAATTCTTTAGCGAGGCGCCCGGCGAGGGGGATTGAAATCCCTCGTCTCACCGCCCACCTAGGGTTAATGCCGCAACCCGTTGATGGCAAAAGCATGTCCTGAGTTTGTCTGCAAGACGTGCTATGTGATGGAATTGCATCGCGTTTTCTGTTACACAGACAGTGCACATGCGGGAAAGGTCGCGGGCGCTGCTTCGGCAGGTCGGCGGACGAGGTGACCCAAAGCCACTTTCGTTCGGAATGAGCGGAAGGGGTATTTTTTGTCTCCATGCCGCTTGCACGGTTTAGGGACGGCGAACCGGAGAGACGATGTCGAAGAAAAACAACAGCAATCTGAGCGAGTTCCGCGCGAACGACTACGTGGTCTATCCGGCCCACGGCGTCGGCCGGATTATCTCGATCGAGGAGCAGGACGTAGCCGGAACTCGGCTCGAACTGTTCGTGATCTCGTTCGAGAAGGACAAGATGACGTTGCGGGTGCCGACCGCCAAGGCAAGCTCGGTGGGCATGCGCTCGTTGTCGAGCCCTGATCTGGTCAGCAAGGCGCTGGACACGCTCAAAGGACGGGCGAAGGTTAAGCGGGCGATGTGGTCGCGCCGCGCGCAGGAATACGAGCAGAAGATCAATTCGGGCGATCTGATCTCGATTGCCGAAGTTGTGCGTGATCTCTACCGCGCCGGTGACCAGCCGGAGCAGTCCTATTCCGAGCGTCAGCTTTACGAGGCGGCCCTGGAACGGCTGACCCGTGAGGTTGCGGCGGTGAACGGAATGGACGAACAGCGCGCTGCTGCCAAGGTGGATGCGGTTCTGGAAGCGAAAGCCGCCTGAACCAGATCACCAACAATGTATAGGAACCCCGCTGGCCGCGCCCGGCGGGGTTTTGTTTTTGCACCTCAGCCCGAGAAATACTGGCGCAGTATCGCCAAGTAGATCTCCGTCAAAGTCACGATATCAGCGACCGGCACCCGCTCGTCGACCTGGTGCATCCCCTCGCCCACTAGACCGAGCTCGATCACCGGGCACAGATCCTTGATGAAGCGCGCATCCGACGTGCCGCCCCCGGTGGTCAGCATCGGACGCTCCAACTGGCGCTCGGCCAAAACCTCGCCCACCAGGGTGGTTAGCGGCCCCGGCGGCGTCAGAAAGCTCTCGCCGGAAACGGTCCAGGCAAGATCCGCCGTGCAGTCAGTACCCAAAACGCAGCGCTCGACAATCTGCTCGGTCCAGACCTGGATCGAGGCCGGCGTTTGCAGATCGTTGAAGCGGATGTTGAAGACCGCCTCTCCGGAGGCCGGGATCACGTTGTTGGCCGGGTTGCCGACATCAATGGTGGTCAGCGCCAGGGTCGATTGCTGGAAATGGGTCGAGCCGAGATCCAGCACATTGTCGGCGAGCCCCGCGCAAACCTTGGCGAGAACCGGCAGCGGGTTCGCCGCCTTCTCCGGATAGGCGGTGTGCCCCTGTTGGCCGTTGACGGTGAGCCGCCCGGTCATCGAGCCGCGCCGCCCGATCTTCACCACGTCGCCGACCTGAACCACCGAGGTCGGCTCGCCGACGATGCAGACATCGGCCGCCTCGCCCATCTCGCGCATCCAGTCGAGGATCGCGACGGTCCCATCGGTCGCCACGCCCTCCTCGTCGCCGGTGATCAGCAGCACGATCGAACCATCGGGCGGGCTTTCCGCCACCATGCGGCAAGCGGCCGAAACGAAGGCGGCAACGCCAGATTTCATATCGACCGCGCCCCGACCCCACAGGACACCGTCCTCTATCTCGGCACCGAAAGGGTCGTGGGTCCAGGCATCGCGATCGCCCACGGGTACCACGTCGGTGTGCCCGGCAAAGGCAAAGACCGGTGTCGCATAGCCCCAGCGGGCATAAAGATTGTCGATCCCACCGCGGAGGATGCGGCTGCAATGGAAGCCTGCGTCGGTCAGCTGCGTCTCTAGCAGCGAGATTGCGCCCCCCTCTGCCGGCGTAACCGAAGGGCAACGCACCAGGCGCGCGGTCAAATCGACAGGGTCAATCACGGCCATGGCATCCCTCCCCTTCTGCCTGTCCATCGAAAGTCCGGGTCTAGCGCCCGGGACGGCATCAATTGCGCCGCACCGAAAGCAGACGAGGGGCCGGCCAGATCACGCCCCGTCGAGACACCGATGCGTCGGCCCCGGATCGGAGGCAGCCCTGTCCCAAGGCCGGTCCGCTTCCACCATCCCCACCCGGGCGCGCGCGCTCCGTGCCTCGCCGCGCTCCGTCACAAGCGGTCAGCGCGCCCACTAATCCTCCGGCGTCAGCGTCGTGACATTGGCCACGATCACCGCGTTTTCTGCCTGGGCGCGGTCCATGAGCGCCCGGTCCTCCGCCCCGAAATCGAGGCCCCCTTGCGCCGCCTCGTCGGCGGTGCCGTAGCTCTCAACCTCCAGCGGTGCGAGACCGGCCTGCCGCAGCACCGCGACGGTCTCGTCAACGGCATGCTTTTCGTCCCGACCCGCCGCATAGCAGATTAGCACAGCCCCATCAGCGCCGTCGGGCAGTCCGTCCTCCGCCGCGCGACCCACCTCGACTTGCAAGATGAAAACTGTCTCGGCCGCCGCCTCAGTCACGCAAAAGCTCGTTGATCGAGGTCTTGGACCGGGTTCGCTCGTCGACCCGTTTGACGATCACGGCGCAATAGAGGCCTGGCCCCGGCGTCCCGTCCGGCAGCGGTTTGCCCGGCAGCGTGCCGGAGACAACGACCGAGTAAGGCGGCACCTCACCGATGAAGATCTCGCCTGTGGCGCGGTCGATGATCTTGGTCGACGCGCCGATGAAGACACCCATGCCGAGCACCGCGCCCTCGCGCACGATCACGCCCTCCACCACCTCGGAGCGGGCACCGATGAAGCAGTTGTCTTCGATGATCACTGGGCCGGCCTGCAGCGGCTCCAGCACCCCGCCGATGCCGACCCCGCCGGAAAGGTGGACATTCTTGCCGATCTGCGCGCAAGAACCGACCGTCGCCCAAGTGTCGACCATGGTGCCGCTGTCGACATACGCGCCGAGATTGACGAAGGAGGGCATCAGGATCACCCCCGGTGCGATATGGGCGGAGTGGCGCACCACCGAGGTCGGGACCGCGCGGAACCCCGCGGCGCGCCACTGGTTCTCTCCCCAGCCGTCGAATTTCGAAGCGACCTTGTCCCACCAACTCGCGTGGCCAGGGCCGCCCGGGATCGGGTGCATGTCGTTAAGCCGAAAGGACAGCAGCACCGCCTTCTTGGTCCATTGGTTGACCTGCCAATCGCCCCGCGGCTGACGCTCCGCGACGCGCAACGCGCCACCATCCAGGGCGGCCAGGGTCTCGGTGACCGCCGCACGCACGGGACCGTTGGTGGCGATCGAGATCTCGTCGCGCGCCTCCCAGGCGGCCTCGATCGCAGCTTCCAAATCGGCGTGGCTCATGGCGTCCTCCCTCGTCGCATTGGCAGTGCCTATAGGGGCTGGCGCGGGGCCGCGCAATCGGGTTGCCGCATGGGGCCGGCCCGTCTAGGCAGAGCGAGGGGTCAGTAGGGAGCCCGCCCATGTCGAAGCCGCGTCATTCGGTCTTTCCATCCGCCGATACGGATGCCCATCGAGCCGAGGCGGTGCCTGACACGCCGCAGGGGCGCTCGCCCTCCTACCGGTTGGCCTGGGACGACGACACCTTCCTGCGCGGCGACGCGCTCAGACCGGTGCGCCTGCAGCTCGAGATGCTGAAGCCGGAACTGGCGATGCAAGATCGGGGGATCGCCTCGACGGTGGTGTTTTTCGGCGGCGCGCGGGTCCCGGCGCCGGAAGAGGCGGAGCGGGTCGCCGCGGTAAAGCCTCAGCTCGCGGCCCTTGCGCCGTTCTATGGGGAAGCCCGCGCACTGGCTCGGCTGGTTGGCGAGGAATGCCTCCGCCGCGGCGGGCGGGATTTCGTGGTGGTGACCGGCGGCGGTCCCGGCGTGATGGAGGCCGGCAATCGCGGGGCCGAAGATGTCGGCGCGCCCTCAATCGGGCTGAACATCGTGCTGCCATCGGAGCAGCAGCCGAACCCCCACATCACGCCGGAGCTGTGCTTTCAGTTCCACTATTTCGGCATTCGGAAGATGCATTTTCTGATGCGCGCCCGGGCCCTGGTGGTGTTTCCGGGTGGGTTCGGGACGTTGGACGAGCTGTTCGAGACCTTGACGCTGATCCAGACCAAGCGGATGGCACCGATCCCCGTGGTTCTGTTCGGCGAGGCGTTTTGGCGGTCGGTGGTGAATTGGGAAGCTCTGCGAGACGCGGGGGTGATCGCCGAGAATGCACTGGAGCTGATCGCCTTTGCCGAAACCGCGGCCGATGGGTGGACATTGATCCGCGATGCGGTCGCCCCAGGGGCGGGTGAGGGCGCGTTGTAGGACGCCGCTCAGTCGGCTCTGTCAGCGATACGGGCGATGTCCGAGGCGCCGCGTCGAGCGCCGCTTCCTTGGCAACACAGCGCCCGCGGCGCGCTTCGAAGGACTGTCAGGAATTTTGTGTTTGGGCCATGACGATGCGAGTGGAGGAGACATCGCCTGGCATGATGCAAGAAGCCTGTTATCGCTGACGAGCTGCTAGAGCACTTTGCAGCCAATCTGAGTCAGATTGGCGTCGTGAAAATGCGTCAAAACGATACTTTAGAGCGCGAGAACCGATGCAATCGGGTCGGAAAGCGCTCTAGACCAGCTTCTGGCCGGCCGCGATCCCCAGGCAGTTTTCAGCAAGGATGGGTTGTTCGACGGCCTGAAGCGGGCGCTGGCTGAGCGAGCGCTGAACGCCGAGATGGACCATCACATGAAGGCCGAGGCCGGCGACGGCCACTCGAACAGCCGCAACGGCCACGGCAAGAAGACGCTGCTGACCGAGACCGGCACGCTGGACATCTCGATCCCGCGGGATCGCCTGGCGACCTTCGATCCGCAGCCGATCGCCGAGTACCGCCGGCGGGTGGCGGGCTTCGACGAGAAGATCGTGTCGATCTACCCCGCGGGCGATGACGGTGCGCGAGAGTTCGGCATGGGGCCGCCATCGGTCCGAGGCCCATGCCGGTCGGCCATCTGGATGAGTGCTACGGCCTCGACGTGTCGCCCGATCTGATCAGCGCCGTCACCGACGCAGAACCGGGCGAGGTGCTCGACGAGGTCGCCGAGTGGCAGAACCGCCCGCTCGAGCCGCTCTATCCCCCGGTCTTCTTCGATGCTCGCCATTGGTGCGCCATCGGTTCGAGCACAATGACGACACGGGTCAAGATC
>JBCCRM010000007.1:0-178521 GCA_039513195.1 Pseudomonadota bacterium | reverse complement strand
CAAAGCCGCAATGAGGGGCTCGATTTCGCAGCGCCCGCGGGCAGTCCGGTGATCGCCGCGGCGGATGGTGAAATCGCGCTGGTTAGCCAGTCGCTCGGCGGTCTCGGGACCATCGTGCTGATCCGGCACCCGAACGACATTCTGACCGTCTACGGGCGGCTGAGCGATGTGTCGGTGGCCAAGGGACAGCCGGTTGCCCGCGGCGAGCAGATCGGCACCGTGGCCGAGCCGCCGGTGGCGCAGGAGGCGCGGATGCATTTCGAGCTGCGCCGCGGCGCCCAGGCGGTGGACCCGACCGGGTTCATAGGTTCGTGAGACCCGCGCGGAGGGGTGCCCGCCCGGTGATGGCTTCGCCCAGCCCGGATCTGCGCCGAATGTGCGGAAGACGGGTCGGCGACTGATCCGGACCCGCCTTTGTCATGTGGGTGTGGCTCGGCGCTGGCCAGCAAAGTATCGTCGCTAGGAGGGACAGCTGGGCGGTTCCGCCCCGATGCTGCGCATCCGGACGTCCGAGGCCGCCGCGACATCCTGCACGCCTGTGGTCCGGCAGCGCCCGCGGCGGAGAAGCAACACCGCGCCGGTGGTGAGGCTGCCAGGCGCCTGCGGCAGTGACACGGGCGCGGATCGTGACATGCGCCGCGGGCGAGGCGGCGCTACACTTAGCGGCGACAAACGCGGCGCCCCAAAGCCCGGCTTCTGGCATGGAGCGTTAGGGCGCTTTCCGACCCGATTGCATCGGTTCTCGCACTCTTAGGTCTTGTTCGGGCGTATCTTCACGATGCCAATCTTCCTCCGATTGACCGGAAAACCCGCCACCCCGCTCACAGACGCGCGCGGCCGTTGGACCGCCCGACCGACGGCGTCAGCCGTGCAGTCTCTCTCGCCCAGCCAGATCCTGCACGAACTGCCAAGCAACTCGGCCCGACATCGCCCCCCGGGTCTGGCGCCACTCAATTGCCTCGGCCTGCAACCTCTCCTCCGGAACGTCGAGGGCAAGCGCCGCGCAATAGCCGCGGATCATCGTCAAAAACTGCTCCTGGTCGCAGGGATGGAACCCCAGCCACAGGCCAAACCGGTCGGACAGCGACACCTTCTCCTCCGTCGCCTCCGACGGGTTGATGGCCGTCGACCGCTCGTTCTCGATCATATCCCGCGGCATCAAATGCCGCCGGTTGGAGGTGGCGTAGAACAGCACAGTTTCCGGCCTCCCCGCGACACCGCCATCCAGCACTGCCTTCAGCGATTTGTAATGGCTATCCCCCTGGTCGAAGGAAAGGTCGTCGCAAAACACCAGAAACCGCAGGCCACCCCCAGCGCTTTCGTCGACGCTGTCGCCAGCGTGGGCCGAGGCTTGGGGGCCTCCTTGACGATCCGGCTGGGCGCCGATTTCGGGTGGGTGGGCGGGGCCTCGGCCCGCGCTGGCGAGCAGGCTCAACAGCCGCCCGATGCTCGGAACATCCTCCCGATGGATCTCCACCAAATGCAGCCTGCCGGTCTCGGCATTGGCCGCCGCATGGGCCGCCTTGACCAGCGAGGACTTCCCCATCCCCCGCGCGCCCCACAACAGTGCGTTGTTCGCCGGCAGCCCTTCCGCGAAACGCCGCGTGTTGGCTAGCAGGGTATCCCGCGCCCGGTCGATGCCGACCAGCAGCTCCAGTCCGACGCGACTGACCTGCGCCACCGGCTCCAGCCGGTCCGGATCGACGCCCCAGACCCAAGCCTCCGCCAGGGAAAAATCCGGCAACTGCGCGGGCGGCGGCGCGATCCGTTCCAAGGCTGCGGCGATCCGCTCCAATGCCTCCGCCTGGCGCGCAGCGGGAGCCGAGAGCCTCGATCCGAGGACACTGGCCCGGTCGAGGCTCACCGCCCGGGCTCCGGATCGGCCTCGGCGACATCCTCCTCGTCGTCAATCTCGTCATCGAGATCGTCGGCCTCGTAGCCCTCCTCCCGCAACCGCTCCTCGCGCTTCTTCTCGACCATGCGCACGAGCTGGATCGACACCTCGTAGAGCGCATAGACCACCGAGAACAAGATCAGCTGCGTCACCACGTCGGGCGGCGTCACCAGGGCAGCGACCACCAGAATGCCGACCACGGCATATTTCCGCGTCTCCCGAAGCTTTTGCGCCGAGACGAGATCCGCCTTGCCGAGCAGGGTCAGCGCCACCGGCAGCTGAAAGCAGATCCCGAAGGCGAGGATGAACTTCATCGTCAGCCCGAGATACTCGTCGACGGTGCCGAGAAACTTGATCTCCAGATCCTCGCCGCCGCCCGGGTTCTCGAAGCTGAGGAAAAAGTCGAACGCCAAAGGCAGCGCGGCGAAATAGGCGAAGGAGCCGCCGAGGATGAACAGCACCGGCGTTGCGATCAGAAATGGCAGGAACGCCTTCTGCTCCTGACGGTAGAGCCCCGGAGCCACGAATTTCCAAAGCTGGTTCGCGATGATCGGGAAGGCGACGCAGAACCCGGTGAAGAGCGAGACCGACACATAGGTGAAAAACGCTTTGTGGGCGCCGGTGAAGATCAGCGTCGGGTCGTGGCCGCGCGACGCCATCGCGGAACTGATCGGCTGCGCCAGGAAATCGAAGATCGGCTCGGCCACCGTGAAGCTCGCCAGCACCGCCACGACAAAGGCGGCCAACGACCACATCAACCGTGCGCGAAGCTCGACCAAATGTTCGATCAGCGGGGCCGAGCTGTCCTCGATATGCTTTTCCGTCATGGACTGCGACTGTGCTCCGTCAGGCTTTCGGCGCCGCCTGATCCGCCGCCGGGGCCGCCGGCGCGGGGTCATCCGAGGCCGGGGCTGCCGTCGCCTTGTCGCCCGCCGTCGCCTTTTTACCCGCCGCAGCCGCTGGCGCCTTGGTTGTCCCGGCCGCTGGCGTCTTGTTCGCCCCAATCGGCGAGGAGGACTGCGCCCGCGATGCCCGGTCGGAGAAATCCATCCGCGCCATCCGGTCGAAATCCGACTTCGCCTCGCGCAGGCTGCGCAGCTCGGCCGCGTCGGCAACATCCGCGTCGCGGGCGGCATCCTCCATCGAGCGCTGGAACTGCCGCGCCATGGACCGCGCCTTGCCGACATACTGGCCGACGGTGCGCAGCATGCGGGGCAGATCCTTCGGCCCGACCACGATCAGCGCCACCGCGCCGATCAGCACCAGCTCCGTCCATCCCAGATCCAACATCGCCGCCCTCCTGGACGCGCAGGCAGCGCCGCTCAGGTCTTGGTGCCGGCCCCGGGCTCCGGATCGCCGGCCTTCGCCTGCGGCGGGGTCACGTCGATCGCGGCGTCGGGCCCCTCGGCCTTTTTGACATCCGCGCTGGCGCCGTCCTCGATCTCGTCCTTCATGCCGCGCTTAAAGCTCTTAATGCCCTTGGCGACGTCGCCCATGAGCTGCGGAATTTTGCCGCGCCCGAACAAGAGCAGCACGACGATCAGGATCACGATAAGGCCGAACGGCCCGATATTGTTCAGCATGGTTCCATCCCAGTTGCGGCGGCGGGGGCGCTGTTCTTCCCGGCCCTGCGGCTTCACGGTCGCCATAGGCCGGGCATGCCCCGCCCGTCACTCGAAGCCACACATATTCGCTCGTGCCACCCGTTGAAAGCCCGAAAATGGCGCCGGCTACTCGGCGGCGCGGGGTGAGGCGACGCTGCCCGCGCCGACACGAGGGAACAAGAAACAGCGATCGCGCCGCAGCGATAGCCAGATCGGCGTCCCGGCCTGGGGTTGCCACGCATCGGGGACAGTCGCCTGCATGACCGCCCCGCCATGCTCCATCGCCACGGCGATCAGCGATTGGGCGCCGACGAAACGCGCGCGCAGAACGTGGCCTCGGGCAGCACCTGCGGGCGGTGCGCGCCCGTCCTCTGTCGCGATGGTCAGATGCTGTGGGCGAACCGCGAACTCCACCGCCGTGCCATCGGTCAAACCCGCTGCGGGAAAGCGACCAAAGGGCGTCTCCGCCCCGCCGCCGGCCACTGTGGTCTCGATCACGTTGAGGTCCGAGAAGAATGCGGCGGTCTGCCGGTCGACCGGGTCATGATAGAGATCATAGGGTGCGCCCACCTGCACGACCCGGCCGTCGCGCATCAGCGCGATCCGGTCGGCCATGCGCATCGCCTCGTCCGGCTCGTGGGTGACCAGCAACACGCCCGCGCCCTCGTCCTTGAGGATCGCCAGCGTCTCGTCGCGCACCTCGTCCCGGAGCCGCTGATCGAGGCCGGAAAACGGCTCGTCCATCAGCATGACCCGCGGGCGCGGCGCCAAGGCCCGGGCCAGCGCCACGCGCTGCTGTTCCCCGCCCGAAAGCTGGTGGGGATATTTCCGCGCAAACCCGTCGAGCCCCACCCGCGCCAGATAGTCGCCGGCGATCCGCCGCCGCTCGGCCCCCGGGGTTTTGCGCAGACCGAAGCCGATATTCTCCGCGACGCTCAGATGCGGGAACAGTGCATAGTCCTGGAACATCAGGCCGACCGAGCGGGCCTCCGGCGGGTCGTGGCGCGCCTTCCCGTCCGAAACTTCGATGCCGTCGATCCCGATACTGCCGGCCGCCTGACGCTCGACACCCGCGGAAACCCGCAGGGTAGAGGACTTGCCGCAGCCCGAGGGTCCGAGCAGGCACACGATCTCTCCCGCCCCGACGGTCAGGCTCATATCGGTCACCGCCGGCACGCCGCCATAGCTTACCGTGATGCCGGAGAGCGCTAGGCGCGGCGGCGTTTGCTCGGCCATCTCCGGCCTCGGTCCCCGCGGGTCTGTCGCGCTGTGCACGTTGTCTCGGGTCCCCGCCCCAGGCCGGCCAGCGTGCCGACTGATTTGCTCGGATATCCCGGCGAGGTAGCAAGCGAGGCCATATCGTTCAAGCCCGCGGCCCGGTGCCCCAGGCAGCCGATGCCGCCGGTGAGCGATGGATCCCTATCAGACCAAGGCCGTCGCCCGGCGCCTCCGCCACATCCCCGACGGATCAACAGGAAACCCTTCAAGGGCCCCGCGGGGTGCGCCGAGGCGGCGGCGCTGGTCACGCCGCTGGACCGGAGGCCGGCGATGCTAGACCGCGCCCGGCCGACCGGCGCCATCACACTCGATCGCGCGGACATCGTCGCCCCGGCGGACCGGGTGTCAGAAGGCCCGTAGCGTCCCGACACCGGCGGCCATTTGACGGATGCTCTCAGCGCGATGGCGGAACGGTCTCCCGACGAATGGCAGCCTGATCAATTGCGACCTTGCGTGCCGCAAACGGGCCTGCGCCGTCGCCGCGGATCGGCCAATTGTCCGACAAATATGATCCGAGGCACTATCCATGGCTTTCGAAATCTCTCCCTCGCCGCGGGTGCGGCGCAGCCCGTATTTCAGCGCGACGGTTGCGGATGGGGTCGTCTCCTTTTCGACCTACAACCACATGCTGATGCCCACCGGCTATGGCGATCCGGATGGGGAGTATTGGCGGCTGATCAACGGCGTCTCGATGTGGGATGTCGCGGTGGAACGTCAGGTGGAGCTGCGCGGCCCCGATGCCGGGCGGCTGGCGCAGTTGCTGACGCCCCGTAAGCTCGACAAGCTGAAACCCGGCGTCGGCTGGTATGCCGCGATCTGCGACCACCGCGGCGTGCTGATCAACGACCCGATCCTGTTGATGCTGGCCGAGGACCGCTACTGGTTCTCGATCGCCGACGGGGATCTCCGCCTCTGGGCGCGGGCAATCGCCGCCGAGCGCAATTTCGACGTACAGGTGTTCGAGCCCGATGTCGCGCCGCTCGCCGTGCAGGGTCCGAAGGCGGAGGCGGTGATTGCCCATCTCTTCGCCGATGACAGCATCCGCGAGATCCGCCATTTCCGGTTCCGCGAGATGGAACTCGACGGCATCCAGCTGGTGGTCGCCCGCTCCGGCTGGTCGAAACAAGGCGGCTTCGAGCTCTACCTCACCGACCCTTCCCGCGGCAGCGAGCTATGGGAGAAGGTGAAGGAGGCCGGCCAGGGCTGGGATATCGGCCCGGGCTACCCAAACCCGATGGAGCGGGTGGAAAGCGGCCTCCTCTCCTGGGGCGGCGACACCGACGACGAGACCACGCCCTTCGAGGTGCGGATGGAGCGCTATGTCCATCTCGATGCCCCGGACGATGTGATCGGCATGCCGGCCTTGCGCCGGATCGCCGAGGCTGGGTCGGCGCGCCACCAGCTCGGCGCGGTCATGGAGCATGAGGGGGCATTGCCGGCCATCGATCTCTGGAGCCAGGTGACCGTCGACGACCTGCTGATGGGCCATGTCACCGCCCATGCTTGGTCGCCGCGGCTCGAGGCGAATATCGGTCTCGCCCTCGTCTCCCGCGACCTGTCTGCGGGCGATCAAGTGACGGTGACCCTCCCGAACGGTCGGGTCACGGCGGCGGAATTGCGGGAGCTGCCTTTCCTCTGACTAACCCGCCTTCCGACGGGTGGCCCGGCCGGGAACGAAGACCGCTGACCCTCGGAAGGCAGGGACCGGGTCAAGGCCGCCGCAGGCGCCGCGCGGCATGCGCGGTTGCCTTGACGCGGGTCAGGCCTTCCCGACGCTGGTCTATGACCGCCCCGGGCGGTCTTCTCAGCCAACGCGTCGCCAACCCACCAAAAGCGCCGATGCCCTTCGTCTCGGCCGCCTGGGCCACAGGCGCCGCCGACCCCGCGCGCGCCGCAAGGCGCGGAAGGGCGAGGCGGGCACCGACCCATCGCGGGCGACCAGCCCGCGATTCCGTTTAGCGCATCCTGGCTACAGCGTCACATTCACCGCCCCGCCGTCGAGCAGGATGTTCTGCCCCACGATGAACCCCGCATGCGCCGAGCACAAAAATGCGCAGGCCGCCCCGAACTCCGCCGCGGTGCCATAGCGCCCCGCCGGGATCGCCGCTTTGCGCTTGGCAGAGATCTCCTCGACACTCACATTCTCGGCCCGCGCCGCCGCCGCCTCGGTCTGGGTGATCCGGTCGGTCTGATGGGCTCCCGGCAGCAGGTTGTTTACCGTCACCCCGTGCCGCGCTACCTGCCGCGCGGTTCCCGCCACGAACCCGGTCAACCCCGCCCGCGAGGCATTCGAGAGCCCGAGCTGCGCGATCGGCCCCTTCACCGATTGCGAGGTGATGTTCACCACCCGCCCCCAGCGCCGCTCGACCATGCCGGGCAGCACCGCGGTCGCAAACAGGATGGGTGTCAGCATATTCGCCTCGATCGCCGCCTGCCACGCCTCGCGCCCCCAATCGTGCCACATCCCCGGCGGCGGCCCGCCGGCATTGTTGACCAGGATATCCGGCGCCGGCATGGCCGAGAGGATGTCGTCCCGCACCGCCTCCCGCGTGATGTCGCCGGGCACCGCGGTGACCTTCACGCCATGGGCGATGCGCAGCGCCTCGGCCACCCCCTCCAACACATCCGCCGTGCGGGCATTGATGACCAGATCCACCCCCTCGGCGGCGAGCGCTTCGGCACAGCCCCGCCCCAACCCCTTCGAGGCCGCGCAGACAATCGCCTTACGCCCCCTGATGCCCAGATCCATCCGCGCCCTCCCTTTTTGCTGCGCGCCGATCTCGACCTGCCAGGGCCGACCCGTCAAGCCCCGCCCTTGGCGCAAACCGACAGCCCAGCTAGGCTCCCCGCATTGTTTTGACCGCAGAGACCCCGCCCATGGCCAACCCCCAACATCTCGAATGGCTCCGCGAAGGCGTCGATGCCTGGAACGACCGGCGGAAGCGGGACGACTTTCGCCCGAACCTAAGGGAGGCGGACCTCGTGGGGGCGGTCCTCTGGCGGGCGGACCTCGTGGGGGCGGACCTCAGGGATGCGGATCTCGGGGGGGCGGACCTCAGGGGGGCGGATCTCGGGGGGGCGGACCTCGTGGGGGCGGTCCTCTGGCGGGCGGACCTCGTGGGGGCGGACCTCGGGGGGGCGGATCTCGGGGGGGCGGACCTCGTGGGGGCGGACCTCGTGGGGGCGGTCCTCAGGGATGCGGACCTCAGGGGGGCGGACCTCAGGGGGGCGAACGTTAAGTCGGTGAAGAGCCAGGTGAGCACAAACGATGGCGGCACCTGGCTCTTCACCGACTTGAGTGAAGCCCGTTCGTTAACGCAGAGCCAACTTGACGATATGCTTGGCGACAGTGGCACAATTATCCCATCCGATCTAACCCGCCCGGCCCACTGGCCAGAGTTGGAAGAGGTGGCCGCCTCCCCAAGACCGGCCGTGGCGCCACCGCCGGACGATACGCCTAAACCAATGGCATCTGTCTTGACGTCTGACGGCGAGAGGGTTCTCGCCTGTGCACTTTCGTTGATTCAAGCGACTGCAACGGTCCGCGATCTTCTTGAACGTCAACACAACCAGATGACGCAGGAAGGGCGCGACGAAGTCTCGGCGCTTCTCCACCAAGTTGACCGCCGCACAGCCGCTTTGGCGGACGCAGTTGCTACGACTGGTACGCCGGACCAATCAGTCGTCGCACAAGCCGAAGAAGACCGGCGCGGTTTCGTAGCAAGTTTCCGGAAAGCTTGCGATGCTCTGCTCGCAGAGGAGAGACTCGGTAAACAGGCTGCCGTTTCTGCATTCATCTTTGCCGGCGCTGCTTTCGGGTCCGCCATTGGCCTCGCGCTCGGCAGCGTTCTGACCGGTCCGGTCTATCCCCTCGTCATCGCAGGCGGTGCGGTCGGCGTGAAGATTGGCAGCATCCTTGCCGACCAAGAAAAGCTGGGCCCCACCGCGGGCAAAGAAATGGACGAAGCTCGAAAAGCAAGCACATCAGAAGACGATTGACCTCGCAGCAAGGATCGCGCTCGCCCGGGTGGGGGCGATGAAATCGCACCCGCCGGGGGGCGGGCGGGTGCGATCCGGCGCTAAAGCGCCGGGGGCGCTCGGTGGCAGCGGGACCTGCCAAGAGGCGTGTCTCGGCGCGGCAGGCCAGCCAATACCCGACCAAAACACTATGCATATGCGTTGTGCATAAGATGTGCATGGCTTGTGCATCGGGATTTCTGTCGCTCTTCAACGGTTTGGCGGAAAGCCTTGGCGGATGCTGCATCGCCTCTCGACCGGCCCCGGATTTGCCGCCGCAGGGTGCGCGCCGGCGGACCTTCGCGATCATCTCGCACCCCGATGCGGGCGCAATGACTCGGACCGAAAAGCTGCTGCTCTATGGCCGCGCGCTCCGGGCGGCGGGGCAAGTCCGGGCAAAGGGCGGGGGGTGGGGAAGCGCTCAGCGTTTGGAGCGGCGCAGGCGTTTGCGGAGCGACCGGGCGCGCTGTCTCTCGGGCCCATAGGCGCGGGCGACGGGCGAGAGCGTCTTCTTCGTCCAAATCGTCCCCGGCGATCGGGGCCCGATGGTTTTCGAGGCGTCTCGGCGCAGCAGCGGGGCAGGGATCAGCGCCGCATCTCGTTGCCTATCAGAGCGCAGTCTCGCCGACGCCGCGGCGCTCTGCGCAGGGGACCCGCCCCATGCCGCGACCCTATGCGGCGAACGTGATCGTCATCAGCGCAGCGTAAAGCGTTAAACCAAGGGTCGGGGCGAGGTAATAGAGAATGTCCATGTCTATCTCCCTGGCATTGGCCAGTCGGCCTTGTCTTTTTCGCGTAGGTGCGACGATTAATCGACGCTCCCCCCCTTGCATTGACCTGAATCAAGACTAGCGCAGGGTTGCAGCCCGTTGCAATCAGAGATTCATGACACTGCTCGATGGCGTGAAAAGTTGACAGAAACACTCAGAGCGGCGCCCGCGGCCGCTCCGGCGCCGGCTCGCTTGCATCCCGGCGAGGCGCCCGTATATACCGCCCGGAAGACCCGCGTTTCGGCCCCTGTTGGGGCCGGTCAAACGGAAGGAACTCAATGATCGTCTCTCCTGCTTATGCCCAGGCTGGCGCCGCGGGTGCGGAGCCGGGTTTTCTGATCCAGCTTCTGCCGTTGGTGGCGATTTTCGTCATCTTCTACTTTCTTCTGATCCGGCCACAGCAGAAGCGCGCCAAGGAACACCGCACGATGATCGAGAACCTGCGCCGCGGCGATCAGGTGGTCACTGCGGGGGGACTGATGGGCAAGGTCACCCGGGTGAAGGACGATGACGAGTTGGAGGTCGAGATCGCCGAGGGGGTGAAGGCCCGCGTGGTGCGCTCGACCATTGCGCAGGTGGTCTCGAAGACCGAACCCGCCAAGGATAGCTGACCCGCGCCGCGCGCGAGAAGGGGGAGCGATGCTCTACTTCGCCCCGTGGAAAAAGGCCGTCATTCTGGGCCTCTGCCTGCTCGGGCTGATCTTTGCAGCGCCCAATCTCGTCGGGCCGGAGACGCGGGCGAGCCTTCCGGACTGGGCGCCGAAGGACGCGGTCAATCTGGGGCTCGACCTGCGCGGCGGCGCGCATCTCTTGGTCGAGGTCGAGGTCGAGGAGGTGATCGCCGAGCGGCTGCAGACCCTGCGCGGCGATGTGCGCCGGGCCTTGGTCGATGCGGGCGTGCGCCGCTTTACCAATCTCGCGGCCGGCGAGGATGCGGTGCGGGTGCGGATCACCCGGGCGGAGGATCTGAACCGCGCGGCCGAGGCGATGCGGGCACTGGCGCAGCCGGTGGGCGGCGGTCTCGCTGGTGGGTTCGGCGGCGGTTTCGGCATGGCGGGCGGCGTTGGCGGCGGCATGGACCTGGTGCTTGAGCAGGCCGACGACCAGCGCCTGGTGCTCACCTATACCGAGGCGGCGGTCACCGAAATCACCAACCGGACAATGGCGCAATCGCTGGAGATCGTGCGCCGCCGGATCGACGAGGCCGGCACGCGGGAGCCGACGATCCAGCGCCAGGGGATCGACCGGATCCTGATCCAAGTGCCGGGCATCGGTTCGGCCGAGGAGTTGCTCGGCCTGATCGGGCGCACCGCGCGGCTGACCTTCCACGAGGTCAATGGCTTCGGCGCCGATGCGGAGCGGGCCGGGCCGGGCGAGCTGTTGCTGGAGGATGTCGAGACCGGCTCGCCCTATCTGCTCGAGGGTCGCGCGATCCTGTCCGGCGAAAACCTCACGGACAGCCGCCTGGGCTTTCACCCGGATACCAATCTGCCGGTGGTGAACTTCACCTTCGACAGCTCCGGCGCGAGGATTTTCGGGGATTTCACCGCCCGCAATGTCGGCCAGCCTTTTGCGGTGGTGCTGGATGGCGAGGTGATCACCGCCCCGGTGATCCAGTCGCCGATCCTCGGCGGTTCCGGCTTTATCGAGGGCGGCTTTACGGTCGAAAGCGCGCAGGAGCTTGCGATCCTGCTGCGCGCCGGTGCGCTGCCGGCCTCGATCAAGGTGCTGGAGCAGCGGACGGTGGGCCCAGATCTGGGCGCCGACAGCGTGGCGGCAGGGGCTGCGGCGACCGTGCTCGCCTTTGGGGCCGTGCTGATCTTTATGGGGCTGATCTATCGGGCCTTTGGGATCTTCGCGAATATCGCGCTGATCTTGAATGTCGGGCTGATCTTCGGGGTGCTGTCGCTTTTGGGCGCGACGCTGACCCTGCCGGGGATCGCGGGGATCGTGCTGACGATCGGCATGGCGGTCGATGCCAATGTGCTGATTTTCGAGCGGATCCGAGAGGAGCTGAAACGCGCCAAGGGGGTCAGCCAGGCGATTGAGAAGGGCTATTCGGAGGCATTCTCGGCGATCTTCGACGCCAATATCACCACCCTGATCGCTGCGGTGATCCTGTTCGGTATCGGCTCCGGTCCGGTGAAAGGGTTTGCCGTGACGCTCGGCATCGGGATCGTCACCTCGGTCTTCACGGCGGTGCTGGTCACCCGGCTGATGATCGCGACCTGGGTGGAGGCGACCCGGCCGAAGACGCTGCGGGTCGAGCGCATCCGCCTGGTGCCGCCGGAGACGCGGGTGAATTTCATGGGTCTGAAGCGGCCGGCCTTTTTCGCCTCCGGCATTGGGATGGTGACGGCGTTGCTGCTGACCGGGTTCATCGGGTTGAATTTCGGCATCGACTTCCGCGGCGGCACCATGGTCGAGATCCAGACCCAGGAGCCTGCGGATCTGGGCGAGATCCGCGATCTGGTCGGAGGGATGGAGCTCGGCGATGTGGCGGTGCAGGAGTTCGGCTCGGACCGCGATGTGCTGATCCGGGTAGAGGAGCAGGCGGGCGACGGCGACCAGCAGAACCGGGTGGCAGGCGAGATCGCGCAGACGCTGCAGGCGGAGATCCCGGGCGCCGAGATCCGGCGGGTCGAGGTGGTTGGGCCCAAGGTCTCTGGCGAGCTGTTGCAGGCGGGGATCCTGGCCATCGCGCTCGCCGTCGGCGCGGTGCTGTTCTATATCTGGATCCGGTTCGAATGGCAGTTCGGGCTCGGCGCCGTGCTGGCCCTGGTCCATGATGTGGCGCTGACCATCGGGGTCTTCTCTCTGCTGGGCATCGAGTTTAACTTGGCGATCATCGCAGCGCTGCTGACCATTGTCGGCTATTCGCTGAACGACACCGTGGTGGTGTTCGACCGGGTCCGCGAGAACCTGCGAAAATACAAGAAGATGGAGCTGGTTGATCTGTTGAACCAGTCGATCAACGAGACGCTGAGCCGGACCTTGATGACCTCGGTCACCACGCTGGTGGCGTTGGTGGCGATGTTCCTGCTGGGGCCGGCGGTGATCCAGGGCTTCACCTTCGCGATGATTTGGGGCGTGGTGATCGGCACCTATTCATCGATCTTCGTCGCGGCGGCGTTGCTGCTGTGGCTGGGCGTGAAGCGGGACTGGGGCGAGCCCGGCGATGTGCAGAAGGCTGGTGTGCAGTTCGGCGGCGCCCAGGTCTGAGCGCGCAGGGCCTCGTCGGGCCACGCCCTCGGGGTCGCGCCGGGCTCGGGCAGCCTGCGGCGCCGTCGCCCGGCGCGGGGCCGCTGCCCGCCCGCGAGGCGGGCCGGTGCGGCCGGGCGCGAAGGAGGCTGACGATGCGCCTCAATGAGATCGAGTATCAAGGCCAGCCGCCGGTCGACGGCTATGGCCCCGGTGGGTTCCGGGTCGCCGGGGTTTGGCACGAGGGCGCGGTGATCCTGGGCCCAGCGGGCGCTGCCGCAATGCCGGGCGATGCGATTTCGGCCGCTGCTTTGGCCCCGGTGCTGGCTATTGCCGACCAATTGGACCTGGTGTTGGTCGGGCAGGGGGCCGAGATTGCGCCCTTGCCCGCCGCGCTGCGCGCGGCGTTAGAAGATGCGGGCCTGGGCGTCGAGGCGATGTCGACCCCGTCGGCCTGTCGGACCTACAATGTCTTGCTGTCCGAGGAGCGACGGGTTGCCGCCCTGCTGTTCCCCGTTTGAGCGCATTTCGGAGCGATATGCCACCGAATCGACGACACCATGGTCCGCCGCCAAAAAAGCAAGACGTGACGAACTCTTTGTTAAGAATCGTGTATATTGTCTTTGCGCTGCAACGGACTATTCTGCCGGTCCCACCCGAATCGCGAATCAAAGGAGGACGCCATGTTCGACGCAGACGATCACACCAAGGATCGCCCCGCCGAGGCTGCTGACGCCCTTCGCGCGGCCCGTTCGGCGGCCGAGGCCTGGGTGGCTGCACGCCGCGCCAACCGGCCGGAAGCGGCATCCCTTCCGCAGGTCGCTCAGGCGGCCTGACGTCCCGGGGGGCGGCCTGGCTTGGCGGCCCCTTTCCTCTCCGCACGCATCGGATATATAGCCAGGGAGGGCCGCAAAGGCCCCCCGCCAAAACACTTCCGACCGGAGAGGGATTTTCCATGGCCTTCACGCTGCCCGACCTTCCTTATGCCCATAACGCGCTCGCCGATAGCGGCATGTCCGAGGAGACGCTGCAGTATCACCACGACCTGCACCACAAGGCGTATGTGGATAAGGGCAACGAGCTGATTGCCGGCACCCAGTGGGACGGCGCGGGGAACGACCGCTTGCCGGAGGTGATCACCGGCACCTATGGCCAGGACGCGCATCAGGGCCTGTTCAATCAGGTGAGCCAGCATTGGAACCACATCCAATTCTGGCAGATGATGGCACCCGGCGGTGTGGCGATGCCGGAGGAGCTGAAGAGCGCGATCGACGGCGCCTTCGGCAGCGTCGACGGGTTCAAGTCGGAGTTCTCGGCCGCGGGCGCCGGGCAGTTCGGCTCCGGCTGGGCATGGCTGGTGGTCGATGGCGGCAGCCTCAAGGTGACGAAGACACCCAACGGGGTGAACCCGCTCTGCTTCGGGCAGACGACGCTGCTCGGCTGCGATGTGTGGGAGCACAGCTACTATATCGATTTCCGCAATAAGCGGCCGGCATATCTGACGAACTTCCTCGACAAACTGGTGAATTGGGAGGATGTGGCCGCCCGGCTTAAAGCCGCCTGAGCAGCCGCACAATCGCCCTCTGCGGGAAATGAGCGAGGCCCGGGTCAGGCTCCGGCCGGGCGGTTCTCGATGGTCGGATCGATCAGATGTCCTTGCCGACCCGCATGGCGGTCGGCGGGGGCTCCGGGTCCGACCTTGGGAGGGTGATTCTCTCGCAGGGGTCGACTTGACTGCCGCCAGTGAAGGATGCCTACGCAAAATCCGCCGTTTCTTGGGGCCGTCTCTGCCAGTGGCCGCGGCGCGGGATGGGCTGGGCGAGGACCGGCCCCACCCGCTGCCATCGCCGGCTTTGCCCACCCGGTCCGACCGCCCCTGGCCCGACCGGCGCAGGCCTCACCCGACTGCGAAAATCGCGCCTGCCAAAATCGCGGCTGCCAAAATCGCGGCTGCCAAAATTGCCGCTGCTAGTGGCGGCATCACAGGCCGATGCGCTCCAGCAGACGCGCGCCCAGCCTGCCCGCGCGTTGCCCGCCTTAGGGGCGGTCGAGCAGCCGGTGCAGTGCCTCGACCGAGCCCTCCGGCGAGTCGGTCTCGGTAACATAGTCTAGAAAGCTCTCACCCATGAAACCGGTCCGGGCCATATGCTCAAGCAATCTAAGAAAAGGGTCCCAGTAGCCCTTGTGATTAAACAAAACCACCGGCCTCTCATGCACGCCCAATTGGCGCCAGGTCAGCACCTCGATCAGCTCGTCGAGGGTTCCCGGTCCTCCAGGGAGAGCCAAAACCGCGTCGGAATTGACAAACATCAGCTTTTTGCGTTCATGCATCGTCTCGGTTATGACGGTTGCGTCGATAGCTTCGCAACCGATCTCCAGCTCCAGAATGTGGCGGGGGATGAAGCCTAGAACCCGGGCGCCGGCCTGTTTGGCGGCGCGGGCGGCGATGCCCATAAGACCGACATCGCCGGCGCCATAGACCAGGTCGAATCCGCCCTCGGCCAGCCCACGCGCCGTGGCCGCCGCGGCATCGGCATAGTCGGGGTCGTTGCCATGGCGCGAGCCGCAAAACAGGCAGATGGTTTTTCTACCCGCGGACATCAGAAAGGCTCCCTCGGCGAATGCGATTGACCATAATGTTCACGGGAGCGATTAGCTGCAGTAATATCGGGCATTTGGTGCCTCTTGTGGTGAAGGATTAAGAAGATGTTCAGGGCCATCCTGGGCGGGGTCACTGGCGGCGCGACGCTCGCGCTGGTGTTCCTCGTCTACGGGAAGTGGGACGCGTTCGGACTGGTGGAGCCTGGTCGCATTGTCCCGCCACAACGGCAAGTGGAATCTCCCGGTGCGGCCGCAGAACCCGTAACGGTCGCCGCGCCGGCGGGGGTTGCGGCCGAAGTCGGCGAGGGAGAGGCGGAGCCCGGGGTGACCCATGCCGGTGGCTTGTCGAACGGTGCGCCGGACGCGGCAGCGCCGCATCTCGCCGCGATTAGCCAGGAACCTACCCAGAGCAGAGCCCCGGCGGGTCCCGCCCTGCAACCGCTGGCCAAGTCGGTGCCGCTGACGGGGCCGGGGATCGATGGCCATGGCGCTGGGACAAAAGGCACGGCCCTTGCTGCCGCTCTCGAATTGATCGCGCTCGCGCCGGTCGGCGCACTGGCGCCGCCGGATGGAGCACCCGCTCTCCCGGCAATTCGGACGCCGGAGCCGATCGACGCCGATAAGGCGGCGCTGACCGAGACGGAAGCCGACGACGAGGCGGAACCGAACACCGTGACGGAAGGCGAACTGCCCCCGGCATTCGACGTGGTGCGGGTGAATGCGTCGGGCGAGACGGTGATTGCCGGGCGCGCCAGCCCAGGCGCGGTGGTCGAGGTGTTGCTGGACGACGATGTGGTTTCCAGCGTCAAGGCCGACCGGCGTGGCGTGTTCATCGCCCTTGTCAGCCTCGGAACCAGTGCAAAGGCGCGCTCGCTCTATCTCCGCAGCAAGCGCCAGCGTCCGCTGTCGGAGGAGCGGCAACCGGCCGGCGAGGACGCGGTGCGCTCGGTTTCGGAAGAAAAGCTGGCGGCTCTTTCGCTGGCGGAGCCTCCGGCGACCGCCGCGCCCGATGAGATCCGCGCCCCGCGGGGCGAGGGTGGCAACCCGGCACCGCGGACCGATCCGGCTGCCGCCGATCCGGCGAGGCCCGAGGCAGACCCTGCACCCGCGGCCGGTGGGCCCGGCGCTGCCCCCGCGGAGACGGCGAGCAATGCCCAGGTTCCGGCGCCGCGTCCGCGCCCGGTGCGGGCACCGACGACGTCCTCGGCCGAAACCGGCGAGGTGCGCGCGCCAACGGCAGAGACCGCCTCGGGGCCTGTGCTGCCACAGACGGCCCTCGCGGCCGCGCAGGAAGCGAGCGCACCCACGGCCGCCGACGACCAAGCGCTGCCAGAGGAACAGGTTCTGGCCCAGGTACCTGCCCCAGGCACCTATTTCGTCTCCGCCCCCATCGTGATCCTTCCGGTGACCGGCGGCGAGGCCGCGCCGTTGCTTGTCCAACCCGATGAGGCGGAGTTGTCGCTTCTGCAGACCCGCGATGCGGCGGAGGGACTGCCCGGCCTCCTGCTCCAACGGATCACCTATGCCCCTGGCGGGGATGTGATCGCGTCCGGCCAGGCGAAGCCGCATCATTTGGTTCGGATCTACGCCAATGCCGCCCCTGTGGCGGAGGCGAAGGCTGGCGACAGCGGTGCGTGGGAGGCGTCGATCCCCGAGCGCCTGGCCGCGGAAACCCTGCTGTTCCGCATGGACGAGATCGCCCCCGATGGCCGTGTCACGGCGCGGGTCGAGGCGCCGTTCACCTACGCGGCGGGCGAGAGCGATCTGGTGGTGAACGAGCGTGAGATCACCGTGGTGCGGGGCGATAATCTTTGGACCTTCGCCGAGCAGTATTACGGCCGCGGCATACGGTATTCGGTGATCTTCGAGGCCAACGCGAATTTGATCCGCGACCCCGACCTCATATATCCGGGACAGATCTTCACGGTGCCGGAACTCGTCGCGACTGAGTGAGCCGGGCGCCACCGACTGACCGGAAAGGGCCGGCATGCGCCGCCTCCGACGACGCCGTACCCGTCCTACCGAGGCGGGGCGGCCAGACCTCTCGATCCTGACACGGGTGCTGCCGGACCTTTGGCCGGCGGGCAGGCTCGATCTAAAAACTCGGGTGGTCGTGGCGCTCCTGCTCTTGGTGCTGGCTAAGGTTGCGACGCTTGCGACGCCGTTTTTCTATCGCGATGCGGTCGATGCGCTTACCGGGGACGCGGCTGCCACCGCCTTTGCCGTCGCCGCCGGTTTGGTCGCGGCCTATGGCGTCGCACGGCTGTTTGGCGTGATGTTTCAGGAACTGCGGGATGTCACGTTCTCCCGCGTTGGTCACGAAGCGCTCCGCCGCTTGGCCTTGCGTACCTTCCGGCATGTGCACAGCCTCTCGCTCCGCTACCATCTAGAGCGCCGGACCGGGGCGCTTTCGCGCATTGTCGATCGTGGTGTGAAAGCCATCGACTTTCTGCTCCGCTACGTGCTCTTTAGCATCGTCCCGCTGCTGGTCGAAGTGGCGATCGTAACTGCGATCTTCCTGGTGGAGTTCGGCCCGGCCTATGCCGCGGTTCTTCTCGTTACCGTCTCGTCCTATATCGTTTTCACTTTCCTCGTCACCGAGTGGCGCGTCAGGCTGCGTTTGAGGATGAACTCAGAGGATCAGGCGGCCCATCAGAAGGCCGTTGACAGCCTACTGAACTACGAGACCGTAAAGTATTTCGGTGCCGAAGCGCGGGAAGCTCAGCGCTATAACCGGTCGATGGCCGCCTATCAGGACGCGGCGATCAAGTCGGCCACCTCGCTGGGGCTCCTGAACTCGGGGCAAGCGCTGATCATCTCGCTGGGGCTCGTGGGCGTTATGGGCCTCGCCGCAGGCGATGTCGCCGCGGGCACGCTGACGGTTGGCGGCTTCGTCATGGCGAACGCCTTCTTGATCCAGATCACCGTGCCGCTGAACTTCCTTGGCTTCGTCTATCGCGAGATCCGGCAGTCGCTGGTCGATATGCGCGAGATGTACGACCTGATCGACACGGAGCCGGAGGTCGTCGACCGCCCCGATGCGGTGCCCTTGCGGGTCGGTGCAGGGGCGGTCGCCTTTCGTGCCGTGGATTTCGGCTATGGGCCGGAGCGGCAGGTGCTGCACGGTGTCGACTTTTCCGTGCCTGGCGGGGGGAAACTGGCCGTTGTCGGTCCCTCCGGCGCGGGGAAGTCGACCATCGCGCGGCTGATGTTCCGATTGTACGACGTGACCGGTGGGGTGGTGGAGATCGACGGTCAGGATCTGCGGAGCGTCACCCAGGAAAGCCTGCGCGCCAGGATTGGCGTAGTGCCGCAGGACACGGTTCTGTTCAACGACACCATTGGCTACAACATTGCCTACGGGGCCGAGGCGGCCGATCCCGCGGCGGTGGAGGCGGCCGCCCGCGCGGCCCGGATCCACGACTTCGTCGCGGCGCTCCCGGACGGCTATGACACCATGGTGGGCGAGCGGGGTCTGAAGCTTTCGGGGGGCGAGAAGCAGCGCGTCGCAATTGCCCGGACGATCCTGAAGAATCCGCCGATCCTGATTTTGGACGAGGCGACCTCGGCTTTGGATACCGGGACGGAGCGGGAGATCCAGGCAGAGCTTTCGCGCCTCGCCGAGGGGCGGACGGTCTTGGTGATCGCGCACCGGCTGTCGACTGTGGTGGACGCGGATGAGATCATCGTGCTCGACCGCGGGCGGGTGGTCGAGCGGGGGACCCATGGCGCCCTGCTCGCCGCAGAGGGGCGCTATGCGCAGATGTGGGACCGCCAAGAAGGAGCCGAGCCGGAGCCCGCATAGAGGGAGAGGGTGCGCGGTCGCGCCATCTCAACGCGGCTCCGCCCCTCCGCTGGTCGGCTCCGGAACTGCCCTCTCCGCCTATTCTGCGGCGCGAACCACCGGTTTCGGCGGGCTCGGCGGCACATGCCAGACGACCTCCGGCACTTGGGCGCGCATGATCTGAGCCTTCAGCCGCCGGTCTGCGAGCATCGGATGGGCGCGATGGCGTTTCGACACCAGCCCCCGCAGCCAGTGCCAAAGGAACGGTACACCCACACCCAATCCCTGGCCCGCCCAGACCCGCGCGGCCAGTGCCGCCGGTGTTACCACCAGGGTCAGCACGGTTGCGAGGCCCAGCCCGAACACCACCGCGGTCGCGAGGCTGACCCACCAGAGCGCCGTGGGCGCGCCCTGATTGACCGCGCCATTGGCGAAGTCGAGGCTGGTCGCGAACACCATCGGCATCAGCCCCGCCATGGTCGTGACCGTGGTCAGCAGAACCGGCCGGATCCGATCCTCGGCTGTGCGTAGGATCGCCTCCAAGGGCGGCATGCGCTTGACGAAATCCTGATAGGTGTCGATCAGAACGATATTGTTGTTCACCACGATCCCGGCGAGCGCCAGGATCCCGGTGCCGGTCATGATGATCGAGAATTTCTGCCCCATCACCATCATCCCCACCAGAACGCCGGCAACCGACATCACCACCGCCGAGAGCACCAGCACCGCGTTGAAGAGCGAATTGAACTGCGCCAGCAGAATGATGAACATCAGCCCCAACGCGCCGGCGAAGGCGATCCGGAGGAACGCCATGCTGTCGGCTTGTTCCTCCCGATCGCCGACGAAGCGCGCGCGCACGGTGTCGCCGAACGGCGTCTCCTCGGCGATCCAACGCTCCAGATCCCCGATGATCGCGATGTCGGAGGCATCCGAGGCCACATCTGCGCGCACCATGAAGAAGCGGCGCGTATCCCGGCGCTGGATCTCGCCCAGCTTCGGGACGGCACGGCGCTCGACGAAAGCCGAGATCGGGACCGTGCCCAAATCCGTCTCGACCCGCAGATTGTCGAGGGTCGAGAGGGTGCGCGCTTCCTCCGGAAAGCGGACGCGGATCTCAAGCTCCTCGGCGCTGTCCTCGGGCCGGCTGGTGGCGAGGATGGCGCCGCGCGTCACGAATTGAACCATGGGCCCGATTGTTGCGATATCGGCGCCGAAGCGGCCGGCAACGGCGCGGTCGACATCAATCTCCCACTCGATGCCCGGCAGCGGGCGGGTGTCGTCGATGTTGATCAAACCCTCTGTCCGCTCGAAGCGGTCGCGTGCGATGGCCGTGGCCTGATGCAGCGCCTCGAAACTGTCGGCGGACAGTTCGAGCTGCACCGGCTTGCCCTGCACGGGCCCGTCTTTGAGGATCGTGATCTCGGTGATCACGCCCGGCACATCGGCGATCCGCGCCTCGATATCCTCGATGATCGGCTGGCCCGCGCCCCGATCCTCCCAAGGTGCCAATTCGATCTGGACCTGCCCGACCGCATCCGGCGGCCCGTCGCCGCCCAAGGCGCCGGCGAGGCGGTTTCCGGCGCCGGAAAGGGCGAAGACGGCCGAGACGCCCGGGGTGCCGATCACCCGCTCCTCCACCATCCGGACCAACCGGTCGCGCTGATCGAGGCTGAGATTGCCGCGGGCGCGCACATGGATGACGGCGCGTTCCGCATCGGTCTCCACGAAGAACTCCACGCCGGCATTGTTCGCGCCGTAGACGGTGAAGATGCCGGCGATGGACGCAACGGCGATCCCGATGGCGACCAGCGGCCCGACCGGGTTCATGACGATCACGCTCATCGCCTTGCCGAACAGGGTGCGCCGATAGGGACGCGGACCCATCGGGCGCGCCTTCGCCTTCGGCACCAGGGTGGCAAACAGCATCGCCGCGATCGCAACGCCGGTGACGGCGAGGAGTGGCAGCGCCCCCGACCCGCGCACTGCCGCCAGTCCCGCGACGCCGAGCCCTGCGCCGATGACGGCGGCGGCGACGATCACCTTCGTGGTCGTGCTGAGGGCCTTCGCCGTCTCGATCCCGCGATCCGTGAACCGGGAGAGGCGGCCTGCGACCCCACCCAGGACCGGGAGGAAGACCAACGCCACGATCAACGAGGCGGTTAGCACAAAGATCAGCGTCGTTGGGAGCTGCCCCATGAACTCACCCGGCATGCCGGGCCACAGGATCAGCGGCAGGAAGGCGCAGAGCGTCGTGGCCGTCGATGCGGTTATCGGCCAGAACATCCGCTTCGCGGCTTGGGTATAGGCGCGCATCGGCCCTTCGCCCGCGGCGATCCGTTTGTCGGCGAACTCCACGACCACGATGGCGCCGTCGACCAACATGCCGACCGCGAGGATGAGGCCGAACATCACCATATTGTTGATGCCCATGCCGACCACGGACATCAGCGCGAAGGAGAGCAGGAAGGAGCACGGGATCGCCATGCCCACCAATGCTGCGGCTCGGGTGCCCAGGGCGGCGAGCACCACCAGCATCACCAGCAGGACCGCGGTGGTCACCGAGCTTTCGAGCTGCCGCACCATCCGCACGACGCGGTCGCTCTCGTCCATCGAGAAATCGACCCGTACCGCCTGGCGCAGCGGTTCCGGCCAGCGGGCGATTTGCTCGGCCACCCTGGTGCGCACATCGCGGACCGTGTCGATGATGTTCTCGCCGATCCGTTTCGAGACCTGGAGCGAGATCGTCGCGACGCCGTTGAAGCGGGCGCGGCTTTCCGGGTCCTCGAAGGTTCGGCGGATCTCCGCCACATCGCGCAGCCGGATCACCCGGTCGCCGTCGACCCGCAGCGGCAGGTCGTTGACATCCTCGGCCCGCTTGATCGCGCCGGGCACCGAGACCGCGAAGCTGGCCGAGCCGCTTTCGATCTCGCCCGCCGCCACCAGCAGATTGTTGCCGTCGATCACGCGCAGGAGGTCGGAGGCCGTCAGCCCGTAGCTTTCCAGGCGCAGGGGATCGATCAGCACCTCGAACATCTCGTCGCGATGGCCGGTCAGCGACGCCTCGAGCACATTGGGCAGCGCCTCGATCTCTTTCTTCAGCGCGTCGCCCAGGGTCTGCAGCGTCCGTTCCGGAACCGCCCCGGAGAGTGACACCACCAGCACCGGGAACTGGCTGAGATTGACCTCGTTGATCGTCGGCTCCTCAGCGTCCTCAGGAAACTCCGCCTGGGCCTGGTCGACCTTCGAGCGGACATCGGCGAGGACCGCCTGCTTGTCCCAGTCGAAGTCGAATTCCAGCAGAACCCCGGCGTGGTCCTGGGCGGCGATGCCGGTCATCTCCTTCAGCCCGTCGAGCTCGCGCAGCTCGTTCTCCAGCGGTTTGATCAGCAACAGCTCGCTGTCAGCGGCGGAGACGCCGGGCAAAGGCACCGAGACATAGAGCACCGGGATGTCGATATCCGGCGGCCCCTCTTTTGGGAGCGATTGATAGGCCGCGATCCCAGCGGTGATGCAGACCGCGATGAAGACCAGCGTCATCCGTGCGCGGGTCGCGAACCAATCGACCAGACCGGTCATCCGGCCTCTCCCGGGCGCGCGGGAAGCGGGGTCGGTGCCACGGTGCCCACGGTTCCCCCGACCGGTTTCGGCCTTGGCGGCGCCTCGCTCGGCACGATCGGGCGGCCGTCGCGAACAAACTCCTGGCCGACCGTTATGATCGTGGCGCGGTCCGGCAGGCCGGAGATCCACAGCCCCTCCGCTGTGTCGCGGATCACGGTGACCGGCACGAACTGGGCCCGGCCATGCTGCGCCAAGCGAACGCCGAGCCGTCCGGCGTCGTCGAGCGTCAGCGCCGATTGCGCGATCAAATGCGCGCGGGCCGCGGGCAGGGCGATCACGATTTCGGCGGTCATGCCGTCGCGGACCATCCCGTCGACATTGTCGATCACGGCCTCGACCTGGAAAGTGCGGGTCTCCTCATCCGCCGAGCGGGAGATAAAGCTGAGCCGCCCGGCATGGATGCGGCCATTGACCAGGTGCACGGTCACGGTCTGGTCGAACCGCAAACGGTCGACATCGCGCTCCGACACGAAGGCCGACACATTGATTTCCGAGAGATCGACGATCGTCGCGCAGGCATCGCCAACCGCGAGCCTGGCGCCGAGCTCGGCGGTATCCGTCTCCAGGATGCCCGAAAAAGGGGCGCGGATCTCCAGACGTTCGATATCGAGCTTCACCTTCTCGACCTCCGCCGCGGCGCCGACCCGGGCCGCGATGCGGGCCATGCGGGTGGTCTCGGCCGTGAAGCCTTTCTCGGATAGCGTGGCCGCCGCCTGTGCCTCGGCCGCTGCCTCGGCGAGCATTGCCTCGGCTTCGGCCAGTTCAGCGGCGCGGGTGCCGATATCGATGCGGCAGAGCAGTTGGCCGGCATCGACCTGGGCGCCCTTGCGCAGCGGCTCGCTGGTCACCCGGCCGGCGGTCTCGGCTGCAACATCGACACTGCGCTTGGCGGCCGTGCGCCCGCGCAGACGCAGCATCTCGGTGACGTCCTGGGCGCTGCTCGTCATCACGATCACCGGCACCGCGCGCGGTTGTTGGGCGGAGGCCCCGGCCGTTGGCGCGGTGTCCGGCCCGGCAGCGCGTTCTCCCTGCCCCGCCGCGACCTCTGTGCCAGCCGCGACCGCGCCTGATGTCTGATGCGGGAAAAGCAATTTGGCCCCGTCGAACCACCAAAAGATGCCCGCGAGGAGAACCAAGGTCAAAACGACCGATGAGATGCGCATTCCATGTCCTGTGCCGGATTGGGTGGGCCAGATACGCCGCCCTCCGGGAATTCGATCGGATCTTTAAGATAAGCGTCTTCCGCCTGTCGGAAAAGACCTCTCAGACCCGCGCCCCGGTGGTCTCTGCCGGACTGTGCCTCCAGAGGGTGATTCGGTCGAGAATCTGGCAGCGCGGCCAGAGGCTGGGCGCCGCTTGGCGGAGGCGATAGGCTGCTGGGCGGAGATGGTAGGGAGGACCGGGCATGTCGACGCAGAGCACGATCTCGAAGGCCGCGGCGGTCGAGACGCCGGACCGGGCGCGGGCGCGAATGACGGTGCCGAAGATCATGGCGCGAAAGGGCGCAGAACCGCTGGTTTGCCTTACGTCTTACACCGCTCATGTCGCGCGGATCTGCGACAGCGTCTGCGATCTGCTGCTGGTCGGCGATAGTCTGGGCATGGTGATCCATGGGATGCCCAACACGCTGGGTGTGACGCTGGAGCATATGATCATGCATGGTCAGGCGGTGGTGCGCGGGGCGGATAAGGCGCTGGTGGTGGTCGATCTGCCCTTCGGCAGTTTCGAGGAGAGCCCGGAGACGGCCTTCCGCAACGCGGCCCGCGTGGTGAAAGAGACCGGGTGCCACGCCGTGAAGCTGGAAGGCGGCGTCGAGATGGCGCCGACGATCCGGCACTTGACCCGCCGCGGCATCCCGGTGATGGGCCATATCGGGCTGATGCCCCAGGCAATGAACACCGCCGGTGGGTTCAAGGCGGTGCGGGACACCGCGCAATACGATGCGGTGCTCGCCGACGCCAAGGCGGTGGAGGAGGCCGGCGCCTTTTCCGTGGTGGTCGAGGGGGTGGCGGCGCCTTTGGCGGAGCAAATCACCGCTGCGCTCGCCGTGCCGACCGTGGGGATCGGTGCGTCCGCCGCCTGCGACGGGCAGATCCTGGTGTTCGAGGACATGATCGGGCTGTTCCCGGCGGTGCCGACCTTCGTGAAGCGCTATGGCACCATGGAGGAGATGATGCGCAGCGCTGTCGGCACCTATGCCCAGGAGGTCCGCGCGCGGAGCTTTCCCGGCGATGAGCACACCTATAAGGAAAGGGCCTGAGGCGGCCCGACGCGGGCCAGGGCCCTGCCCACCCACCAAGACGCAGCGCCCGGCCGCTGGGTCAAGGAGGCCCCCAAGCCCTGGCCCGCGCCGGGCGTGCGGCTGTGTCTGACGATAGACCGTCATCGCATTGGGGGTGCGGCGACGTCGGCGGATCGGCCAACAACGTGCTCGTCCCGCAAGGGACCGGAGAAATGGGGGCGGAGAGGCGCAAATCCCAACGGGGTGTCGCCCGCTGTGCTGGATGTGACCGTGCATAAAGCGAAGGCACCGCGGCACTCAAGGCACGGGGGCCCGAGGCATGGGGGCCTCCTTGACCTGGCAGCCGGGCGTGGCGCTCAGGCGGGTGGGTGGGCCTCGGGTCCCCGTGCCGTGCGGATTCTGGGCGGCCAGCGCCCACCCC
The DNA here is from genome assembly GCA_039513195.1 of Pseudomonadota bacterium. Taxonomy (GTDB): domain Bacteria; phylum Pseudomonadota; class Alphaproteobacteria; order Rhodobacterales; family Rhodobacteraceae; genus Thermohalobaculum. The sequence goes on along the minus strand of JBCCRM010000007.1, from coordinate 153,091 downwards.
ATCCCCGGCGGTCAAAGTCCCTGTTGGGCCGCGATCCCCGGCTTCGCGGTTGCGCTCACCCGGGGCCTGCGATACCTCGCCAGACATAGGGAGATCGGGCAAAGGCAGGGCGGCGCGTGACCGACAGGGAAACCGACAGCTTCATCCGCGAGGTGACGGAGGAGGTCCGTCAGGACCGTATGCTGATCTATTGGCGTCGATACGGCCTCTATGTGATCGGCGGCATCCTTTCGATCGTGGGCCTCGCCGCTGCCTGGGCATGGTACCAGGCAGCGCAAACCGCCGCAGCCCGGGAGCGTGGCGCGGCGTTCTTGGCGTTGGATCCCGAGGACCACGCGGCCGCCGCCGCCCTCGCCGGCGAGCTTGAAGGCGATGCTGGCACACTCGCCGGCTTCGCCGAGGCGGCGGCGCTTGCCCGTGCCGGCGAGGTCGAGGCGGCGGTGGCCAAGTACCAGTCCCTCTCCGGTGCCGGTGCGCCCCGCTACACGGATCTTGCGACGCTGGAGGCCGTGCGCCTGCGTGCCGATGCGGGCGAGGCGCCGAGCGACCTCCTCCTGGCGCTCGAACCCATCGCGGAGCCCGGTCGCCCTTACCGACCTCTGGCCCTGGAATTGCGCGCTGCCATCCGCCTCGGCGTCGGAGAGACGGACGCCGCGCGCCAGGATATCGACGCGGCGATGGCCGACCCGGCCGTGACCCGCGAAACGCGGGATCGTCTGCGCGAAATCCGGACGGTTTTGGGCCAGTGATCGCCGCTGGGCTGGCGCCTTGTAACCGGCCATGCGAGAGAAGAGCCGGCAGCGTCCGGTACAGGGCGCATCGGTACCAAAGGGGGCTGGGAATGATCTCCAGTAGCTTAAATGGGCTCGGCGTAAGTGTTGTCCGATGGTGTGCGATGGCGCTGGTGACGGCAGCAGCATCGGGCTGTGCGCTGTTCGACTATTTCGACCGGGAGCCGCCGCTGGAGGGCGAGCGCATCAGCCTGCGCAGCAACCAAGCGAGCCGCACCACCGTACAGGTGCGCGAGGTCGCCCTGCCGCCGGTGCAGCGCCTGGAGAATTGGACCCAGACCAATGGCACAGGCACCCATAATAGCGGGCATTTGGACGGGCCCACCGGGCTCTCGCTCGCCTGGACCAGGGATATCGGCGCGGGCGGCAGCAGCGACGGCCAGATCACCTCGGCGCCGGTGATCGCAGATGGCACCGTGTTCACCCTGGATGCGGCCTCGCAGGTCACGGCGTTGGATGCGTCCAGTGGGGCCGAGCGTTGGCAGGTTTCGGTCGCGCCCGAGGCGGAGGAGGGCGACGAGGGCTTCGGCGGCGGCATCGCCTATGAGGCCGGCCGGCTGCTGATCGCAACCGGTTTCGGCGAGATCCTGGCGCTGGAGGCTGCGACCGGCGCCGTTCTTTGGCGCAAGAGCTTCGGGGCTCCTTTTCGGGCGGCGCCGGCGGTCGACCGCGGCACGGTGGTGGCGGTGACCCGCGACAACCGGGCCTTCGGCGTGACGGCGAGCAACGGTCAGATCCGCTGGCGTGTCTCGGGCGCATCGGCCGAGGCAGGGCTGCTGGGCGGCGCGAGCCCGGCGATGTCCGGCGGGCTGGTGGCAGTCCCATTTACCTCTGGCGAGCTGATCGCGCTCAGCGCCAGCAGTGGCCGGCAATTTTGGTCGGCGCTTCTGTCCGGCGGGCGGCGGGGGTTGGCGCGGTCGTCGATTTCCGACGTCACGGGCGACCCGATCGTCATTGGAAACTTTATCGTCGCGGCGAACCAATCCGGGCGCATTGTTGCGGTGGAGGCGCGTGGCGGCCGGCGGGTCTGGACCCGAAACTTCGGCTCGCAGGGCGCGATCTGGGGGGCGGCCGATACCTTGTTCGTGGTTTCCGACGATGCATCCCTGATGCGCATTTCCGCCCGAGATGGCCAGACGCTCTGGCAGACGCCGCTGCCGGCCTTCGAGGACCAGGAAGATCGGGAGGATCCGATCACCTATTCCGGTCCGGTTCTGGTGTCTGGCCGGGTTTTGGTGGCCAGCTCGGAAGAGCAGTTATTGGTGTTCGATGCCTTGACCGGTGCGCAGATTGCCGAGGCGGAGCTTTCGGCGGGGGCCCGGAACGGCGTCGTGGTGGCGGCGGACACGGTGTTCGTCCTTGCCGATGACGGGCGCCTGCACGCGTTCCGCTGAGAAGCCCTGGCGCGGGCCGAGGCCCGCCCACCCACCGGAGATCCGCGCCCAGCCGCCATGGTGGGGCAGCCCCCAGCCTCGGCCCGCGCCACAGCGCAGCGCCGCGCCGCGTAGGTAGGTACGGATATCCACTGGGCCTGCGACCCCTTGCCGGGATCGCAGGCCCGGCGTAGGAGGCGCCATGTCCTTCACCCTCGCCATTGTCGGCCGGCCCAATGTCGGCAAATCGACGCTGTTCAATCGGCTGGTCGGCAAGCGTCTGGCTTTGGTCGATGACCGCCCCGGCGTGACCCGCGATCTGCGCGAGGGGGAAGCCCGGCTCGGCGATCTGCGCTTCACGGTCGTCGACACCGCAGGGATCGAGGAAGCAGAGGCCGAAAGCCTGGCCGGTCGCATGCGCCTTCTGACCGAGCGGGCGGTGGCAGAGAGCGATCTTTGCCTATTTCTGATCGACGCGCGGGCCGGGGTGATGCCCGACGACCGCGGTCTGGCGGAGCTTCTGCGCCGCCGCGGTGCGCAGGTTATCCTCGGCGTCAACAAGGCGGAAGGCCGGGCCGGCGAGGCAGGAGTTTTGGAGGCCTATGCGCTTGGCCTCGGCGAGCCCATTGCGCTTTCCGCCGAACATGCGGAGGGCATGGGCGAGCTCTATGCGGCGCTGCTGGCGGCGTCGGAGGCTCTGTCGGCAGAGGCGCTGGCCGGCGGCGGCGAGGCCCAAGCCGAGGCCGACCCCCTCGCTGAGCACCGGCCGCTGCAAATTGCCATCGTGGGGCGGCCGAATGCCGGGAAGTCGACGCTGATCAACGCAATCCTGGGCGATGAGCGGCTGTTGACCGGGCCGGAGGTTGGGATCACCCGCGATGCGATTGGGGTGACCTGCCGCTGGGGATCGCGCGACGTGCGGATCTTCGACACGGCGGGGCTTCGGAAGAAGGCCAAGGTGAACGAAAAGCTGGAGCAGCTCTCGACCTCGGATGCGATCCGCGCCGTGCGCTTCGCCGAGGTGGTCGTCGTGCTGATGGAGCCGGAGACCGCTTTTGAGAGCCAGGATCTCCGCATCGCGGACCTGGCCGAGCGCGAGGGACGTGCGGTGGTTTTCGCCGTTTCTAAATGGGATCAGGTTGCCGAGCGCCAGGCGCTGATGGCCGATTTGCGGGAGAAGGCGGCGCGGCTGTTGCCGCAATTGGCGGGAACGCCCTTGGTGGCGGTCTCCGGTCTCGCTGGGCAGGGTTTGGACCGGCTCCTAGCGGCGATCGAGGCGCAACATGGCCTATGGAACGAGCGGGTGCCGACGCCGAAGCTGAACCGCTGGCTGGCGGCGAAAGTGGAGGCGCATCCACCCCCGGCGCCCGGGGGACGGCGCATCAGGCTGCGCTTTATCACGCAGGTGCGCGTGCGGCCCCCGGGCTTCGTGGTGTTTTGCTCGCGGGCCGAGGATCTGCCGGACGCCTATCGGCGATACTTGATCAATGGGCTGAGACGGGATTTCGGGCTGACCGGGGTGCCGCTGCGGCTGACTTTGCGGCGTGGCGACAACCCCTATGCAAAAAGCGGTTAGGGCGCCCCGGATCCGGGGTTCGGCCTGGCGTCGTCCTCCGGGGCCGCGCGTCGGATGCCGGCCCCGTGGCAACGCGGCGCGCGCGCGGCGCTGCGGGTCTTGGCGCCGGTGGAGAGACCGCGGGCGCGAGCGGGTCCGGGGTGGAGGCCAGTGACCGGAAGGGCCGATTTGCGGAGAGGGCCGGCAGCCGACAATGGCCGGCATGGGGAGGCTCGGCCCCCGTCAAGGCTAGCCGCGCTTGCGCGCAGTAGCGGGTGGGTGCGCGAGCTTGGAACGGTGCGCCGCCTCCGAGGCCCGCTTGCGTCCGGTGCAACCAGGCCAGTGTGGGTGTCCGCCGGCGTCCGAAGACCTTCCGCGGCCCTGAGTCGGCCTGAACCGGTCGAGCATGGCGCCCGCGGCGGTCCAACCGGCGCCGGTCTCGAAGCCCGCCGCGAGCGCTGGTTTCGCCATTGGCCGAGCGGTTGACGCGGCGCCCTAGAGCGCGTTCCGACCCGGTTGCGTCGATCCTCGCGCTCTCGGGTCTCATTTAGGTGCATTGTCGCGACGCCAATATGAGTCAGATCGGACCGAAAAGGCTCTAGTGGCTCCGGTGTTCCGGACCGGTGACCCGCGCACGCCCCAAGTCGAGGATGCCTCTGGGCTGTTCCGTGGCGAGCGCGTCGAGCAAGCGCCCCGCGACCTCGGCAGGACGGGCGAGCCCGTCGCGGTCTTCGCCCGGATAGAAGCGCCCGCGCAGGGCGGTCGGCATCGCCGGCAGCCTAAGCGCTGTTACCGCGACTTTCCCGGCCGCCTCGACCCGCCACGCCTCCGTGAGCGCCGCCTGAGCCGCCTTCACCGCGCCATAGAGACCGTGAAACGGCCGGGATTGCGGGTCGTCCGCGGCGATCAAGGCCGTCGGCTCCGGAGCCTGGCGCAACAATGGGTCTATCGCCCGGATCATCCGCTGATAGGCCTTGAGCCCGGTCGCAACGCACCGGTCGAGGTCTTTCTCGGCGATATGGGCAACCGGCGCCAGCGGAGGCGCCAGAAACGCCGTGTGCAGCCACAGATCGACCCGCCCGAAGCGCTCATGAACCGCGGCGCCGAGACGTGCCAGTCCGGCGTCGTCGGTGATGTCGAGGGGCACCAGCACCGCGGCCGGCCCGCCCGCCGCGCGGATGGCGTCGTCAAGCTCCTCGAGCGCGCCCTGGGTCCGCGCGACGGCCACGACCTGCCCGCCCGCCGCGGCAAAGGCGTGGGCCGATGCCCACCCGAAACCGCGGGAGGCCCCTGTTACCAGCACGACCTTGTCGGAAAAATCGTGAGCCATGGCCCGCGTCTACGCCAGGACCGCGCGGGAGGAAAGGCCCAGTTCTCGCCACATCCCAGGGCCGGGCGCGACGGCGGCGAGTCCTGCCCGGTGCAAGGCGCGCGCCGGGCAGTAGCGGGTCAGGGGCGGTTCGACCGTTCGACAACGGCGACCCGATAGAGATGCCACGTCGCATGGCCGAGCACCGGCAGCACCACGACCAGACCGAGGAACACCGGCACCGAGCCAAGGACCAGCCCGGTCGCGACGATCAGCCCCCAGCTCGCCACCGCCACCGGGTTGGCGGCCGCGACCCGCAGCGAGGTCTCGACGGCGCGGCGCACGCCGACCGTCCGGTCCAGCAGCATTGGGAAGGAAACAACGCTGATCGCCAAGACTGCCGCGGCGAACACGAACCCGACCGGAACACCGATCGCGATCATCGCGATCCCACCCGGCGTGCCGATCACGGCCTGCAAAAAGCCGAGCGTCGTCTCCGCCGACCCAGCGCCCATGGTCAACAGGTAAATGACCTCAGCCACGCCGATCCAGACGCCGAAGACGCCGATCAACCCGAGGCCCAGAAGTAGGATGGCACCGAAGGAGGGCGAACTCATCACCCCGAACGCGGTTAGCCAATCGGTCGTCTCACCCCGTTCGCGCCGCCGAGACATTTCGTAGAGCCCGACGGCTGCGGCAGGTCCGATCAGCGCAAAGCCCGCGGCGAGCGGGAAGAGGAGCGGCAGCAGATTGCTGTAATAGGAAAACCAAGCGAGGCAGGCGCCGATGAATGGGTAGAGGATGCAGAGGAAGACCACATCTGTTCGGTAGGCGAGGAAGTCCCCATAGCCGCGCGAAATGGCGGTGCTGAGATCGGCGAGCGTCAGCTTTCGGATCTTCGGCGGGGCTGCCATGGCATCGGCGCCTTGGCCGCGAACCGCTTCGGTCATGGACCCCAGATGGTCCCAGGCTCCGCCGATCTTCTCGGCGCTGTACTCGACCGGGTTGCGGATCGTTCTTGGCATAGATGTCCTCCTGAAAGTATGGGATCGGACCTTCGCAAGGGTTGCCGTTCGGCACCCTCGCCGTTCCAGGAGGTATATTTTGTCGCACCCTTGTCCAGCTCGCCGGTGCTGGAACGCGGCGCGGCCGCTCGGTTGACGGGATCCGCTTCGACTGCGCGCCGGGGCGCAAACGGGGATTTTCACTCTTTGGAATTGGGCTTTACACTCCTGCCACCGAGAAATGATACCCGTGGTAGAGTGAGAGAACGAGGATGCCTTACAGTCGAGGCAAGGGGGGATACCCCGCACGACCTTCGCGGTCGTCGGCGAAAGTCAGCAACGGGCATTTCGCCCCCAATTTTCGGTTCAGCGGGTTTCTAAACCGCTTTTCCCGATGAAGCCGTAACGATCAGAAAGGATCCGTCATGGGGCTTTCGTTTGATTTCCGGTTCTCCCGCATGGCGCTGAACGGTGCTTTGGCCGTAGCGCTCGTGCTTTTCACGGTCTCGCACGGGTTCAGTGTCTCTGCCGCCGGGATCGAGGCCCGTCACCGGGTGGCGCTGGCCGAACAGCAGGGTGCCTTGGTCGAACGTGTTTCCCGCGCCGCCTGCATGGTCCGCGCCGGGGTCGCAGCAGAGGAAAACAGCGCCGAAATCGGCCAGGTTCTGCAAAGCTTCGACGCCGTCATGGCGGGACTTCGCAATGGCGACGCGGCTCTGAAACTTGCGAAGGCCGAGAGCAATAGCAAAGTGCTCAAGGCCCTCGACGAGGTCGAGCGGTCTTGGCAGCCGTTCCGCGCCGCGGCGGACAAGGTCGCCGTCTCGGGCAGCGTGCCCGAAGGCTCTGGCGAGCTGCTGTTCGAGGACGACAAGAAGATCCTCGGCGAGCTCAGCAAGCTGGTCGCCGCGGTGGAGAGTGCCCATGCCATTCCCGCCGATATGCTCTTGGTCAATGCGGTGCTGATCGACCTCGCTGCCCGGCAGGAGGTCCTGACCCAATCGGTCGGCAAAAATCTCTGTCTCTTAAGGATCGACTGGCGGGCCGAGGAGCATCGCGCAGAAATCGTGGCCGAGATGGCGCAGATCGATGCGACCCAACAGGCGCTGCTGAACGGCGTGCCTACGATGGGGATCAAACCCGCGCCGACGCCGGCGATCAAGCTGGCGTTGGAGGAGTTTGGCGTAGTTTGGTCGGAGATGCGGACCGTGGTCGATCAGGCGGTGGCCGGCCAGCCGGTGAGCGACGAGGCATTGGATGCGTTCGAGCGCAAGAACCTCTCGGTGCTGAAAGATCTCGAGGATCTGGTGACGCTCTACGAGGCGCTCTAACGGCCATTTGCAGGAGAGCCGCCAAGTTCTCGCCGAGGGCGGCGCTCGTCGGAACGCTCAGGCGTGTTCTGTCAGCTTAAGCCCGCCGCGGGCCACCGCATCGAGCGGCGTGACCGGGTAGTCGCCGGAGAAACAGGCATCGCAGAATTGCGGCTCGTCGTTGTTGCGCCCAGCAGGATGCCCGCAAGCCCGATACAGCCCATTAAGCGAGATGTATCTCAGGCTATCGACGCCCAGATAGGCGTGGATCTCGCCCTCCGACATCTGGGCCGCCAGCAGCTTCGAGCGGTCCGGCGTGTCGACCCCGTAAAAACATGGCCACTGGGTCGGCGGGCTGGCGATGCGGAAATGCACTTCCGCCGCGCCGGCATCCAGCATCATGTCCTTGATCTTGCGGCTGGTCGTGCCGCGAACCACCGAGTCATCGACCAAGATAACCCGTTTGCCCGAAATCACGGCGCGGTTGATGTTCAGTTTTAGCCGCACGCCCATATCGCGGATCTGGTCCGTCGGCTCGATGAAGGTGCGCCCGACATACTGGTTTTTTATGATCCCCATGGCGTATGGGATCTTGCTCTGCTGGCTATAGCCGATGGCCGCCGGCGTGCCGCTGTCGGGCACCGGGCAGACCACATCGGCCTGGACCGGTGCCTCCAACGCCAGCTCAACGCCGATCCGCCGCCGCGCCTCGTAGACCGAGAGGCCGCCGATCACGCTGTCCGGCCGCGAGAAATAGACATACTCGAAGATGCAAGACCGCGGCGTCCGCTGCTCGAAAGGGCGGTGGCTCTTCAGCCCTTCGGCGGTGATGATCACCATCTCGCCCGGCTCGATCTCTCGCACGAATTCCGCGCCGATGATGTCGAGGGCGCATGTCTCGGAGCTGAGAATCCACGCCTCGCCGACCCGGCCGAGCACCAGCGGGCGCACACCCAACGGATCGCGCACGCCGATAAGCTTGGTCCGGGTCATCGCGATGACCGAGAAAGCGCCTTCGACCAGCCGGAGGGCGTCCTTCATCCGATCCGGGATGGTCTTTTGGATCGACTTCGCCATCAGATGCACGATGCATTCGGTGTCGGACGACGACTGAAAGATCGACCCCCGCTCGATCAATTCTGCGCGCAGGGCATCGGCATTGGTCAGATTGCCGTTATGGGCAATGGCGCAGCCGCCCATGGCGAAATCCGCATAGAGCGGCTGGATATTCCGCTCCGCCGTCTGGCCCTTCACGCCGCTGGTTGAATAGCGAGTATGCCCGATTGCCATGCGGCCCGGAAGCTCGTCCATCAGCGAGGGTTTGGTGAAGTTGTCCCTGACATAGCCGGTGCGGCGCACGATGTTAAAGCCGCTGGTCGGCGCGTAGGAAACGATGCCGGCCGCTTCCTGGCCGCGATGCTGAAGGGCGTGCAGGCCGAGCGCCGTATACTTCGCCGCCTGATCCAGCCCGAAGACGCCGTAGACCCCGCATTCTTCGTGGAGCTTGTCGTCGTCAAAGGGGTGGCCGTGCCACGCTTCGTCCTCGTCAACGCTCATTCCCGACTCCCGACACCCCGCCGGATCAAGATGTAGACCGGTCGCCACCCGATGTCACTAATGACGCGCCTCAAAGCGTGCCGCCCGCGCCGCCGCCACATCAGTTGCCGGACGGTTGCGGGGCGGTCTGCGTCCCCGTCGCGCCGCCGGTGTTGCCTGTTCCGGTGTCGCCGGTTCCCGTATCGCTCGGCGCCGCCGGCACATCGGCATTGCAGGGCGCCATCAGCGCGTCGATCTGGCTGCCGAACCAGCCGGCGATGCCGCCCGGACGCCCGGTCGCCGGGTCGGTTTCCGCGCCAAGGCTGGACTGATCGGGCAGGAGGTCGGACAGCATCCGCGACATCTCCTGAATGCCCTGGTGGCTCGCCGCATTGGCGAGGTCGGGCCACATCTCCTGCTCCTCACCCAGCACGAACTGCGTATAGATCAGATAGGCAATCGCGATCAGCAGCGCCGCCCGCGCCAGCCCGAACAAAAAGCCGAGCGCGCGGTCGATGGGGCCGAGAGCCGATTCCTGGACGGCGCTCGAGAAGAGTGGCGTAAACACCGACAGGATCAGCAGCACCACCGCCATGATGATCGCGAAACTAACGACCATCGAGATTACGCAAGAGGTGGCGAGGAAATCGCCCACCACCGGGATCTCGCGCACCAGCGGCTCCAACAGCGGCGCGAAGGCAAACGCCGCGAAGGCCGCCAGGATCCACGAGCCGATGGCGAACATCTCTCGCGTCAGCCCGCGCGCATAGGCCAAATAGCCCGAGACCAGCGCGATCGCCGCCACGCCGCCATCGACCATGGTGAATTGCATGCTACCCCCCGCTCGGTTCTGTCGCGATCTGCCCAAAGACGGATGCCACGAACTCTTGGATATCCCCTGCCTCAACCCGGGTCATGCCCGATTCGTCGCCGACTTTCATCCCGGAAGGCACGATCGCGCGGGAAAATCCTAGCTTTGCGGCTTCTTTCAGACGGGTTTCCCCGTGGGTAACCGGGCGGATGCCGCCGGTGAGGCTGATCTCGCCGCAGAGCATTGTGCCCGGGTTCAACGCCGTGCCACCAAGCGCCGAGAGGAGCGCTGCCGCCACCGCCAGGTCCGCGGCGGGCTCGCCGATGCGCAGGCCTCCGGCGACATTCAAATAGACATCGTGGCCCGACAGCGCGACGCCCGCCCGTGCCTCCAGCACCGCGAGGACCATGGCAAGCCGTGCCGCATCCCAGCCGATCACCGCCCGCCGCGGCGTGCCGAGCGCGGTGCGCACCACCAGCGCTTGGATCTCCACCAGAAGCGGCCGGGTGCCCTCGATCCCGGCGAAGACCACCGAGCCCGGCTGCGCCACATCGCGCTCGCCCAAAAACAGGGCGGAAGGGTTGGGCACCTCGGCAAGACCCTGGCCGGTCATCTCGAAAACGCCGATCTCGCCTGCCGGGCCGAAGCGGTTCTTGACGCTGCGGAGCAGGCGGAACTGGTGACTGCGCTCGCCCTCGAAATAGAGCACGGTGTCGACCATGTGCTCGACCACCCGGGGGCCCGCGATCTGCCCTTCCTTCGTGACATGGCCGACCATGATAACCGCCGCCCCGCGCCGCTTGGCGAAGCTGGTCAGCTCATGGGCGGTGGCGCGCACTTGGGAAACGGAGCCCGGGGCGCTGTCGACATGGTCGGCCCACATGGTCTGGATCGAGTCGATGACCACCAGGTCCGGCCGCTCGGCGTCGAGGGTGGTGAGGATGTCGCGCAAATTGGTCTCGGCGGCCAGCATCACGGGAGCGTCGGCGAGCCCGAGCCGCGCCGCCCGCATCCGCACCTGGGCCGAGGCTTCCTCGCCCGAGACATAGAGGGTGCGCGCGCCCCGGCCCGCGAAGGCGGCCGTTGCCTGGAGGAGGAGGGTGGATTTGCCGATGCCAGGATCCCCCCCGACCAGCACTGCGGAGGCCGGGACCAACCCGCCGCCGAGCACCCGGTCGAGCTCTCCGACGCCCGAGGCGCGGCGCGGCGGCGGTGCCTCGTCCCCGGACAGCGGGGAAAGGACGACCCGTCGGCCCTGTGCTTGCCCGAGGCTCTTCGCGGGCGGCCCAGCGGCGGAGAGGCCGGCGTCCTCCTCGATGCTGTTCCATGCGCCACAGGCCTCGCACTGTCCGGCCCATTTGCGGTGGACCGACCCACATTCCCGACAGACGAATTGGGTTGCGCGCCTGGCCATGTCAGAGCGCCACGAAATCGGCGATCAGCACGACGGCGAAGAGCTGAAAGAGGATCGGAAAGATCCGGTAGAGGCCGCGTTCGACCCACATCACCCAAAGCCCTGCGGCGAGCAACGGAATCGCGAGATGGCGCGCGATCTCCACCTCCCGGTATTGCAGCGCCGCCATCACCGCGAGGACGCAGAGGATCGCGACGACATGGGGGATCTTCGCCCGCCCCTCCACCAAAAAGACCTGCGCCAGCGAGTAGAGCGTCGCGATGAAGATGGCGATACCCCCGAAAATGCCAGTGACCAGCAGCATCAGGCCCATGCGCGTCTTCCTGTCGCCCAGGCGATCCAGATCTGCGCCAGCACGCAGGCGGTGAAGAGCCAGAGGCCCCAGGCAGGCTCGACCCTGCCGAGGCCGACACCTTTGACCACCACGATATAGACGGCGATCAGGAAGACATCCGCCATCGAGAGCTTGCCGATGGTTTCGATCAGCGGCAGCGATTTCCGGTCGAGCCGGCCGAGATGGATCGCCGCCAGCGCCAGGGTCTTGGCATAGGGGATCAGCACCGCAAACAGCGCGACAAGGGCCGCGAGCACCGGGTCGACCTCCCACAGATCGCCGACGCCACCGAGGATTGTGATCGCGTCCCCCTCGAAAAACGGCAGGAAGCCCGCGCGGGCGAGCGGCGCCCACCAGGCGAGGGGGTAGATAGCGAGGAGCGCGAGATTGGCATAGAGCAAAGCACGGGTCAGGGCGGCGGTCCCCCAGCGGTCGGTGCCGGTTGGCGTTGCGTGGGCGGGGGCACGCTATCGCCGGGCGCGGGGCGGGACAAGCGGGGGGAGGGTTGCGTCGGGGTCTCGCGTTGACGGTCCCGGTCTGCATCTGCGTCGGCAGGGCGGGAAGCAGGATCCGGCTGCCGCCGGCGGGCTGCCTAGGTCTTCATGTTCTTCGAGGCCGCCCGCATGCGACCGGTCCAACCGGTGACATCCTCTTCGATCAGGGCCTCGACCCGCTCGGTCAACAGGCGGTCCCGTTCGGGATCGCTGGTTTCGGCATAGGGGCCGGCCCGCTGCTCCCACAGCCATTTCTCGCGGATCAAGGCCTGCTCGCGGGCGCGGTACAGGACGCCGTTCTCCCAGTAGCGCCGGGTGCTCAGCAGGGTGCTCGCGACGACCGCCAGAAAGGACGAGACCAAGGCTGCGCCGCGCAAAAGCTTCGGATCCAGATAGTAGAAGGGCTTCGTCCCGGACATGCCCTCCATGATTTCGGCGAGGCCGATCAACAGTGGCGTGAAGGCGGTCGCGACGATGACGGCGTTCTGCCAGCCCTTGCCACGGCTTTGCTCCCGGGTCGCGGCCTTTGCGAAATGGCCGATCTGGTCGTCCACACGCCCGGTCACATAGGCTGCGATGCTCTCTGGTTTGGCGCCGCCTCCGCCCTCTGCTTGGATTTCTGCCATGGATCGCCCCCGATCAGCCGCCGGCGCGGCCCGAGGCCCCGCCCACCCACCAGAAACCAGCGCCCAGCCGCGGGGTCAAGGAGGCCCCCAAGCCTCGGGCCGCGCCGGCAGGGCGGGCTTGCCTTACGGGTAACAGCGAGGATGCCTGCAGTTCCTGCGCAAACCAGGTCGGCGAGCGGCGAAGTTCTGGTGCAGGCCGCGGTCAAAACAACCCGGAGACGCGTCAAAGTGAGCATGGCTTTCGCATCTGGGCGCACCGTGTTCTCCCGCAGCGTGCTTCTCCGTTGTGCGTCTCGCCAAGGACTTCAGGAGCGGGGATCACCATCGGAAAACAATCGCAAGTCGTGTGCACGCAAAGGGCGCCTCATTCAGCGAACACGTCTTCATGAGCCGAGACCTGGCATTCGCGCGCCTGCGCGGCCCGAGGCATGGGGGCTTCCTTGACGGATCGACCGGGGGCTGGGTTCGGGCGGGTGGGCGGGCCTCGGGACGCGCAGGCGCGGCCGCCTCAGCGCACCGCTTCGATCGGCCCTTCCGCCAGGCCATTGACGAATTGGTGGACATGGGCGTTGCCGCTCCGATCGATCTCGGCGACAGGACCCTCCCACTGGATAACCCCGTCATGGAGCATCGCCACCCGGTCTGCGATCTTCCGCACCGAGCTCATATCATGGGTGATGGTCATCGCCGTCGCCCCCATCTCGGTTACGATCTCGCGGATGAGGTCGTTGATGACATCCGCCATGATCGGGTCGAGGCCGGTCGTCGGCTCGTCAAAGAAGATGATCTCCGGCTCCGCCGCGATGGCGCGTGCGAGCCCGACCCGTTTCTGCATACCCCCCGACAGCTCGGCTGGGAACTGATCGGCCACCACCTCTTTCAGGCCGACCCGGCGCAGCTTTTCCACCGCGAGCGTTCGCGCCTCGTCGCGCGCCCGGCGCCGCGGCCCGCGCAGCAGGCGGAAGGCCACATTCTCCCAAACCGTGAGGCTGTCGAAGAGCGCACCGCCCTGGAACAGCATGCCCACCTTGTCGAGCTCCGCCTCCCGCGCACGGCCGCGCGCATGGGTGACATCGATGCCGTCGACCTCGACAGTGCCGGCATCCGGCCGGACCAGACCCAGCACGCATTTAATTGTCACCGATTTCCCGGTGCCGGAGCCGCCGATGATCACCGTCGATTGCCCCCGCCCGACGCTCAGATCGATGCCCCGCAGCACCCGGTTAGACCCGAACCGCTTGGTGACCCCTTGCATCTGGATCTTCGGCATATCGAGGGCCGGGGCCGGGGCGGTGTCTGCGGTCGCTGCCATGGTCTCAGCCTGCGAAGAAAAACTCGGTGAGGAGGAAATTGGTGGCCAGGATCAAGATCGAGGCAGTGACCACGGCGGCCCGGGTCGCCCCGCCGACACCCTGGGCACCACGGCCGGAGTTATAGCCCTGGAAACAGCCCATCAACGCGATGATGTAGCCGAAGAAAGCGGCCTTCACGAGGCCGGAAGTGACATCGCCGACCTCGAGAAAGTCCAGAGTGGTCTGAATATAGGTCGCCGGATTGAAGTCGAGCCGGCCGATCCCAACCAGAAACCCGCCCAAGATCCCGATGATATCACCGACCAGCGCCAGGCAAGGCAGCACGATCACTGCGGCGAGCAACCGTGGCGCGACCAGGAACTTCACCGGGTTGGTCGAAAGCGTCCAGAGCGCGTCGATCTGCTCGGTCACCCGCATGGTGCCGAGCTCGGCGGCGATCGAGGTCGAAACGCGCGCTGCGACCATCAGTGCCGACAGCACCGGCCCCAGTTCTCGCACCATGCCGATGGCAACGATCGAGGGCACCACGCTTTCGGCATTGAAGCGGGTCGAGCCAGAATGGATCTGCAGCGCCAAGGCGCCCCCGGTGAAGAGCGCCGTCAGCCCCACCACCGGCAGCGAGAGATAGCCGATGCGCAAGAGCTGCCTTCCGAACTCGCCGAAATAGAAGGGGGGACGAAAGGCATGGCTGGTGGCCGTCACCGCAAAGACCGTTAGCTGCCCGGTCCCCTGGCAAAGCCCCATAACGGCCCGGCCAATCCCCGCCAAAAACGCCAAAATCCACTGTGTGGCGGCCATTTGCGCCCTTTCAAGCCGAGGAACTCTAACCGGTATAGCGGCGGCTGTAGCGCGCGCCAAGGGAGGTCAGGATTTCATATCCAATGGTGTTCGCCGAGCGAGCGAGCCTGTCAATCCCCTGGCTGGGCCCCAACAGCTCTGCCATCGCGCCGGGAACCGCCTCGGGGCAATCGGTCACGTCGAGCGTGATCAGATCCATCGAGACGCGCCCGGCGAAGGGGGCCGGGCTCCCCGCGACGAATGCCGTCGCCGCGCCGGTCCCCAACAGGCGGATCAAACCGTCGGCATAGCCCGCGGACAGCGTCGCGATCCGCGACGGCCGTTGCGCACGCCAAACGCCGCCATAGCCCACCGCCTCGCCGGGCGTCACCTTGCGGATCTGAAGGATCGGGATTTCGAGGGTCACCACCGGCCGGGCCGCGGCGAAGGGCAACCCGCCGAAAAGGCCGATGCCCGGGCGCACCGTGTCATAATGGTAGTCCCGGCCCAGCAGGATGCCCCCGGTCGCGGCCAAGCTGCGTGGCCCGGCGAGATGCGCAGTGCGGCGCAGGAACTCCGCCTGCTGGGCGGCGTTCATCGGGTTCTCCGGCGTGTCGGAACAGGCGAGATGGCTCATCACCATCGTCACCCAGCCGGGCAGGGGAGTTATGGCGGACAGCTCCTCCGCCTCCAGCCCCAGGCGGTTCATGCCAGTGTCGATCTGGATCACCGCGGGGCCGGCGGGTCCGGCCGCCCAATCGGCGACCTGCTCCGGCGCGTTCAAGACCGGGACCAGGGACGCACTTGCAAAGACCGGCCCATCTGCGGGCGAGAAGCCCGCGAGCACATAGATGGCTGGGCCGGGGCCGAGCACATGGCGCAGTGCCGCTCCCTCGGCCGGCAGGGCTACGAAAAAGCTGCGTGCCCCGGCCCGCGCCAGCGCGGGACCCACCCGGTCCGCGCCGCAACCATAGGCATCCGCCTTGATCGCAGCCGCCGTCTCGACGCCCTGGCCCGATATTGCGTCCAAGGCCCGCCAATTGCCGGCAATCGCGTCGAGATCGATGGTCAGCCGGCCGGAAAGCGTCACGAAAAGTCCTGCAGGTCCTGTCTGTCCCGGTCGGTATAGCGGCTTTCGTCGCGAACGAGGTCGGAGAATTTCGTAAAGCGGTCTTCGAAGGAGAGCTCGATGGTGCCGATCGGACCATGGCGCTGTTTCGAGATGATCACCTCGGTCCTGCCGCGCAACTTGTCGGCCCGTTCCGCCCATTCTGGGTATTTCGCATCGTCCTCGGCCGGGCGAAGGCGCTCGTGATAATACGAGTCCCGGTAGATGAACATCACGATATCGGCGTCCTGCTCGATGGAGCCCGACTCGCGGAGATCGGAGAGCTGCGGGCGCTTGTCCTCCCGCTCTTCGACCTTGCGGCTCAGCTGGCTGAGCGCGAGGACCGGTACCTCCAGATCCTTGGCCATCGCCTTGAGCCCTTGGGTGATCTCGGACAGCTCCAGCACCCGGTTTTCCGCCGAGCGTCCGCGGCCCGACCCCTGCATAAGCTGCAGATAGTCGACCACCACCAGGTCCAGCCCCTTTTTCTGCCGCTTCAATCGACGGGCCCGGGCGACCATCTGAGCAATCGGCAGGGCCGGGGTCGCATCGATATAGAGCGGCGCCTGCTCGAGGGTGCAGGCCACATCGAGGAACTGGAAAAACTGGTCCTGCTGGATGTCGCCGCGGAGCAGCTTCGAGCTGTCGATCCGGCTTTCCGCCGCCAGGATCCGGTTGGCGAGCTGGTCGGCCGCCATCTCCAGCGAGAAGAAGGCCACGACGCCGCCCTCGCCACCCTCTTTCAGCCGACGCCGGGCGATGTCGAAGGCGATGTTCATGGCCAGCGACGACTTCCCCATAGAGGGGCGGGCGGCAAGGATGATCAGGTCTGACTTCCGGAACCCGCCGAGCTTGTCGTCCATCGCCATGAGCCCGGTGGAGAGCCCCGCGAGCTTTCCCCGACGCTTGAACGCGGCATTGGCAATCTTGGCGGCCTCGGCCGCGGCAGTGCCGAAATCGACGAAGCCGGTCGAGACCTTGCCACGCTCGGCGAGGTTATAGAGTGCCTCCTCCGCCTTCTCGATCTGGTTGTCCGGCGCCTCTTCGGTGTCGAAGCGGCGCGCGCGCCCGGCAATATCCTGGCCGATATCGATCAGGTGGCGGCGCAGCGCCAGGTCGCGGATCGTCTCGGCATATTGGTTGGCGGAGGAGAGCGCGACGCTGACCGAGGGCAGCCGCGCCAAATAGGCCGCACCGCCGAGTGCGGTCAGCCCCTCATCCTCGGCCAGAAAGCTCTTCAGCGTCACCGGCGAGGCGAGCATGTCTTTTTGGATCAGGCGCGCCGCGGTCGAGAAGATCCGGCCATGCACCGGGTCGTGAAAGTGATGCGGCCCGACCAAGGCCGCGATGTCGTCATAGAGCCTGTTGTTCAACAACAACGCGCCGAGAAGCGCCTGCTCCGCCTCGATATTCTGTGGATAGACGTCCTCCGTCCGCGCCGGCTGAGTGCCGTCTGCCATGCCCGATATCCCCTCTCACGCGCGGGCAGCGTCACCGGGACGTCGCCGCGCTGTCATTTAAACCCCGTAATATGCTGGGCTCGGTAGCTGCATCCAGAGGTTGACGAGCTTTAAGAGGAATTTTCCCCGATTCTTCTGTGCTTGTGGAAAACACTGGGGATTAGGTGGATAGAGCCTCGAATTTGTCGAGGATCTATCGATGTACGGTGCCCGGCAAAACGAAATTTCCGGTGGGAGGGCGTAGCATTTAGTCCCGAGGGTCGCTTTCGGTCCGAACTTCGCCATCCCGCGGATCATCCGATGCGCCGCGGCGGGGATCGTCGTCGCCGTCTTCGTCCTGGGCTGCGGCGCCGATATCGTCGAACAGCTCGGCGATGTCGAATTCGGCGGCGGCCTCTTCTTCGGCGCGGAGCTGGGCAATCGATTTACCGGAGGCCTGCATCGCCGCTTCGTCCTGGCTGCGGGCGACATTGATCGCGATCTCGACCGTCACCTCCGGGTGCAAGCTGACCTTGATCGGGTGCAGCCCCAGCTCCTTAACCGGCTTGTCGAGGACAATCTGCCGGCGCTCGACGGTGACGCCGCCCTCGGTCGCCGCATCGGCGATGTCGCGGGCATTGACCGAGCCATAGAGCGAACCGGACTCGGATGCTGAGCGGATCAGCACATATTGCTGACCGTCGAGCGTTTCCGCGACGCGTTCAGCCTCGGACTTCCTCTCGAGATTGCGGGCCTCAAGCACTGCGCGCTCCGCCTCGAACCGTGCCAAATTGGCCTTGGTCGCGCGCAGCGCCTTGCCCTGGGGCAGGAGGAAATTGCGGGCATAGCCGGGTTTGACGGCGACCACATCGCCCATCTGGCCCAGTTTGTCGATCCGTTCGAGCAGCACGACATCCATGGCCATCTCCCTCAGCGGACCGCGTAGGGAAGAAGCGCAAGGAAGCGCGCGCGTTTGATTGCGGTCGCCAGCTCGCGCTGCTTTTTGGCGGAGACGGCGGTGATCCGGGAGGGGACTATTTTCCCCCGTTCGGAAATGAACCGCTGCAGCAGCCTGACATCCTTATAATCGATTTTCGGCGCGTTATCGCCCGAGAACGGGCAGGTCTTGCGCCTGCGGAAAAACGGTTTACGCGGCATCTGGCGCTCCTCTCACATCAATCGCGGGGCGGGCGGCGGTCGCGGTCGCCTCGGTCGCCACGGTCTCTGTCCCCGCGGTCGCCCCGGTCACGGTCGCGCCCGCCGCGGCGGTCGTCACGCCCACCCTTGTTTTGCAGCATAGCCGAGGGGCCTTCCTCATGGGTGTCGACCCGGATCGTCAGCACCCGCATCACATCCTCGTGCAAGCCCATCAGGCGCTCCATCTCCTTGATGGCGCCGGGCGGGCTATCGGTGCGCATATAGCCGTAATGGCCTTTGCGGTTCTTATCGATCTTATAGGCCAGCGTTCGGAGGCCCCAATATTCGGTCATGGTGACCTGGCCGCCATTGTCGCTGAGAACTTGGCCGAAATGCTCGATCAAGCCCTCGGCTTGCGCGTTGGAGAGGTCCTGACGCGCGATAAAGACGTGCTCGTAGAGCGCCATCTATCGTCCTTTTTCCTGCGCGCTTCACCATGCGGATCGAACCCCGGGGTATCCGCATTCGAGAGGCGCCGCATGTCCACAGCCCCCCGGGAGACGCGGTGGGTAGCGGGATCCTGTGGAAAAGGCAAGGGGTTTAGGGGGGTGCGGTCGTCGAGGCGCGCCGGGGAGCCCGGCCCCGCGCGGGCCGAGGCCCGCCCACCCGCCGGAACGCGCCGCCCGGTCGGTCCGTCAAGGAAGCCCCCTTGCCTCAGCCCGCGCGGGGCGAATGCTGCGCGTGGCCGGCGTATTGCAGAACATCGCGCCTATAGCCGTCGTCGCGGGCGGCCCGCTCGACGAAGCGGCGCGCGTAAAGATAGAGCCACTCGACATCCAGCTTGATGGCGGTCGCGTCGATATCGAGGAGTTTCTGCCCCCTCAAATCGTCGAGCCTGCAGTGTTTGTTGAGGCGGGCCAATGCTTGCTCGCTCGGCACGCCAACAAATCCGACGACGGGGGGCGACAATGCGCTTGCCCCTGCTGACCGCTCCAGCAGTGTGAACGAGAGGGTTCCTTACCTCGCAGTATATGATCTCTGCGGCGCGTCGCGTCGCGGCGTCAGCGGCAGATCGCCGGGGGCCGTCGCGGCGAGGGAAAGCTCACACCAAGGAAAGAACGCTTCGAGCGCCGAGACAAACGAGACTTTGTCACGCTCACTGTTTTTGTTTTTTGCTAGATCGAACCGTCGCAAGGCACTGACGGCTGCAAGGGCGGCAATGATCGTCAAGGTTGCGCTCCGCCCAAACGTGTCTCCCGGGCCGCCCCTCGGGTGCGGCGTGCTCAACAGATAGTGAGCCTCCCGCAGGTTCTCCTCTGACGCGATCCTGAGGATTTCGGCGACCGCAATTGGGCAATCGCCGAGATCGAGCGGTGGATACGTCTGCCGCGGCGTCTCGGTCATCGGGATGAGGGTGCCAAACTAGGCCGGCCTGTCGATCAGCCGCTTGCCGGTGTTGCCATAGCATACGCGGAAAGCGGCCGTGTTAGTGGTGGGTTCTCGGCCTGGATCGGGGGCGTTGCCAGCGTCGGAGGTTGAGCCGAAGCCGCCCTTTGCCGGGTCCAGGCCGAGGCAGTGCTCGTTTCCGGCGCGGCTGAGTCTGTCGAAGAGGCCGTTGTCTTCGATTGCGAGGGTCTCGCTGGCGCGGGTGAGCCCTGACAGCATCACGGCCTCGATCCCGGGCTCTCGCTCCGCATAGACATTCGCGCTGCTCTCGCCGCTCAAGATCCCCGCCAGGATCCGTTTGGCATCTGGGTCGCTACCGGTGCGGGCGATGCGCCTTGTCGGCCTTCTTCGTTGAGGCTGCACGAGCGGCGGCGTCGCAGGCGCATCGGCCCGTGGCGCTCCTTAGCCGCCGCCTGCAACCGGGCCCTGCCAAATCGCTTGTTGCGGCAGGTCCCTGCCTTGCCTTGGGCGCTTGACAAGGGCGCGGGGCTGGAAGAGACACCGCGCACTCCGCCGGCGATGTGCCGAAAGGGCGCAGGAGGCGGAGGGGAGGAGAAAGAATAGTGCGGGCACTGACATTTCCGGGCCAGGGGGCGCAGGCTGTTGGCATGGGCAAAGCCTTGGCCGAGGCCTATCCGGCGGCGCGGGCGGTGTTCCAGGAGGTGGACGACGCGCTCGGCGAGGCGCTGTCGGCGGTGATCTGGGACGGGCCGCTCGATGCGCTGACACTCACCGCCAATGCGCAACCCGCCCTGATGGCCACGTCGCTCGCCGCGATGCGGGCGCTGGAGGCGGAAGGCTTCGGGATCGGGAAGGCGGCCTTCGTGGCGGGCCATTCCTTGGGCGAATACTCGGCCCTCGCCGCCACCGGCGCCTTGTCGGTTGCGGATACCGCGCGGCTGCTGCGCTTGCGGGGGCAAGCGATGCAGGCGGCCACGCCGGTGGGTGTCGGCGGTATGGCAGCGCTTCTCGGCCTCGACATCGAGGCGGCGGAAGCAGTGGCGACCGAGGCGGCGGAGGGCCAGGTCTGCCAGGCTGCCAATGACAACGACCCGGGCCAGATCGTGGTCAGTGGCCACCGCGAAGCGGTAGAGCGGGCGGTTTCGATCGCCAAGGGCAAAGGCGCGAAACGGGCGGTGATGCTGCCGGTTTCGGCGCCGTTCCATTGCGCGCTGATGCAGCCGGCGGCGGACGCCATGGCCACTGCGCTGTCGGGGGTCGAGATCCACCCGCCGGCGGTGCCTCTGGTCGCGAATGTGGTGGCCGAGGCGGTGAGCGACCCGTCCGAGATCCAGGACCTGCTGGTCCGCCAGGTCACTGCTCGGGTGCGGTGGCGGGAAAGCGTTCAGTGGATGGCGCGCCAGGGCGTCACGGAACTGGTCGAGATCGGCGCCGGCAAGGCGCTCTCCGGGATGGCACGGCGGATCGAGCGCAGCCTCGCCACCACGGCGATCAACGGGCCGGAGGATGTGGCGAAGTTGGCGGAGGCCGCCGCCGGCTGAGCCGACCCGCTTCTCCCCTGCCGCGCCGGGCTTCGGACCGACGCGCGCGGTGGGCGGGTGGGGGCGGGCGGCGGGACGAAGGGCGGCGCGGCAGGGGATGGGGCGATGATCGGTCTCGACGAAAAAAGGGCCCTGATTACCGGGGCATCGGGCGGTATCGGCGGCGCCATCGCGCGCCATCTCCACGCCGCTGGCGCCACGGTCGCCTTGCACGGCACCCGTGCCCCGGCGCTAGAGGCACTGGCCGGCAATCTCGGCGACCGCGTCCATGTCACCCCGGCGGATCTTTCCGACCCGGCGGCGACCGAGACGCTTACCAAAACCGCGGCCGAGGCGATGGGCGGCCTCGATATCCTGGTCAACAATGCCGGCATCACCCGCGACCAGCTGTTCATGCGCATGAGCGAGGACGACTGGGCCAAGGTGCTCGAGGTCAATCTCACCTCCGCCTTTCGGCTATCGAAAGCGGTGCTGCGCGGTATGATGAAGGCGCGTTGGGGGCGGATCATCTCGATCACTTCGATCGTCGGCGTCACCGGCAATCCGGGACAGGGGAACTATGCGGCCGCCAAGGCCGGCATGATCGGCATGACCAAGAGCTTGGCGGCCGAGGTCGCGTCCCGTAATGTCACCGTCAACTGCGTGGCGCCCGGGTTCATCGAGACGGCGATGACCGACAAACTAGACGAGGCGCAGCGGTCGAAGCTTCTCGGTGCGATCCCCACCGGCCGCATGGGCACGGCAGACGAGATCGCTCACCCAGTGGTCTTTTTGGCCTCGGATCAGGCTTCTTACATAACCGGCCAAACGCTGCATGTGAACGGTGGTATGGCGATGATATGAGCCGCCCCGCGCCTCCAATGATGCCCCAGAAATCGGAATTTGCGCCCGGGATCGCATATGCTAAGGGGAGCGCGGATTATTTCGGCAAGGGTTCGCGAGGGACGCGAAGACCGCTGCCAACCAATAAGAGCAACACAAGCGGCTGCAGAGCCTGTGCGGACTGAGGAGTGACTATGGCCGACATCGCTGAGCGCGTGAAGAAAATCGTCGTCGAACATCTCGGCGTCGAAGAAGAAAAAGTCGCCGATGGCGCCAGTTTCATCGATGATCTCGGCGCCGACAGCCTCGACACCGTCGAACTCGTCATGGCCTTCGAGGAAGAATTCGGGATCGAGATCCCCGACGACGCGGCCGAGTCGATCCAGACCTTCGGCGACGCGGTAAAGTTCATCACCGAGAAGTCGGCCTGACCGACGGGCTGGTCGGTCCGGCGGCGCAGGGATCTGCGCGCCGCTGCCGTGCATCGGGCGCCGGGCATTCTTTCCTGACAGGCTGGTGAAGACGGGCGGATCGCGCAACCAATCGCGGAGGTCGATGAGAGGAGTGGGTCGAATGCGTCGGGTGGTCGTCACGGGTCTGGGCATGGTGAGCCCGCTCGCCTGCGGGGTCGAGGAGACCTGGTCGCGCCTGCTCGCCGGGCAGTCGGGGATCGACACCATCCGGCATTTCGACGCGAGCCATCTACCCTGCCGCATCGCCGGCGAGATCCCGCTGGGCGATGGCAGCGATGGCAGCTTTGCCCCCGATGCCTGGGTGGCCCCGAAAGACCAGCGCAAGATCGACCGCTTTATTACCTATGCGCTGACCGCGGCGGAACAGGCCGTCGAGGACGCCGACTGGCGGCCCGAGGACGAGGAGGCGCGGGTCCGCACAGGGGTCCTGATCGGCTCCGGCATCGGCGGGATCGAGACCATCGCCGAGACGGCCGTCACCCTGAAAGAACGCGGGCCCCGCCGGGTTTCGCCCTTTTTCATTCCGGCGGCCCTGATCAATCTCTGCTCCGGCCATGTCTCGATCAAGTATGGCTTTAAAGGTCCGAACCACGCGGTCGTCACCGCCTGCTCGACCGGCGCCCATGCCATTGGCGACGCGGCGCGGCTGATCGCCCTCGGCGATGCCGAGGTGATGTTGGCCGGTGGGGCGGAGAGCCCGGTTTGCGAGATCTCGGTGGCCGGGTTCTGCGCCTGCAAGGCGCTCTCCACCGGCTGGAACGACGAGCCGCAGCGCGCCTCGCGCCCCTATGACCAAGGGCGCGACGGTTTCGTGATGGGCGAAGGGGCCGGCGTCGTGGTGCTGGAAGAGTACGAGCATGCCATGGCCCGCGGCGCCGAGATCTATGCGGAGTGGAAGGGCTACGGCCTCTCCGGCGATGCCTTTCATATCACGGCACCGGCCTCCGACGGCGATGGCGGATACCGGTCGATGTCGGCGGCACTGAAGAGCGCGGGGCTGAGGTCTGAGGATATCGACTATGTCAATGCCCATGGAACCTCGACACCGCTCGGCGACGAGATCGAATTGGGCGCGGTCAGCCGGCTGCTTGGCGATGCGGCGGGTCGGGTGACGATGTCGTCGACGAAGTCCGCCACGGGGCATCTGCTGGGGGCTGCCGGTGCGATCGAGGCGATCTTCTCGATCCTCGCGCTGCGCGATCAAGTGGCGCCGCCGACCCTGAACCTTGAGGAGCCGAGCGTCGAGACCGATATCGACCTGGCGCCGCTTAAAAAGAGGGAGCGGGAGATCCGGCATGTGTTGTCGAACAGTTTCGGCTTCGGCGGCACCAACGCCTCGGTGATCTTCGGCACGGTGTGATCCGGAATGCGCAGCCTCGCCGCCACTGTCCTGACTCTGTTGATCCTGATCGGCATCGGCGCCGCCCTGGCGCTTGGCTGGGCGCAGCAAGAGGTGGACCGCCCCGGCCCCTTGGCCGAGGAGGTGCTGATCGAAGTGCCGCGCGGCGCCGGCGTGGGCCGCACCTCGGACATCCTGGCGCAGGCCGGGGCGATCCGTCACGACTGGCTGTTCCGCATCAATGCTCGCTACACCGGCCAGGCGCGGCAGCTCAAATTCGGCGAGTACCGGCTGCCTGCGGCCGCATCGATTGCCGAGCTGACGGCGCTGCTGGTGGCCGGCGCGAATGTTCAGCACCGGGTGACTATCGCGGAGGGGCTGACCAGTTGGGAAGCCGTCGAGATGGTGCGTGCCGCCGATGTGCTGACCGGTGAGATCGCCGAGGTGCCGCCGGAGGGGACGTTGGCGCCCGACACATATTTCGTGACGCGGGGTGAGTCGCGCCAAACGGTGCTCGACCGGATGAGCGAGGCGCAACGGGCGCGGGTGGCCGAAATCTGGGAGAATGCGGACCGGGACGCGCTACCAATCACCTCGGCTGAGGAGCTGGTTATCCTGGCCTCCATCGTCGAGAAGGAGACCGGCGTGGCGGCGGAGCGCCCGCAAGTCGCCTCGGTTTTCGTCAATCGCCTGCGCCGCGGCATGCGGCTGCAATCGGATCCGACGGTGGTCTATGGGGTCACCGAGGGGAAAGGTCCGCTCGGCCGCGGCCTGAGACGGTCTGAACTAGACCGCCGAACGCCATGGAATACTTATCAAATCGACCGTCTTCCAGTGACGGCGATTGCCAATCCAGGACTCGCAGCCCTGCAAGCGGTCGTTAACCCGGCGGTTACCAATTACCTGTACTTCGTCGCCGATGGCACTGGAGGCCACGCATTTGCCGAGACCCTTGACGCTCATAACCGCAACGTTCGTCGTTGGCGGGCTATAGAGCGTGAACGGCAATGAATACATCAAGTTGTCTGATAAAATTCAGAATTAACTTCAAATTCTTCTTGACAGACCGCACGCTGATCGATACCAATACAGACATGCTGGGAATGGTGTGAGAGCGATCCTGGCAGCCTTGAGACGGACGGTGAAGACAGCGACATAGAGGCGCCCGGCCAACCGACGGTATTCGGTGCGATCGGGCGAAACGCGGCGGGCCAGGGTGCCCGCCGTTTCTGTTAGGGCGGATCTCGGCGTGCAGGCATCGCAACCCCAGGGGGCGGTGGGAAGCACGGGGCACCGGGTCCGCCTTTGCTGTTTCAGCCGGACGCCTCGAGCCAAGTCCAACCAAGCAATGGAAAGGCGAAGACGTGGGAACGATCGATGATGGCATCGGTCGGCGGGGGGACGTTAGTGCAGAGGAAACCCAGGCGGAAGTCCTGGTCCGTGCACAGCGGCTCTATGCCGGCCTTGCGAGGCGGCTCGAAGCGGAGCTCGATACGCTCCAATTCGGCGATTTCGAAGAACTGGATGAGAAGGCCTACAAGAAGGTCGATATCCTCATCCGCGACAACCAGCGCACCATGACGCTGGTTCTGGAGCAGCAGGCGAAGCTGGCCGATATGATAGGCCTTCGCCGGGCGGGAGACCTGGACCTCGATGCCGCAAGACGCGAAGTCGAAACTCGCCTGGCTCGCATCGCGGCCTGAGGCGGAGCGCCGGTCGTTCCTCGGGGATCTCTCGGGGAACGCGCTGGCGGCGATGCCCTATCTGTGGGAGCTGTGGGCCAATCCGCAGCACCAGCAGGAGCCGGAAGGCGACTGGCAGATTTGGGTGATCATGGGTGGGCGCGGTGCGGGCAAGACCCGCGCTGGCGCCGAATGGGTGCGTGCGCAGGTCGAGGGCGCGACGCCGCGGGCACCGGGGCGGTGCCGGCGGGTCTGCCTGCTGGGAGAGACCATCGACCAGACGCGCGCGGTGATGGTGGAGGGGGATAGCGGGATCTTGGCGGTCTCGCCCCCCGACCGCCGGCCGGAGTTGAAGATCAGCCAGTCGAAACTGGTTTGGCCCAACGGGGCCGAGGCGATGCTGGCGAGTGCGGCCAATCCGGAGGCCCTACGCGGGCCGCAATTCGACTGCGCCTGGTCCGACGAATTGGCCAAGTGGCGCTACTGCCGCGAGGCCTGGGACATGCTGCAGTTCTGCCTTCGCCTTGGCGACCGGACGCGGCAGTTGGTGACCACGACGCCGCGGAACAACGAGGTGCTGCTGGAGATCCTGGAGAGCCCGTTCACCGCGGTGACCCGCGCGCCGACCTCGGCCAATTTGGCGAACCTGGCGCCGGACTTTCTGGCACGGCTGGAGGAGCGCTATGGCGGCACCTCGCTCGGCCGGCAGGAGCTGGAGGGCGAGCTGATCCGCGATGCGGAAGGCGCGCTTTGGACCCGAGAGCTGGTCGAGACGGCGCGCATTGATGCGGTGCCGGAGCTCGACCGGGTGGTCGTCGCGGTCGACCCGCCGGTGACCGGCAACGCCGCGTCAGACGAGTGCGGCATCGTGGTTGCCGGTTGCGCGCCCAGCCCGGAGGGTCGGCTGCATGCCTATGTTCTGGCGGACTATTCGATTGCCGGCGGACCCACCGCCTGGGCGGAGATGGCGCTGGAGGCCTATCGCGAGCACCGCGCCGACCGGCTGGTGGCTGAGGTCAACCAAGGCGGTGAGTTGATCGAGACTGTGATCCGCGAGATCGACCCGGATGTCAGCTATCGCGCGGTGCGGGCGACCCAAGGCAAGCGGGTGAGGGCCGAGCCGGTGGCCGCGCTCTACGAGCAGGGGCGGGTGCATCACCTCGCCGGCCTCGCGGCGCTAGAGGATCAGATGTGCCGCTTCACCGCCAAAGGCGTGGGCGGGATCAAGAGCCCCGACCGGCTCGATGCGCTGGTATGGGCGCTGACCGACCTGGTGCTCGACCGGCCGAGGGCGCCGCGGCCGGGCGTCCGCACTCTCTAAACACCGTTCAAGACGGGAGACCGACCTATGGCATTTTCACTGTTTCGCGGGTCCGACCGGACCGCGCGCGAGGAGAAGGCGTCGGCCGCCGGGCCGGTGATGGCCTTCCACGGCACCGGCCGCGCGGTCTGGAGCCCGCGGGACGGCGTCTCGCTGACCCGCAACGGCTATGAGGGCAATGTCATTGCCTTTCGCGCCGTGCGCATGGTTGCCGAGGCGGCGGCGGCGATCCCGCTGGTGATTTCGGAGGACGGGGTGCGGATGAGCGAGCATCCGGTGCTGCGCTTGCTCGCCCGGCCGAACCCGGCGCAGGACGGTCGGACTTTCCTGGAGAACGCCTATGGCCATCTGCTGCTGAGCGGGAACGCCTATCTGGAGGGCGCCGCCTTCGATGCCTACGGCATGGCCCGGGAGCTCTTCGTGCTGCGCCCCGACCGGATGGCGGTGGTGCCAGGGGACGACGGCTGGCCCGCCGCCTATGACTATCAGGTCGGCCGCGCACGCCACCGCTTCGACATGACCGCCGAGGTCAAGCCGATCCTGCATCTGAAGTCGTTCCACCCGCTCGACGACCATTACGGTATGAGCCCGATGGCCGCCGCGGCCGCTTCCGTCGATGTGCACAATGCCGCGAGCCGCTGGTGCAAGGCGCTGTTGGACAATGCGGCCCGTCCGTCCGGCGCCATCGTGTTCGGCGCGAAGGACGGCGCGCAGATGTCGGAGGAGCAGTTCCAGCGCCTATCGCAAGAGATCGAGGACAACCACCAGGGCGCCAAGAATGCTGGGCGTCCGATGCTGCTGGAGGGCGGGCTCGACTGGCGCCCGATGGGCTACTCGCCCCAGGATATGGAGTTCTTGGCGACCAAGAATGCTGCCGCCCGCGATGTTGCCTTGGCCTTCGGGGTGCCGCCGATGCTGCTCGGCCTGCCCGGCGACAACACCTATTCGAACTATCAAGAGGCCAACCGAGCTTTCTATCGCCAGACGATCTTACCCTTGGTGCGCAAGGTGTCGGCGGGGATTTCCACCTGGCTCGGCGACAATGCCGGGACAGTGCTGGGGATCGAGCCGGATCTCGACCACATCCCGGCGCTAGCGCAGGAACGGGAGGCGCTGTGGCGCCGGGTGAGCGATGCGGACTTCCTCGACGAGGACGAAAAGCGCGCGTTGCTCGGCCTAGCCCCGCGTCAGGGCTGACGCGGCCCGAGGCACAAACTGCAAACGCATCGCCCCCGGGGGACGAAGTCGCGACCCGCCGGGGTTAGGGCGGGTGCGATCCGGTTGTGACGCACCGGAGGCGAGACGGAACAACCACTGCGTGCCGCCGGACGGGATGTGGTCGGGCGCTGCCCGATCCCCGCGAGGGCTGAGAAAAAGGACCAACGACATGGCAATGCCACCGACCTCGGCCCGCGCTGGCGGGCTCGAGACCAAATTCGTATCGCTCGGCGATCTCGACCGCGCGGCGGCGGGCAGGATCGAGGGCTATGCGTCGATCTTCGGCGAGGCCGACCAGGGCGGCGACGTGGTCATGCCCGGCGCGTTCCGCCGCTCGCTGGCCCGGCTGGAGGAGGAGGGGCGCAAGGTCAAGTTCCTCTGGCAGCACGACCCGGCAGAGCCGATCGGCGTCTGGCGCCATATCCGCGAGGACGCCACCGGCCTCTATGTCCAGGGCGAGATCCTGGCCGAGGTCTCCCGCGGGGCCGAGGCGTTGGCGCTGATGAGCGTTGGCGCCATCGACGGGCTCTCGATCGGCTACCGCACCGTGCGGGCCGAGAAAGCCGCCCAAGGCGGCCGCATGCTCCACGAAATCGATTTGTGGGAAGTGTCGCTGGTCACGTTCCCGATGCTCCCCACCGCCCGTGCCAGTCTCGGCGAGCCCCGGCTCACCGGCGATCTGGTGCAGGCATTGGCCGAGGCCCTCTCGGGCTGAGCCGCCCCCGCTGAGCGCCCCCGTGCGGGGTCTCGGCCACACCACCGAAGAAGGGAACCGATGATGACGGATCAGAACGAGACCGCCCAGGCCAGCCCCGAGGCAAAGGCGGCAGCCACGGAATTTCTGAAGGGCTTTAACCTGTTCAAGGACGATGTGAGCAAGCGCATGAGCGATATCTCCACCCGCATGGAATCTTTCGAGCGCAAAGGCGCCGAGACCCGCCGCCCAGCCCTGAGCGGCGCGGCCGAAACCCAGCCGCCGCATCTGAAGGCGTTCGCGGCCTATGTCCGCCAGGGCGATGACGATCAGCTCCGCAGCCTGGATCTCGGCACCAAGGGCATCACCACGGTCGCAGCCGATGGCGGCTTCCTGGTCGACCCCAAGACCTCTGAGATGATCGATCACGTCCTGCGCTCCGGCGCGTCGCTGCGGGCCCTGGCCCGGGTCGTGCAGGTCGAGGCGAGCGCCTATGACGTGCTGATCGACCACGCCGAAATGGGTGCCGGTTGGCAGGAAGAGACCACCGCACTGGCCGATCAGGCGCAGCCGGCCATCGACCGCATCTCGGTCCCGCTCCACGAGCTGTCGGCAAGCCCGAAAGCCTCGCAGCGGATCCTGGACGACGCGGCCTTCGACGTCGAAGCGTGGCTTGCCGAGCGCATCGCCGACCGCTTCCTGCGCGCCGAGAGCGCAGCCTTCGTCAGCGGCGACGGCGTCAACAAACCGTCAGGCTTCCTGACCAAGACCATGGTCGACAACGGGTCCTGGAGCTGGGGCAATATTGGCTATGTCCCGACCGGCGTCTCTGGCGGGTTCGACTCGACCGATCCGGCCGATGCGGTGATCGAGTTGGTCTACAGCCTCGGTGCCGAGTACCGCGCCAACGGCGCCTTCGTGATGAACTCGAAGACCGCCGGCGAAATGCGGAAGATGAAAGACCCGCAGGGCCGCTTCCTCTGGGCCGAGGGACTGATGGCCGAGCAGCCGGCGCGCCTGATGGGCTACCCGGTCTCGATCGTCGAGGACATGCCGAATATCGGCGCGAACAGCTACTCGATCGCGTTCGGCGATTTCAGCCACGCCTACACCATCGCCGAGCGCCCGGACATCCGCCTGCTGCGCGACCCCTACTCGTCGCGCCCGAACGTGGCCTTCTTCGCCACCAAGCGGGTCGGCGGCGACGTGACCGATTTCGCGGCGATCAAGCTGCTGAAATTCGGCGCATCCTGATGACCGACGGGCCCCTGGCGCCGCCGTGCCGGGGGCCATCCCCGTGCCGTGAAACCGATTGAGGAGGGCCGGCGATGATCCTGACCGACACCGCACCCGACACTGTCGCGACGCTCCCGCTCGACGAGCTGTCGTCCCATCTCCGGCTTGCCCACGGCTTTGCCGATGCGTCGGGCGAAGACGATGTTCTGGAGCGCTCGCTCCGGGCCGCGACCCGCACCATCGAGACGCAATTGGGCCAGGCGATGATCCAGCGCCGGTTCGAGCTGAAGCTGTCCGCCTGGAACCGCGACGGGCATGCGATCCTGCCGATTGGCCCCGTCGAGACCTTGGTGAGCTTTGCGCTGGTCGGCTCTGGCGAGCCGGTGGCAGTGACCGAGACCGCCTGGGTGCTGCAGGTCGGCACTGCGCGCCAGAAATTGACCGGGCCGGGCGGCGGTGCGCTGCCGACGATCCCGTCCGGCTACCATGCCCAGATCGCCTTTGATGCCGGCCATGGGACGCTGTGGGCCGAGGTGCCGCAGGACCTGCGCCACGCGGTTATGATGCTGGCCGCGCATTTCTACGAGACCCGCGCCGGCGAGGAGGGCGTGCCCGCGATCCCGCAGGCGGTCGAGGCGCTGATCGCCCATCACCGTCCCGTGCGGCTGTGACGGGGAGGCGCGCGCGATGAATGCACCGAAATTGACCCGCCGCCTGGTGCTGGAAGCCCCGGTCGAGAC
The DNA here is from genome assembly GCA_039513195.1 of Pseudomonadota bacterium. GTDB lineage: Bacteria > Pseudomonadota > Alphaproteobacteria > Rhodobacterales > Rhodobacteraceae > Thermohalobaculum. The sequence goes on along the minus strand of JBCCRM010000007.1, from coordinate 122,290 downwards.
GGCGGATGGCGGTGGCGGCCTGTCGATCGTGTGGACGCCGCTGGGCACCCACTGGGCGGAGATCCGCGCGGCGTCCGCCCGCGAGACGGCCGGAGGCGGGCGCCGCGATGCGCGGGTGACCCACCGGGTCACGATCCGTTCCGCCGCCATTGCCTCGCCGCAGCGGCCGAGCGCCGAGCAACGCTTTCGCCTCGGCAGCCGGATCTTCGCGATCCGCGGCGTGGCGGACGAGGACATGCGCGGGCGGTTGCTGACCTGCTGGGTCGAGGAGGGGGCGTTGTCATGACCTATGCGCTTTCGTGGCCGTTGCAGGAGGCGGTCTATGCGCTCCTGAACGGGAATGTGGCGCTGGGTGCGCTGATCGACGGGGTCCATGACGCGGGCCCCGGCCGGTCGAGCGACGACGGCGTGTGGGTGACGCTCGGCGACGAGACGGCCGAGGATTGGTCGACCGGCGATTGCGCAGGCGCGCGGCACACGATCACCGTGGCCGTCCACGCCCCGGCGGCCGGTTTTGCCGAGGCGAAGAAGGCCTCTGCCGCGGTGTCCGACGCGCTTCTGGACGGGACCCTGACGCTTGCCCGCGGGCATGTGGTCAACATCCGCTTCGTTGATGCGCGCACGTTTCGGGAGGAGGCCGACCGCGTGCGCCGGATCGAGATGCGGTTCCGCATCACCATCGAAGACACGGTTTAACGCGCGGCTTTTCGCCGTTGAGAATGCTTGGAATTCGGGAGACCTGCCATGACTGCCCAAAAGGGGAAGGACCTGCTCTTGAAGCTCGACGAGACCGGTGCCGGTTTCGTCACCGTGGCCGGGCTGCGTGCAACCCGGATCAGCTTTAACGCCGAGAGCGTGGATGTCACCACCGCCGACAGTGCCGGCCAGTGGCGTGAGCTGTTGGCGGGCGCCGGCCTGCGCTCGGCCGCGATCTCCGGCTCTGGCATCTTTAAGGACGAGGCGTCCGACGCGGCGCTGCGTCGGGTGTTCTTTAACGCGACCCATCCGGAGTTCGAGGTGGTGATCCCGGATTTCGGCACCGTCTCCGGCGCGTTCCAGATCACCGGGCTGGAGTATTCCGGCAGCCATGACGGCGAGGCGGTCTACGAGCTGTCGTTGGCCTCGGCCGGCGCGCTCGGCTTCGACGAGGCGTGACGATGGCCAATCCCGCGCGCGGCGAGGTGGCGATCACCGTGGACGGGGTTGAGCGGCGGATGCGGCTCACCCTGGGCGCTTTGGCGGAGCTGGAGGCCAAGCTGCAGGCCGGCTCGCTGATGGCCTTGGCCGAGAAGTTCGAGGAGGGCCGGGTCGCGACCGCGGAACTTCTCGCGCTGCTGTCGGCCGGGATGAAGGGCGCGGGCGAGCCGGTGAGCGAGGCGGACCTCGCCACCGCCGATATCCAGGGGGGCGCGGTCGGCGCGATGCGGGCGGGGGTGACCTTGCTCGCGCGCACCTTCCGGCCCGACGAGGCGGCGTGAGCGATCACCAGCTGACCGATTGGGCGGAGCTGATGCGCCTCGGCCTCGGCGGGCTCGGTCTTGCGCCGGACGTTTTTTGGGCGATGACGCCCGTTGAATTGCAGCGTGCGCTGGAGGGCGCCGGCCTGATCCCTAAGGCGGGCGAAGGGCCGATGGCCCGCGGCGCGATGGAGGCGCTGATGGCCCGGTTCCCGGACCGGGATGCGGGCGCCAACGCGAAGGAGTGAGCGATGACCATCGGCACGGACGGGGGCGCGAGCCCCAGCGCGCTGGCCGGCGCCATTGGCGAGATGAGCCGCACCACCTCTGGCTTTTCGGCGGAGCTTGCAGAAGTGACGCGCGAAATGCGCGGTATGGATCAGGAGGCGCGGCGGCTGTCGCGCTCGCTGGGCTCGTCGCTGCGCTCCGCCTTCGACAAGGCGGTGTTCGGAGGCGAGAAACTGGGCCGCGTGTTCCGCGATCTAGCGGGCTCGGTGGTGAGCCGCTCGCTGACCGCGGCTCTGCGCCCGGTGGAGAACGCCATAGGCCAGGGCTTTGCGGGGCTGCTGAGCGGGGCGTTCGGGTTCAAGGACGGCGGGGCGTTTGGCGCAGGACGCGTGCGGGCCTTCGCCCGCGGCGGTGTCGTCGACGGCCCGACGCTGTTTCCGATGCGCGGCGGCACCGGGCTGATGGGCGAGGCGGGGCCGGAGGCGATCATGCCGCTGACCCGCGGGCCCGACGGCAAGCTGGGCGTTGCAGCCCAAGGCGGCGGACGCGGCGCATCGATCACCGTGAACATCTCGACCCCCGATCTCGAGGGCTTCCAGCGCTCGCGCGGGCAGGTTGCAGCACAGCTCGCCCGTGCAGTTGCGCGCGGGCAGCGCGGGCTTTGAGGAGACCGGCATGGCGGCCTTTCACGAGGTTCAGTTCCCCGCCGCGATCTCGTTCGGATCGTCGAGCGGGATCGAGCGGCGCACCGAGATCGTGCGCCTGGCGAACGGGTTCGAGGAGCGCAACACCCCCTGGGCGCAGGCGCGGAGGCGGTATGACGCGGGGTTGGGGGTGCGCAGCCTCGACGATCTCGATGCGGTTTTGGCGTTCTTCGAGGCGCGGCAGGGCCCGCTCACCGGGTTCCGGTGGAAGGACTGGATGGACCACAAATCCTGCCAGCCCTCGGCCACGCCTGGGCCGCTCGACCAGCCACTGGGGGAGGGCGACGGGGCCGAGACGGTGTTTCAGCTTCAGAAGACCTATGCGCCCGGTCTGCATGCACAGATCCGTCCGATCGCGAAGCCGGTGGCGGGCAGCGTGCGTGTGGCCGTTGCCGGGGCTGAGGTTACCGGGTTTGCGGTCGATACAGCGACGGGGGCGGTGACTCTCGCCTCGGCACCCGCATTAGGCGAGCAGGTAACCGCCGGGTTCACCTTTGATGTGCCGGTGCGCTTCGATGCGGAGGTGATCGAGGTGAATCTCGCAGCCTTCGAGGCCGGGGAGATCCCGGCGGTCCCGATCGTGGAGGTCCGTGTCTGATGCGTGCTTTGCCGCTTGGCGTCGCCGAGAGCCTGGCCTCTGGCGCGACGCGTTTTTGCCGCTGCTGGCGTTTGACGCGGCGGGACAATGTGGTGATGGGGTTCACCGATCACGACCGCGATTTGACCTTCGACAATGTCCTCTATCAGGCCGATAGCGGGGTGACCGCGACGGCCATCGAGCGGTCGACCGGGCTGAGCGTGGACACGCACAGCGTCTCTGGCGCGTTGCAGTCCGCTGCGATCACGGAGGCGGATATCGAGCGCGGGCTCTATGAGGGCGCCGAGATCCTGATGTACATGGTCGATTGGAGCGAAGTGGCCAATCGCGTGCTGCTGTCGCGCGGGCAGATCGGCGAGATCCGCCGCCGCGACGGCGCGTTCGAGGCGGAAATCGCGGGTTTGGCCGAGCAGCTCAACCAGCCGGTCGGGCGCGCCTATCTGCATTCCTGCGATTGCGGCGGCGGCAATGCCCATTGCGGGCTGGACCTGGCGGCGCCGGATTTCAATGCCACTGGCACCGTGAGCGTGGCGCCAAGCGGGGCCGAGATCGTCTGTGCGGGCCTCGACGGGTTCGAGACCGGGTGGTTTACCAATGGTGCGCTGACCTGGACCAGCGGCGCAAATGCCGGCAGCTCGGCGCATATCAAGCAGCATCTGACCGGCGGGACCCTGCATCTGTGGCTGTCGGCGCCGATGCCTGTTGCCGTGGGCGACGGGTTTGAGCTGACCGCGGGCTGCCCCAAAACCGCTGACGCCTATCTGGAGAAATTCGGCAGTTTGGAGAACTTCCGAGGCTTTCCCCACATGCCCGGCGACGATTGGGTGACCGGCTATCCGACCGAGGGAGGCATCCATGATGGTGGTTCGCTCTACCGGAGCTGACGCGGCCTTGCGGGCGGAGGTGGTGGGCGCAGCGCGTGCCTGGCTCGGCACGCCTTATCGCCACCAAGCCTCTTGCCGCGGGGCGGGGGCCGATTGCCTTGGCCTGATCCGGGGCATTTGGCGCGATGTCTATGGCGTCGAGCCGGAGCGCCCGCCCGCCTATACGCCGGACTGGTCGGAGGCCTCGGGCGCTGAGGTGCTGCTGGCTGCCGCCTGCCGCCATTTGCGCCCAATCCGGCCCGACGGAGCCTCAGGCGGCGATGTTCTGGTCTTCCGCATGCGCGAGGAAGGCCCTGCTAAGCATTTGGCATTGCTCGTGTCCGAGGGATTGGCCCCCGGGCGCATCATCCATGCGTATTCCGGGCACAATGTCTGCGAGACGAGCCTCGGCCCCGCGTGGCTGCGCCGGCTCGCCGGTGCGTTCCGCATGCCCGAGAGGAGAGACTGATGGCCACTGTCCTGTTGGGTGCTGCCGGCGGCGTCGTTGGTGGCGCGATCGGCGGCTCGGTTCTGGGCGTCTCGGCCGCGACCATCGGCCAGGCGATCGGCGCCACCGCCGGCAGCTTCATCGACCAGGCGATCCTGGGCCCCGGCAGCGCCGCGGTGGAGACCGGCCGCGCCAGGTCGCTGCGCCTGCAGGGCTCGACCGAGGGCGCGCCGATCCCCGTGGTTTGGGGCCGCATGCGCATCGCGGGGCAGCTGATTTGGTCGACGAAGTTCCTGGAGCATGTCTCAGAGACCACCCAGGGCGGCAAGGCGACTGGCGGCGGTGGCGGCAGCCAAACGGTGCGGGAGTATTCCTATTCGATCAGCTTCGCCGTTGCGCTTTGCGAGGGACCCATCGACCGGATCGGACGGGTCTGGGCGGATGGCGCGTTGCTCGACACCTCGACAGTCACGATGCGGCCCTATCTGGGCGACGAGACGCAGCTGCCCGACCCGAAGATGCAAGCGGTGGAGGGTGCGGATGCTGTGCCCGCTTATCGCGGCATCGCCTATGTGGTGTTCGAGGATTTCCAGCTGGGCCCGTTCGGGAACCGCATTCCGCAGCTGAATTTCGAGGTGTTTCGCTCGGCCCAGCCCGGGAGCGCCGTGTCGGTCGAGGAGGCCGGGCGGCCGCTGCGCGAGCTGATCAAGGGGGTTGCGCTGAGCCCGGGGACTGGCGAGTTCTCGCTGGAGACCGCGCCTGTGCAATATGTCTCGCCGGGTGGGGCGGCGCAGTTTGCCAATGTCTCGAACGCCTCTGGCGTGACCGATTTCGAGGCGGCGATGGACCAGCTGGATGGCGATTTGCCAGATTGCGATGCCATCTCGCTCGTGGTCACCTGGTTTGGGGACGATCTGCGCTGCGGGCAGTGCCTGGTGCAGCCGCGGATCGAGTATCGAAACCGTGCCTCCACCCCCTATCAGTGGACGGTGGCCGGGCTGACCACGGCCGACGCGCCCCTGGTGAGCACCGAGGAGGGGCGCCCGAATTTCGGCGGCACGCCGTCCGACCTGTCGGTCGTCCATGCGATCAAGGCGCTGAATGCCCGCGGAAAGCGGGTGATGGTCTATCCGTTCCTGCTGATGGATGTGCCGCCCGGAAATGGGCGGCCAGATCCTTACTCGTCGGCGACCGATCAGCCGGTGTTCCCTTGGCGCGGGCGGATCACCCTCGACGACGCGCCCGGCGAGGCGGGCAGCACCGACCAGACCGCCGCTGCGGCGGCGGAAGTCGGCGCGTTCTTCGGCACCGCGACGGCGGCGGATTTCGCGGTCTCCGGCGAGGCGGTGAGCTATGGCGGGCCGGCGGAGTGGGGGTATCGCCGCTTTGTGTTGCATTTGGCGGCGCTGGCCAAGGCGGGGGGCGGGGTCGACAGCTTTTGCGTCGGGACCGAAATGCGCAGCCTGACGCAGATCCGTTCGGACCGGACGGTCTATCCGGCCGTCGATGAGTTCAAGGCCCTGGCGGCGGAGGTTCGGACCCTTTTGCCGACGGCGAAGCTCGGCTATGCGGCGGATTGGTCGGAGTATTTCGGCCACCAGCCGCAGGATGGCAGCGGCGATGTGATCTTCCATCTTGACCCGCTTTGGGCCGATCCGAACATCGATTTCGTCGGCATCGACGATTACATGCCGCTGTCCGATTGGCGCTATGGGACCGGGCATCTGGATGCGGCCGCCGGCACAGCGTCGATCTATGCGCTGCCCTATTTGGAAGGGAATGTTGAGGGCGGCGAATACTACGATTGGTATTATGGCTCCGACGCCGATCGGGGTGCGCAGGCCCGGACGCCGATCGTCGACAGCTATGCGGCGCCCGCAAACCAAGCGCCGTCGGGGTCCGCGGATTATGCGTTGTCGGCGGGGTCGGGGCCGTCCTTTGCGACGTCCGAGCGCCAGGATCAGGCGGTGTTCCGGGTCCAGCTCACAATGCCATCTACCCTGTCGGATGGTCTGATCTTCGAGGCCGGCGGCAGCGGCCGAGGTGTTTGGCTGGGCCTGCGCGATGGCGGCGCCACGCTGCGGATGCGTGCGGGTACCGGCTCGAACCTGCCCGATACCGGGACCGGGGTGGTCGATGTGCCGACCGCTGGCCTGGAAGGTCAGAGCTTCGAGCTGATGGTTTGGATCGAGCGGCCCGGCGACACCGTCCATGTCTATTTCGACGGGGTCGAGCAGGGCAGCGGCACCGCCTCCGCCGGGTTCGGGACCAATGAATGGGCCGGGTCGAACGCGTCCACCGTCGGCACTGGCGTGGGTGCGAGCATCACCACCGGCGAGCCGGCGGATGCCTTCCCGGGGACGCTTGGCTCCGCCTTCGAGATTTGGATCGGCGCGGCGCCCGAGCAGGGCTCCGGCGCACCCTTGAACGAGCATTGGGTGTTCCGCCCCAAGGATATTCGCGCCTGGTGGTCGAACCCGCATCACAACCGGATCGGCGGCGTGCGGGAGACGACCCCCACCGCCTGGGTGCCTGAGGGGAAACCCGTCTGGCTGACTGAAACCGGATGTCCTGCGGTCGATATGGGGGCAAACCAGCCCAACGTTTTCTTCGACGGGAAATCGTCGGAGAGCGCGTTGCCCTATGCGTCCCTTGGCGCGCGCGACGACGAGATGCAGCGGCGGTTCCTGCAGGCCAAGATCGGCTATTGGGACGATGCGGCGAACAACCCGGTCTCGAGCCTCTATGGCGACCGCATGATCCCCGCGGACAGTGTGTTCGTGTGGACCTGGGATGCGCGGCCCTGGCCGGATTTCCCGGTTCGCGAGAGCCTGTGGGCGGACGGCCCCGCCTATCGCCTGGGGCACTGGGTGTCGGGTCGGATCTCCGCCAATGGCCTCGCCGAGGTGGTTGCGGAGATCTGTGCCCGTTCCGGCCTGACACGGATCGATGTGGGCGGGCTTTACGGCACGGTCTCGGGCTATCTGCTCGACGAGATCCGCTCGGCGCGGGAGGCGCTGCAGCCCTTGATGCTCGCCTATGGCTTCGAGGCGTTCGAGAGCGCCGGGCAGATCGTGTTTCAGCATCGTGGCGGGTCTGCCGGTCTGCCGGTGAACCTCAGCGGGATGGTGGAGGGCGATGCCTCTGCGCCGGTTCTGGAGCGTTCGCGGGCGAGTGCCGGCGCTACCCAAGACGTGGTGCGGCTCAGCTATGTCCAGGCGGAGAACGACTATCGCTTGGGCGCGGCCGAGGCGCGGTTGCCGAATTCGTCGCTGTCGCGCGTGGGTGAGACATCGCTGCCGCTGACCATGGCCGGGGCGCAGGCGCAATTGTTGGCAGACCGGTGGTTGGCGGAGAACCTGCGCTCGCGGGATACGGCATCCTTTGCGCTGCCGCCCTCGGCCTTGGCCTTGGAGCCTGGGGATGTGGTTGCCTTGGACTTCGACGGGCGGTCGGAGGCGTGGCGGATCGACCGGATCTCGGAGGGCGCGGCGCGAGAGGTGGAAGCCGTGCGGGTCGAAACCGCGCTCTATCTGCCGGCGCCCCGGACCGAGCGTTCGGTGGAGCCAGAACTGGTGCGCCCGCCCGGGCCAATCAATGCGGTTTTCCTGGATCTGCCGGCGGCGGAGGGGCAGGGGGAGGACCACCAGCCCTTCCTCGCCGTAGCGGCGGATCCGTGGCCGGGGACGGTCTCGGTCTACCGCTCGGAGATCGACGAGGACTACAGCGCCATTGCCATCCTGCGGCGCCCGGCGACCATGGGCGTGTTGGAGGAGCCTTTGGTGCCCGGCTTGCCGGCCCGCTGGCATCGGGCGACGGTCCGGGTCCAGTTGGCGCAAGGCGCGCTCGCCGGTGCGACCGAGGCCGCGGTGCTGAACGGTGCCAACCGGCTCGGCGTCGAGGTCTCCGCCGGCGAGTGGGAGGTGCTGCAGTTCCGCGATGCCGATATGGTTGATCCGGGCGCCTACCGGATCGGGCATTTCCTGCGGGGTCAGAGGGGCACCGAGCACCATGCCGACACCGAGATCCCGGCCGGGGCGCGGGTCGTTCTCTTGGACGAGGCGCTGATCCGGCTGCCGTTGCCGCTGGACGAGCTGGGCCTGCCGCGGCACTACCGCACCGGGCCCGCCCGCTACGGCTTTGCCCATGCGAGCTTCGCCCATCAGATCGAGACCGCACGCGGCGTCGGCCTCCGCCCGTTCCGACCCTCGCAATTGCGAGTGCTCGATCAGGGTGGCGATTTGGCGCTGAGCTGGATCCGGCGCGGCCGCATCGGGGCCGATAGCTGGGAAGGCGTGGACATCCCACTCGGCGAGGAGCGGGAAGAGTACCGCGTCCGCGTCTATGACGGGGCCAACCTGCTGCGGTCGGAGACGGTGACCGCCCCGGCCTTCACCTATACCGCGGCGATGCGGGCGGACGATGCCCCCACCGGCCCGGTGACGCTGCGGGTCTCGCAGCTCTCGACAACCTTCGGCTACGGCCCCGCAAACGGAGTGAAGAGCGATGGGTGACACGGCGAATTTCGGCATCGCGCTGCTCGATGCCGCCCAGGCGCAGAAGCATGTGACGGTGAATGAGGCGCTGTTGCGAGTCGATGCCCTTGCCGCGCGGCGGGTGGAGAGCTTTGGCGCCACGATGCCGCCGACGGGGGTCGAGGGCCAGGCGCATGTGGTGGGCACCAGCGCGACCGGCGATTGGCTGGGCCATGACGGCGAGATCGCGATCTGGCTCAACGACGGTTGGGACTTCGTGGCGGCCCGCATCGGCTGGCGTGTGCTGGATGGCGCTACGGGCGAGGAGGCGGTCTTCGACGGTACGGCCTGGGTGCCGGGTGGGATCGCCGTGTCGCCGACGGGGGCCCAGACCGTGATGCGGGTGGCGGAGATCGAGCATACGCTCGCCGCTGGGGCGACCTCTACCACCGCGGCGGTGATCCCGGACAAGGCGGTCGTGATCGGCGTTACCGCCCGGGTGACCGGCGCGATCGGCGGCGCGAGCACCTGGTCGATGGGCGTGGCCGGTTCAACCGACCGCTACGGCACCGGGTACGGCACCGGCGCGGGCTCCTACGCCCATGGGGTGACCGGGCAGCCGCTCGCCTATTACGGCGACACCGCGCTGGTGCTGACCGCCGAGGGTGGGAACTTCAGCGGCGGCACCGTGCGGCTCGCGGTCCACTATATGGCGCTGACGCCTCCCGCGGGCTGATCTCCAGCACAAATCCGACAGCAGCGCCAGGAGCGTGCGGTCCCTTGCGGCCCCACGCTTCGGGCGTTTTTTGCGTTTCTGTGGCGGCGAACAGCCGGCAGTCGGAGCACGCCGATATGGGTGGTCTGGTCCTCGGCCCGAAGCTCCAAGGGATGCAACGCGACATGTCGATGCTCGGCTTCCGCTCGGGCAGACGAGCCTATGTCTGAATCCTTTGGCAGTTCAGGGAAACGACGCGAACGTCTAGGTGCACACGCCCAAGATCTCCCACGGCCTGGAGTTTTTCGTTTGTCACTTGAAGCGCGGTATCTTCTCCGGCAAGCGCGGTCTTAAGAAGCGTCGGTGATCGACCGGCAAACCGACTTTCAGAACCGCGATGTGCTTCGTGCTTGCTTGAAGATCGCCGAGCCAAACAGCGCTGTGACCGGCCCCATCAACCGTCGGCATGCGTCTCACCCTGCCGCGCAGGTGACACACAGGGCGACGGCGGGGTCGAGCTCTAAGCGTTTGACGGCGATCTCCTCGCCGCAGTCGAGGCATTCCCCGAACTCGCCCGCCGCGATCCGAGCGAGCGCTGCGCGGATCCGCTCCCCCTCCGCGGCCCGGCGGCGGCTTTGCGCCTTGGCCATAGCCTGCATTTGCAGCGCGTCCATCCGGCTGAGCCGGCCCACCGATTGCTGGTCGAGCACCACCGGGTCGCGGTCTGCCGCGGTCCCGGCCTCGGCCGCCCGCAGCTCCGACAGCATCGATTCCAACCGCGCTTGAAACCCTGCGACGCGTTCCGCCTCCATCTGTGGTATTCCTTTCCAAAACGCCCTATGTGAGGCTGACCGCGGGATGGCGCCCGCGCAAGGCTCGGGAGGATTTCGATGACCCTTGAGACCCGCCAGGACGCATCCATCAAATCTGTCGACCCGGTTTGGGAACGGATCCGCCGCGAGGCGGAGGAGCTGGCCGAAGCCGAACCCTTCATGGCCACGGTGGCCCATTCGGTGGTGCTCCACCACGCGACGCTCGAGGATGCTCTCAGCTACCGGATCGCTCAGAAACTGTCGTCGCCGGAGATGTCGCCGCTGCTCACGCGAGAGATGGCGGAGACGGCTTATGCCGAGAGCGCGCAGATGGCGGCCGCCGGCCGGGCGGATATCGTCGCGACCTTCGAGCGCGACCCCGCCTGCCACCGGATGGTGCAGCCGATCCTATACTTCAAGGGGTTCCTGGCGGTGCAATCCTACCGGTTGGCCCATTGGCTGTGGATCACCGGGCGGCGCGACATGGCGCTGTTTCTGCAGATGCGCTGTTCCGAAGTCTTCGGGGTCGACATTCATCCCGGTGCCCGGGTCGGAAAGGGGATTATGATCGACCACGCCCATTCCATCGTCATCGGCGAGACGGCGGTGGTGGGCGACGATGTCTCGATGCTGCACTCGGTGACGCTGGGCGGCACCGGCAAGGAAGGCGGCGACCGCCATCCGAAGATCGGCGATGGCGTGCTGATCGGGGCCGGGGCGAAGGTGCTCGGCAATATTCAGGTCGGGCGCTGCTCGCGGATCGCGGCAGGCTCGGTGGTGCTGAAGGATGTGCCGGAATGCAAGACGGTCGCGGGTGTGCCGGCGAAGATCGTCGGTGAGGCCGGCTGCGACCGTCCGGCGGCGAGCATGAACCATTTGGTGCTGGCGGCGACTGAGCCGGAAGATATTGTGCCGGACTGCTGAGCTCGGCGTCGTGCAGAGCATTCTCAACCCAATCCGACCCGGATTGGCGTCGGGAAGCGGCGCCCGAACGGTATCTTAGAGCGCGAGAACGGATGCAATCGGGTCGGAAAGCGCGCTAGGTCTCCTCCACCGAGGGCGGCTCGGTGAGCCAGGCGGCAACGCGCTCGGCGATGTCGGGCTCGCCCGGTCGGCGGCGGTCGGACGAATAGGCGCTTTGCAGCGGCACCACGCCCTCGCCATCGATCTCGATCACCAGGCGGATCATGCGGGCGTGATCGGACCATGTTGCATCGTAGCGGACATGGTCCAGGCTGGAGAGGGGCCAGGTTGCCGTTCGCGCCCGGTCGAGATAGGCGAGGCGGCGCTCTACGGTGCCGGCAAGACGGTCGAAGGTGATACGGGCGTAAGGCATTTTGGCGTAGGCAAGGGCGCCGATACCGAGCGCCAGGACGCCGAGGAGCCAGCGCTTCCAGGTCTCGTCGATCCCGTCGCCGCTGACCGCGCCATAAGCGCAGATCGCCGCCATGCTCCAGATCAGGGCCGCCATCAAATGAGGCCGGTCCTCGATCACGAGCCGGTCCCACCTATCCTCGACAATCTTCAAGGTTGGCGTCCCCACGCCGGTACACTCGCGCTGTTATGCTGGGGAGATGCGGCGGGAATGCGGCGCTTCACGGATCCGTGATCGCCCTAGTCGGCCTCGGGGCCGCCGCGACAGCCACCTGGCCCGTGGTGGGATAGGCGCTCGCGGCGGAGAACGGGCACCGGCGCTTTTGGGACGGCCGCCAGGCGCCCGGCGGCGGCGCCGCCAGGGACACCGTCGAAGCGCGCCGCGAGCGCCATGGTGCCAGGGGCGCGGCGGTCGACGCGGCGCCCGGGACGGCGGAGGCCGACAGGCATCCGGCGGAACCGCCCACCTTCCTTCGGTGTCTCAGAGTTTCAGGGCGGCCGGCGGGACCGGTCATTGGCCAAAGCCTGATGGACCACCGGCAGTCTGATCTAAGCGCGGCGGCGCCGGCGACCTTCGCGGGCGCCGCGGGCGCCCTCCGCCTGTCCCGGGGCGGCAGCCGGTTTGTTGAACTTGATCCAATTCGCGCCGGATGGGTCGCAGTTCAGCAGGAAGTCGGCCGCCTTGATCGCCTCGATCTCCTTCGACGGCGTCGCCTTGGTCGAGGTGAGCCCCAAATGAGGCGCCAGCGCGTCCCAATCCGCGTCCTCCGGCACTGTGATCCCCAGCGCCGCGAGCGCGGCCACCTTCTCCTGGATCTTCTTCGCGCTCGCGCCCTGGCTGACCGGGTTCATGATCGCCGAGGTCATGCCCGCCGCCGCCGCCATCGGCAGGAACGCGTTGTTGATGCCGTGCCGGTTCGGCAGGCCGAAGGAGATGTTCGACGCGCCGCAGGTGGTGTTGACCCCCAGCTCCTCCCGCAGCCGCCGGACCAGCGCAAAAACCTGCTGCCCCGCGGTCGCCATCGCCCCCACCGGCATCACCAGCGGATCGACCACGATGTCATGGGCCGGAATGGCGAAATCTGCCGCGCGCTCGACGATCTTCTTGGCGACCTCGAAGCGGACATCCGGATCCTCGGAGATCCCGGTATCGTCGTTCGAGATCGCCACCACCGGCACATTGTATTTCTGCACCAGCGGCAGCACGATCTCGAGCCGCTCCTCTTCCCCCGTCACCGAGTTCAAGAGCGGTCGGCCCGCCGCCGTCTCGAGCCCCGCCTGCAATGCTGCGGGCACCGAGCTGTCGATGCAGAGCGGCACGTCCACCAGCCCCTGCACCAACTCGATCATCTTGCGCATCAAGGGCGGCTCGGTCTCGTTGGGGTTGGGGTTCGAGTTGTAAACCACGCCTGCATTCACATCGAGCACCGCCGCCCCGCAGGCAACTTGCTCCAGCGCGTCTTTCTCCACCGTCGAGAAATCGCCCGCCTCCAGCTCCGCCGCGAGCTTCTTGCGCCCGGTCGGGTTGATCCGCTCGCCGATCACGCAGAACGGCTCCTCAAAGCCAATCACCACGGTTTTGGACTGCGACTCGACAATGGTGCGGGTCATGGGCGGGGCCCTTTGCTGTCGGCTGGGTTGTGGGGTGGTCGTGGTCCTGGGTCTTCGCCCGGGACAGTGTCGGTGGGGCGGCCCTGCACGGGCCGCCGCCGGTCGCGTGTCAGATGGCGGCAGCCTGGGCCGCCGGGCGCTTGCCGAATTCGGCGGTCCATTCCGCCGTCTTGGCGATGCCGCCGAGCGGAAAGAAGTGGATCTGCGCGACATTGCTCGCGCGGCCCTGCGCCTTGAGCTGCGCCAGATCGCAGAGGAATTCCTCGGGCGTAAACGGCAGCACCAGCTTGGTGACATCCGCCGCCCGCCGCTGCAGCACGCGCAAGCTGGGGCCGACCCCGCAGGCCATCGCGAATTTGATCATGGTCTGCAGCTTCGCCGGTCCCGCCACGCCGATATGGATCGGCAGCGACACGCCGGCTGCGGCCACCCGCTCGGCCCAATCGACCGCCGGCCCGGCCTCGAACAGGAACTGCGTCGCAATCGCCATTTCGGCATCCGTGCGCTCGGAGAAGGCCTGCTTCCAGCGCAGCGCCTCCATCACCGCTCGCTCGCCGCCCTTTGGGTCGATGTCGCGGTTTCCCTCCGGATGCCCGGCCACATGGAGACGCTTGAAACCCGCGCGGTCGAAGGCACCGGTCTCCATGAGCTGCATCGAGGAGTGGAAGGTACCTTTCGGCTTATCGACCCCACCGGCGAGCAACAGCGCCTGATCGACGCCGGCCTCCCCCTGATAGCGGGCGATCCAATCCTCCAGCATAGTCTCATCGGCGATAATCCGCGCCGGAAAATGCGGCATCACCGAAAAACCCTCGCCAGCGATGCGCTTGGCGGTGGCGACCATGTCCTCGATCGGCGTGCCGTCGATATGGGCGACATAGACCCGGGTGCCCCGTGGCAGGATCTCGACAAAGCTCTCCACCTTCGCGGCGGTGCGGGGCATCACCTCGACCGAGAAGCCGTCGATCAGATCGGCAATCCCTTCGGTCGGACGGACCGCGCCCCGGGCGGTGAAAAAATCGAAAATCTTCGCCATCAGTCCGTCTCCTGTCATCCCTGCGGGGCGTGCCAGCCGCCATTGGCGATCAGGCCTTTTATCGTGTCGGCGTCGAATTCCCGGTCGAGCCGCGCGGCCTCGGCGGCGACCGTTTCCTCCGGATCGCCCTCAACCGTGACGGGTTCCCCCTTCCGCCACTCGGCCAAATAGGCATCCGTGTCCCGGGCGCCAACCTTCATCGCGCATCTGTCAATTGCCTGCTCGAAGCGCTCGGGCAATTGGCGCTTGGCAGCCTTGCGACCCTGTTTGACGATCACCTGTGCAGGGATGTCCCGCCAATAGACGATCTGCATCTGCGGCATTCGCGCCCCCAACGCCCCCGGCAGCCCCCGCCGAGCACTGCGACAATCCATCCACTGCTACGCGGTGGCGCGCGGTTTCGACGGTGTGATTTCGACCTGGCACCGCGATTTCGCGACATAAAGCCGGGCGCCGCTAAGATATTGGGACCCCGTGGCTAATCGGCATCCCATGGCGGGTGGTTTCGCCCTGACCCACGCGTGCCGAAATGATCGACGATAGATGTCGAGGAACACCCCTTCCGGCGGTCACGTGGTCCGGCGAGATTTTGCGATGACGACAGTCTTTATCCTCGTCGCCTGCGGATTGGTGCTGCTGGTCGTGCTGGTCACTCACAGTCAGGGCACCACCACATCCACCCACCGCCGCGGTCGCCGACGGCACGGGTGCCCTAGGAGGCGGAGCGGATCATCCGCATGACGGCGCATGAATACGTCGATTGCAGCCCCACCCGGGATTTGACCAAGGGCAGATATGTAGCGTTTGACGTCCCGATGAAATACATCGCCCGCCCCCACTACTACCCGGACCAAGTCCCTATCGGCTATCTACAGACTGTAGAGTGCAAGGATCTCCGCGCTCCAATCATGTCATGCAGCACAAATGCGGAGTTCGAAGATGATATCACCGTCCGCCTCCACATCGATAAATCGCAGATCTGTCACGCCGAGGAGATCGTCGACGCCCATCTGAACTATCTGCGCAAGGTGGTGGTCGAAGAGCGATAGCCTGCGGGCGGTGGTGCGGTTTTGGCGCAGTTGCACCTGCGTCGGTCAAGCGCCTTGAACTGTCGCTTTCCGCACAGTAGAACCGCCCTGCAGCAATCGATATCAAAAACGATGTTCAGCGCCCGGCCCTAAGCGGCCCCGGCGCGCCGATCAGGATAACAGGCATGGCACGTTCCGAATCGCGCCCGAGGATCAGTTTCGAGTTCTTCCCGCCGAAAACGCCGAAATCGGCCGGTCAACTCTGGGCCTCGGTCGAGCGCCTGGCGCCACTGGCGCCGCGCTTCGTCTCGGTCACATATGGCGCCGGCGGTTCGACCCGGGACCGGACGATGTCGGCGATTCTCGCGATCCGGGAGCATGCGCGGCTGGAGGTTGCAGGCCATCTTACCTGCGTCTCGGCCACGAAGGACGAGGTGATCCGGGTTGCCAAAGGCTATCAGAAGCTCGGCTGCCGCCGGATCGTAGCCCTGCGCGGCGACCCGCCCTGTGGCGCCGACCGCTTCACGGCTCATCCCGGCGGGTTCGAGGGGGCGGCCGACCTGGTCGACGCGCTCGCCCGGCTGGGCCAGTTCGAAATCTTCGTCGCCGCCTATCCGGAAAAACACCCGGAGGCCGCCTCGATGTCCGCGGATATCGACCATCTGAAGCGCAAGATCGATGCGGGCGCTGCCGGCGCGATCACGCAGTTCTTCTTCGACAACGAGGCGTTCTATCGCTTCCGAGACGCCTGTGCCGCGGCCGGGATCACGGTGCCGATCATCCCTGGTATCCTGCCGGTCGACGATTTCGAGAAGATGGTGAACTTCGCGGCTCGCTGTCAGACCAGCGTGCCGGATTGGATGCACACCGCCTATCGCAATGCCGAGACGATGGAGGATCACGACCTGCTGTCGGTTGCCATCGCGACCGAGCAATGCGACGAACTGCTGGAGGCGGGGGTGGAGCATCTGCATCTCTACACGCTGAACAAGCCGGACCTGCCCTGGCAGGTTTGCCGCGCGCTGGGGATCGAGCCGCAGGCGATCAAGGTTGCGGCGGCTGGCTGCGGCTGATCTCGCCCCTCCGCCCAGGGTTGCTCGCCGCTAGTCGACCGAATCGCGACGCGGTGCGGCCTCTCTTTTGCTCACGCCATGCGCCCCCTTGCCGCAACTGTCTCAACCGCTTACAGCTTAGGGGTTGTCGCCTGGGCAAGGTCGGAGCAGGGAAGCAGTGGGCCGGGAGCAGACGAGCAGGGCCTCGGCCGCGCGGAGCCAGGGCCACCACCCGGCATCGTCCCGGCAGGACGGACCGCTCGCTGCGCTGGATCTCGGAACCAACAATTGTCGCCTGTTGGTGGTCGAGCCCGATGGCGAAGGCTTTCGCGTAAAGGACGCTTTCAGCCGGGCCGTGCGGCTTGGCGAGGGGGTGCTCGCCTCTAACCTGCTGTCCCCGGCAGCCCAGGATCGGGCGATCAAAGCGCTCCGGATCTGTGCGGGCAAGATCCGCCAGCATCGGGTGTCGGAAGCGCGGCTGATCGCGACCGAGGCCTGCAGGCGGGCGGGCAATGGCCGCGCCTTTGCCCGGCGCGTGCAGCGGGAAACGGGGCTGACCCTCGACATCATATCGGCGGAGGATGAGGCGCGCTTGGCGGTTGCAGGCTGCGCGCCCCTGGTCGATCCGCAGGCCGAACAGCTTTTGGTTTTCGATATCGGCGGCGGCTCGACCGAGCTGATTTGGGTCGATATGAGCCATACTCCGTCGGCGCGGCGCCAGGCATTGATCCGTGCGCTTGCCCCGATGGGGGAGGAGGATCCGACTGCGCGGGCTGCCGCCGCCCATGTCAGCGATTGGATTTCGTTGCCGCTGGGGGTCTCTACGCTGCATGACCGGTTTGCCGAGATCGAGGGCGATGCGGTTCGATTCGAGCAGATGGCGGCCTTTGTGGTGGAAAAGCTCTCGCCTTTCGACCCATTTGCGCGCCGCGATCCGGAGGGGATGATGGACCGGCTGCAGATCATCGGCGTCTCCGGAACTGCGACGACCTTTGGGGCGCTGCATCTGGGGCTGACGAGCTATGACCGCAGCCGCGTCGACGGATTGTGGCTGGGCGCACCGGATGCCGCGAAGATTTCGGCACGGCTGATCGGGATGGATGGCGGCTCCCGAGCGCGGCATCCGGGAATAGGGTCGAGTCGGTCGGAGTTGATCATCTCCGGCGCCGCGATTCTGATGACCATCCTGCGGCTCTGGCCGACGCCGCGGCTACGCATCGCCGATCGCGGACTGCGGGAGGGGTTGCTCTATGGCCTGTTGCACAAGCGCCGGGGCGGCGAGGCGTGAGTCCGGCGGGCGGCGGGTCCGGCCGCGGGCAGCGGGCGCTGAAGGTGCGGGTGAAGACCGCGAAGGGGCGGAAGCTCGGCTCGACCCGCTGGCTGCAGCGGCAGCTCAACGATCCCTATGTGCATCGCGCTAAGGCGGATGGCTATCGGTCGCGCGCCGCGTTTAAGCTCTTGGAGCTCGACGATAAGGCGCGCCTGCTACGTCCGGGCCTGCGGGTCGTGGATCTGGGCGCTGCACCCGGCGGTTGGAGCCAGGTGGCCGCGAAACGCGTGAATGCGGAGGGGGTGCGGCGGGACCGGGCCACCGGCATGGTGGTCGGCGCCGACCTGTTGGAAATGGAGCCGATCCCCGGCGTCACGCTCCTGCAGCTCGACTTCCTGGAGGAAGGAGCCGAGACGCGGATCGCCGAGGCGCTGGGCGGGCCGGCCGATCTGGTGCTCTCGGATATGGCGGCGCCGGCGACGGGGCACCGTCAGACCGACCATCTCAGGATCGTCGCGCTGGCGGAGACGGCGGCGGCGTTCGCCTTTGCCGTGTTGGCCGAGGGTGGGGGCTTCGTCGCTAAGGTCCTTCAGGGCGGGACCGAAGGCGATCTCTTGGCGCGGCTGAAGCGGGGCTTTGCGACCGTGCGCCATGTCAAACCGCCGGCGAGTCGGTCGGACAGCGCCGAGATCTATGTGGTGGCCACCGGGTTCCGCACTGCTGCTGCTGGGCCCTTGAGAGAAGCGGAGGAGGTTGGTTCTACCGCGCCGTTACCCGCTTGGGAGCCGTGACCGCGCCGCGGGGACCGAGATGCCAGCGGACGGGGCGGCGGGCTTCTTCGGCCGGGCAGGAGCGATCTGCGCGCCTTTCTAGATTGATGGCGGTCGGGGGTCGGTGCGCTGTTGGGACGGTCGACGTGGCTTCGTGCCGACGCGTGTGTGTTGTGCGACGCGCTGACGGCGGAGGGCGAGATTGCCTGGCAGATACTGCGCTTTGTGTCGGCGACCTTCCAGGTAGTCTCGCCTCAGCACCATGCGTCTGATGCGGTGAACGGTGCGGATCTGATTGCGCCGGTCGAGGTGTCTGGGTTGGATCCGTCCGAACCTTTTCGGAACGGGCCACGCTGAGAACAAAGACAGTCGGTGCGGGTGCCGCAGCGGAGGAAGGCGCGCAGTCTCCGGTACCATCGCAGCGGACTGACAGTCGCCTGCACCCTGCGCACCGGTTCCGCCCGGGCTGTCGCCCGGCCGTCCAAGGCGCCGCGTTTGCCTCCGGTCTTGTGGCACGTCCGCTCCCGCGGCGGGCTGCCGGTGCTGCCTGGTGTGGCGAGGCCGCGTGGCGCCCGCGGCGGTGCCAAATGCGCAAGTTTCGGAGCCGGCCGCGCGCGCCGCGGGAGCCAGGGGCCGGGAGACAGACGCGGCCATTCGCGGTGGAAAGGCCGGGCGTCTCGATCCGTCCCCGACGCGCGGAGCCCGGGAGGCGCAGACTTGAGCAACTCCAGCCAATTTGCCTCAGATTGGCATCGTCAAAGATGCACCCAAACAATGTCATAGATCGCGAGCGCCGATACAATCGGGTCGGAGAGCCCTCTAACTGGCGGCGGCCTCGATCTCGAACGGGTCCGACCGGCTCTCTTCGGTCAAGTAGTCGGCAAAGGCCTCGTTCAGCCGCGCCAGATCCGCCTCCGACAACTCGCTCCGCCACCGGTCCGGCACCGCCTTGTTCTTTTGCGTGAACGCATCCTCGAAGGCGTGGCGCTTCACCGCCTCGGCATTGCAGGTCACCCCGAGATGCCGCGCAATCCGCGCAATCGCCGTGTCCGGGTTCTCGGCATTCTCCTTATGCCTGAGCACAAGGCAATTCGGCAGCCCGCGCCACTGCTCGAAGGTCTTGAACTGTTTTTGGATCCGCGGGATCACGTCGTCGAGCGTCACCACATCAGCAAAAGCCTTCCGACCATTGCGCCGCGCCTTCACCCCGGCATCGAGCATCGAGAGACAGATGTCCCGTGGGTCCCGCGAATTGGCGTGTGCGCCGACCAGCCCTTGCTCGGCCCATTCGGCGAAGCGCTTACGCCATTTATAGGGCTGGTTCGCATGGGTCTTGACGATGATCAGCTTGTCGCGGGTCAACGCGACCTGCTGGTCCAAGGTCTCGGGCCACTGGCGCTGCACGAAATTGATGCGCCCGTCGCGGTACATCAGTTCCTCGGGCAGCAGCGTCTGCTCATAGCCCGCGCTTGTGGCGACGCCTTTCGCGAGCTCGAACGCCAGCGTTGAGCCCGATTTCGTGATACCGAAGCTGAAGACGATCATCCGCCCGCACCCCCCCGTGCCTCAAAGATAAAGCCCAACAGATTAAGCAGCAATTGCGCCGCCAAGATCTGCGTCCCGCCGGTCGGGTCGTAATCGGGCGCGACCTCGACCAGGTCAAGTCCTACGATCTCATGCCCTCGGGCGGCGCCCTGCAGGATCTCCAGCACCTCGTAGTAGAGAAACCCGCCATGGGAGGGCGTGCCGGTCCCTGGCGCGATGGACGGGCAGAAGGCGTCGATATCGATGGTGATATAGACCGCGGCGCCCTTCGGCAGCCGGGCGAGCATGCCTTCCGGCCCCAAACGCCGGGCCTGGCGGACCGAGAGGATGTCGGCGCCCATCGCCCGCGCATCCTGATATCCCTCGCGCGCCGTGGAGCTGACATTGCGGATGCCGAGCTGGGTCAGCCCGGTCACATGCGCCTGCTCGGCCGCGCGGCGCATTGGGTTGCCATGGCCGTGGCGGACCCCGTGACGTTCGTCGACGAAGTCGAGATGCGCATCGATCTGCAGGAGATGGATCGGACCCCGCCCCGCAAAGGCGCGGATGCAGGGGATGTTGACGGAATGATCGCCGCCAACCACCACCGGCAACGCCCCGGCGCTCAGCATCGCCTCGACGCCGGTTTGAATGTTGGCGTGGCTTCGCTCCGTGTCGGTGTGGACGATGTCCGCGTCGCCGATATCGACGATCCGGACCCCATCGAGATAGGTCACGTCATCCTCGTGGTCATAGGCGCCCGCATGGCCGAAGCTAAAGAGGGTCGAGGCCTCACGCACCGCGCGCGGGCCGAACCGCGCGCCCGCTCGCCATTGGGTGCCGCAGTCGAAGGGCGCGCCCATCACCGCCACCTCCGCATCGATGGCCGCCCAATCGGTGACCAAAGGGCGCTTCCCAAAGGTCGCCACGCCGACGAAGGGAAGGTCGAGTCGCCCCGTTTCATATCCGTGCCCGGCCATGCCGGTTCGCCCCCGTGCGCCCGCCCGCTCTCTTCCGCCCTTTCGGCCGGTCCGACCTGTCCCTCTCCCCCGTGGACCCGCCGGCGGCGCCAAGCTATCAATCGCGCGGGCGAAGTCCAGCCTGGCGCGCGGCTTTGGCAGCGGATGGCGCCGGGGCGCTGCAGATGCCTGCCGCGAGAGCGGTTTGGAGGGGAGGCCGATGAAGATCTCTGCACCTGCGGTTCTGTTGGCGCCGTTCGTCTGGACCTCTGAGCCGCTGGTCGAGAAGCAGCGCGGCAACATCAAGGACTTCGAGATCCGGCGGGTCATGCCTGACCAGATCTGGATCGAGCGGCTGCATGCCGGCATATGCGCCCCCATGGCTGCGGTGCAAACTTCTAAAGGCGCCGCGAGCTTCGGCAGTCTCTCTCGGACCGAGGGAGTGCGCGATGGGGCAGGGGCCGCCCGCGCGGCGCTATCGGATGCGAACGATTTCCCGTGTTTCGCCAAAGCCTATCAGCTCTGCTTCGTGGGCCATCGGTACGGTCTCTCGGAGGGGCGATCCGCCATCGGCGACCCGGTTTCGTTTATCCATACTCACGAGGCCCCGGTCTTTCCCGGCGATGCCATGCGGGCGACGGCGTCGATCATCAACTCCGACGGGGCCCCGGTGCAGGTCGGCGAGATCGATCGAACCCGCTGCCACCTAAGCCGGGTTTTCTCCATGTCCCAGGCCGGGGCGGCCAATAAAACGTTCTTGGAGGGATAGAATGGGCAGCGTCACCGCACGGCTGGAAAGTCTGGGAATCGCGCTGCCGGAGCCGAGCTTGCCCGGTGCCAATTACGTGCCCTTCGTGCGCGAGGCGGATCTGATCTTCGTCACCGGCCAGCTTTCCCAGTGGAACGGCGAACGGCGCTATATCGGCAAGGTCGGGCAGGTCTACGATCTCGATGCAGGGAGAGAGGCCGCGCGGCTCGCCGCACTCAACGTGATCGCGCAGCTCTCGGTGGCGCTGGACGGCGATCTGACCCGGGTCCGCCGCTGCGTCCGCATCGGCGTCTACGTGAACTCGGCGCCGGGTTTCCACGACCAATCGCAGGTGGCGAATGGCGCGTCGGACCTCTTCATCGATCTCTTCGGCGAAGCAGGTCGACACACTCGCTTGGCAATCGGGGTTGCGGCGCTTCCATACGATGTGGCGGCCGAGGTCGAGGGCGTCTTCGCCGTCGACTAGGCCCGAGGAGGGGTGAGGATGGTGGTCTATACGCCGGTCTATGCGGCTTTGCTGGCAGTTCTGTTTCTGGTGCTCAGCTTTCGAGTGATCGGTGCAAGGCGTGGCGCGCGGGTCGCCCTCGGCGACGGTGGCGACCGAGCGCTGCAGCGGCGCATGCGGGTCCATGCCAATTTCGCCGAGTATGCCCCGCTCTGCCTGATCTTGATGGCATTGGCGGAGCTACAGGACCGGCCGGGCTGGCTGATCAATCTCATTGGACTCTTGCTGTTGGCCGGGCGGGCCGCCCATGCCTATGGCGTGAGCGGCGAGCCGGAGGTATTCCGATGGCGTGTCGGGGGCATGGTGATGACCTTCACGGCGCTTGGCATCGCGGCGATGACCAATCTCGGCTTCAGCCTCTTTATCATGCTCGCCTGATATGCGCGGTGCCTCTTCCCAAGGCTTGCGCAAAGTGAGATAGGGACCCGCCAACACCGAAATCCCGGGAGAGCCCCTGATGGAGATTCGTGAGGCGCTGACATTCGACGATGTGCTGCTGGTCCCCGGCGCCTCCGAGGTCATGCCCGCCAACGCCGACACGCGCACCCGGGTCACGCCGACGATCGAGCTGCGCATCCCGCTGATCTCCTCGGCGATGGACACGGTGACGGAATCGGCGATGGCCATCGCCATGGCCCAGGCTGGCGGGATTGGCGTGGTCCATCGCAATATGACGCTCGAAGAGCAGGCGGCCCAGGTCCGGCAGGTCAAACGCTTTGAAAGCGGGGTGGTCTATAACCCCATCACGTTGCGGCCGGATCAAACCCTGGCGGACGCCCTGGCAGCACAGCGGAACCATGGCATCACTGGGTTTCCGGTCGTGGATGCGGGCAGCCGTCTGGTCGGGATCCTCACCAATCGCGACATGCGCTTTGCCGAGGATCCGGCGACGCCGGTTCGCGATTTGATGACCGCACAGAGCCTGGCGACGGTGCGAGAACCGGTGGATCTGGACGGCGCCAAGAGGCTGTTGCAGGCGCGGCGGATCGAGAAGCTTCTGGTCGTCAACGACGCGGGCGAGTGCACAGGGCTGCTCACCGTGAAGGACATTCAGAAGGCTGTGCTGAACCCCCATGCCTGCAAAGACGAGATGGGGCGCCTGCGCGTCGCCGCGGCGTCGACCGTGGGCGACCAGGGTTTCGCGCGCAGCCAGGCGCTGATCGATGCGGGGGTCGACCTGATCGTGATCGACACCGCCCACGGTCATTCCGCCGCGGTGGCGGCTGCGGTGTCGCGGATCAAAGCGCTTTCGAATGCGGTGCAGGTGGTGGCCGGCAATGTCGCGACCGCCGAGGCGACCCGGGCATTGATCGACGCCGGCGCCGATGCCGTGAAGATCGGGATCGGCCCGGGCTCGATCTGCACCACGCGAATCGTTGCCGGTGTGGGCGTGCCACAAATGACCGCGGTGATGGATTGTGCCGAAGAGGCGGCGAGAACCGGCACGCCGGTGATCGCCGATGGCGGCATCAAATTTTCCGGCGATCTCGCGAAGGCAATTGCGGCCGGCGCGCATTGTGCCATGATCGGGTCGATGCTGGCGGGCACCGACGAGGCGCCGGGTGAAGTCTTTCTCTATCAGGGCCGCAGCTACAAGAGTTATCGGGGCATGGGAAGCGTCGGGGCAATGGCGCGCGGCTCGGCCGATCGCTACTTCCAAGCCGAGGTCGCCAGCGAGAAGCTGGTTCCTGAGGGGATCGAGGGACAGGTGCCCTACAAAGGGGCGACTGCGTCGGTGTTGCACCAACTTGTGGGTGGATTGCGCGCTGCAATGGGCTATACCGGCCACCGCTCGGTTGACAGCATGCGTCAAGGGTGTCGGTTTGTGAAGATTACCGGGGCAGGCTTGCGTGAAAGTCATGTGCACGACGTGCAGATCACGCGGGAAAGCCCGAATTACCGTGGTGCGTGACGGCAAAGTAAGTCGGGGGCGGGTCGCCGATTCTGGATCTCGCCGATGAAAATGCGCAGCATGCGCGCCACTGTTTCGAAGCGATTGTGTCAGATGCCATGGCAGAGACCGCTGCGTGGCCAAAGATGTGCCTCTTTTGTGTGTATCATCTGATCCGAACACAACCTAAAGGAGGTTAGGCGCGATGATCGCCTATGCAGTCCGCAATGCTCGCGAATTGGGCGTGGCAAGCCACCGGCACATTTACCGGATGGTAGGTTTTTTTGCGGCCGTCCTGCTGATCGCCCTTGGGGCGAGCAGGCCAGCAGTGGCCCAGGGTAAATGGAGCCTCCCGGACGAGGCGCAACCCGAGTTTGCCGAGCTGGTTTTCGAGGTGGCCCGCGGCGAGCTGCAGGAGTGGATCACGGATCCGGTGATCATCTTCGCAATCCGCGAGCAAAACCGGACCTATGAGCGGATCTCGAAATTCAGCATCAAAAAGCTCGACAACGAATGGGTGACCGGGGGCAGCCGCGGCCCAATGGTTGGCGATCTGCTGGGCCGGCAGGCGTCGGTGATCTTGCGCGACCGGCGCGAGTCGTCGTCGGGTGTCATCACCGAGATTATCGTGATGGATCAGCATGGGCTGAACGTCGCTATCTCCGACCCGACCTCGGACTTCTTCCAGGGCGACGAGGCAAAATATCTCGAAACCTATCTGAAGGGCCCCGGCTCGGTCCATGTGTCGGAACTGGAGTTCGACGAGTCGACCCAGCTCGTGCAGACGCAGGTCAGTCTCTCGGTCACCGATCCGGACTCGGGCGATGTGATCGGTGCGGTGACCTTCGGCGTCAATCTGGAAGTCCTGAACAACTGAGCCTGGCCGGTGCGCTGTCGCGCGGCGGCGCAGGCCGCCGGTCGTGACGCCGGCAGCCCGGGTTGCGGCGGCTATCGCGGTGATCGACCGGTGGCGCACTGGCGCGGCCGGTCTTGATCGCGTCTTGGCTGGTTGGGGTCGGGAAAACCGCTATGCCGGCTCCGGTGATCGAAGAGCGATTGCTGATCTTGTCTATGACACCACACGCCGCTTGCGGTCGGCTTTCTGGGTAACGGGTGGCGGGCCGGAGGATGGGCGTGCTGCCTTGATTGGCTCCCTGACCTTGGACGGGTGCGACCTTGCCGGTCTGTTCGATGGCAGCGCGCATGCGCCCGCGCCGCTGACCGAGGCGGAGACGGCCGCGCTCCGCCTCGATCTCGATACGGCCCCCAGGGGCGTGCGCTTGGATCTGCCCGACTGGCTGCTGCCTGATCTGTCGCATCTGACCGAGGACGCGCTGACAACGCTGCGCCAGCGGGCACCGCTCGATCTTCGGGTCAATCGGCTAAAGGCCGACCCCGCCGCGGCGCTAGCGGCTTTGGCGGAGGATGGGATCGCTGCCACGCCGGTGGATCTGGCGCCCCTGGCCCTGCGGATCACCTCCGGTGCGCGCAGGGTGGCGGCCTGTCGCGCCTATTTGGACGGTCTGGTCGAGATCCAGGATGCTGCCAGCCAAGCCGCGGCAGCCTTCGCCGAGGCGGAGCCGGGCGAGACGGTGCTGGATTTCTGCGCGGGCGGCGGCGGTAAGACCCTGGCCCTGGGGGCCGACATGGGTGGCAAGGGCCGCCTCCTCGCCCATGATGCGGATCCGCATCGGCTCAAGCAACTTGCGCCGCGGGCGGCTCGGGCCGGCCTCGAGGTTGAGACCGTCGGACCCCGCGAACTGCCATCGCTCGCAGATCGCTGTGATCTGGTCTTCGTCGATGCGCCCTGTTCCGGTTCCGGCGCTTGGCGGAGAAACCCGGACGCGAAGTGGCGCCTGAGCCGGCAACGGCTTCGGTCCTTGATGCGGATGCAGGCCCAGATCCTCGATCAGGCGAGCGGCCTCGTTCGCCCCGGTGGGCGCTTCGTCTATGCCACTTGCTCGCTGTTTCCCGGCGAAAATGCAGCGCAGATCGACGACTTTCTCTCGCGCAGGCGAGATATCCACGTCGACGGGACGTTGGATCTTCCACCCAACCGGGGGGGAGACGGCTTTTTTGCCGCGCGCCTGGTCAGGTCGGGGAGTGGCTGTTCCCGGTAAGATCGGCTTAGGATCGGTTACCTTTTGGTTAACCCTTTTGGCAGAGCATCTTCGCAGCAGGCGGCATAACGGGTGCAGGATGGCATTTGGCAGTGCAACGGCGAATGCAACGACACAAAGCGGTACGGGCCTGACGCGGACGGGATATGCCCATCTGCTCGGTGCGGTGATACTGGGGTTGCTGCCGCCTATATCGGTGGCGGCCCTCGGTCCTGCATCGCTTGGTTTCGTGGCCTACGATCATGCCGACCCGCTGATCCTCGGCGGTGCCGTGGCGCTCGGCATGTTGCTGACCCTCACCGCGCTCTTCGTGACCGAGGCGTGGTCCTCCCCCAGCGCCGCCTCGGATCTGCGCCAGCGCCTCGCGCTGCAGGAGGCGCCGACCACGATATCCGACGCGTCCGGCCGGGTGAATTGGAGCAATCGGGCCATGGCCGACGCCGCCCGCGCCGAGGGGGCCTTGACGGAGCGGCTGTCGCAGATCGTCGATGTCGATCCGGCGTTGATCTACCGACTGTCGCGCTCCGCGATGGCGGTGGGTTTCGCCTTCGACGAGGTGGAACGGGTGGACGGCGGCTGCTCCGCGGCGCTGGTCGTCCGGCTCCAGGGAAATAACGATCTGTTGTGGAGCGTCCTGCCTCTCGACCGGCTGAACGACATCTTGCCGGCGCGCCGGGCAGACACCTACGAGAGCGCGTGCTTCGCCTATCTGCGGGTCGACTGCAACGGCGATGCGACCGTCAATGCAAGCTTTCGCGCCCAGTTTGGTGCCGACCCTATCCCGGTGTTGGAGAAGCTGAGCGTCAACGGCAAGATCGTGTCGGGCACGCGGCGCCTGCCGAGCCTCGATGGCGCCGAGCGGCCGGTCAGGGTCTGCACCTCCAGCGTCGTCGTCGACCATGACGGCACCCAGGAAATCTATCTTTTCCCCGAAGATCATGTCGAAGAAAGCTCGATCGAAGACTCCCCTGCGACGGGGCTCGCCGCAGTGCCGGTGGCGCTCTTCCAGCTCGACCTGTCTGGCCGTCTGGTCTGGATGAACCCACCGGCACGAGACCTCTTTGGCGAACATCTGACCCCCGGCGTGCCGCTCGATCTGATGCTGGAGCCGCTCGGTCGGCCGATCCCGCTCTTGGTTCTGGAGGCGACCCGCGACGAGGCGCGTCCTCTCGGGGAGATGGTGCGCCTTGCCGGGCGAAAGTCCGAGGCCTTCGTTCAGATTACGCTGAAGCGAGTGCGTGTGCAGGGTGAGGATTGTCTGCTCGGCGTTCTGACCGATGCGAACGAGCTTCGCCAGCTTGAGGATAAATTCGCGCAAAGCCAGAAGATGGAGGCCGTAGGTAAGCTCGCCGGCGGTGTGGCGCATGATTTCAACAATGTGCTGACCGCGGTCGCCGGGCATTGCGATCTATTGCTGCTCGGCAAGGACCCGAGCCACCCGGACCATTCCGATCTGATGCAGGTCAAGCAAAACTCCGACCGCGCCGCCGGGTTGGTCAAGCAATTGCTCGCCTTCTCGCGTAAGCAGACGCTGAATCCTGCCTTGCTCTCGGTGCCTGATGTGCTCTCGGACACAATGTACCTGCTCGACCGTCTGATCGGCGAACGGGTGCAGCTTTCGGTCCGCCATGGCGATGCGCTCGGCAAGGTTCGCGCCGACCGTCAACAGCTCGAGCAGTCGCTGATGAACTTGGTGGTGAATGCGCGGGATGCGATGCCCCAAGGCGGGACAATTCATATCACGACCCGCAACCGAAGCACGGCGGAGGGGGAGAGCGGTGCCTCGACCCTAGCCCCCGGCGAGTATGTCGAGATCGCCGTGGAGGACGAAGGCACCGGCATCGATCCGGCACTGATTGACAAAGTCTTCGATCCATTCTTCACGACCAAGCCGATCGGCGAGGGGACCGGATTGGGGCTGTCGACAGTGTATGGGATCGTTAAGCAGTCCGGCGGGTCGATCGCGGCGGAGAACCGGCCAGACGGCGGCGCTTGCTTTAGGATGTTGCTGCCGCGCGCGGAGGAGGAGGAAGTCCGCGTCGTCCCAACGGTCGAGACGCCGCGCGCCGATCTTACCGGCCAAGGCGCGGTTTTGCTGGTGGAGGATGAGGCGCCGGTGCGGGCGTTCGCGTCCCGCGCTCTAAAGCTGCGTGGCTATCAGGTGACCGCCGCCGCATCGGCCGAAGAAGCGATGGACTATGTCTCGGATCTTTCGCATCCGGTCGATTTGATTGTCACGGATGTGGTGATGCCCGGGCTCGACGGGCCGAGCTTCGCGCAAAAGGCGCGTGGCCTGCGTCCGGGCCTTCCGGTGGTCTTCGTCTCCGGCTATGCGGAGGAGAGTTTTCGCAAGAACATGGTCGATCCGGGCTGCAGCTTCCTTCCGAAACCGTTCTCGCTGTCGGAGCTAACGGCCAAGGTTAAGGAAACGCTCGGCCAGGACGCCTGACTGCTACCGGGCCGCTTCGTGCCATAGGCGGTACTCCTCGGCGAGGATCTCCTCGGCTAAGCGCCGGGTTGCGGAGCTTAGGGTCGGATCGCCAGGCGGTGGCGGCGAGCCGTTGCGCCGCTCAAGCGCAACGTCCCATCCGGTGCGCCCGGCGAGCCAAGTTGTCATGGCCGTGAGTTCTTCGAGGCGGAACAGGTGGTCAACCCCGACAGCCCCATCGGCTCGGGAGAGAAACCGCGCCTGGCGACCGATTTGTACTCGCTCGTCGCGTCCGTCGCCGCTCAGATAGACCCGCGCGAAGGCATCGAAACTCATTCCTTGGGTCGAGCGCGCGGTGCCCACGAGCGCCGCGCGGCTGCGATAGCGCCACCAGGACCGGAGCCAGTCCACCGGCTCCCGGATCATGGCGACCGTCTCGACGGGACCGCCGGCCATCTCCTCGCAATAGCCGCGCAGGCACCGGTCGAACCGTCGCAGATTGCTGTGTTTGGCCTTCGGATGGCCTCGGATCACGATATCCATGCGCGGCGCGAGGGCCGCGGCAAGCGCCGTCGAGGCGCATTTCGTCTGCGCGAGCAGGACCAATCGGTGGCGGAGCGAGATCAACATAGCAGACTGGCGACAGGTCGCAGGCTAGGTGCCTAGACTTAACCGTTCGTAAAGAGTTAGCGGCTCAACTGACCCTAGAAAGACAGCATTTGTTCTTTCTTTGTGCTAAAATCTATGAGAACATCTCTTGAACAAGTCGCGTTTGCGACTCTTTGGGCGATGTGGGATAAGGGTCGGATAAATGAAAGATCGGCTGCTGCAGCTGGATGAGAGGCGGGGCATGGACAAGCAAAAGGCACTCGATTCGGCACTTGCCCAGATCGAGCGGAATTTCGGCAAGGGCTCGATCATGCGGCTCGGTCAGCGCGACGCGGCGATGGAGATCGAGGCGGTGCCGACCGGCTCCATCGGCCTCGACATCGCGCTCGGTATTGGTGGGCTGCCGAAGGGGCGGATCATCGAGATCTTTGGTCCGGAGAGTTCCGGCAAGACCACCCTTGCGCTCCATTCGGTGGCGGAGGAGCAGAAACGCGGCGGTGTTTGTGCCTTCATCGACGCGGAGCATGCGCTCGACCCTGTCTACGCGCGGAAGCTCGGCGTGAATGTCGATGATTTGTTGATCTCGCAGCCCGATGCCGGTGAGCAAGCGCTCGAGATCGCCGACACATTGGTCCGCTCCGGCGCGATTTCGGTGGTGGTGGTCGATTCCGTGGCGGCGCTCACCCCGCGGGCCGAGCTCGAAGGAGATATGGGCGACGCTCAGGTCGGCGCGCAGGCGCGATTGATGAGCCAGGCGATGCGCAAGCTCACCGCCTCGATCTCGCGGTCGAAATGCATGGTGATCTTCATCAACCAAATCCGCATGAAGATCGGCGTGATGTTCGGCAGCCCGGAGACGACGACCGGTGGCAATGCGTTGAAATTCTACGCCTCGGTGCGGCTCGATATCCGGCGCATCGGTTCGATCAAGGACCGCGACGAGGTGACCGGCAACCAGACCCGCGTCAAAGTGGTGAAGAACAAGGTGGCTCCGCCGTTCCGCCAAGTCGAGTTCGACATCATGTACGGGGAAGGGATCTCCAAAACGGGTGAGCTGATCGATCTCGGCGTGAAGGCGGGCGTGGTCGAGAAATCCGGTGCCTGGTTTTCCTATGGCGATCAGCGGATTGGGCAGGGGCGGGAGAATGCGAAGACCTTCCTCAGGGAGAACACGGATATCGCGCTGCAAATCGAGGATAAGATCCGGGCGGCCCATGGGCTCGATTTCGATGTGACCGGCGGCGGCGAGGATGAGGTGCTGGAAGCATAGCTTTCGGCCATACCAGGACGGATGGCTCGGCGCGAAGCACGGCGATCCGGGTTCATGTGATGGCTCGGGCGCCTAGGGCACCGCGTCTTCCGTAGAGGTCAGTGGCGGGACAGGCGCGCGCGGCGGGCTTTGAGATCAGTGCTGGGTGCACCGCCGCGGGGCGCCGGTGACTCGCCACAAGCCGAGAGATCGATCCGCCGCCGCGAGCGCATAGGTGGCCACGTGCAGGGCGGCGGTCGCGGCGGCCCAGACGGCCGGCCCATCAGGCCGGGCGGAACCGGCCTACGCAAGGTTTGCCGCGCGTCGACCAGTGTCTGTCAGGGAACACCAGTGTCTGCCCGGGAACAGAGGCCTGCCACCGTGGACAGCTCAAAGCCCAAAGGCTATGAGGAGCGCCGGCCGCCCTGCGCCCTTAGGAGCCATCGATGACCGCGCTGAACGACATACGCACCACCTTCCTGGAGCATTTCGCCAAGCACGGCCATGAGGTCGTCGCATCCTCGCCGTTGGTGCCGCGGAACGATCCGACGCTGATGTTCGTCAATGCTGGGATGGTGCAGTTCAAGAACCTCTTCACCGGGCTCGAGCAGCGCGGCTATTCCCGCGCCGTGACCGCACAGAAATGCGTTCGCGCTGGCGGCAAGCACAACGATCTCGACAATGTCGGCTACACTGCCCGCCATCATACCTTCTTCGAAATGCTCGGCAACTTCTCCTTCGGGGACTATTTCAAGGAGATGGCGATTCCGCTCGCATGGGAGCTGATCACGAAAGAT
The DNA here is from genome assembly GCA_039513195.1 of Pseudomonadota bacterium. Taxonomy (GTDB): domain Bacteria; phylum Pseudomonadota; class Alphaproteobacteria; order Rhodobacterales; family Rhodobacteraceae; genus Thermohalobaculum. The sequence goes on along the minus strand of JBCCRM010000007.1, from coordinate 90,998 downwards.
TTCGGCCTGCCGGTCGAGCGTCTCTCGGTCACCGTCTATCACGACGACGACGAAGCTGCAGGGCTGTGGAAGAAGGTTGCCGGCCTGCCGGACGAGCGCATCATCCGCATCGCCACTGCCGACAATTTCTGGTCCATGGGCTCCACCGGTCCCTGCGGCCCTTGCTCCGAGATCTTCTACGACTACGGCCCCTCGGTCGCCGGTGGTCCCCCGGGAAGCCCGGACGAGGATGGCGACCGCTTCGTCGAGATCTGGAACCTCGTCTTCATGCAATTCGAGCAATTCGAGGATGGCAGTCGCACCAATTTGCCGAAGCCCTCGATCGATACCGGCATGGGGCTTGAGCGGATGAGCGCCGTCCTCCAAGGCGTCACCGACGTCTATGACAACGATCTGATGCGGGCGCTGATCGACGCCTCGGCCAACGCCACCGGCATAGCCCCCGAGGACCCGCGCGCCGGCGTTCATCACCGGGTGATCGGCGACCATCTCCGCTCATCGGCGTTTTTGATCGCCGATGGCGTGCTACCCTCTAACGAAGGTCGCGGCTATGTTCTGCGCCGCATCATGCGCCGGGCGATGCGCCACGCGCATCTGCTCGGCAGCGAACGGACTGTGATGCACCGTCTGGTGCCGGAGCTCGTTCGCCAAATGGGCCAGGCCTATCCGGAGCTGATCCGGGCCGAGGCGCTGATCACCGAGACGCTGGAGCTGGAGGAGGATCGCTTCCGCACCACGCTCGACAGGGGTCTCCGGCTCTTGGAGGACGAGCTCGCCCGCCTGCCGGACGGCGCGGCGCTGCCGGGCGAGACCGCCTTCAAGCTCTACGACACCTATGGCTTCCCGCTCGACCTCACTCAGGATGCGCTGCGCGAACAGGGCCGCGAGGTCGAAACCGCGGGGTTCGACTTGGCGATGGCGGCGCAAAAGGCAAAGGCCCGGGCGGCCTGGGCCGGCTCCGGCGAGACGGCGGAAAGCGCCCTCTGGCTGGACCTGCGCGAGCGGCTCGGGGCCACGGAGTTCCTCGGCTACGACACCGAGGCGGCGGAGGGGACGGTCGCAGCCCTGGTGCTCGATGGCGCGGAGGCGGGCTCGGCACAGACCAACGCCGAGGTCCAGATCGTGCTGAACCAGACGCCGTTCTATGCGGAATCCGGCGGCCAAGTTGGCGATCAGGGCACGGTCCGCACGGTGACAGGCCTTGCCCGCATTCGCGACGTGAAAAAACGCGCCGGCGGCCTTTTCGTCCACGATGCCGTTGTCGAGGAGGGTGAGATTGTGAAGGGCGAGGCCGCGGTCCTCACCGTCCACCCTGGCCGGCGCGCGGCGATCCGGGCAAACCACTCGGCCACCCATCTCCTGCACGAGGCGTTGCGGGGCGCCCTCGGCGATCATGTCGCGCAGCGGGGCAGTCTCGTGGCGCCGGAGCGGCTGCGCTTCGATTTTGCCCATCCGAAAGCGGTCGATGGGGCGGAGCTGACGGGTATCGAGGCGGAGGTGAACCGATACATCCGCCAGAACGCGCCGGTCACGACGCGGATCATGCCGCCGCAGGATGCCGAGAAACTCGGCGCTCGGGCACTTTTCGGCGAGAAATACGGCGATGAGGTGCGCGTGGTCGCCATGGGCGCGCGGCCGGAGGGCGAGGCGGGTCCTGCGGGCAAGACCTATTCGCTGGAGCTCTGCGGCGGCACCCATGTCGGCCAGACCGGCGAGATCGGCCTGTTGAAGATCGTCTCCGAGGGCGCATCGGCGGCGGGGATTCGCCGGGTCGAGGCGTTGACCGGGCAGGCCGCGCTCGCCTATCTCGAAACCCGCGACCGGGCGCTTCGCGAAGCGCTGACCGTGGTCAAGGCCGACCCGGGCGAGTTACCCGACCGGCTCCGCGCGCTGATGGATGACCGGCGCAAGCTGGAGGCCGAGGTTGCCCAGCTCCGCAAGCAAGTCGCTCTCGGCGGTGAGGGCGCGGCGCCCGCGGTGCGCGATGTGGCTGGCATTCCCTTCCTCGCTCAGGCGCTGAAGGGGGTCGGGGCCAAGGATCTCCGCGGGCTGATCGATGCCCACAAGGATCGGCTCGGGACCGGTGTCGTGCTGCTGGTGACCGATAGCGAGGGCAAAGCGGCAGTGGCGGCGGGCGTGACACAGGATCTGACCGACCGGGTCTCGGCCGTCGATTTGGTTAAGGCGGCCGTCGTGGCGGTAGGCGGCAAGGGCGGCGGCGGCAGGCCTGATATGGCGCAGGGCGGCGGGCCGGATCCGAGCCAGGCGGATGCCGCGATCAAGGCCGCCGAAACGCTGTTGGGTGGTGCGGCAGCCTAGAGTGCTGTCCGACCCGATTGCATCGGTCGTCGCGCTCTAAGGGAGTGTTTTGACGCATTTTCGCGACGCCAGTCTGATTCAGATTGGCTGGAAAATGCCCTAGAGGACCATAGCCACTGGGTCCTCCAGGAACCCGGCGATCGCGCCCAGAAACTCCGCGCCGAGCGCGCCGTCGATAGCCCGGTGGTCGACGGACAGCGTGACCGACATCACCGTCGCCGCCGCAACCGCGCCATCGCTGATCACCGGTTTTTCGACCCCTGCGCCGACGGCGAGGATCGAGGCGTGGGGCGGGTTGATCACCGCGTCGAAATTGTCGATCCCGTACATGCCGAGATTGGAGATCGCAAAGGCGCCGCCCTGATAGTCCGTGGGCGCCAGCCGACGGTCCCGGGCGCGGGCGGCGAGGTCCTTCATCTCCGCCGAAATCGACGCCAGGGACTTGCCCGCGGCGTCCCGGATCACCGGCGTGAAGAGCCCGCCCTCGACCGCAACCGCCACCGCAACATCGGGGGCCGCGAGCCGCAACAAACGGTCGCCCGCGAAGATGGCATTGCAGCTGGGCATCTGCTCCAGCGCCAGGGCGCCCGCCTTGATGATGAAATCGTTGACCGAGAGCTTGATGCCCCGCGCTGCGCCCTTGGCGTTCAGCTCCTTGCGGAAGGAGAGGAGGTCGTCGATCCGGATCTCTCGGCGCAGGTAGAAATGCGGAACCGTCTGCTTCGCCTCGGTCAGCCGGGCAGCGATGGTCTTGCGCATGCCGTCGAGCGGGATCTCCTCGGCGATCTGGCCCTCATAGGTCTTCATGAGCCCCGCGAGATCTGGCCCGACGGGCAGGGCCGCACCGGCAGGGGCCGAAGGAGCAGGGGCCGGTTTGGGTGCGGCAACCGCCCCCTCCACATCGCGCTTGACGATTCTGCCATGGGGTCCGCTGCCGGTGATGGCGGCGAGGTCGAGGCCCTTTTCCGCCGCGATCCGGCGGGCCAGCGGCGAGGCGAAGATGCGCGCGCCATTTGCCCCAGCCGGCGCACCCGGAGCTGGCGAAACGACCGCAGGAGCGGCCTCTGCAGCCTTTGGCGGGCTCGGTTCAGGCCCGGGATCGTTGCCCGGAGCAGCGTTCTCCGCAACCGGGATTGCCGAAGCGTCCTCCCCTTCCTCCAGCAGCACGGCGATCGGGGCGTTGACCTTCACCCCCTCGGTCCCCTCGGCCACCAGGATCCGCCCGAGCCGGCCTTCATCGACCGCCTCGACCTCCATGGTCGCCTTGTCGGTCTCGATCTCGGCAATCACATCGCCGGCGGAGATCTCGTCCCCCTCGGCCTTAAGCCATTTGGCGAGGGTGCCTTCTTCCATGGTCGGCGACAGCGCGGGCATCAGGATGTTTGTTGGCATCGCGCGGCCCCCTCAGCGGTAGCAGACGGATTTGGCGGCTGCGACCACCTCCGCCGGGGTGATCAGCGCCAGCTTTTCCAGATTCGCGGCATAGGGCATCGGCACATCCTTGCCGGTCAGCGGGATGACCGGCGCGTCGAGATGGTCGAAGGCCTCCCGCATCACGAGGGCCGCGAGGTGGTCGCCGATGGAGCAGGTGGGGAAGCCTTCCTCCACGGTCACGCAGCGATTGGTCTTCATTACCGAGCGGATCACGGTCCCGCTGTCGAGCGGGCGCAGCGTCCGCAGATCGATCACCTCGGCCGAGATGCCCTCTGCCGCCAGCGCATCGGCGGCCTCCAAGACGTGGGACATGCCGATCCCGAAGCTGATCAGGGTGACATCCGTCCCCTCCCGCCACAGGCGCGCCTTGCCGAACGGGATGGTCAGGTCGTCGACATCCGGCACGTCGAAGCTGCGACCGTAGAGGATTTCGTTTTCTAGGAAGATGACCGGGTTCGGGTCGCGGATTGCGGATTTGAGCAGCCCCTTTGCGTCGGCCGCGGAGAATGGCATCGCGACCTTCAGGCCCGGGATATGACTGTACCAGGCGGCGTAGTCTTGGCTGTGCTGGGCAGCCACCCGCGCCGCCGCGCCATTCGGGCCGCGGAAGACGATCGGGCATCCCATCTGCCCGCCGGACATATAGAGCGTCTTGGCCGCCGAGTTGACGATTTGGTCGATGGCCTGCATGGCGAAGTTGAAGGTCATAAACTCGACGATCGGGCGCAGGCCGGCAAAGGCCGCACCGACGCCGATCCCGGCGAACCCATGCTCGGTGATCGGGGTGTCGATCACGCGGCGGTCGCCAAATTCGTCGAGGAGACCTTGGGTAATCTTATAGGCGCCCTGATACTCCGCGACCTCCTCGCCCATCACGAAGACGTCGCCGTCGCGACGCATCTCTTCGGCCATCGCATCGCGGAGCGCCTCCCGCACCGTTTGCTTGGTCGTCGCCGTGTCGGCCGGCCAGTCGGGAGAGAGATCCGGGGCAGGGGCTGCGGGGGCTGCGGGCGCGACCCCGTTCGGTGCAGGCGTCGCGGACACGGCGCCATTCGCGGCTGGCGTGGCGAGATTGGTCTGGTCCTCTCCCTCCTCCAGCAACAGGGCGATGGGGGTGTTGACCTTCACGGCCTCCGTCCCCTCGGCGATCAGGAGACGCCCGATGACCCCGTCATCGACCGCCTCGACCTCCATGGTCGCCTTGTCGGTCTCGATCTCCGCCAAGATATCGCCGGAGGCGACGGCGTCACCCTCCTTCACCACCCATTTCGCGAGCTTGCCCTCTTCCATGGTCGGCGACAGCGCGGGCATCAGCACCTGAATGCTCATCCTGATCCTCTCCCGCGCTCAGGCGTAGATGTCGGTCCAAAGCTCCGCCTCGGCGGGCTCGGGGCTGTCCTGGGCGAATTGCGCAGCGGCATTGATCTCCGCCTTCACCGTCCGGTCGATCTCCTTCAGCGCGTCCTCGGTGGTGGCGCCCTGGTCGAGCATCAACTTGCGGAGCCCCTCGATCGGGTCGCGGGTCTCGCGCATTTTCGACACCTCTTCCCGCGTGCGGTACTTCGCCGGGTCGGACATCGAGTGGCCGCGATAGCGGTAGGTCTTGACCTCGAGAATGTATGGGCCTTGGCCGTCCCGGCAGTGGGCGACCGCCCGCGCGCCGGCGTCGCGAACGGCCAGGACATCCATCCCGTCGACCGCCTCGCCCGCGATCCCGAATGCCTCGCCGCGGGTGTAGAGGGCGGGGGTCGAAGTCGACCGCGATTGTGCCGTGCCCATGGCGTATTGGTTGTTCTCGATCACGAAGATGCAGGGCAGCGACCAGAGCGCAGCCATGTTGAAGGTCTCGTAGACCTGGCCCTGGTTTGCCGCACCGTCGCCGAAATAGGTGAGTGTGACCTTGCCGTCGCCGCGATAGCGGTTGGCGAAGGCGAGGCCGGCGCCGATGGGCACCTGGGCGCCGACGATGCCATGGCCGCCGTAGAAGGCTTTCTCGGCCGAGAACATATGCATCGACCCGCCCTTGCCCTTGGAATAGCCGCCCTCGCGCCCGGTCAACTCCGCCATGACGCCCTTCGGGTCCATGCCGCAGGCGAGCATATGGCCGTGGTCGCGATAGGACGTGACGACCTGGTCGCCGTCTTGGCATTGCGATTGCAGGCCGACGACCACCGCTTCCTGCCCGATATAGAGGTGGCAGAACCCACCGATCAGGCCCATGCCGTAGAGCTGTCCGGCCTTCTCCTCGAACCGGCGGATCAGCAGCATGTCGCGGTAATAGCCACTGAGTTCCTCGGTTGAGGGGACGTTAGGGCGGTCTGGCGCCGGTGCCTTGGCGGCGCTGGCGGATTGGGTGGCGGACATGCGGGCTCCTCCCTCCGAGGGCTGTGCGCGGTCGCTTCCGGCACGGTGATCCGGTCTTTGATCTATGAATAGCGGCTCCACCCTGGCAGTGCACGGAGAAGATGGCTGGATGGCGTGAACGTGCAGAGACGGCTCTGGGTGGGGGTTGAGCCCGTCCGCCCGGGAGCGGCGCGCGCCCACCGATGGGATCGCGGAGGGGGATAAGACCAGCCCAGGCAGTGGCGGAGGCCGCGCAAGGCAGCGCCCGCACGTTGGGGGCGGTCAGCTGCTGCCCGGGCCGGCAAATCCGACCTGGCCTCGCTAGAGCCGGTCGGTTTCGCTGTTGTCTTCGGCGGGTGCGACAGGAATGCAGACGCGGTCAGACCGTTTTCCGACCCGATGGCATCGGTTCTCGGGCTCTAAGGTATTGTTTTGAAGCATTTTCGCGACGCCAATCCGACTCAGATTGACTGGAAACTGCTCTAGCGGATCATCAGCTCGTCTTCGCGGATGTAACCGAGGACCGCGCGGGCGCGCTCGTCGAGGAGGTCGAGGTCCAAATAGCGCTCATCCAGTCGCCGCACCCGGTTGGCAAGCTCCGCACGCTCGGCGCTGACGGAGGCAAGCTCGGCTGCGAGGCGCGTTTCCTCCGCGGCCGCCTCCCGCAGGGCGGCCAGGCCATGGCTGCCCTGCAGCCCGCTATGGGCGAACACCACCGCGCACGCGATCAGGACCAGCACTATTGCCGGCGACACAAGTTGCCCCCAATCCCATGACCAGCCCACGACGTTTTGCCTCTGCTCTTGCCTTGCTTGCAGAATAGGCAGCATCACTGCGCAGTGGAAGCGAAAAATCGGGCCGGTCCCCGACGACTATCGTCGCAGAACAGAGCGCCCTGCATACTGTGCTGCGTCACCGAGTTCTTCCTCGATCCGAATGAGCTGATTGTATTTCGCGAGCCGGTCGGAGCGCGCGAGGCTTCCCGTCTTGATCTGCCCGCAATTGGTGGCCACGGCGAGATCGGCGATCGTGGCATCCTCGGTCTCGCCGGAACGGTGGGACATCACCGCAGTGAAGGCAGCCCGGTGGGCGGTGTCGACCGCCTCAAGCGTTTCTGTCAGGGTGCCGATCTGGTTTACCTTAACCAGGATCGAGTTGGCCGCACCCTTGGCAATGCCATCCTTCAGCCGCGCGGTGTTGGTTACGAAGAGGTCGTCGCCTACCAGCTGGCAGCGACCGCCGATCGCCTCGGTCAGCGCCACCCAGCCATCCCAATCATCCTCGGCCATGCCGTCCTCGATGGAGACGATCGGATAGTCCTCTACCAGGTTAGCGAGATACCCGGCCATGGCCGCGGGCTCCAGCACCGTGTTCTCGCCGGAAAGGTGGTAATGGCCTTCCCTGAAGAACTCGGTCGATGCGGCGTCAAGGGCCAACATGACATCGTCGCCGGCTTTGAAGCCCGCTTTTTCAACAGCGCCCAGGACGAAGTCGAGCGCATCGCGGGTCGAGGCGATGTTGGGCGCAAAGCCACCCTCATCGCCGACATTCGTGTTGTGGCCGGCTGATTTCAGCTCGCCCTTAAGCACCTGAAAGATCTCCGCGCCCCAGCGCACAGCCTCGGAAAGGGTCTCTGCCCCCACGGGCATGATCATGAATTCCTGAATGTCGATGGGGTTGTCGGCATGGGCGCCGCCATTGATGATGTTCATCATCGGCACAGGCAGAGTGCGGGCGCCGGCCCCGCCAACATAGCGGTAAAGGCCGAGGCCCGAGGCAGCAGCGGCGGCCTTGGCGGTGGCGAGGCTGACGCCGAGGAGGGCATTTGCGCCGAGCCGCCCTTTGTTCGGGGTGCCGTCGAGCTCGATCATCGTCTGGTCGATGGCCACCTGCTCCCGGGCGTCGACGCCCGCCAGGGCCTGGAAAATCTCCCCAGAGATCGCCTCGACCGCCTTTTGAACGCCCCTTCCTCGGTAGCGCTCGGCGTCTGCGTCGCGCAGTTCGACCGCCTCATGGGCGCCGGTGGACGCCCCCGACGGAACGGCGGCGCGGCCGGTCTGCCCATCCTCCAAGACCACATCGACCTCCACCGTCGGGTTGCCGCGGCTGTCCAGGATCTCGCGAGGGATGATGTCGATGATCGCGCTCATGGGGAGGGGCTCCGTGGACTTTTGGTCGGCTGCCGGGAGAGGACTACACTGCGGTCCCAACTCGGTAAAGCGGGTAGGTACGGCCACCTCCGGACCTTACAGGTGGCGGGGCAGGATGGCTGTTCCGCCCGGGCGTGCCGCCCGGGCGTCCTAGCGCCGCGTCTGCCGTCCGGCTTGTGGCACTGCTGCTCCCGCGGCGAGCTGCGGGTGCCGGCGCCCGTGGGTAGGCCGCGATGCGCCGGGGCGGTCCAACCAGCGCCATATGGGCAAGTCCGCCGCGTGCGCTGGTCGTTCCATTGGCCTCGGCGGGTGGCGCGGCGGCCAGGACGGCCGGTCCGTCAGGACCGGGCGGAACCGTTGCGAAAATCGTGGGGTACTGCCGCCGATTCGCTCACCCCGGCAGCTTAGCGATGATGTCGCGCAACCAATCGGTGGTGGCTCTGACCGACGGCAAGTCGCTCAGTTTCGGGTGCGTGATCATCCAGATTTCCCGGCTCGGGGCAGGGCCGTGGTCGAGGCGACGCAGATCCCGAAGCGAGCCCGCGACCGCGATGGGAAGCAATGACTTCCCAATACCCGCGAGGACGGCGTGCAGCAGGGTCTCTGCATCGTTGACCCGCAATGCCGGCGGCTCGCTAGATTGCTCTGCCAGCCAGATCGCCTGGGGGAGCGTTGCCATGCTGGCGCCATAGCCTATCCAGGGCAGCGCTTCGGCATCGGCGTCGGCCCGGACATAAACCGCATAAGTCAGCATCCCGATCCGGGCCGCGCGGCAGTCGAGTTCGCCTCGCGGCCGCGCCAGGCGCAGCGCGATATCGGTCTCTCGCTCCATCAGCCGCAGGTCTCTGGGTTCGGCAATCAATTCGACCTCCATGTCGGTATGCCGCTCACGCAGGCGCGGCAGCGCCGGGACCAGAAGGCGATTTGCCAAGAGCGGCACCGCTGTGAGCCTGACTTTGCCCGTCGCTTTGCCGGATCTCTCTGCAAGCGCGACCTCAGCCCCTTGGATCTCAGCCTCGATCTGCGCTGCGAGACGAATAAGCCGCGCTCCCGTCTCCGTCGGCTCCAGCCTTCCCGGCGGCCGATCGAATAGGGGCAGGCCCGCCCGGGCCTCGGCCTTCGCGAGATGGCGCGCTATGGTGGTGGGATCGAGACGCAGAGCGGCCGCGGCACGGCTCAGCGATCCCGCCCTCGAGAGGGCGAGGAGCAACCTCAGGTCATCCCAATCTTCCTGCATTTCCGCAGCACGCCCCTGCCGTTTTGCCAATCCCACCTCGTGCGGTCGGAGGATACCATGACCATCGAACAGATAGAGGGGTAGGCGATGCGCTTTGCGGTGTTCTTCGAAGACGATCCTGGCAAGACGGAGATGCGGGCCGCGTATATGGCCGCCCATCTCGCCTTTCTCGAGCAGAGTGCCGATGAGATTTTGGCAGCGGGGCCAATGACCGAAAACGGCTCGGCGGCCGGCGGGCTTTGGCTTGTCGAAGCGGCGGACGAACGAGCGGTCCGCGATCTGGTGGAGACGGATCCGTTCTGGCCAACAGGGCTGCGGAAGTCGCTGCGGATCTTCGCTTGGAGGCAGGTTTTCGCCGATGGCCGGCGGCTGCCGTAAGAGATATGCCGGGGAATGTGTCTCAGAGTGAACGCCCCCCGACAGCAGCCTTGCGGCTGTGACAGGCTGTCCGTCCGTTCCGCCCGGGCAGGTTGCCCGGCCGTCCTAGCGCCGCGTCTGCCTCCCGGCTCGTGGCACCGCTGCTCCCGCGGCGGGCTGCCGACGCCGGCGCCCGTGGGTAGGCCGCAATGCGCCGGGGCGGTCCGACCAGCGCCTGATGGGGAACTCCGCCGCGCGCGCAGGCCGCGTCATTGGCCCGCGCGGATGACGCGGCGGCCACGACGGCCGGTCCGTCAGGACCGGGCGGAACATGCCGATCGTCATCGACTGGCGGCGCCCGGCCCGTCGCATAGAAACGCTGCGGGCGACGGAGTGTGACTATGTCCCGGCCGGGACAAATTTGTAGTCGCTATCGCTGCGCCTTTTCGGTCGTTTTGATGGCGGTCCAAATCGCTTCCATCTCCTCGAGCGAAGCCTGGGCCGGGTCGCGTCCTTCGGCGGCCAAGCGTGCCTCGATGCCTCGGAACCGGCGCTCGAACTTCGCATTGGCTTGCCGAAGCGCCTGATCCGGATCGACCCGCAGGTGCCGCGCCAGATTGGCCATCACGAAGAGGAGGTCGCCATACTCCTCTTCCAACCGATCCTGATCGCCGCCGATCTCGGCCACCAGCTCCTCGGCCTCCTCCGTCAGCTTCGCGAGCACCGATCGAGGCTCTGTCCAGTCGAAGCCCACCTTCGCGGCCCGCTTGGTCAGGGCGACCGCGTGGGTCAGCGGCGAGAGCGTCGTTGGCAGGCCGTCGAGCACGCCGTCCCGCCGCTCACCGCGGGCCGCCCGTTCCTCCGCCTTGATCGCCTCCCAACCCACCTCGGCCGGGTCCGTCTTGGAGCCACCCGGCAGGCGCCCGAACACATGCGGGTGGCGGCGCAGCATCTTGTCGGAGATCGCGCGGACCACCTCGGCGAAGCCGAAGCGGCCCTCCTCCTCCGCAATCCGAGCGTGGTAGATCACCTGCAACAGAAGATCGCCCAGCTCGTCGGGCAGCGCGGACCAGTCCTCGCGCGCGATGGCGTCGGCGACCTCGCAGGCCTCCTCCACCGTATAGGGCGCAATGGAACCGAAGGTTTGCTCGCGGTCCCAGGGACAGCCATCGGGCGCCCGAAGCCTCGCCATGATCTCCAGGATCCGCTCGATCCCGGCATCGCGGTCGAAGATCAGCGCGTCGGAGACCTGGCGCTCACGCTCCTCGGCGGTCACTTCGCGCGCTCCGCCCGGATGTTCAGAACATTGCCGACCACGATCAGGGCGGCGCCGAGGAAGACCGCCACCTCCAAAGGTTCACCGTAGAGGAGCGCGCCCGCCATGGCGATGACCGGTAGGCGCAAGAACTCCATCGGGGCGACCAGGGTTGCCGGCGCCAGGCTCAACGCGCGGGTCAGGCTGTAATGCGCCGTCAACCCGCAGAGGCCGACGAACAGCATCCAGGGTGCCAGCGCCGTCGAGAATAGCGTGACCCCCCCGGGCAGCGCGCAGAGAAAGCCCATCAGCATTTGGCTAAGCGTCATCCAAAACAGGATGCACAGCGTTGTATCCGCCCGCGAAAGCCGCTTGGTGAGGATATTGGTGAGGGCAAAGAAGATCGCCGCACCGAGCGCCGCCGCATGCCCAAGCTCGAGCGGGGCCACGCCCGGCCTCGCCACGATCAGCACACCCGCAAAGCCGAGCAGGGCGGCAGCGGCACCGTAGCGGGTCAACCGCTCGCCCAACATCAGAGGGGCCAGCAGCGCCACCCAGATTGGGTTGGAGAACTCGATCGCCACGAGCTGCGCCAAGGGGATCGTCGCGACGCCATAGAACCAGAAGTTCTGCCCGGCGAAATGGATCACATTGCGCACGGCATGGGCGCCCGGCTGCGCTGTCCGCACCGTGCCCCAGGACCCCGTGATGAACAGCGCCGCGACGATCACCGGCAGCCCGATCGCAGAGCGGTAAGCCATGATCTCGAAGGTGTTGAGCTCCGCCGCCAGCTCCCGCCCGCCGACCGCCATCGCCGAGAAGGAGGTGAGGGCGCCGGCCATCCAAAGGACCGCCGCGAGCGTGTTGCCGCGATCTTTGCGGTCCGTGGCGTGCTCGGCCGCCGCGTCGCTCATTGGATCCAATCCACGCGCTCAGCCTCTGTTATGCCGAGCGCGCCGAGGACCTGCCATCCCGCCATCTTGTAGAGATTGTACCACCAGGCCATCGCCTCCCGCAGGATCAGATGGGCCCGCATGGCGAGGCTGTCGCGCTCCAACCCGCGGGCGGCGATCAGATCGATGTCGGGCTTGCCCCAGAACCAGGCGAGCGCCCAGGCGCGGGTCAGGTGGAACCCGTCGGTCGCAATGGCGAGACGGTCGAAGCCCTTTTCCTCGGCAATCGCAAAGCTGTAGCGCAGGTTCTCGAAGGTCGTGCGGGCCTGGCCTTCCGCGAAGACCTGGGCCGGATTGGCGCCCAGGGAAATCGCGTAATCGCGCATCAAATCGCCTTCTGCCCGGGTCTGGTGGGCGCGCAGGATCCCGCCGGTGAAGATGCCGGCGCCAATCTTGTCGGATTTTATCAAGTTGACGGCCGGGACCACGCGGCGCCGCGCGGAATAGCCGAGGGTTCCGTCCGGGTCGACCAAAGCGCCCAGGACGATTACCGCATCCACCGGCTCGCTCAGGCTGCGGCCGTTCTCATGCCGGGCATACATCACCTCGGTGGCTGCGATGACTGCGACAGTGCTGATTGCCAGCACCGCAATGCCCAGAACCGCAAGCCGGAAAGCAGCGCGCGCGAGCAGGCTCATGGCGCGCTCACTCCCATTCGATCGTCCCCGGCGGTTTCGAGGTGATGTCATAGGTCACGCGGTTGATCCCCGGCACCTCGTTGATGATCCGGGTCGCAACCCGGCCCAGAAAGGCATGGCTGAACGGGTATACATCCGCCGTCATCCCGTCGACCGAGGTTACGGCGCGCAGCGTACAGACATGGTCATAGGAGCGCCCATCCCCCATGACGCCCACGGTTTTGACCGGCAGGAGCACGGCAAAAGCTTGCCAGATCTCGTCATAGAGACCGGCCGCGCGAATTTCGTCTAAATAGACGCGATCCGCGGCCCGCAGGATCGCCAGTTTCTCCGCCGTCACTTTGCCCGGGCAGCGGATCGCCAGGCCGGGGCCGGGGAAGGGGTGGCGGCCGACGAAGCTCTCCGCCAGCCCCAAGGTCCGGCCGAGCGCGCGGACCTCGTCCTTGAAGAGCGCGCGGAGGGGCTCGACCAGCTTGAGGTTCATGCGTTCCGGCAAGCCGCCGACATTATGGTGCGATTTGATGGTCACCGATGGCCCGCCGGTGGCGGAGACTGATTCGATCACATCCGGGTAGAGCGTGCCTTGTGCCAGAAACCCCGCCCCGCCGATCTGGGCGGCGTGGTGGTCGAAAACCTCGATGAAGAGGCGCCCGATGGTCTTGCGCTTTTCCTCCGGCTCGGTCACGTCGGCGAGGGCGGAGAGAAACCGCCCTTCCTCCGCCGCGTGGATCAGCGGAATGTTGTAGTGGTCGCGGAACAGGCTGACGACCTCGTCGGCCTCGCCGTGGCGCATCAGGCCAGTATCGACGAAGACGCAGGTGAGCCTGTCGCCGATCGCCTCGTGGATCAGGACTGCGGTGACCGAGCTGTCGACCCCGCCGGAGAGGCCGCAGATGACCTGGCCCTCGCCGACCTGGGCGCGGATGGCGGCGATGGCTTCGTCGCGATAGGCGCCCATGGTCCAGTCGCCTGCCATGCCGGCGATGGATTTGACGAAGTTCTCCAGCATCATCGCGCCGCGGGGGGTGTGCACGACCTCCGGGTGGAACATCACGCCGTAAAAGCGGCGGTCTGGATCGGCGATGACGGCATAGGGCGCGCCTTCGGAGGCACCTTCGACCGAGAAGCCCGGGGGTAGGGCTGTGACCCGGTCGCCATGGGACATCCACACCTCGGTGGTCTGTCCAGGGTCGGCGACCCCGTCGAAGAGCGCATTGGCCGCCGTCACCGTCACCTCGGCGCGGCCGAATTCGCGGTGGTGCCCCCCCTCTGCCCGGCCGCCGAGCTGGGCCACCATGCACATTTGTCCATAGCAGATGCCGAGCACCGGGACGCCGAGCCCGAAGACGCCCGCCGGTGCGCGCGGGCTGCCCGCGTCTTCAACGCTCGCCGGCCCGCCGGAAAGGATCACCGCCTTCGGCCGCAGCTCGGCGATCCGGGTATCCGTCAGCCGGTCATAGGGGTGGATTTCGCAATAGATCCCGATCTCGCGCAGGCGCCGTGCGATAAGCTGGGTCACCTGGCTGCCGAAATCGATAATCAGACAAAGCTCGTGCGTGCGCGTGGCAGGGGTCGGGTCACTCATGCCGTCCGGCTAGCGCGCCGGGCAGCCAGGCGCAAGCGCTAGCTGCAAGCCCGGGCAGGGCAGTGCGAGAGTAACGGGCGGCGGCCAAAGGGGCCACCGCCGCGATCTTCGAAGTAAGGGCAGTGCTCAGTAAGGCGCGATCTGGACCCAGTTGGCGTCGCCATCCGCGATGTGCTTCGGGATGTCCGCGCGCCACTTCTTCTGCGCCCCTTCATGGACTTTCAGATACAGCTTGCCGTCCGTGATCTGCCAGACATTCGGGTCGCCCGGGCGCTTATAGTTCTGCGACGCGGCCCATGCGCAATAGCCATCGTATTGCGGCGCATAGGCGGTCGGCTCGGCAGCGAAGGTGTCCCGGTTCTCTTCGGACGAGAAGAACCAAACCGCGCCGTTCCAGAAGTGGTGGTAGCGAGCTTTGCCCAGCACCGGCCCGCCATCGGTGAAGTAAGCGACTGCATCATGGCCGCCGATTGCTGTGGCCAGCGTGTTGGTGGCATTGGCCGGTACCGAGGCAACGGTGGTGAGCACAACCGCCGCCGCTGCCAAGAACTTTTTGAACATTTGTGACCGTCTCCCTTTGGCTGAGGCGCTTCCTTTGGTTGTCGGAGCGCGACCGGGTTATGGACGGTCGCGTCGCGGGACTGAATTCACATCCTCTTTCGAAAAGTTGTGAACTGGGGTGCTTGAACGCCCCGGAGTTTTTCCAATGGCAGCACCAGAGACGCCGATGTCGCGGGCAGGCGCGAGATAGCCGAATATCGTCCGCGTGGGCCTTTGCCGGGTGGGTAATCTGGTCGCAGGCCAACGGGGATGTGGTGACCATGGGATCTGAAGAGACAGTCGAAACCGGCAAGCGCCGGGGCCGCACGCGCGGCGGCGGCGGCGCAGCGCGGCGGGCTGAACGCACAGCACCGAAAATCGAGGCGGCGCGTTACATCACCCGCGAGATCCCGAATTTCGAGATCCTGAACGCCGAGGCGCTGGAGCTTATCGAGGCCAACGCCGAGACGGTTCTGGAGGAAATCGGCGTGAGCTTCGTCGAGAACCCGGCCGCTCTGCAGCGTTGGCGCGACGCCGGGGCGGAAGTGACCGAGGAGCGGGTGCGCATCCCCCGAGGTCTCGCCCGGAAACTCTGCGCCACGGCGCCGAGCCAGTTCATGCAGATCGCCCGCAACCCGGACCGTTCGGTCGAAATCGGTGGGCGTAACCTGGTCGCGGCACCGGCCTACGGACCCCCGTTCCACCGCGATTACGAGAGCGGTCGGCGCTATGCCACGATCGCTGATTTCGAGAATTTGGTGCGGCTCACCTATCTCTCGAAATGGCTGCACCACTCAGGGGGGACGCTGTGCGAGCCCACCGATGTGCCGGTGAACAAGCGGCATCTCGACATGCTCTACGCCCATATGAAGCTCTCAGACAAGCCGTATATGGGCTCGGTCACCGATCCGAAACGGGCCGAGGATTCGGTGGCGATGTCGCGGATCCTGTTCGGCGACGCGGTGGTCGATCAGCACCCGGTGATGACGTCGCTGATCAACATCAACTCGCCGTTGACCTTCGACAATGTGATGATGGGCGCATTGGAGGTCTACGCGAAGGCTGGGCAGGCCTGCATCGTCTCGCCGTTTATCGTTGGGGGTGCGATGGCGCCGGTGACGGTCGCAGGCACGCTGACCCAGGTTTTGGCCGAGGTGTTGGCCGGCGTCGCCTATGCACAGCTTGTCCGCCCCGGCGCGCCGGTGATCTTCGGGGCCTTTGTGACCTCGATCGACATGAACTCGGGTGCGCCGACGATGGGAACCCCGGAGGCGTCGAAAATTCTTTATGGCGCCGGGCAATTGGCGCGACGGTTGGGTCTGCCGTTCCGCTCCGGCGGTGCGCTTTGTACATCGAAGCTGCCGGATGCCCAGGCCGCCTATGAGACCGCGAACACGCTCAATGCAGCGCTGTTGGGTGGTGTGAATTTCATGCTCCACGCCGCCGGCTGGCTAGAGGGAGGGCTGGTGGTGAGCCCGGAGAAGCTGGTGCTGGATGCGGACCAGCTGGGCGTCTTGCATTCCGTCGCGGCCGGCGTGCAGATCGACGAAGCGGCACAGGCGATGGATGCGATCCGCGAGGTTGGGCCGGGCGGGCACTATTTGGGCTGTGCGCATACCCAGGCGCATTTCAAGGACGCGTTCTGGCGGAGCCAGGTCTTCGACTACAAACCCTTTGAGACATGGTCGGAGGAGGGCGAGCGCGACAGCTACACCCTCGCCCATCAGCGGGTGCGGCGGATGCTGGCGGAGTATCCGGAGATGGCTCCGCCGCTCGATCCTGCGACCGACGAGGCGTTGCGGGCCTATGTGGAAAGGCGCAAGGCAGAGGAGCCGGACATGATCGGCTGAGGCGGCTCCTCCGCCGGATCCCCGATCGCCGCGCTTTCCGCCAACAGCGCCGCGAGCGTCTGGACGTGGCGGCCGACCCGGTAGGCTGGAGATTTCTGTCGGCGCTGATCCTCCAGCACACGCTCCGCCTCGGCCAACCGGCGCAAGATCTGCGGCTCCGGCTTCGCGAGCAGACCTGCGACCGCGCCTGGCAAGTCACGCTCGCGCCGGTAAAGGCGGGCGGCGCGCTTTGCGGTGTTGGCCAGTAGCCGCGGACGCAAGAGCACGCTAGGCGCTAAAGTAGAGACGTCGATGCTGCTCATAGTTGTTTCCTTCACTGCTGTCCCGTCCGCGCTTATTATTCGCCGCACCACGTGGCGTTGCGTGATCGGACCCGCTAGCGCTCTTTGCCCAGAACATTAAGTGCAGAGAAATCTCGGTTAAGAGTGAATTACTTCCGCGATCAATCGGACATTAAGACTCTGGTTACCATACCGACCTATCACTCATTTTCGTAAAGTTCTGTTCAACTGGGCGATGTGACGTGGCAAGAACGCAAGAAGTATTGGACCGATGTGCTGGCTTAGCGTTGACGGTCTTTGCGAAGGGCGGCGCGGCCTGTTCGGCCGAGGATGCGGCCCTCTATCTCGCACATGTGGATGCGGGTGAATCGATCAGGGCGTTGGCAAGTGTGACGGGTACCCATCCGTCCACGGTGATGCGCTCGATCCGGCGGGTCGAGGAGCGGCGCGACGACCCGCTCATCGATCAGATGCTCAGCACGCTGGAGAGCCGGTCTGCGGATCCAGCGCGGCCCGAGGAGGGGCCGACGCGCCCGGCGGCAGGGTTGCCGGGAACGCCGCACCAGTCGGAGAGCGAGGTGCAGAAGGAAGCGAAGCGGCTGCTTCGCCGGCTGTCGGAGCCCGGGTCCTTCCTCCTGATGCCCGAAGGGGCGGAGCGCGGCGGCATCTTCTGTGCCGCCAATCAGCATCGCAAGCCGATCGCAATGGTCGAGGCGGCGCTGGCCGGTGTGTTTCTCCGCCGCGATTGGATCCGGATTGCGACCCGCGGCGCACAGTCCCTGCGCTACCAGATCACCGATGTCGGCCGTGCCTTCCTGCGACGCTGCTTGGCAGAGGACGCCGAGGCACGCCGCAAACGCCAAGGCTTTGCCGAGGCCGGTGGCGTTTTCCGCCATCAGCATAAAGTGGTGGGGGAGAGGCTGTTCATGGACCCCTCCGGGACCGCTGAACGGCTCGCGGTCAATCTGGGCGAAAATCCGTTGGGCTGGCTCGCTCGGCGCAAGGGACCGGATGGCAAGCCGTTCCTCAGCCCTGAGGAGGTCGAGGCCGGCGAGCGCCTGCGTATGGATTTCGAAATGGCGCAGATGGGCCCGTCCGTTACGCAGGACTGGCGGCGCTTTCTCACCCCCTCGGACGGCGGCAGCGGCGCACCCGGTCGCGGCCCCTGCGAGGGGCCGTCGATGGCGCGCGAACGGGTGGCGAAGGCGCTTTCCTCGCTCGGTCCGGGGCTTGCCGACGCGGTGCTCCGGGTGTGCTGTTTCCTGGAGGGGCTGGAGGCTTGCGAGCGTCGGATGGGCTGGGCCGCACGCTCTGGAAAGGTGGTGCTGAAAATCGGGCTCGAGCGATTGGCCGAGCACTATGGGATTGCGCCCTTCAAGCACTGATTGACCCGGCCGGGCCGCCGCCGCAGGCTGCGGGGCATGACCGACCGGATCATCGAGACCGAGGCCTGCATTGCCGAAGGCTGTGCCTGGCTCGCCGAGATCGAGCCGCGCTTCGCCGAGGCCTTGCACCTCACCGGCCCGCCGCCGCTGCGGCGCAGGCCAGGCGGGTTCGGCCCGCTCTTGCAGGCGATTTGCGGCCAACAACTCTCCGTCGCATCGGCGGGTGCGCTGTGGTCGAAGCTTTGCGCCGTGGGAGCCGATGACCCGGTAGGTCTGCTCGCGCTGTCGGACGAAGACTTGCGGGCCTGCGGGCTCTCCTGGGCAAAAATCCGCTACGCAAAGGCGCTGGCGGAAGCACAGGTCGACTACCCGAGCTTGGCCGCCATGCCGGAGCCGGAGGCGATCGCAACCCTTACGGCGCTGAAGGGCATCGGGCAGTGGACGGCGGAGATCTACCTCCTGGTCTCGGTCGGCCGGGCCGACGTCTTTGCGCCTGGCGATTTGGCGCTGCAGGAGGCGGCGCGTGATCTCTTCGGCCTTGACGAACGCCCATCGGAGGCGGCGCTGCGGGACCGGGCTCAGGCATGGTCGCCTTGGCGGGGTGTCGCGGCGAGATTGCTTTGGGCTTACTACCGGGCGATCAAATCCCGGGAGGGGATCGTGTGATCCCAGCTCGCCAACACCTCTAGCGCTGTTCTGGCGACCGTTTCCCGGCCATCGCGTTGCTCCGAACCCGCTTGCCGCCGCCGGCCACGCCGCGCTACGCCTGTTTTGGAACAGGCTGAGGAGAGGCGCGGGTGACGGAACTGACAGGCCATCGCGCGGCAGCGCAGTCGGGTACCACCCGATCGCTGGTGATCCTGCTCCACGGTTATGGCGCCGACGGCGGCGACCTTTTCGGGCTGGCCCAGCCCCTCGGGAAGCACCTGCCCGACACGGTCTTCCTCGCCCCCAACGCGCCGGAGCGATGCCGCATCAACCCGATGGGCTATCAGTGGTTCCCGATCCCATGGATCGACGGTAGCGCCGAGGCCGAGATGGAGGCGAGTTTCTCCCGCTCCATCGGCCTCCTCGACGCCTATCTGACTGCCTCTATGGCGGCCGAAGGGGTGGCGCCGGAAGCGGTTGCGCTGATCGGCTTCTCCCAGGGCACCATGATGTCGCTCCATGTCGCGCCGCGCCGGGCAGAGGGTTTGGCCGGGGTCGTAGGCTTCTCCGGGCGGTTGGTCCTGGCGGAACGGCTTTCGGAGGTGAAGAGCCGCCCGCCGGTTCTCCTGGTCCATGGCGATGGTGACGAGGTGATCCCGCCCGCAGCGCTCGGCGAGGCAGAGGCGGCACTCACCGGCGCCGGCTTCGAGGTTGCCACCCATATTAGCAGCGGCATAGGCCATGGGATCGGCCCGGACGGGCTGGGTCTCGCGCTTGGCTTCTTGGTGGACAAGCTTGGGAAGACTGGGCGAGAAGCCAGCGCGTAATACTTCTGTCGCCAAGCGGTGTTATGCGGTCCGCGACGGCGCGGAAGAGCCCGGATTTTGAGGCTTGCCGAAGCGCCGCCGCCAAATATAGTGGACGCGCCGGGGTGTGCCACGCTATCCCACGTCCCGGCGTCGGCCGACACAGGTGTGGGGCACGAGCGGTATGGACGGCACTTTCGCGACGAACTTCGTCAGGCAGCCTGCGGGGCTCCGAGACCATCCAGCGCTGGTCCTGAATGCGGACTACCGGCCGCTCTCCTATTTCCCGCTGTCGCTCTGGCCGTGGCAGGAGGCGATCAAGGCCGCCTTCCTCGACCGGGTCACCATCGTCGCGGAGTACGAGACCCGTGTGCACAGCCCGTCGATCTCGATGCGCCTGCCCTCGGTCGTCGTTCTGCGCGACTATGTGAGGCCCGCACGTTACCCGGCCTTCACCCGCTTCAATCTGTTCCTGCGGGACGAGTTTTCGTGCCAATATTGCGGTGCAAAGGGCGAGATGACGTTCGATCATGTGATCCCGCGCTCCCGCGGGGGGCGCACGACATGGCAGAATGTCGTTGCCGCCTGCGGGCGGTGCAATTTGCGCAAAGGCAATCTGTTATTGTCCGAGGCAGGGATGCGGCTCGCACGCCCGGCACGGCGGCCCGACGCGGCAGAGCTGCAGAACAAGGGGCGCAAATTCCCGCCGAACTACCTCCATGACAGCTGGGTCGACTTCCTCTACTGGGATGCCGAGCTCGATAGCTGAGAGAGTAATATCCCGCCGCGGCAAGACTGGGGCCGGGTCAAGGGTCGCGTCAGCGACCGGGCGCAGCCCGGCTCGTCCTTGACGCGGCCTCTGGTCCTTGCCGCAGGCTCGGCTGCGACCACCTCTGGTGGTCTTCCCAAGCCCCTGCAGCCTGTCCACCCGTACACCTCGTTGCGGGGTGGAGCACGCTGCCGCGCCAGGGCTGTTCACAGCCCGCCGCGCGGCCCAGGCATGGACCTATCGCGGTTAACCGCGATTCCGTTTAGTTCGCCACCTAAACCGGTCGCCTCAGCGCGCCGCCTCGCCGGGTGCGAGCGGCATCCGCCACCACACCACCGAGGCTGCCCAAAGCGCCGCGAAGCCAACCGAGAAGACCGCGTTCCACCCGGCGAGGCTCAGGCCCAGAAAGTCCCACGCCACCTCGTCGCAACGCACCACCGGGGCCGCCAAGATCTGGTCCAACAATTGCTCCGGCGTCAGTCCTTCTATCGAGCTCGAAACGCAGCTGGAAGGCCCGTCCCAAAACCGCCACTCCACACCGGCATGGAAGACGCCGAGCCCCGCGGAAACCGCCATCGCCGCGCCGCCGAGCCCCGCAAGCCAACGCCGGCCCCACCACAGTACGGTAACCGCCAATACGGCGATGGCCACCGCCACCGCGTGCGGCCAGCGCTGCCAGAGGCACATTGGACAGGGCGCCAGACCGCCGAGATATTGAAAGGCCAGCGCGCCCAATAAGATCAGGGCCGAGCCTCCGCCCGCCAGCAGGATGCGACCATAGACCGTCACGGGCGCTCCTCCGTCAAATCATGTATTTCGCGACCACGAAACCGCCGATCAGCGTTGCAACCCCCAGGGTGAACAACAGACCCAAACGCTTCTCGATAAAATCGCGTATCGGATCGCCGAACTTCCACAAAAGCCCTGCGACCACGAAAAAGCGCAACCCCCGAGCGATAATGGAGCAAAGCGTGAAGATGACCAAGTCGAGTTGCGTCACGCCGCTCGCGATGGTGATCACTTTGTAGGGAAATGGGGTGACCCCGGCGGTGAAGACGATCCATGCGCCCCATTCGTTGAAGCCCTCCTGGAAGTCTCCGAACTTCTCCATCTTGCCGTAAAAGTCGAGCACCGGAGCGCCGACGCTTTCGAACAAGTAGTAGCCGATCCCGTAGCCCGCCAGTCCGCCGAGAACCGAGGCGATCGTACACACCCCGGCAATCAGCCAGGCCCGATGCGGCGCCGCCAGAACCATCGGGATGAGCAGCACATCCGGCGGAATCGGAAAAACCGAACTCTCGACAAAGCTGATCGCGGCCAGCGCCCACAGGGCATAGGGATGTCCGGCGAGCGAAATAACCCAATCATATAGGCGACGCAACATGGCGGGTTCCTTAGCGAGAGGTCGGAAAGCTGTCTAGGGTTGGGCGATCACGGTCTTCGTCTCGGCGGCCAGATAAGCCGTTCGGAGAATTGCCGCGGGGACGGGATTCGCAAGCGTTTGTTGGAGGCTGGCGGCAAGGCACAGCAAACCTGTGCTCTCCAGCTGGGCAAGAAGCTGTCGCGCCTCCGCCCGCAGACCGCCGGCGGCGAGATCGACCAGCGCCTCCATCGCCCTGTGTGGCAGAGCCGACAAAGGGTCGGGCGGCGCGGCATCCGCTGTCTCTGTGCAGGGCAGGGCGTCGCGGAGCTGCGCGAGCAGCGGTCGGCATCGATCCCTCTCCAACAGCTTGTCGAAGTCGAGATTAAGCACCCGCATAGAAGCGCCCTCGGCCCGCAAGAGGCTGACCGGGCGCAGCACCATGCCCTCCTCGCCCGCACGAGCTTCTACCAGAAGCGCGACGAGGCCGGAGATTGCGTCCTTCAGGCTGCACATCCAGTCCTCGTCCCGTGGCTGGGCGACCAGGCGGATCCGGTCGCCCGCCGCGTCGTGGGCCCAGATCTCATAGCGCTGCGCCATCTCGTCGAAGGCAGCAAAGCTCAGCCGAGCGGGCGCGATCAGGGCGGGCAGAGGCGAGGCGCGCCTCCGTAGACCCACACCCATGCGGTCGGCCAGATCGGCCCGCAACGCGCCCCAGTCCCTGACCGCCATCTTTGCAACTGTGTCTGCGGTCAAAGGCTCGGGCAGGCGACTTGCCGGCTGGTCCAGGCTCTGCGCGATCTGCCCGTCGGCAGCCACCCTTGGCGCGGGCAAGGCAAGCTTCTGCCCGATCAGCGCGTTCATCGCCCCAGCGCCCCAAAGCGCACCGCGATAGGCAGCCTCGGGCACGAAGGCGAGGTCAACACCTGCGCCCCGCGCCACGCCGGTTGAAAACCAACGCCCGTTTTCCGGCGCGAAGCCATAAGCAGTCACGCCGCGGGCACCGGCTGCCGTGCGCCATTTGCTGGCACCGAGCAGCCAGAGGGTCAGCGCCGGCGCCTCGGCATAGTCCCGCGCCTTGGCGCCGGTCAGGGCGGTATCCCCCGGCGCCGACCGGATCGCTGCGGCGAGGGCATAGGTCCGAGCGGCCTCTGCCAAGAAATCCGCTGGGTCAAAGCCTACATCGCGAGTGGCCGCCTTGGTCGCCTCTGCGGCCAACGCCCGAAGATGCCCGGCGAGGCGGGGCACCGCCTCGGCCCGGGCTGAAATCGCAAGGTCGAAGAGCAGGTCCTGAGCCATCTCCGCAGCCCCGGTTAGGACGCTGGCCAACGCGGCCTCCAGCGCCTCCGCCACGGCATCGCAGAAGTCTGGGTCGAAGGCTTTCCCCACAGCTGGATCGGCAGCGGGGAGCGCCATACTGCGAGAGGCACGCAGGATCAGCGCCGCCGCGGCCACGATGCTGCGCCGTTTGCCCTCTCGCCCTTTCAGCGCCGCGCCCTTTAGCCCTTGGCGGGGGATAAAGGTTACCGTGGCCGGTCTCTCCGACAGTGCGACGGTCGCAGTCGGTCCGTCCTCGACCACCTCGCCGCCGGCGTGGGCGAGGCTTAGGGCCGCCTGCCATTCCGCCCCGGCATAGCCAGACAGCTCGGCCTCCGACAGGGCGGCAATCTCCTCCGCAGCACGCATGCCTGCGGCGTCGACCGGTGCCTCCGCCTGCAGGGCAAGAACCGCGAGCAGGATATGCCGGCAAAGCCCCATCGCTGGGCAGTCGCATTGTGCCGCCAAGGGGCCGTTGCCGTCGATCTGAACGGTTTGACCGTCCGCCGCCACGGTGGCCCCGCCCCCGTCGCGGGCGGTAACCGCTGCCTTTCCGGCCTCGAAATCCCGCCTCGCCCGGCGGACGAGACCCTTGGAGGCCAGCGCTTCCAGCGCCGCCTCGCCATGCGCGGCCAGCATCGCGTCGAGGCTCATCCGATCGCCTCGGCCAGCCAGCGTGCGAACCGGTCCGGCGTCATCGCGCCGATGGTCATGCCAACCGCTGCGCAGCGTGTCGCCACCGCCTCGTCGAAATAGGCGTCACCGCTATCGTCAAGCGCGGTCAGCCCGACCATCCGCACCCGCGCCTCGGCCAGCCGGGCGAGCGCAGCATAGAGCCGCCTCGGTGACGCCCCCTCGGCAAAGTCGGTGAGCAGCACGAAAACCGTGCGCGTCGGCGTCTCGACCAATCCCTCGCAATAGGCGACCGCCTGCCCGATATCCGTGCCGCCGCCGAGTTGCACGGACAGCAGCGTCTCCAGCGGGTCGGTCAGGGTGCCGGAGACATCGACGACCGCGGTGTCGAACAGCACCATCTTCACGCCCACCCCGGGCAGGCCGCACAGGATCGCAGCCATCACCGCCGCATAGATCAGGCTATCGGTCATCGAGCCCGACTGATCGACGCACAGGATCACCTGCCAGGGCAGCCGCCGACGTTGCCGCGCGTTGAAGCGCAGGCGTTCGGCAATGATGCGCCCCCGCTCCGGGTCGTAGGTCTTTAGGTTGTCGCGCAGCGTCGCGCGCCAGTCGAAATTCGCGGCGGAAGGGATGTTGGAGCGGACGAACCGGTTGCGCCGGCCGGAGAAGGCGCGCTGCACCTCGCTGCGCAGGCGCTCCAGGATCTCCTCGATCACCGTGCGGGCGATTTGGCGCAGCTTCTCCTTCACCTGGCGGTCGGCACGGCCGTGAAAGCCGAGCATCGCCTTCAGCAATTCTTTGTTCGGCTCTAACCGGTCGAGCACCTGCGGGTCCGAGAGGAGGTCGGTGAGCCCGTAGCGGTCGAGGGCGTGCGATTGCAGCGTCTCGAAAACCGAAGCGGGGAAGAGCGACTGCGCCTCGCCCAGCCATTTGATCGCAGTCATCTGGGTCGGATCGAGACCGCCGGGGCCGCGGTCGCGGTGAAGGCCGCGTTTGTCATATTCGCGGCCATAGAGGAAATCGAGCGCCCGGTCGCATTGTGTATCCCGCCCGCCTAGGGCGCCGAGCTGCCCCTCCGCATAGCGGCCCAGGACAAGTCGCCAGCGGCGGGCGGCTTCGTCGCTCATGGCTTGGCCTGCAGCCAGTCTGCTATCCCGTCGGCGTCGAGTGACGCGCGGAGCGCCTTTTCCACCGCCAGTCCGCGGGCCAAATCGCCCTCTGACGCAGTAGGTGTCGCCGTAAACGCCCCCGCGGCGAGCCCGTGGCGTTTGGCCAACAGCGCTGCGAGGCGGTCGATCTCCCGCGGGTTCAAGGCCGTCATTGCGAGGCGTAGATGCGGGAGGAGGTCGAGAAATGCCCCCGGCCCCAAAGCGCAGAGGAACCGGTCCACCGCCGCGAGTAGCCCGTCGCACTGCCATAGCAGCGCCGGCGCGGTGGCAAGGATGCCGTGCAGCACCCCGATCCGGTCGGCCTCGGCTGAGCAGGCGCCGCCGAAATGCCCCTCCAACGCCGCAACCAACTCCGCCGGCTTGCGCCTGCCGGAACAGACGCAGAGCGCCAGCACCGCGCCCAGAATCTGCGGCGGGGGCGAAGCGTCCGCGACCCGGTCCACCGCCTCCTCGAAGAGACTGTGGTCGAAAGCCCCTGCACCTGGCGATTGCAACAGCTCCAGCACCAGGCGGAGCGCCGTGAGACACGGCGCAATGTCTTTGGGCGCGGTGTCCGCCAGCCCGTCGCAGAGATAGACGAGTCGGAGATAGGCTGCCCCGCGAGCGCCGTCGATTTCCAGATCTTCCGGCGCCGCCAGGGGGCCGCGGGTCTCTGCGATCATATGCAACCGCCGCAGAGCTCCCGCCACCGCGGCGAAGGTGCCATGGGCCTGGATCTCGGCCGCGATGGCCGCAAGCATTGGTGTCAGCCGCGGGCCGAGACCGGCGAGCAACCCACGGAGAAAGAGGATCACCAGGCCCTCCAGATCGCGGCCTTGCCCCTGCTCCGCCAGAGCCAGGCGCTCGCGTTCGATCACGGCGAGGCAGGCGGCGAGCACGGTATCGCCGCGGGCGGAAAGCTCGATCAGTCGGCCCTCCACCTGAGGCGACCAGGCATACGACCACTCCTCGAACAGAAGATCCGTCCGCACGGCGTTGATGAAATCGGGCCCGGCCTCCCAGTCCGCGAAACCGGCCTCGAGCAATGCCATGGCGTGGAGGAACCGCGACGCCTCCCGCTGCGCGGGCTTGCGGCGGATATCGAGGCTGCGCCGCCGCCGCGCCCCGTCGGAGATGTCGAGCCTGTGGGCTCGCGCCCGGCGCCGCGCGTCCTCGACCAAGGGCGGTGACCCGGCGGAGGGCGGCACATCGCCGAGCGCCTCGCCTCGCAGATGGTCGATGAGCCGCTCGGTCCAGATCTCCTGCGCCGCTGCCTCTCCCTTCACCAACGCCGCGCGGGCGCCGTCGATTAGGTCGTGCCGCATCGCCCCCGGCCGGCCGCGCATGGCGGCGAGCCCTTCCGCTATGCGCAGCATCTCGACCTGTGCCGGCAGCGGAATGGGGTGACCGCCCGTGCGGCAACGCTCTGCGAAGTCGGAGACGAGGTCGAGCGCCGTCTCTCGCCACGGCGGCGCTGTGTCCCCAGCCTCCACCCGGCGCCATAGAAAGTCGTAATAGCCCGGCTGCGGCAGGCCGGCGGCATAGCCATTCAGGGCATCGAGCGCGGCAAAGCCGTAGCGGACGAGGTAGGAACGGGTTTTTGTGGGCGCCTTCGCTGCGGGTTCCGCCGGGGTCGCGTCGAGCAGTGCGGGCGCGTGGAATCCGCCGACCACGGCGACGACGGGGCCGCCCTGCGCCAACGCCTCGGCGATGCGGAGGCGCATCCGCCTCTCTCGCGCCAGATCGCCCCGGGCGGCGATTTCAGTCTGATCGGTGGCCGCTCTTATGCCCGCGCAGTAGGTCCCCGTCTGTGTGAAGAAGTCAGCCCAATCCGCTGTGCCAATTTGCGTTTCGAACAGATGATCCCATAGCTCGAATCCGTCGCGACAGCCCATCCGGGCGGCCAGCGCGGCGATGTAGTCTCCGCTGTCGAAATCGACCTCGCCGGTCAAAGGGATGGGATGGTCGGGTGCCTCGACGGCCGCCATCAGCGCGGCTGCGGGCAGGTCGATGAAGCTTAGGGACGCGCCAATCGCGGCTCCCTCCTGAAGTGCCACGAACTCCGGCGAGTGCGCGCAGAAGGGGTAGTAGGCGGCGAGGCGTTCATCCCGCTCGCGTTCGATCAGTGCGGCAATCGCCACCGGCGGCTTGGTTGCGGGATCGAGCAGCAGCGGGATGTGACAGGCCAGATCCTCCGGCGCCTCGACCAGCACATGGGCGGGACGCACCGCGCGGATCATCTGACGCACTGCCCAGGCACAGGCGGGAGAGTGGTGGCGGATCGGCGCGGGATAGAGCCCGCGCCCGCGCTGCGCGACGCCGGCCCGCACCCGCCCAAAGGGCGCGTCGCTATCCATCCAGGTCTGTTTTGACGGCCTTTTGAAAGGCCCGCCAAGCTCGGCTGCTTCGCCCCCGCGCCTTGGCTATAGTGTCGACATAGGCGCGCAGCTTTCGCGCGTCCTCCGGATCATCCTTGAACACCACACCGCGGATCTGTCGCGCGATATGGTCGGGACCGACCGCGCCACGGCCCAGATAGGCAGCATCTAGTGCGGCGGCATGGGCGACATTCACCGCCTCTGCCGTCGACATGACGCTGTTGGGTTGGGTGACGCTCGCACCCTCCGCCGTTTTGCCGGTGCGCAGATCCCGGAAGACCGAGACCAAGATGTCGAGCGTGGCCTCCTCTACCTCCGGTGCCACTGCGTGGTCGGCCATCCGCTCTACCAGTTGCCTCTCCACCAGCGCGCGTTCGAAGGCCGGGTCGGCGATGGGGCGCACCGTTTCGAAGTTAAAGCGGCGTTTCAGCGCGCTCGACATCTCGTGGACGCCGAGATCGCGCAGGTTCGCCGTGCCGATCAGGTTGAAGCCGGGGAGGGCGCGGCTTTCCACCCCGGGGCCAAGCTCTGGAATCGACACCGTCTTTTCTGAGAGGAGAGAGATCATCGCATCCTGCACCTCCGGCGCGCAGCGGGTCAGCTCCTCGATCCGCGCGATCTTGCCCGCCCGCATGGCCGACAGGATCGGCGAGGGGACGAGGGCGCGTTCGCTCGGCCCCTCTGCCAGCAACAGCGCATAGTTCCAGCCATAGCGGAGATGGTCCTCGATCACCCCGGCGGAGCCTTGGACCACCAAGCGGCTATCGCCCGAGATCCCGGCAGCAAGCAATTCGGAAAGCAGGGATTTCGCCGTTCCGGGCTCGCCGACCAGCATCAACCCCTGGTGGCCCATGAGCGAGACGATACAGCGGTCGACCAGCGGGTCGTCGCCGAAGAACTTCTGGGCCACTGAGAGTGCTGGGTCGCCGAGGATGAACCGCCGGACCGCGTGGGGCGACAGATGCCAGCCCTTCGGCTTTGGCGCTCTATCCGCCGCGGCCAGCCGGGCCAGCTCCTCGGCGAAGCGGGTCTCTGCCGGGGCGCGCTGGGTATCGGTCACATCCATGGCATCTTGTCCCGCCATTCCGGATCGAAGGCGGCCTTCGCTGCCATGGAGTGGTAGTCGTTCCAGCATTCCGACAGCAGGACGGGCATCACGGTGCCGAGCGCCACGGGTGTGCGCATCCGCTTCCCGCCATTGAGCTTGAAGAAACTCAGAGAAACAACTGCAGCAGAGTTATTTTCCTCTGGTAGTGTATTACCGGAGAATTCTACAGCTGCTTGCAGCCCGGCGCTGCGAAAGCTTTTCACGTATTCCTTAAAATAGCCGCCATCGAGGGTGTCGCCGCGCTCGTACCCGAGCTTGGTGGCGACGCCCCGGATCGTGAATGTGTCGGTGACCCAGCCCTTTCGGTCCTCGATCACGGTTGCCTCAGCCAGATCATCCGTTGCCGTCAGAAGCGGCCGGCCGAATTGTTGGAAAAGCGACGGGACCTCGTAGTCCGCTAGGTGAGCGACCCAGGCGGCACCGTCTTCGACCAGGGCGCCATGGGCGAGGCGGATCTCCGCCGCGTTCGCAGGGTCGACCGGATTGTCCTCCGCATCGGTATAGTCACCCTCGGCCGTGGGGCGGAACGCGGTCAGGACCGTCCCCTCGGCATCCAGGGCCAGCCAGACGGCCCGTTCGGTCAGACGGCGCATGATGGGATGCTCGCCGAAATCACGCTGCCAATCTTCCTGCGCCCAGGACCGTTCGGCGCAGAGCGCTTCGTAGAGGCGGGCGGTCTGCATGGCGACAACCTGGGTGAGTTCCTTTTTCGATGCGGTGAGCTGTTTTTTCGCTGCTTTGGTCGCGTCGTCTTGGGTCGACGGCAACGCCTTCACCGGCTTGCCGTCGGGGTTGGCAAGCTTCAGCTTCAGGTCGTCGCCCAGGCGGGCGGTGTAGACGGCGCCAGCCTCACCGCAGCGCAGGGGCAGGGTGCCGTCATCCTCTAAGCCGGCGATGGGAATGGTACGGTCGGCCAGTTCGTCCATGGTCCAGCCGCGGTCCTCCGCCGCCTGGTCGACCAGCTTGCCAGCGAAATCCTGCACTCCTTTTTGGCGGAGGCGCGTGGCGGCCATGATCACCACCTGCAGCGAGACCGGATCGCCCATCCGAGCCAGCATCTCCAGGAGTGCAGAGGCCTGGGAGGTCCGCTTGCCGTGATTGCGCAGGAAATGGCGCACCCGGTCCGCGGCGAGCGCCGGCGGGCTGCGTTTGGCGAGGCCGAGGATGCCCTTTGTCTCCGCCCCGCTGTTGAGATAGCGGCTGGCAAGCTCTGCCCGGGCATTGGCGAAGGCAATGCTGTAGGCCTCCTCACCATAGTATCGCTTGTAGAACTGAAGATTGGCCTTGGCCGCGCGGTCCGCCTCGGCATTGACCTCTGCGTCCGGCATCTTCGCGCTGTCATAGGCTACCCAGCCGTCGAGAACCCAGGTGGAGAACCGTTCCGCGTCCGCCGGTAAAAGCTGGTCGAGATAGATATCCAGAAGACCGTTGCCGCCCGGCTGTTTCAGTTTGCAGGCCGAGAACAGCCACCAGCGCAGCACCTTCGTTGGGACCTTTGCGCCATCGCGGAACCGCGCGGTCGGCATGGTGGCGAGCCCGAGCCAGGCGAGCTTTTCGAATTTGGCCTTCGTCAGGCCCTTCTCCGCTTCCGCCAAAAGGGCCTTCGGGCCGAGATAGTCGCTGAGATCTGAACCGATGTTGGCGAGGCCGGTCAGGATCGCTGCCCGGACCAGATCGGAGTTCTCCTTCCTGAGGCGTTTTTTCAGCAGCGCCTCGAGCTGAGGCGGGCGCCGGTCGGCCAGCCATTCTGCGGCGCCGGCCCGCACGGCCTGACGGCTGTCGTCGAGGAGGTTGATCAGCCGCTCGTCGACCGTCGGCGCCCCTGCGAGCATCACCCGCGCCTCGGCCCGGCCGTTTTTGTTGGCGCCGGTCGCCATCTCCAACAGCACCGCAAAATGGCGGAGTGGCGGTTTTGGCAGAAATGCCAATGCCTTCACAGCATTGGGACGGTTGAGGTCCATACCGGTATCGGTGCCAAGGCCGAGTGCCTCGTCCAGCACCGACAGATGGGTGGCGAGATAGGGCCAGATCGTTTCGACCGGCACCGTTTCGAAATCCGGCATATGCCAGGCCTCCGACAGGCAATGACGCAGCAGATCGCCGGGCTGCCAGGGCCGCTGTTTCCGTTTGCCCCAGCCGCCATAATGGAACGCTTTGCCGAGTGCCACGTCGCGGTCGTCGAGATGGCGCAGATCGCCGCTCGCGCCATTCACCCAAGCGAGCAAGGTCGCGCCGAAGGCATTCTCCTCCACCCCCTCGGCGAAACAGCTCGTGGAGCCGACTGCGCGGAGGATCACCGGCAGGGCTTGCGCCTCCGGCATCTGGGCGAGGGTGCTGCGGGCCCAGGCCCGCCCTGCTCCGTAGGCGAGGAAAAATGTCGCGATCTGGTCGTGCTCAGTCTTTTCAGGGTTTGCGAACAGCGCCACGGATCTTGCCGGCATGTCCGGCCTTAGACGTTGCTGCCTGTAAGAGCGCTCGTCATGCTCATGGGCGTCGTTCTCTTTATCGATCGCCGCGTTGGTGGCAGTGACGATCTCGTCCACTGCGCGGCGCTCGGGTTCGCCGAAGCTGACCCAGCCGGTTCGGTCGAGTGGGCGCATCGGCGGGATGTCGACCCGGCTGCCATCAACCGCGGTATAGCCGGTGGCGTCGTCTGTGACCGGCGTACCGTCGACAGCCAGGGCCTCGGCCGAAAGCACCGTGTCGATTTTGGCCGCGATCCGCGCCGTCTTCTCGTCGGTCCGGTGGGCTCTGAGCGCCGCGAGCGCCGTTTCGGTGCCGAGCAATGCGAGAACCTCGACCATGCCTCCCCGAGTATTGGCATTGCCCTTTGTGAGGCGCGCAATCGCGGCCTGTTCGATATCCTTGGCGTCCAGGGATTTGAGCGCCAGAACCGCGGCCTCCCGCACCGATTTCGCGCCGTTCCCGGCAAGGTCGAGGGCAAAGTCGCGGAAGGCGGGAACGGTTAGCAGGCCCGAAGCGCCGAGCGTCGTGAGCAGCGCCGCGCGTCCGGGCGCGCTCATTCGTGTCCCGGCCTCAATTGCGGCCGCTGGGTCTTCGGCGATCAAAGCGCGGCAGTCGAAAGTCTCGCGGTACTGGCTGCCGGAGAGGCTGGCCCAGGTGCCGGTGTCTTCGAACAGCAGGTCGACCAGATCCGCCCGGCTGCCGCCCAATGCTGTCGTGACCTCCTCTGCCACGGCGGGGGTGAACATGATCTTCGCCGGATCGAGCGGGGTCGGCGGCCAGGTGCTCGACATCCCGCGAAGCCCGTCGAACACCTCGTGGAACAGAACCCGCAGCGGCGCGGGTACCGATTTGCTGCCCACAACGTCGTCCTTTAGCGGGCCAGCGGCCGCGGCGAGCACCCGCGTATAGCGCACTAGGACAGGTATTTCGGGCGTTTTTTGCGCCAGCAGGCGGTGGCGAGCGTCGACATTCTCTATGCCACCATAGCTGCGTACCAGCGAGAGCTGGTGGATCGGCGCCTTGGTCCCAAGCGTTGCAAGCACGGTCTCGTCTGATCCGCTGAGGACGTAGCTCATGGCGGCCTTGCCGAGACCCGACTGCACCTTGTCGAGCATGCCGAGGTCTTTTTTCAGACTGCTCGCGGTCTCCTTTCCGAGAGAGAGGACCCGGTCGAGAATGCTCATGCGCTGCCTCCCGTTGGCACATGCCCGCGCGCCTTGCGGCATGCCGTGGAATGCCCTGGGTTGTGCAGCGCCAGTTTGTCCTTTCTGCGGCGAGGAAGGCGGAACTGTGGACTGCCGCGCTCAGCAGAAATCCTGGCTGAAGCCTATGGCCTGGACTGTGGCCCAGGCGGGGACGATGAATGCAACCAGAGGGGCGGCGACCCAGCTAACCCAGGATGGGATCTCCGCAGCTTCACGGATCAGCGTCAGCACGGCGCCGAAGATCACGGCATAGGTTACGCTGATGACCAGATGGATCACCAAGAAGAGCGCATGGCCATTCGCGCCGATTTGCAGAAATGCGAAGATCATCGCCAGCCCGAGGCCGATCGGCAGCCAGAAGGACCAGAACTGAAAACTTTGAACCGGCAGCAAGAAATAGATGCCGCAGGCGATATAGACGAGGCCCGACCACGTTGCGCTCGCCGAGGCGAGGATCCCCGGTGGTGGTGTCGGGTCGGGGCAAGGCATGAAGAAGAAGGCGGTAAGAATGGCGCCCAGGACGAGGATGATCGCCATTACAGAAGGATCCTCAGACGCGGCGTTCGGCTCGGCCGGCAGGTCGCGCTACCGGGCACCATTACTGGGTGCCCGGCTTCTTTGCCCTGGTGGGAGGATCAGAGCTTTGTCTTCACCGGCGCTTGGCCGGTCGCGGCGGCCTGACGCTCGGCCTCTGCGGCGGCTTGGATCCTGGCGACCGCTTGACTCGGGTCAAGCCGCTTCTCGTAGAGCAATTCGTCCGATCCGTGCGGGCGATAGGCGCGCACTGCGAGCGCGACCGCGCGCAGGGTCAGTGGCTCCTGCGGGGCGGTAACGCCGGTCACGTCGATGATCTGATAGATCACCTGGACGCGCACATTGCGCCGGTCGTCCAGTGCGCCGACAAAGCTCCGCGCTCGGTCCATTGGCATCTCGAACAGCGCGGTTTCGGCCGCGTTTTCGATCCGGACCTGTATCGGCCGATTGATGATTGGAAACTGCTCGCCCACAGACTGATGTTCGCCTGAGAGCGCCGGGTCGACGATCTGCAGCCAGCATTTCTGGTTCATTACGCCGTTGTGGTCGCGGGCAACAGTGTCCGGGACACGCATCGGAAAATGCCCGCCTTGGCCGAATTGCACATAAGCGCCGATCTCGGTCCGATACTCGGCGCTCCAGACTTGCCCGAAGACCGGGTCCGGGCCTGCGATCAGAGCTTTCAGGGCTTGGCTGTTCTGGGACAGAAACGCGTTGATCGTGAATTCGTCCCGTACCGCAGTCTGCGTTGCCTGGCAGTTGCGCGAGGCCGCAAAAGTGAGCAGCGCGCCCCGATGCTCCGCCGTCGAGGGGGCCAACCGCCAGCGCAGCGCGTCGATCTGATCGCCGCTGAGCCGGTCGATGATCTGGCTTGCCTGTTGGTGCGCTGCCGCCTGGCTTGCCGCCATGGCCGCCTGGCCTGAGAAGCTGTAGATCGGTCCCTTCGGCGTCTTCTTGCCAAAGTTATGACGGGCATGGACACCGACCTGGCCGATCTGGCGGACTTTGATTTTGTACTGGCCGTTGTGAATGCCATTGCGCTCATAGGCGATGTCGGTGACCTGGAGACGAATGGCGAGATCCACATTCCGACTGGCAAAGCCCTGCTTGCCTTGATTCAGGCGCTGCATGAGCTGCTGACCACCTTGCGGCGAGATCGGCAGCATCGTGAAATCCTCGGCGCCATCCCACGCGACCGAGACCGACAAGCTATGAGCGATACGGGCATTGTGCACGCAGGGGCGGTCACTATGGCTCATGCCGATCCCTCGCGACCAAGACCCCTGACCAATTTGGATCGGGAAGGCGTTCGACTGTGCATCATACTCACCAAGACGCACGCCGCGCTTTATCTCGATAACCGAGCCCTTCGCGGGGGGCGCCGCCGGAGGCCGCTGCTGGAACAGGCTGCGCCATTTCTGCACGATCCCAGTCCGTTGGAACTCGTTCTGCATGCCGTGCTTGGCTTCTTGGCAGGCAAAGAACGACGCGAAGCTCAGCACTGCGTCGTCGTTCTGCAGGATCGTTGGGTCGGACGCGATCTGCGACAGGATAAGCTGCTTGCCGAGGGACTTGTCGTTCCGGAAGTCGAGAACCGGGCCAAGCGGGAGCTGCTGCGGTGCCTGTACCTGGCCGCCCGGGGCGGGAACTGTGGTAGGCGCGGTACCATGCGTCGTGGAAACGGCCGCTATCTTGCCGCCCTGCCAGGTCTGTTGCTGAGCGGGAGCTGTACCCGTCGCCGCCCCGGAGATCGTTGAAGGGGCAGGCGCGAAGTTGCTGCCGATACCGGAACCAGCCGTCTGACCCGTTGTGGCCGCAGTCTGTGGCAGGCCCGATGCAGCGGGCTGTCCGCCGGACCAGTTCGTTTGCCCGCCTCCGCCGAGCGGTTGCTGGCCGCCTGCGGGGGCAGCGCCAGTCGTCGCCGGCGCAGTGCCTTGGAAGCTGGTGCCGCCTTGTGGCGTAAGAGCTCCCTGGGTTCCATTCAGGGCGGGCTGGGCGCCGGTCGAGCCTGCCGGTGCGACCCAACCGCCAGAGCTGCCGCTGCCCGCGGGTGCGACCCAGCTTGGCGCGTCTTGCCCTTGGACACCCGCGCCCCCGGTTTGGCCAAAGGTTGCGGCCGAACCGCCGCCCTGGTTGGGGAAGGTTTGGCCCTGGGTCTGACCGGTAGCCTGGGACGCGCCTGGCTGGACGCCTTGACCCTGCGCCTGTCCGAGCGGTTGTTGGCCGGCTTGCTGCGCACCGTAGTTCAGCGGCTGAACCCCCGCCGGCGCGCCCGCCTGGCCGTGCCCATAGGTGGCCGTTGTGCCGATCTGACCCGGGATCTGCTGGCCCTGGTTGGAGACCTGAATGCCCGCGGCCGGTGCGTTCGCCGGCGGAATGACCTGCCCCTGCGGCGTCAACGTGCCGTATTGGCCGGTGGTACCGCCTTGTTGGGGTTGCACCGTGCCCGGCACCGCTCCGCCATGCACCGCACCCCCTTGCGTACCGGGTTGGAGTCCGTAGGTCGCGGTTGTGCCGATCTGGCCTGGGATCTGCTGGCCCTGGTTCTGCACCTGGATCCCGGTCGCGGGCGCATTCGTTGGCGGTATGATCTGTCCCTGCGGTGTTGCAGAACCGTAGATGCCTTGCTGCTGCTGACCGGGGATCGGCTGTACACCGGCCTGACCGGGGATTTGCTGCCCATAGGCCGGCTGCTGGCCGTAGATCTGCTGCTGCCCATAGCCTTGTTGGCCATAGCCCGCCTGGCCGGGGATTTGCTGTCCATAGGCCTGTTGCCCGGGGATCTGCTGTCCGTAGGCCTGTTGCCCGGGGATCTGCTGGCCCGGAACCTGCTGGCCATAACCGACCTGCTGACCTTGACCTGGGGTGGTATAGCCGGGCACGGCATAGGGATTATTCCGGGCGACGACGGCCTGGTTGAGCTGGCCGAGGACCTGGTCCGTCACCGCATCATTACCCTGCAGGCCGACCATCGCATAGAATCCCCGCAACGCGTCGCGAGTTTTCCGTCCCCAGAGCCCATCTTCGACGCCCGCATTGAAGCCGAGAAGGTTGAGCATCCGCTGCGCCTCCCGGATCTGCTCTCGCGATCCGCGATATACCTTCTGCGCGGCTGCGGCCGGTTTGTTTGCCTTTTGAGGTTGCTGCTGCGGCTGTTGCTGCTGGTTCGGATCGTCCTCGCCGAACAGTTTATCACCAATTGCATCCAACCCGCGCTCGAACAGCCCGCCGGTGCCCTTATCAATCGATCCCTTGGTATTGCTCCACATGTCTGCAGAGGCACTCGATGAAAATCCAATCAGTGCAATGACGCCCGCAAGACCTGCCAGCCGCATAATTGCTCTCCTTCCACACGTACCTGACGGAAGGTAACTTGATTCTTCTCGGGCGAGGTAGCGCGAAGTAAGGAATTGGGCTGATTTATGGTAGGCTTGTGGTGCTTTTCTGGCATCACATCCCAGGGATTTGAGACGATGGCCCGCGCAGCGGTAGTCCCTCTACCGAACCGATAGGTTGGCCTTGCCTGCTCAACTTAAACGACCTGGATTGTTCAAGGGAACATCCAAGCGAAGGTTTGGCTCGCCACGAGAACCACCACCGTCCAGACCTGAGAGACAAAGTAGTAGCCGCCGCCAATCAAGGCGAGCATTAGGTAAATTCGGATCATGCGGTGTCTCCCCTTGCTCAGAGCATCGGGATTACGATGCTCGCGCAGCCGGTCGCGCGCGACGTGCCGGCAAGTTGTCCATCGACGAGGCGGTAATCATAGCTCCCGCGTTCCTTCTCCAGACCGCTGCAGAAAAACGTCTTCTCATCGACGCGGAAGATCTCGAACTCCGCGGTGTTCTCGCGCTCCTGAAATGCCTCGAGGGTCCAGAAGAGCTTGCTGCCGTCCCGCCGGATCCGGTGGATCAGGGCCCATCCCCGTGCCTCGTAGCGCAGGAAGCCCTGCCAGGCACCGACGATCCCTGTGACGACGCTCTGCTGAGGGGTCGGCGCCGGTTGCAACTGAGCGGATGCGGGCGCCCCCGCCAGCAGGGCAAACGCTATTGCGATGGGGGCGTAGCGCATGACCTCTCCGGCGCGGCTCACCCGGTGATCGGGTGAACCTTCCATTTTTGGCGCTTCGATGCGATGTGTGCCCGCGCGCCGAAATGCGTCATGCTCTCGGCATAGGGGATGTTGTCGGGCCGCGACGGGACCGCGAGTTGCGCGAACCGGTCCTCCCGCACTCTGGCACCGTACTGTGCCGAGCCTCCGACGCTGCTCGATCCTCCCTGCATGCGCCTGCTGCCGCCAATGCTGGCGCCAACGCCGAGGAGCGTTTCGATCTGCTCTCCGAATAGCTTCGAGGCATACTCGTTCGTTGCCCGGTCGGTGTTGCGGAGAAAAATCTGTGTCGCGCAGTTGCCGAGGAGATTGTCCACAGGCTCCTTGCGCGCGGTCTGCTTGTAGAGCGCGTTGAGGTTCTGAAAAGCGATGATGTTTGCGTGGTTCGATTGCCGCGTCCGCTCGAAGGCGTCGGCGTCGCCGCGTCCGCTGCCCACGGTGAAGAAGGCCTGAAACTCGTCGCAGAGGAAGAAGGACGGCCGCACCTTGTCAGGTCGGCGCAGCACCTCGCGGTAAAATTCGAGCTTCACGAAGGTCGCGACCACGCGGGCCATCACCTCGGCCTCGGCCAAAGGCAGATGCACATAGATCAGTCGCCCCTCATCAATCGCCTTGCCGATCTGCAGGGTCGATTTGCCCGCGAACAGGCTGTCATAGGGCGGGGTCAGGAACGGCCCCATCATGTTGGAGAGATAGGACCGGACCACGGATTTCGTGTCGTCGGCGAGGGACATCCATTCGCGCTTCATATACGCGATGGCGCGCTCTTCCTCGATCCCAACCGTGTCCGGCATGCCTTTGCCGGTCTCGATCAGAACCTCGTCGGAGCTGGCGCAGTCATAGATCTCCGAGAGGTTTGGTGGCCGGTCGGGATGGGCGCTGCGCAGGATCACGATCATATGGCGCAGGAAGGTCATCGCAGTATCGATGAAGTACCGGTCCTTATCGCCGCTCTCGCTTAGTGTCTCCAAGACGCCCCCAAAACGCCCGGCGAGCTCGATGGGACTGTCGCTGCTGTCGATCGGGTTCCACCTCTCCGATCGGCTCGGGTCGGCGGGATCGATCATCGCAAGCTGCCTTTCCCACCCGTATTGTCGCAGCAACATAGCGATCTTGGTGCGGAAATCGCCCTTAGGGTCTAGGATCAAGCCAGCCGGCGGAGCGCCGGATTTGGCGGCGGACGCCAGCAAGCCATCGAGCACGGCGTTCAGCACGCAGACCGTTTTGCCGGAACCGGATTGCCCGAAGATCGCGGCGTTTTTGTAGAAATCTGACCAGTGCCATTCATACCCGCCCGCTTGGAACGAGAGGGCGCCCGTCGCCTCTACCGCCGGGCGGTCCGCGGCGCGGGCTTCCTCCGCCACGTCCTTGTCAGAGCGTGGCTCGAACCCGCTCGCCTCGAGTTGCTCTGTGATAGCACGGCGCAGCGCTGTTGCTTCGCGCAGATGGCGGGATGTGGCGATGGCGATCAGGGGCACAGCCGCCAGGCAGCCAACCCACCCCCATTTCAGCGGCAAAAGCAGGGGGCGCAAGGGCTCTCCGATCGGCCAATGGGCCAGCACCCAGAGAAAGGCCAGCGTCACACCGGCCGTCGCGATCCAGGCCGGCCCCGCCGCGAAGCGGGCCATCCGGCTGACATAGAGTTCGACATTGTGCAGGATCGCTGGGCCAGCCTCCTCATGCCGCCAGCGCTGATCGGCGCGCAGAAAATCGGCATAAGGCGTGGTGAAGCTCCAGGTCAGGGTGCCCAGACACGTGAAGAAGGCGATCACGAGGCAGAGCCGGACCAAGTCGTCGCCCGCAAAAGCCGGCGCTAGGACGTGGCTGCCGACCGCGCCTATGCCGCCCCCGATCACGCCGCTCCAAAACGCGGTCCGGGTCTTTGCAACCTCGGGATGGTCGATGCGGCGGCGCGCCATGGATCACTCCGCCAATTCGGCGTTCATTTCGGCGACCAACGACTTGATCGCGGCCTCGATGCCTTTGCCAGTGACCTGGCTCGCGACGAAGGCTCGGCCCTCACCCTGCACTGTTGTCCGCAGGAAGGGCTCGTCGCGATAGGTCCAGCCGCCGGTCATTGAGAGGGTCACCACGGTCGTATCCACCCGCCGTGAACCGATTGAGATTTGGCGCCGGTCCTCTCCCTCCCAGCCGATCTCCAAGGTAAGGGCGGACGCTTCGCGGCTGTCGACGATCCGATAGCCTTCGCCAGACAGTGCGGCACGGAGTTGGCTCGCGGCCAGTTTCGCCTGCGGCGCGGTACCGACCGGCGCAATGAAGACCGGGGCGGTGTCGCGGGCAGACGAGGTCAGCCCGGTACGCATGGCCGCCACGATCTCCTTCGCATTGCTAACGCGCTCGAAATCCAGCTTGGCATCGCCGCTTAGTCGGCTTCGGTCGAAGTCGGTGATCGAGTCAAACGCACTGACCACCGAGGTTTCGAGGCTCGTCCCGGGGTTCCTCTCCCAAGCGCGAGAGACGTTTCGCATGCTCTCGATCCGAAGATCGCTCTCGGCAAGGCGCGCCGCTGCGAACTCTGCTGTGCGATAGGCCTCCGCCGCCAGCGGCTCGGCGCCGGGCGCCAGCCCGCCATTGTCGTCGATCACACTTCGAAGATTGGCGAGGCGCTGCAGCTCCGGCGCCGGCGCGGTCGTCACGTCGATGGTGCGCACCGCCTCGACCAACGTGATCTGCGACAGCTCCAGCGCCTCGGTTCTGGCGCGGCCGATCTCCGCCGCTTCGGCCTGGTCGGCGCGTGACTGGTCGAAATCCGTCAGGGCCGCGACCGCATCGATGAGCTGTTGCCGTTGGCCCGGATTGGTGCCCGCTCCGGCCAGCGACAAAGCGGGGCCGAGTGCTGCCAG
Organism: Pseudomonadota bacterium; assembly: GCA_039513195.1. Classification (GTDB taxonomy): domain Bacteria; phylum Pseudomonadota; class Alphaproteobacteria; order Rhodobacterales; family Rhodobacteraceae; genus Thermohalobaculum. The sequence continues at coordinate 51,319 of JBCCRM010000007.1, read as the reverse complement.
CCGCGCATCGGACTCCGCCACGCGCTTCGCCGCGGCGCGACCATCTTCCAGCCGGCGGGTCTGTGCCTCTGTCATCCGGCCCGCATCGAAGGCCGACACAGCCTCCGCCGCTTGGCCGAAAGTCTCGATTGCGGGACCCGCATCGGGGCCGGCGCTCTCGGCCGCGCTGGCCGCCTTGTCGAGGGCCACGATCCGCTTGTCGCTCTCCGCAATGCGCGAGACCGCGGCCTTGCCCGCATCGACCGCATCGGTCATCTCGCCATGCCGGTCGCGGCTTTCATCGAAGGCGGTCAGCGCCTCGGTCGCGCGGGCGAGGCGGGCCACCACATTGCCCGATCGGTCGGCGGCATAGGCATCGAATTCGGTTCCCAACCGGTCGAACCGCAGATCGGACGCGGCGATATCACCTTGGCATTGAATGGCTTGCGCATGTTTCTTCAACATTGGCGGGTCGCAGCGGAGCATCGAGAGATCGGCGGTCTCCAGCTCCTCCAACGCCGCTGCCATCTGCTCGCATCGGGCGCCTTGGCGGGCTTGGGCATCGGCTGCCTGGATGCGGCTGCCAAAGGCAGTGATGCGCGCCATCATCGCTGGCGAGGGACCGGAGGGGGTCACCTGGACGACATGGGAAGGCAGATTCTGCTGCGGCTGTGCCTGCTGGTTCGAGCTGGGGCATCCGGCCGGGAGCGGCGTCGGCTGCTGCCCGCCGCCTCCGCCCTGGTTCGAGCCGCCAAAGCACTGTCCGGTCGTTGGATCGAGGGTTTCGCCCGGCGGGCATGTCTGTGCGTTTTGATTGCCGGAATTGCTGAAGTCCATATTGCTGACCAATGACGCCACACCCACCACGGTCAGCGCGCCGGCGGCAATGACGCCATAGCGCCAAACCGGCGCGCGAGACCAAAGTGTGCGGGCGGCTTGCGTGACCATCCCGGGCTACTGGGTCTCGGCGTAGTAGGTGATGTCGTCGTCGGTGATGGTCATCAGCTCCTGATTGGTGATCTCGTCCAGATCCTCCGTCTGCTCGGCGATCCGCTCCGCTTGGATCGGCTGTAGCGCCTCGAAGAACTGACGCACCTCCCGCGCATTGCCGAAGTTGGGATCTTTCGCGCCCGACGCGGCGAGATCGGCGATCACCTTCTGCGCTTCGTGCTCCGCCTCAGGCGTCAGCAGCAGATGGTTCTTCTTCACGAACAGCTCGAAGATCTGAAACAGCTCGTCGCCGTCGTAGTTCGGGAACTCGATCCGCCGGGAGATGCGGGAACTGAGGCCCGGGTTTGCATCCTCGAATCGCCGCATCTCGTTGGTGTAACCTGCGAAAATGCAGACGAGGCGTTCGCGGTGGTCCTCCATATGCTTCAGCAGCGTATCGATTGCTTCCTGACCGTAGGGATCCGTGCTGCCGGTCGCACCGCCACCGCCTGCCAGGGTGTAGGCTTCGTCGACGAAGAGGACACCGTCCAGCGCCTCCTTCACCTTATCGGTGACGATCTTGGCCGTGTCGCCGATATGGGTGCCGACAAGCTGGCTGCGATCGACCTCGATCAGCTTGTCCTTCTTCAGAAGCTTCAGTTCGTAAAGCAGCTCGCCGATATAGCGGGCGACCGTGGTCTTACCGGTGCCCGGAGGGCCGGTGAAGATCATGTGGAAGGTCAGGTTCGACACCGGCAATTCGCGCTGCTTCCGCAGCGAGACCACGCGCGCGAAGTCGATGATCCGATAGATTTCATCCTTCACCGGGCCGAGGCCGATCAGCGACTGGATCTCCTCCATGATGTCGTTGAGGCGCTGTCCCCCGCGGGTCGGTGCGCGGCGGGGCGGTCGGGAAGGGCGCTGAAATCGGGCGGTCATCGGCAATTACTCCCAGGTGTCTTGTACGCGCTGCACATGGCGCAGCGCGAGTGTTCTCGGCGTCCCGGGCACTGGCGCGGGGGCGTTGTCCTCGAGCGCCATCTCCATTTCGGCAGTGCTGAGCTGTTCGGCGATCCGGCGGCAGGCCTCGGCGTTGTCGAAGCCAGCGCCGGAATGCTCCTGCACCTCACGGATCAGCACCCGCAGGCTCCGCTCGGCATCGGGTTCGGGCGGGCACCGGATGGCGTCGAGTTCGTCGAGGAGGATGCTGAGCAACTGCTCGTCCTCCAAGGGTGTCAGCCTGACAACTCGGAGCGCGAGACGCCCGACCCAACGGGCATGCCCGCTGTCCTGGCGCAGACGTTCCTCGGCCCCTTCCTCCAAAGTCGCAACGATGACAAAGCTCTGCGGATTAGCCTGCGCCACGCCGAGGAGCGCCATGCCCGCCTCGACCCCCGGGGGTTCGCCGCCGCCATATGGGTCTGGCGCGAGCAGCCAGTCGGCATCCTCCATCAACAGGGTTCCGCCGATTGCCTCCTCTGCCTTATCGGTGACCGCGCTGATCTGGTCCGTGCTGCCCCGCACATCGCGTGAGCGGAGCTCGACGACTTTGGCGGTCTTCAACGCGCCGAGGCCGGCATAGCCCTTGGCGATCGCCCTGGCAATCTGCTCAGCGCCGAGGCCCCGCTGACCGCTGATCACGACCATAACCGCCGGCGCGCGGGTTCCGAAACTGGGCTCGTCGTCGGTGGAGGCGCGGGCCGGTTCGAAAAGGCGGGTTTCGATCAAATCGCGAGCATCCTCCTGCCCGATGGCGTTGTCGAGAGCGTGATAGGCCTGGGTGAGCAAGGCCTGACGGTCCTCCTCGCTCAGTTTTGCGGCCGACGCCTCCGCCGCGGTGTCGCCGGCCGGATTCGGCGCCGCCGTGCGATTTGTGATCCAGTTCAGACCCTTGCCGAGGCCGGGAACGCCGCCAAGCGCCGCCAACGGACCGCTTTCATACAGTAGGCCCGCGAGCAAAAGCGTCCAAAGCACCGCCGCGATGATCAGCAGTATGCTCGCATTGCCAATCGCTTTGAACAGCAACAATCCGATCAGCATACCCGCGACGATGCGGATTGGCAGCGGAATGGCCGACAGCGACACCGGGGCCCGTCAGAGGCCGGGGGTGACGGGCAGGTCGAGCGTGTCGCCCGGGCGCATGGTGGGCCAGGCGATTTGCGCTGACCCGGATTTCAGCGCGATGGTGATGCCGCCACCGCCATCGACGACGCCGGTCACCTTCACCGTTCCAGAGGCCGGAAAGGGGATCGCCAGGGTGGTCGGTGCATTCAGCGCCATCACCTCGACCGGCACGGCCGCATCGCTCTCGAACCGTAGGATGTCGCCATCCTCAGCGTGGGTGTCCCAGAGCGTAAGCCAGGCGAGCCGGACCTGGCCCGTCTGCACTTGCTCGCGCAGCTCGGTCTTTTGTTCCTGGCTCACAGGCATGGTCTCGATGGCCTGGTCCATCTCCTCCGCCCCGACCATGTCGACCTGCATACCGCTGCCCGCGACAAGGACCTCGTATTGCTGCTGACGGGAGGCGGTGTCCTGTTCGGTGATCTGGTCCGAGGCACCGCCTTGCAGCCCGAAAAAGGCGCCCGCGCCGATGGCGAGCGCGGCCACTGCAATGGCCGCGTAGCGCATCAGACCACCAGATCTCGGTTTGCCTGCGCCCGAGCCGCCGCCTGAAGCCCCGCCGGCGGATCCATTTCGGCCGGAAGAAGCGCCTCCACCGGTATTCTGCCGCGGACGCTGGCGTTGAGGCGTGTTTTGACGCTGACGGGATGGGGGATCGGACGGCATGCTCACTCCACCGTAGCTATACAAATCGCACTTAGATCACGCTAGCCAGCGGAAACTCTATTGTCAAATCAGCTTCCCGGCGCTGCGATCTTTTGTCTTTTGCCAGACTTTCGGCTTGCAGGGAAGACGGTTCTGACATTGTTATTTAGGGGTATGTCACTGTGACTTACTGTACCGGTGTGAAACGGGATTTGGAGCCTGCTGGTCCTAATGATGTTGAGAAGAGCGCCGTCCGCAAACAGTAAAATGACGTTTTTGACTGCAATGCTCTTGGCGCTTGCGCTGACCGTACCGGCGTTGGCCCAGATGCTGCAAGACCCGGCACGGCCCGCGCCGGGGGCGAAAGGGATGCCTGCAGGGTTCACACCGGCGACGGAGATGCAGCAGAATGGAGGTATCGGGGTCCAGGTCTTGTTTGTCGGACGCAATCCCGATGGCAAACAGCTCACGGTCAGTGTCCAGATCCAAAACACGACTGACCAACCTCTGAACCTTGCGATGATCGGCCCTGCCCCGGCAGCGATCGACAATCGGGGTGTGACGTATACGCTGAAACAATATGCTGGCCTCGCGTCCTGCAAGTCATGGCAGAACCAGTATGTCAGCGCCTGCATGAGGAATAGCAGCAGCTATCTGCCGAACGAGACCTTCGGTCGGCTCGATGCCGGAAGCTCCAGCATCGTTGCCCTGACCTTCGAGGGGAGCGGGGTTCCGGATGACGGGTTCCTGTCGATCTCGCTAAATCTGGCGGTTGGCACGGGCGATCGGGTGACGGACGCGAACAGAGAAGACGTCAGAAACATTCCAATCACCTTTCCCATCGTTAATCTGGCGCCGGCCAGTTAAGCCTTTCCCGGACCCGCTCGGACTGCCGGCAATCGGAGAACGAAGATGCGTATCACCAGCCTTGTCCTGTGTTTCAGCCTGCTCCTCCCCGGTCTCGCCCAGGCGGCGGAGACACTCGACCGGGCGGTGGAGAGCTTGGCACAGCAGATCATCGACAGTCGTAAAGCCGACGACGCGCCATTGCGCGTCGCCGTGACCGCCTTCGTCTCGTCGGATCGGCGGACGACGCAGTTCACCAATTTTCTTATGACCGCGCTGACCGGCGAGATGGTGGCCCGCTCGTTTGGCAAGTTCAGGGTGATCGAGCGCCAGCAGCTGGAGGCGGCACTGTCAGAGATCGAAATGCAGAGTGTGCCGCTGTTCTCCGGCGACAGCGCGCGATCCCTGGGCCAGTTCTTGGGGGTTGATGCGCTGATCATCGGCAACATCACGCCCCTCGCCGACACGATCCGCCTCAACGCCCGGCTCATCGATGTCGAGACGGTCGAGACCATTGCCCAGGCCCGCGACTGGGTTCCCCTGACCCCGACGGTCGAGCGGCAATTGGCGGCGGAGGTTCGGATGTCTCGGATCCGGGTCGGGGGCGGTGAGCCCGACCGGCGCCAGGGAGTTTGGAAGGGACTAGGCCAATGCGGAGATTTCCAGTTCGGCGTCGCCCTGTCGCTGGTGGTCAATCCCGACGACACGGTTTCAGCGATGCAGTCTTACTTCCCCACTGGTGGAGGCCAAGCGGCGCAAGCCGGCGTTCTGGAGATGGAGGGGCGCTTCAATCCCGAGAACGGTTCGCTGACGCTGAATCCAGGCGCCTGGATTTATCAGCCGACGGGGCAGGGGGCCGCAGCCGGCATCACCGGCCGGATCGACGAAGATCGTGGCACCCTTGAAGGGTCATATACGGCCGAAGGCTGTACCGTGTCCCTAAGGAAAACCGGCCGCTAATCCTCTCCGGCCCTGCTATTTCGGCAGGGCCAAGCCATTGATCACCAGATCGTTGGATTTGGCCGCAGTGTATTTCGCCCCGTCCTCGATCAGTGCGACACGCGCCTGCAAGCTCGCGGTTTGTGCCAGCGGCAAGGTCTCGGCAAGGACCTGCCCCTCGGTTGGTGCGAAGGTCATGATGAATGCCACTTCCAGCCCACTGGGGAGCCGTACGAAGGACGGTCGGTCGCGATAGGCGCAGTCGGTCGCCTTTGAGTACTTGAATCCAGAGCATACTCGGACCGCGCCGGAAACCGCGGTGACGTGGTAGACATTGCCCATATCGTCGAGCATCGTGGGCGCCGGCGCCATCAGGGCGGCAAGCCGCGCTGCCTGGTCGGTGTCTTTCAGGCCGATCACGACCTTGAACCCTTTCGTGTTCGGGTCGGCGATTAAGCGCCTCGCCTGCACCTCGAGCCCTAGGAAGGTCGTGGCCGCCTCCGGCCCCTGGTCGTTGAAACCCGTGCCGCCGCCGCCCTGAGACGGCGCCATCATCTGCGCCGTCACCGGCTTGGCTGCAGAAAGTGCCAAAGCCGATCCAACCAAAGCGGTCCAAACAAAGCTCGTCACCCAATTCGTCATGCCGTTTCCGTTCACCCAGATTGCGTTGTCTTTCTCATCGGGCGCCAATGCCCCGAGTCAAACGCAAGGGTGAGAAAACTGCGCCCCGAAGTAAACCGTCCGAATTGCCTCAACCGCCATAGCGCCGTTAGTCTAGCGCAACTGTGATAATCGCAATGGGGGCGCCGGTGGCCCAAGATTGGTACGATCGCAAAAAGGGCGAGGCGAAGCGCGCCTTCGAGGAGGCGCAGAAGCCGCCAAAGGAAGAGGCGCGCGAGGGGGAGAAGACCAAGGCTGAGAAGCCGCAGCCGGAGCCGAAGCCGAAAGGGCCGTCGCCATCCCCCGGCGGGTCATCCGCACCTCAGCAGGCCGGTGGGTCCAAGGCGCAGTGGGCCGAGATGGAGGCCAAGCACCGCGAGCGCGAGGCGGCGAAGAACAAAGGGAAAGACGCCGAGCCACCCCGCAGCTACGAGCAGTATCATGCCGAGGACAAGGGCAAAGCGAAGCAGGAATTCAATAAGGTCAGCAAGAGGCAGTGACGCTGCGGCAAGCCAACGGGGCAACAGCGCAGGACCGGACGAGACAGCGATCCGTCGTAATCGACGTCTTGGATCGGGCAGCCGACGCGCCTATCCTGGTGGACCTTGCGGCAGGGTGGGGGGCAAGGAATGAAGAGCGCGACCAAATCTCTGCTCGCGACCTCGTTGTTAGTCATTGCAGCTGTAGGCATTTGGGGCATTGCCGATCCCGACGGGATGGTGGCTGTCGCCTCCGACGTTGTCGGGCAACTGTTCCGCAGCCGCGCGTGGTTCATCATGCTGTCCGTCAGCGGCATGCTGGTCTTTTGCCTCGCGCTCGCCGCCTCCCGCTACGGCCAGATCCGGTTGGGCCCTGACGACAGCCGACCGGAATTCTCGACCATCTCTTGGCTGACCATGCTGTTCTCCGCCGGTATGGGCGTGGGCCTGCTGTTCTGGGCGACGGCGGAGCCACTGACGCATTTCCGGATGATAAAGCCACATCTGCCGGCGCCGGACGCTGCGGATGCGGCGTTGTTCGTCACGAATTTCCACTGGGGCCTGCATGCCTGGGGGATCTATGGCGCAACGGCGCTGACCATCGCCTATTTCAGCTTTCGCCGCGGCACCCCGATGCTGGTGAGCGCGCCTTTCCAGGACCTGTTCGGCGAGGAACGCTGGGCGCGTGTGCTCGGCTGGCTGTCGGATTTCCTGGCCATCGTCGCGATTGCCATCGGGGTCGGCGGGTCGATCGCCATGGGCGTCTTCCAGGTTGCCGATGGGCTTGACCTGCTGGCAAAGGGCGACGGCGCGGGGCCGATCCTGCTGCTGATCGTGTTCGCCTCGCTGGTCGCCTGCTACATCCCGCCGCTCTTGGTCGATCTGGGCAGCGGGATGGCTCGCCTCTCGAACCTTGCCATGGGGGTGACCGGGGCTTTGGTGGCGTTCGTCATTCTCGTCGGCCCCACGCAGTACCTGATGAACTCGATCCTGGAAGGCTTCGGCTCTTATCTGACCGACTTCTTCGGTCACGGTTTCCGAACCTTCACCTTCTTCGAGGAGGAGGTCGAGAGCTGGTTCCAGGACTGGACCCTAACCTACATGGTCTGGTGGCTCGCCTGGGGTCCGTTCGTGGGGGTCTTCGTGGCCAGAATCTCGCGCGGGCGGACCATTCGGGAATTCGTGCTGGGCGTGCTTTTCGTGCCGACCTTGGTCTCGCTCTTTTGGTTCGGCGCGTTCGGTGGGCTGGGACTGTTCGAGAGCCTGCGGGGCGACGGCGTGCTGGAGGCGCTGACCGCGACTAATGTCGAGAGGGTGACCTTCGTCTTGCTCGAAGAATTGCCGCTGAGTTGGCTCACAACGGTCGCAACGATCCTCGCGGCGTTCCTGTTCATCGTGACCAGTGTTGTAAGCGCCGCTTATGTGTTGGGTATGTTCTCCTCGGCCGGCGACCCGAACCCGTCTAAGAAGATCAAACTTGTCTGGGGCGGGCTTCTTGGCCTCCTCGGCTACGCGATGATCCTGTCCGGCTCGGTCGATGCGGTGAAGAAGGTGATCGCGCTTGGGGCTATGCCATTCGTCTTCATCACCATCCTGTTGCTGGTCTGTTTGGTGCGCGCCCTGGGACAGGAGGAGCCCGATGCTGATCGGCGATCCGCTTGACACCCTCCTGAACATCTCGGTGTTCGCCTTCATGGGGGTCGTCATCTGGCTGTTGGCCCGCCAATTGCCGTAGTGGACTGCGGTCTACCACGCCGTCGCGGGCGCGCCTATCCACCCATCGCCACGGCATTCTCGCCTGGATCGCCGCAGCGACGGGAGGAGGGAAGCGACCGCTCAGGCCCAACCGAGGGTCTTCAACGACTCCGTATCGTTCCAGATCTTGGTCATATGCGCGATCTTCCCGCCGGCGAACTCCATCGCATAGACGTAATCGGCGGCGACGGCCTTTCCGGTCGGGGCCACTGGCCCGCCATCGGCGGTGTGGGTGCCGTGAAAGACTGCGAAAGCCATCACGATGTCCCGCGCGCTGTCCTCGGCAAACCCCTTCAGTTTGTAGTGGCCGTCCGGCAGTGGCCCTAGCAGCCCCTTCATCCACTCGGCGTAGGCCTCCAGGCTGTGGGTGTCGGCGAGCGCCACGGATTGGCAGGAAAAGGATGCATCCGGCGTGCAGTATTGTGCGCATTCCTGCCAGCCTTTGCCGGTCTCGCAAGCATCGAAAAAGGTCTTCGCGGTCTCGATCATCGTCATTGCCTTTGGTCTCCCAGCCGGGTCTCGACACCCTCGGGTGCGGCGGGGATCGCCGTCCTGTCTTCCCGGGTGCCGTGGCAAAACCTACGCTTGCCAGTGTCGCCGCTCTATCGTCCAAATGTACTACCCGGTGTAGGGTGCCATGCGTGGTGCATTTGCGGGGAAAGGTGGTCCATGACTGACATCGCTCCTGCGGGTAGTGATCTCAGCAACCGCGAAGAAGAAGTCGCTGCGGCGTATGCGGCAGGGCAAAGCTATAAGGAGATTGCCCGGTCTCTGGGGCTTTCGCCCACCACGGTTCGGTCTCATCTGCGTGCCGTCTATGGAAAGCTTCGCGTCACCTCGAAGATCGAGCTTGCACGGTTTCTCGCCGACCGCACGGGGCTAGAGGAACGGCGCGACAGCACTGCGATCGCGGCGGAACTCGCGTTGGAGCTGGACGACGCCGTGCGCCGGGAGCGAAGCCTGGCAAAGCTGTTGCGGATCATCAGCGATCGGGGGGACCAGTTCGACGCGGCGATCGACGCGGTGCTCGACCACGCTCTGGAAATCTGCGAGGCGGAGTTCGGCATCCTGTTCGAGTACGAGGGCGACTTACGGTTCCGGGAAATGCGGTCCCGGAACATCGCACCGGCCTTCGCCGAATGGCTGGCCGAACAAACGGTTTTCGAAGTCGACCCGAAAACGGGGCTTGGCCGCGTCGCCCGGGAGCCGCAGACCCTCAACATAGCGGATGTCCGCGCCGAGGAGGCCTATCGCAGCCAGGCGCCGCTTCGGATCGCGACCGCCGATCTAGGCAAGGCGCGATCCTTTGCGGCGATCCCGCTGATGTCCAGCGGGGCGTTGATCGGGGTCTTCACAGTCTATCGGACCCGGGTACACCCGTTCAATGAGCGTGCGTTGGAGCTCGCCCAGATGTTCGCCGATCAGGCGGTGATCGCCATCGAGAGCGTGCGCCAATACAACGAGTTGCAGGCTCGTTTGGATCGGGAGGCCGCGAGCCGCGAGATCCTGGGCGTTATCAGCAACAGCCGGGCGGACGAACAACCGGTCTTCGACGTGATCTTGAAGAACGCTGCCCGGCTCTGCCACGCACCGTTCGCCGGTCTCTTCTTGGTCGATGACAGCGGCGGTCATGTCTCTTTGGTGGCTAATCTCGGTGCTCGGTCTGAGTATCTGGAGCGCGCGCTGACCCGTTGGTCGATGGACAGCGACGCCTCGATTCCCAAGGCGATCGCCAACCAGCACGTCGTTCATATCGAGGACTTGAAGGACAGCGACGCCTATCGGACCCGTGACCCACAGCGCGTCGATGCAGTGGAGATCGAGGGGATCCGCACTTTCCTTGCGGTACCGTTGCTGCACCAGGGTCGGGCAATCGGTGCCATCGGGCTCTATCTGCGCGAGGTCGGGGGGTTCGGCAGGAGCCAGATCGAGTTGGTCGAGACATTCGCGGCCCAGGCGGTGATCGCCATCGAGAATGTGCGCCAGTTTAAGGCATTGGAGGCGCGGACCAAGGAGGTGCAGAAGCTGAATGCCGCCTTGGAGATGCGCGTCGAAGACCAGGTCGGCGAGATCGAGCGGATGGGGCGCCTGAAGCGCTTCCTCTCGCCGGCAGTGGCGGACGCGGTAATCACCTCAGGCGACGAAAAGATGCTGTCCAGCCACCGTTCGCTCATCGCCACTTTATTCTGCGATATCCGCGGGTTCACCGCCTTTTGCGAAACCGCAGAGCCGGAGGAGACGATTGAGGTTCTGCAGACCTATCATGAGGAGATGAGCAAGCTGATCGCCGCCCATCATGCAGGCGTCGACAAGCGGATGGGAGATGGGATCATGGTGATCCTTAACGACCCGCTGCCCTGCGAAGACCCGGCCGGCGATGCGGTCCGCCTCGCCATCGATATGCGCGACCGGATGGCCGTTCTCTGCAAGAAGTGGAAGAAGCTCGGCCATCGGCTGGGCTTTGGGGTCGGGATCTCGCTCGGCTACGCCACGATCGGAATGGTGGGATCAGAGGGGCGCTATGACTACACCGCCTCTGGCACGTCGGTTAACTTGGCGGCACGCCTTTGCGATCGGGCCGAGGACGGCGAGATCCTGCTGAGCCCGCGGGCCTACATCGCCGTGGAGGACGACTTCGCCGCCGAGTCGAGCGGCGAGATGACCCTAAAGGGCATCCGAGAGCCGGTGGAGGTTTTCCGGCTCCTCGGCGCCCAAATGCGCTCCAACTCCGGCCCAGATGCCGCATAAAGCGGCCGTTGCGCCGCCGCGCCGCGTGCGGTGCGCTATCGGTTCTCCTCGATAACCACCTGCAGTTCGGTCAGGGCTAGATCGGCTTGGCCGGTCTCTCGATAGAGATCGCGGAGCTTAAATCGGATGATGTTCCGCACCGCTTGATTGTCCGGGTACTTTTCGAGCACGCCTTTGAGGACCGGGATCGCTTTGGCCCGCTCGCCGCGGTCCTCGTGGATCTCGACAATCCCCTCGACCGCGAAAAAGACTGCCGCATCGTTGCGGTTCGCGAGGTTGAGGAATTGTTCGGAAAGTTCCATATAGCTCTGAAATTGCTCGATGAAGTCCATCTCATCATCGGCTGTAGCGGGTACTGCGAAGGCTGCCGTAACCACCATCGCACTCGCGACTATCAGTCTTTTCATGGTCGTTCTCCTAATCCGTTTGAGCGCCCAGGATCTCCCTGAGCTTGTGGGTGGCCCGGTACAGATGGGCCTTCACGGTACCTTCGCGACAGCCGAGAATTTCGGCGGTCTCGGCGGTATCGAATCCTTCCAGAAAGCGCAGGACCACGACTTCGCGCTGGCGCACCGGCAGGGCCGCGAGCGACTGGCCGAGATCCTTCAGCCGGTCGAGACGGGCGGGATCGGCATCCTGATCCGGGGTGTCGGCAAGCGCCTCGGCCGCGGTCGCATGGCCCCAGATCCGGCGACGTTTGCGAGCGTGTTCCCGCGCTGTGTTGACCGCGACTTGGTAGAGCCAGGTGGTGAATTTTGCCCGCGGTTTCGCCCGCAGCCGCCCCGCCTGGATCCTAAGGAACACCTCTTGGACCACATCGTCGGCGGCGGCGTCCTCGTTCAGCAGCGCCCAAGCCACGCGGAACACGTAATGGCGGTGACGCTGAAAAAGCTGTTCAATGGCCGCCGCATCGCGATGCGCATACGCGAGGAGATCCCAGTCGTCGGAGGCGATTTTCATCCGCCACTAGCCTCGCGGACGGGATGGCGGGCCGGGCAGGGCGGTGCTGACCGACAGGCGCGACCGTTTGAGCCCCGGCTGCACGGCGAGCGTGCCGGCCGGGCGCAGGGTCAGCGGCGCGGCGGCGGCCCGGGGCATGGCAAAGCGCATCGGATTATCCGCTCGCATCCCTGGATCGAGGGCGCCGAGCGCCACCACCGCCACCGCCAACAGCACCGACGCCGCGACCGCATAGAGGCCAACCCGCTGCCGAAGCGGTCGCCGCATCGGCGCCGCCGGGAGCGCACCCCTGTGCCGCAGCGCCCGGTAGTCGGCCACCGCGTCGCCGAGGAGCGGCGTCAGGTCTTGTAGATTTTGATCCGTCTCACGCATCATCGCCCATCCGTTTAGCCGTTCATGACCTGAGGAAGGCGATCGGTTTACTGGTGGCTCGAAGAATTTTGGCGGCGGCGGCTGAAAGCCCGGCGAAACGGGCGATGCGCTTTCCATCGATATGCCACCTCAACGCCGGCTTCCTGCGGTGGCAGATCCCGCTGTGATGCGGTTGCGGAGCTGGGCCCAAACGTTGCAGGTCCCGATCCTTTGATGGTGCGAAAGTCGCCGCCTTTCACCAATTGCGGCGCTCCGAAAAGCGCTTATGGTCGATCGTGCCAAGCCCGCCGATCCGGCCAGCCCGGCGCCAAGCGCTTTGGATACCTGGAACGGTGGGGGTTCATGAGGGTCAGTAAATCGCAGCGTCGCCTTGCGACGTCGGCTCTTCGAAGGCGTGATGTCGGATGGCCAAGCATCGACCGGGTCGGGCATGCCGTGAGATGCAGCGGCGGCGGGGCTGAAGCCCCGCAGAGCAAGGCGCAGCACCACGGTCCCGTTGACGTCAAAAGCCGCTATGGCCGAACGGGCAGCCCATGTCCGACATCGTAGACCTCTACCGGGATCATCGCGGCTGGCTGATGGCGTGGTTGCAGCAACGGCTGGACTGCCGCGAGGATGCGACCGACCTGGTCCAGGACACCTTCGTCCGCCTGATCGGGAAGCCCGATGCGGGCGCGATCCGGCAACCGCGGGCCTATCTGCGCAAAATCGCCCATGCGTTGCTCGTCGATCTGGTTCGTCACCGGGATATCGAGCGCGCCTATCTGGACATTTTGTGCGAGCTCGGCGTGCCCGTGATGCCATCGGAGGAAGATCGCGCCATCGTGGTAGAGACGATTGTCAGGATAGAGGCGACGCTCGATGCGCTGCCGGCCCGGGCGCGGGCGGTCTTCCTGATGTCGCGGCTGGAGGGGCTGGGGCATCGCGATATCGCCCGGCGTCTCGGCGTTTCTTTGAGTACCGTGGAGAAAGACATGGCCGTTGCAATCCGCCATTGCTACAGGACGCGCTTCGGATAGCGCGGCCGTCCGCGCTGTCGCTGCCGCAGTGCACGGCCCCGTCCGATCAGGTTTTGGCAGCGGAAGAGCGACCGATGACCGTCCAACCCGAAGATTTGCCGGAGGCTGTGATCGACGAAGCGACCTCCTGGTTGGTTCGGCTAAAATCGGGGTCTGCGGTTGAGTCGGATGTGGCCGCTTTGACGCAGTGGCGTGCGTCGAGCCCGGAGAGGGAGACGGCCTGGCAGCGTCTGATGGAGATCGAGGGCGATTTCCAGCGCCTTGCACCCGCCGACCGGGCAGCGGCGCAAGCGACGCTCGAGCGGGTGCAACGGCGCAAAGGGCGGCGGGCCACGCTGAAGCTGTTGTTCTGGGCGGCGGGCGCCGGCGGCGTCGCCTGGGGTGGCGCGCAGACGCCCGCGGTGCAGCGGATCTTGAACGACCATGTGACCGGGGTCGGGCAATCCGCGCGCATCCTTCTCAGCAATGGCACGGAGCTGCGGTTGAATTCCCGGACCGCGGTCGACCTGGACGGGCCAGAGGGGCGCGTGCTGCATCTGCGGCGCGGCGAGATCCATTTGGCAACCGCCCCGGATACCGCAATGTCGCTGCGGGTCGAGACTGCCCATGGCGTCTTCGCGCCGATGGGCACGCGTTTTCTCCTCCGCGATTTAGGGTCGGCCACGCGCCTTGCGGTGCTGCAGGACCGGGTCCGGGTCACGCCGAGGGGACGCTCCGGTGGATTGGTTGTGGGGGAGGGGCAAGCGGTCCGCGTCTCCGCCGCCGGGGTCGAGCCGGAGCCGCTGTTCGAGCGCATGGATCCGGCCGCCTGGCTTAGCGGGCATATCGTGGTCCGCCGCATGGCTCTCGGCGAGGTGTTGGCCGAATTGTCGGCGCATCACCCGGGCTTCATTCATGCCGTGCCAGAGGTGGCGGGCCTCCTGGTGTCCGGCGTCTACCGAATCGATGCCATCGACGATGCTCTCCTGGCGATCGAGGCGAGCCTTCCGGTCAGGGTGTCCAGCTTCACGCCCTATCTGGTGATCGTCCGCGCCCTCTGAGGATGCCGGCGCGGTCTTCTGCCCCGCAGAACATTTTTCCTTACGGGTTTTCGCGCTCCGAACGGCCCTGTCATGGGACAGGATTAGGAGAAGCTCTGATGGGCCGTTCACACAGTCACGACCGTGGGCGCCGTCGCGCCCGGCGTCGCACGTCACCGATCATGCTGGCGGGGGCTTTGACCTTCGCCATTGGGGCGATGCCTGGCACGCCTGCGCAGGCGCAGGGTGCTGGCGATACCCGGGATTATGCGATTGCGGCAGGGCCGCTCGATGACAGCCTAAGCCGTCTGGCGCGGGAGGCCGGGATTACCCTCTCCTACGATCCGGCTTTGGCCGAAGGGGAAACGGCGTCGGCCCTAACCGGCAGATACACCACGGAGGAGGCACTGGCCGCGCTGCTGGCCGGAACCGGCTTACGCCACAGCTTCGCCGATGCCGACACAGTGACCGTCCAGCGCATCGCCCGAAAGAACGGCGAGGGCTCGGATGATGGCGGCCCGATCCTCCTGAACGAATTGACCGTCACGGCACGCCGGTTCGAAGAGAGCCTGCTCGACGTGCCGGGCTCCGTCACCGTTCTGTCGGACCAAGAGATCGAGCGCTCCAACATCACCGACCTCAACGACATCGTGCTGCGGGCACCGAATGTGAATTACATCGAGGGCGGGGCCCCGACCGACGCGCAGCTCTCGATCCGGGGGCTGTCGAACCTGATCAGCGCCAGCGGCACCGGACCCACCAATGGCGTCTATATCGACGAAGTCATCATCAACCCCACCGGTCGGAACACCGGGCTCGACCCGAGCCTCTTCGACCTGGAGCGGGTCGAGATCCTCTACGGCCCTCAGGGCACCACCTTCGGGCGCGGCGCCATTGGCGGCGCCATCAACTACGTCACCAAGAAGCCGACCTCGGACTTCGAAGCAAGCTTGGAGGCGGAAGTCGGCAGCTTTCCAGATGGCGGCGTGCGTGGCTTCGTGAACGGCGGTCTGCTGCGGGACGACCTGCTGAACGCCCGTCTTTCGTTCTTTGGTCGGGCGGCGGACGGCTTCATCGACACGCCGAACCTCGACGAAGACCAAGGGCTCGACACCAGCGACTTTGGAGCCCGGTTGGCGCTCCGCTCCGAACCGACAGAACGGCTGACCATCGACTGGAGCGGGGCCTATGAACGCAACAACTATGTCGATTCCACCATCGCGACGGAGGAGAGCATCCTTGCCAATGATCCCGTCTACCTGCCGAATGAGGAAGGCGACGTCTCGGCCGATCGCCTCCTGACCTCGCTCCGAGCCGACTACGAACTGGATGTGGGCACGGTAACGTCGCTCACTTCGTTTTTCTTCGTCGAAGAGGATGCCTTCAGCGACACTGATGTTTCGCCCTTTGACGGCACGGTTGCGGATTTCAGCTCGGAAACACGCTCCATCGCGCAAGAGTTTCGTTTTTCCTCGGAGAAACTCGATGTGCCGGTGATCGGCCCCACCAGCTTTATCGTGGGAACCAATTTCAGCTTTAACCGCGATGAAACGGAAGCAACGAGCATCGCCGGCTCCGATTTCGGCCCACCGACCGTGCCGTTCTTTCCGTTTCCTTTAGAAGGCACCAGCTTTAGCACCGACACGCGAACCGTCACGAATGTTGCGGTTTTCGGCGATGTGATCTTCGAGCCCATCGACCGTCTGGAACTGGGGGCCGGCGCCCGGTTCAACTATGACCGGGTGGAGGTCGACAGTCCGGCCGACATCTTTACGGGCAATGTCGGGCTGGTATCTCAGGCACCCTTCGCCTTTGCGGACAGTGAGACCTTCACCGGCGTGTCGCCGAAGGGCAGCGCGAGATACGCCTGGACCGAAGATTTCAGCACCTACGTCGCCATTTCGACCGGCTATCGCTCGGGTGGCTTCAACACCGGTGCGCCGAGCGTTGATCTCATAACCTTCGAAGAGGAGAAGGCGATCAACTACGAGGGCGGTTTCCGTTCGACCTGGCTCGACGGCCGCCTAACCGTAAACGGGACGGGTTTTGCGACGTTCTACCGGGATCTCCAGACCTTCTCGACCGTCCCGGTCCTGCCCATGCCCGTCGTGCTGATCGAGAACGCCGCGCGTGCCCGCAGCGTCGGTGCCGAAATGTCGTTCCGGCTGAGTCCGATCGAAGGGCTGGTACTGGGTGTCGATTACGGACTGGCGAAAACAAAGTTCGTCGAGTTCGAGGACTCCTTGGTCGGCGACGTCACGGGGGAGAGCCTGCCGAACGCCCCGGTCCACACGGCTAGCGTCATCGGCGATTATGCCCTGCCGGTATTCGACGACCGGGCGGATGTCTTCCTGCGCGGCGAATACAGCTATACCAGCGATTATTTCAACGGTATCGGCGACAGCCTGATCAATGGCGAGAGCTTCGGTCCGCGCAACATCATCAACCTGAGAACCGGCGTCCGGGCGGAAGACTTCGAAGTGGAGTTCTTTGTGGAAAACCTGCTCGACGAGATCTACCAAACCGGGGAGTCGTCCGGCATCTCGGCAAGCCTGTTCGGCTCGCCGCGCCATGGCGAGATCGGACCCCGGCGGCGGTTCGGGGTGCGGGCGCGGGTTTTCTTCTGACGCGGACGGCTCAGCCTTCGGGCTGGGTTGCGAGGCGCTTGAAGAAGGTCTCGACCTCCCGGGTGGCGGAGATGTCCTGGTTCGTCTCGCCCACGATGCGTCGCCCCAGCCCGGAGGGCGCCGCCCCCGGCCAAGTGTGTCCGCCGCCCTCGACGATGTAGTGGAGGAGCGGTGCCTCGCAGCCCTGGTAAGACCGTAGGATCACGGTCGAGCCATCGCCTTCGACCCGGTCGGGCAAAGGGGCGTCTGTGAAGCCTGAGCAGCCATTCCGCCTCGCCAGCAAGGCCAGGGTTTCGTCGACGGGCTGCACCCAGCCGCGCTCTCGGATCAGGGGGTTCCAGCCGCCGATCCGCCCGCCATCGGGCGGTACCAGATCGTCATCGGTCCCGTGGATGTACAAAATCGGGCGCGCCGGTCCCGGCTGGCAGGCGCCGTCTTCGGGCAGGCTGGCAATGGCCACGGCGGCGCCCGCCACCAGATCGGGCGCGTCGCAGAGCAGCCTTAGCACCATGATCCCGCCGATGGACGGGCCTGCGAAAAAGATCCGCTCCGGATCGGCCAGACCCGCCCGGGCCAACTCGTCAACCAGCCGGCGTAAAAAGCCGATATCGTCAGCTTCGTCGAAAGGCTCGCCCCAGCGGTCCACGCGCCCGTCGTTCCAATCGCCGAGGGCAGAGGGCCAAACGACCACCCACCCCTCTCTCGCGAGGCCGACGCGGGCTTTGCGTCGCACGGTCCGGGGACCTGCCAGGCCGCCATGGAGGACAACCAGCACCGGCGCCTTCGCCGCATCCCGCGGGGCGTCGATCAGGGCTTGGCGTTCGACCCCGTCATGGGTGAGGCGGAGAATGCGGGTCTCGAACGCATGAGCGTTGGCGCCGATGAGGCAGAGGGCGAGACCGAGAAGAAAGAATTTCATGCGTCTGAGGGTCCTCTGAATTGTCTCAGACGAAGATATGGCCGCTGGCGGAAATGTCAGCGCCAGACAGCGTAAGTGCCGATTGCAGAATACCCACCCGACATCTGGGTCTCGGGTGGGACGTTCCTTTAGCCGGTGATGGTCGGTCAGACCGGGCGCAGGAACAGATCCTCGGAGAACTCGGCACCGCTGACATGGCGCAGCCACCAATCGGCCGGCATGATCGGGTCGCCTGCCTTGTCCAGGACCGAGAGGCTGGGGCAGCTCCCTCCCTCGCCGGAGATGGCCACAAGATCGCCGTCGAAGGATTTGAATGTCATCTCGATTGCCTCGCCATAGCTCGGCGCCTGTTCCAGCAGGATGCCAACCGCGATCCGCTCTCCCATCCGCAGGCTGTCATAATAGTCGGAATAGTAGTGGACCCCGGCCATATTCCGCCCAATGGAGATGTTCGCGGCGAGCTTGTCGAGCTCGCCTTGGATTGTCAGTTTTGCCTTGAACTTCCTGTCCTTGACCAACCGAGTGCCGTCGCCGTTGGGCACGAAGCTGATTGGATCGCCGCTGGCATCGCAGAGCGGGCGTTCCACTGTGCTGTCGCAGGTTTCGAACATCTCGAAGAACGCCTTCAGCATCGTGACGCAGCCGCCCGCGACAGTCGCATGCCCGGCGCCATAGGCCGGGTGCATCGGCGAGCCCTCTGGGAATGCCATTGGCAGCAAGAGATTGCACCCGGCGAAGGCTTCGGCGTTAACATCACCGGGCAGGCAGTCGCCGTCGCAGATCACGTTGCGCATATCGGTCATCTGCTTGCCGTTCTGCTCGGCGTTGTGCTTGATGACTGCGTCGAGCAGCCCTTTCGGCAACTCGCCGAAGGACTTTTCGAAGGCGTCGGCGGCGCAGCCCATCTTCGCCTCTAAATCGAGGCAGGCGAGGGTGAAGCGCCCGCCGAGGGCCTCTGGCCGGGCTCGCCGGTGGTAGTTGAACTTCTGCCGCCGCACGGCCTTTAGGCAGCGGGTTGCGACCTCGCAGACCAAGCTGAGGATGTGCGGCCCGCCGAAGGTGGCAAAACCCGTACGCGTTCCGGAGGGGTTGGTCTCCGGGAAACCCTTCGAGGCAGGAATGCCGAGCGCGATCATGATGAGGCAAGCGTTGAGGTACGCCTCGTAGAGCGCATCGAAATGCACATAGGTCGCCAAATCCCGCGGGGTGGTGATGAAGCGACGCTGCGCCTCGTACTGGTCCGGTCCGCGGGCATTCGCGCCATTCTGCACGTCGCGCCAGGAGCACCAATCAGTCATGTAGTCTAGGCAGTTTTTGTGGCTCAGGGTGCGCTGGTCGATAATGATCGATCCATAGGGGATGAACCCGTCCTCTAGGTCGAATTTGGCGTTTCGGGCAGGAAAGTTCGACGTGCCGCCGCTTGGGCAGGCAAGGGAGTCGGCGCCGATCAACATAAATTGCGAGATGTATGGGCCGGCCTGCGCGCCCTTGGTCGAACCACGAAACACGTTTTCTGGCGTCAGCTTGCCATCGAGAGAGAAGGTGCGTCCGAACCGCCGCTTGCGCTCGAACCGGTTTAGGCCGCTGCCATCCACCTGATGCGGGGTGGAAGAGCAAACACCCTTGCCGGAGAAGAACGGCATGCCGTTCAGGAGGTCGACGACCTCCTTAGCGGACAGCACCGCGTCGCTAGGAGCCTCAATCGACGGGCAGAGCCTCCTTTTGCCGCCATTGCAGATCTCGGTAAAGGGCACGTCGCGCAGGATCGCCAAGGCGTAGACCTCCGCCATCTCCGCCGTGAGTTCGGAGGAACCGACGCGAGGGGCGGGTGCCATCCCGACCGCGCCGGCGTCTGGACCCTCTAGCTCATAGACATGGCCTGACCGGGGGCTCTCCCACCCGCGCCAGGGCGGAAAGGCCGTCTCGCCGGAGCATGTGTTGGTGACCTTACAGTCGAAGGGTGACTCCGGTGGCTCTTCACCCTTGTGCTCGGCCTTCGCAACGGCGTCCTCGAACCGCGTCTGGGTCGTGGGCACCGATTTCTCGAAGAGCGTCGGGTCCGGCGCATTGATCGCCTCGACGAAGCAGCGGTAGTCCTCGGCATTCTCCAAGAGCCCGCAATTGTCGTGCTTCAATCCCTTGGTAAAATTTGCTGGGTAGCTCGGCTCGATGCCATCCTTTTCGCTGCCATGGTCTGTCTCTTCGCCATTCGCGCGGGTCAGCGCCTGTGGGCTAAGGCGCGAGATTTCGGTCGCCAGATCTCGGTAGGCTTTGGCGATGCGCGCGCGCTCGCTGCCGGCTGGATCGGGCTCGGCAAAGGGTAATCTCATGGTTTCCGCCCCTTCAAAATGAATTCTGTGAATCTGCGAATATGACGGTCGGATGTCCGACCGAGGGCTGGTCATCCCGGTGCGGCGGCGCGTCTGCAACGGCCTGCAACCGGTCCTGCTCGGCTTTCGGAGTCTATCCCCGGCCCCGTGCATAAAATGACGGGGTCGCGGTGATGTTCCTGTGACCTATGCCACAATTTTCGCGAGGAGATGGCGCGCTCCGCAACCGTAGGGCGCATCCGGGCGCGGATTTTGCGACAATAAGGGGCGGTGGGCGGACCGCTGGCAGGCGACCCAGCGGGGCCTGGCGCTTAGTGAGCCGCCGCTGTCGAGGGAAGCGGAAGGGCGGCACGTTCCTCCTCAGTGAAGACGCGGCTACGCACCAAAAACCGATGCTCCGTGCCGTTGTCGAGGCTGAACATGCCACCGCGCCCGGGCACGACGTCTAGGATCAATTGCGTGTGCTTCCAGGCTTCGAATTGCGGGCCCGAGATCCAAACCTCCGCACCGTCGACCTCGCCGAGGCAGACGTCTTTCGAGCCGAGCGGGAACTCACCCTTCGGGAAGCACATTGGCGAAGAACCGTCGCAGCAGCCACCGGATTGGTGGAACATGATCTCACCATGGCGCGCACGCAGCTCCGCAATCAAGTTGCGCGCAGCCGCAGTCCCGGTGACGCGGGCGATCGGGTCGGTGCCCTCGATCGGGCCTGCATCGGTCACGCAGGAAATCGGTGTGTCGGCCATCTTGATCCTCCCGAACAGGGCCCGGTTCATGTCCGGGAGTGCTGTGTTTTGTCAGGCCCGGTTGCGCCGGGCATCAATGAAGCTTTTCACGAAGAACACCACTGCCAGGGCCGATGTCGCCATCATCACGATCAGACGCAGGACACTCAGCGCGTCGCCGCGGCCGAGCGCCCCCATTAGCGGCATGACCAGCGCAATCAGCACCACAAGCGTTAGGACCACGGCGATGTGAGCGATGAGCTTATTCTGCGCCTGAACGCCGGAGTAGCAGAGCAAGAGGGCGATGCCAAAACCCGCCGGGATCAGTGCTGTAAACGATGCGCCGCCGCCGGCGAAATAGGCCCAAACCGACATGGCGATCAATGCGATGGCATTTATCAACGACGCGAGATGGGCGGTCATCGGTGTCCTCCGTTCCGGCACCTTTATATATAGATCCAGGGCCCTGCGCACCAACCGGATCACGGTCATTTCTGACCCAACGGAACCGCCTCACCGGCGCGACCACCGACTGACTAGCCAAATTGACGCAGTGCGAAATCCAAAATCGACGGCGTTGCGTAATGAGACTGCTAGGCGGGCGTGGGATGCGCCCTCGGGTGTTCGACGCCTGCCCAAACCCAGCGTCAGCCAGTCCGCCAACCGGGCGGAGCTTCGAGATTCCAAACTGAGGAGTTGACTATGAACACTATGGTTTCGGTCTTTCGCGGAGAGCGGATGCTGCCGGATCTTCGTGGGGCCCATTGGCTGCTTCGCGCCGCCCTCGCTGCCTTCATCATGTATCAGGGGTTCAGCAAAGCCCCGATCAGCCCGGACGATGCCGCATCCTTCGGCGTGCCAGTGCTGTTGTGGATCGCCGCGGCCCTGGGAGAGTTGGTCGCCGGCGCCGCGCTGATCTTCGGAGGCTTCCTGACCAATCGGATCGGCGACCTGATTACGCGCGCTGGTGGAGCGATGCTCGCATTGATCGTGGCGAGCGTGCTGGTCATGGTCTACTGGGCGCCGCCGCTTGAGCTGTTCCTGGGCAACCAGTTCCACCTGCTGCTGTTGTGTGGTGGGCTGTACTTCGCTCTGCGCGGTAACGCGGCCTGATCGCGAGACTGATCTCGAACCATGGCCCGCCGCTAGCGGCGGGCCATAGCTTTTCCTGGAAAGCTCAGAAGAAACCGAGCTTGTTTGGGCTGTAGCTCACCAGCATATTTTTCGTCTGCTGATAGTGGTTCAGCATCATCTTGTGGTTCTCACGCCCGATGCCGGACTGCTTGTAGCCTCCGAAGGCCGCGTGCGCCGGGTAGAGGTGATAGCAGTTGGTCCAAACCCGCCCAGCCTTGATCGCTCGGCCAAAGCGATAGCAGCGGTTGATATCGCGCGACCAGATCCCTGCGCCGAGGCCATAGAGCGTGTCGTTCGCAACGGTCAGAGCCTCGTCTTCGTCTTTGAAGGTCGTCACCGACACGACGGGGCCAAAGATCTCCTCCTGGAATACGCGCATCTTGTTGTGGCCGCGCAGGATGGTCGGCTTGATGTAGTAGCCACCGGCGCAATCGCCCGGCATCTGCGCTTCCTCGCCGCCGACGAGGAATTCGGCACCTTCCTGCCGGCCGATGTCGAAATAGCTGAGGATCTTCTCCTTCTGCTCCGACGAGGCCTGGGCGCCCATCATAGTGTTGCCATCGCGGGGGTCGGCCTGGACGATGGCCTTGGTTCGAGCCAGAGCGCGTTCCATGAACTTGTCATAGATACTCTCATGGACCAGAGCCCGGGATGGGCAGGTGCAGACCTCCCCCTGATTCAGGGCGAACATCACGAAGCCCTCGATGCATTTGTCGAGGAACGCGTCATCCTCGTTCGCGACATCGGGGAAGAAGACGTTGGGGCTCTTGCCGCCGAGCTCAAGCGTCACCGGAATGATGTTCTGCGTGGCGTATTGCATGATCAGGCGGCCGGTTGTCGTCTCGCCCGTAAAGGCGACCTTTGCAATCCGGTCCGACTGAGCCAACGGCTTTCCTGCCTCTAGGCCGAAGCCATTGACGACGTTGACCACGCCGGCGGGCAGAAGATCGGCGATCAGCTCGCAGAACACCATGATGGTCGCCGGAGTCTGTTCCGCAGGTTTGAGAACGACGCAGTTTCCGGCTGCCAGGGCTGGGGCCAGCTTCCACGCCGCCATCAGCAGCGGGAAATTCCACGGTATGATCTGGCCCACCACGCCGAGGGGCTCGTGGAAGTGATACGCGACGGTGTCGTCGTCGATCTCACTCATCGAGCCTTCTTGCGCCCGGATGACGCTGGCGAAGTAGCGGAAATGGTCGATAGCGAGCGGGATGTCTGCCGCCCGGGTCTCGCGGATGGCCTTGCCGTTGTCCCAGCATTCGCAGATCGCGAGCAGCTCGAGATTGTCCTCGATTCGCTGGGCAATCTTCATGAGGATGTTGGCGCGATCGGTGGTGCTCGTCCGCCCCCAGGCATCCTTGGCGGCGTGGGCTGCGTCGAGCGCCGCTTCGATATCCTGGGCGTCGGACCGTGCTACCTCCCCGATCACCTGACCGGTGATAGGGCTGATATTCTCGAAGTAGCGCCCCGATTTCGGCGCTGCAAATCCGCCATTGATGAAGTTGTCATACCGTTTGGCAAAGGGCGAAACGTGGGTTCCGCCGTCAACGAGGGTCATTTCATTCATGTTTTCCTCCTCCTTCAAGTTTCGACCTTGCGGCCGGCTTGTGGTTCGGGTCCTTTTTGCAGCCGGCTTTCAGTAGAAAGCCGGCCCTGGCCTAGCGCCGCGCCGAACCGGTGGCCACGGGAACTCGGGTCCCTTGCTCCCGCTGTCTCGCATCGGCAAGGACGACAACGCCGGCGGCGCTGAGATCGTCATCGTCGAAGCACTGAGAGGCTGGACCTGCCGAGACAGGGCGGACCGGGATGGGGATTGCCCCAAGCCGCGCCTGCTCCTCCCGCTCGCGCAGCAGTGCGGCAAGCTCTGGCTTGAGCCCGCTGCCATACCGGGCCGCAACTGAGTGAAGCGCCAAAAGCCTTTGCAAGAAGTCTGCCATCTCGTCCCTCGGTAGGATCGGGCTGCGCGTGGCGGACATCTGGCTGGGCGCTGCCGCACCATGACGCCATTGGGCGATTGGGTGCAACTCAAAACTTATCGTGTGCATTGCGGAGAGGGCCGCGGCGAGCGGCACTCTCGACAGTTGGGGTCCTGACAGGCGGCGCCAACCCGATAGCCGCTACCGCCTGCTACGCTGTAGCGCTATTCCCAGCCCCCGACGCATTTGACCTCTAGGAAGTCCTCCAACCCCCAGACGCCGCCCTCGCGGCCATTGCCGGACTGGCGATAGCCCCCGAAGGGCGATCCCGGCCCGCGGGAGCGTCCGTTGATTTCGACCATGCCGGTTCGGAACGCCCTGGCGGCGCGGCGCGCCTTGTCCTGATCCTGGGTCTGCACATAATTGGTCAGCCCATAGGCTGTATCGTTGGCCATCTCCAGGGCCTCGTCCTCGCTGTCGAAGGGCGTTATCGCCAAGACAGGGCCGAAGATCTCCTCCCGCCAGATGGTCATATCGGGGGTGACATCCGCAAAAATCGTCGGACGGGCGTAGTAGCCGCGGTTCAGCCCCTCTGGCCGCCCGGTGCCGCCGGCGACGAGATTGCCGCCTTCGTCGATGCCTTTTTGGATAAGGCCCTGGATCTTCTCCCACTGCACGTCGGAGACGACCGGTCCGATATGCCGCCCGTCGTTCGCGGCGGGCGCCACCGTCGTCTCCCCCGCCACGGCGACGGCGGTCTCGACGGCTTTCTGGTACATCGACCGCTCGACCAGCATCCGCGTCGGCGCGTTGCAGGACTGCCCGGAATTGTTGAAGCAATGGCGGACGCCGCGGCTGACCGCCTTCTCATCCGCGTCGGCGAAGATCACATTCGCGCCCTTGCCGCCCAGCTCCAGAGTCACGCGTTTGATAGTGTCGGCGGCGTTCTTGGTGATTTCCCGTCCGGCGCGGGAGGATCCGGTAAAGCTGACCATGTCGACATCCGGGTGCACGCTGAGCTGCGTCCCCACCCCCGCGCCATCGCCATTGATCAGGTTAAAGACACCCGCCGGAACCCCGGCCTCATGCATGATCTCGGCAAACAGGTAGGAGGAGAGCGGCGCCATCTCCGACGGTTTCAGGACCACAGTGCAGCCGGCGGCAATCGCCGGGGCGACCTTGAGGACCACCTGGTTCATCGGCCAGTTCCATGGCGTGATCAGGGCGCAGACCCCGATCGCCTCCATGATCATCCGGGTGCCGGGTGCATTGGAGCCGAGCATCCATTCGAATTCGAACTCGCGCAGGGTCCGGATCGCATCCTGGAAATGCCCGGCGCCCGCCGCGGCCTGTGCGGTGCGGGCGAGGTCGATCGGCGCGCCCATCTCGATGCTGATCGCCTGGGCCACCTCTTCGATCCGGGCCTCGTAGACCTTCAGCATCCGCTCGAGCAGTTCGATACGCTCCTCCTTCGAGGAACGGAACCAAATCGGAAACGCAGCCTTCGCCGCTGCCACTGCCGCATCGGTATCGGCCTGTCCGCCGAGGGAGATGGTCGCAATCTCCTCCTCGGTCGATGGATCGATGACGGGAAACTCCCGCCCCTCGCGCGGCGCGACCCAGGCGCCGTTGATGTAGAAGTTGCGTGCGTCTTGCATGCGGTCCTCCTTGCTGAGGGCTCGTGGGGGCCAGCGCGCCTGCGGTCTCGCCCCTGCGCTCGGATGATTGGATAGTCCCAGGACCTGCGTCGCGCCTCTCGGCTGATCGTCGGCTTGAGCATCTCTAGGCCGACGCTTCGCAGGGTTTGTTAACGATGTCCAGCGGCAGGATGCGCTGCCGGGGTCGTGGGCTCAGCGAGGGTCACCTCTGACCGTAGCCGCTGGGGTTCAGTGGGCCGCCCGGCGTTTGGCATCACCGCTAGTGGAAGCGTAAATTGGAGCGGGAGAGCTGGTCGATACTGGTCACGCCCATCAGTTTCATGTCGCGCTCGATCTCGGTTTTGAGCTTGCCGAGCGCCCGTTCCACCCCCGGTTGACCCGCGGCGGCCAGGGCGTAGAGATAGAGCCTGCCGCCCGAGCACGCCTTGGCGCCGAGCGAGAGCGCCTTCAGGATATGTGTGCCCCGCTGGATCCCGCCCTCGCACACCACATCGAGCTTGTCGCCGACCGCATCCACGATCTCGGCCAATTGGTCGAACGGGCTGCGGCCCCCATCGAGCTGCCGGCCGCCATGATTCGAAACCATTATGCCAGTGCAGCCGATATCGACCGCGCGTTTTGCGTCCTCGACGCTCATGATCCCCTTCAGCGCGAAATGCCCATCCCATTTCGCACAAAGGGCCTCGGCATCTTTCCAGTTCATCGACTGGTCGAGCATGGTCGAGAAGTAATCGCCGATCGAGGTCGCCAGATTGCTGCCGGCGCTGACATGCCCGGACAGATGCGGCAGGTCGAATTTCGGGTGGGTGAAATAGTTGATCGCCCAGCCCGGCCGCATCGCAAAGCTGATCAGGCTCTGCAACGTCAGTTTCGGCGGCGAGGTGAAGCCCGTGCGCAGATCGCGCTCGCGGTTGCCCCCGGTGATCGTGTCGACAGTAAGCGCCATGACCTGGAACTTCGCCGCCTTTGCCCGCTCCAGCAGCGCGTCGTTCAACCCGCGGTCCTTGTGGAAATAGAATTGGAACATCTTTGGGCCGGTCGATTTCGCCGCGAGTTCCTCAACGCTCACGGTGCCGAGCGAGGACACGCCGAACATGGTGCCGAACTTGTCGGCAGCGGCGGCCACCGCCCGCTCTCCATCATGGTGGAACAGGCGCTGCAGCGCGGTCGGCGCGCAATAGAGCGGCATGTCGAGCTTTTGGCCCATCACCGTGACGCTCATATCGACGTTCTCGACCCCGGCGAGGACATTGGGGACCAGGTCGCATTTCTCATAGGCCTCGGTGTTCCGGCGATAGGTCACCTCGTCGTCGGCTGCGCCGTCGATATAGTGGAAAATCGGGCTCGGCAGCCGCCCCTTCGCGAGGGCCCGGAAGTCTTGGAAGTTGTGACAATTGCTGAGGCCCATGGCGTCTTCTCATTCCCTTACGTCCTGCCGAGGAGCTGCCCCAGCGCATTTAGCACCCCGGAACATCGCCTCGGACATCTTGGACACTGCGTTCCAATAAGGCGGTGCGGTCGCCGCCCCCTCTCCCTTGCCGATCTTGACGGTAACCCTTGGCCAGACCGGGTCCAAGGCGAAAAACGGCCGCAGAGGATGTCCCCGGCAGAGCTGCGAGCTCGGATCGGCTTTCGGTCGGCGGCCTTTGCTGGTCCTCGCGCCGCTGACCCTTCGCGAGGGTCAAGGGCGCCGCTCCCGATGCAGATAGCGATCGGGGCCCTCGGGGGTGGCCTGCCCGTTTTATCGGCGACGGCTTGAGGAAGGCCGGCTTCTCGCGGGCCAGGATCGGTGTTGATCGTCGATGACGAAGACGTGCGAATGACGGCGGCCGGATCGGCCGCCACGCCGGATATGTGGGTGATTCGGGTCGAGGTCTGCGTGATCGTGCTCCACCTCCGTCGGGTCGCCCACGGGCCAAAGGGTTTGGGCGATGAGCGCGCCGAGAAGCGCCAGGCCGCCCAACAGGACCATGGTCATCGGCAGCCCGATCAGCCCACCGGCCCAGCCCGCGATCAGATACGTAACCAACCAGCACGCATGGCTGAGCGCGAACTGCGCTGCGAAAATTGCCGTCCTATCTTCCGCATGGACAGATCGGCGCAGCAACCGCCCAGATGGCGTCACGACCGCGGAGAAGAGAATGCCGAGCGTCGCCCAGGCCAGCAGGAACATGCTCCATTCCGGCAGCCCGTTTACGGACCACCACAGCCCGAACCCCGCCGTCGCCAGGGCGAGGAGCAGAGCCGACACAACCATCACTGGGCGGTCCGCAATGCTGTCGAGAAGTCGGGGAAGCAGCAGGGCCGCCGCCATCGATCCCGCGCCGAAGGCGGCGAAAGCCACGGCGAGATCGGTCTCGGCCGCGCCATATCCCGCTCGCACCACCACCACGGTGTCGACAAGGATAAAGGCGCCTGCTGCTGTCGCGGACAGGTTCAACGCCAGCAACCCTCTGAGGCGCGGGGTAGCCAGATAAATGCGCGTGCCCCGGGTCAGCCGCTCCGCGAAGGGCCGATCGCCGGCCTGCGCACGGCGGGGCGGTATCGCCGCCCAACAGACCAAGGCTGCCGATGCGACGAATCCCAGAAACGTGCCCACGAAGAGGCCGTGATAGGTCATCACCAACAACAGAAGACCAGCCAAGGCCGGGCTGAGCAGGTTTTCCAGCTCGTATGCCAATCGCGATAGCGACAGTGCCCGTGTGTAGCTCCGCTCATCTTCCAGGATATCGGGGATCGTTGCCTGATAGGCGGGCGTGAAAACCGCCGAAGAAGACTGCAGGACGAAGACCAACGCATAAACCTGCCAGATCGCATCGATGAAAGGCAGGGCAAGCGCTATGCCGGCACGCACCAAGTCAGCCCCAACCAGCAGTGCCTTCCGCGGCAGACGCTCGGCGATGGCATTCGCGATGGGAGAGACGCAGACATAGGCGACCATTTTGATCGCAAGCGCGGTGCCCAGAACGGTGCCTGCCGCATTCCCGGCGAGATCGAAGGCCAGCAGGCTGAGCGCGATCGTCAGCATTCCAGTCCCAAGGACAGCGACCGAATGCGCGGCAAACAGCTTCGCGTAGGTTGGATTGCGCAGAATGTCGATCATCGCGCGAGAGCTTAGCAGCGAAAGCCCTGCTGCCAAACCGTCGCGCGCGGCCTGGCAGATCACCGAGCGACCCTTTGCAGGGCCGCCCGACGGCCGGACGTTACCGCCGCGCCCGGAGCGGCCGCAGCCAGCCTTGTCCCAAGCGCCAAGAGGGGCTGAACCGCCCTTGGCGCCAGGTCAATGCCACGAAGATCCCAGCAATCGCGACGCCGAGGATATCGGTTCGCCAATCGCCAGAGATCATGCAGACCGCGCCCACCAGCAACAGCACACGGGCAAGCGCGCCGGCCGGGCCGAAGAACCAGCCCTGCACTGCCCCCGCCAGCAGATACACTCCGACCAGGGCGGTCGCGAGATTGCGCAGGATCTCGTACCAAGGCGCCTCCATCAGCAAGCCCGGGCTGTAGAAGAACATGAAGGGCACGACGAAGGCCGCAAGCCCGACCCGGAAGCTGGTGACGGAGGTCTTCATCGGCTCTGCCCCCGCAATCGCCGCCCCGGCATAGGCTGCCAGAGCGACCGGCGGTGTGATCGCCGAGACGACCGCAAAGTAGAAGACGAAGAAATGGGCGACGAGCGGGGTTATCCCGATCTCGATAAGGCCGGGGGCGACCACCGATGCCGCGACTGCGTAGGCCGCCGTGGTCGGCATCCCCATGCCGAGGATGACCGAGATCAGCATTGCGAAGACCAACGCGAGCAGGGTGCTCTGCTCCGCCAGGTCGAACAAGAGGCTGGAGAACCGCGCGCCTACCCCGGTCAGCGAGATGACCCCCACGATAAGCCCCGCGCAAGCACAGACGACGATGATCTGGATCGACATCTTGCCGCCATTGCCGAGCGCTTCGTAGATCTGCTTCGGTCCCATCCGGTAGGGCGTGAGCCAGCTAACGACGGCGGCGGCGGCAATCGCCATGGTGCCCGCGCGGATCACCGAATAGCCGGTGAAGAGAGCACCGATCAGCATCACAATAGGCAGGAACAGGTAGGCTTGCCGCGCGAGATCGGCGAAAAGAGGCAGCTCATCCGCCCGCATGCCGCGCATGCCGGTCTTGCTCGCCTCGAAATCGACCATAAAGAAGATCGATGCGAAATAGAGGATCGCGGGGATCAGTGCAGCGATCACAAGATCCGTGTAGGGGATACCTGTGATCTCGGCCATGATGAACGCCCCGGCCCCCATGATCGGCGGCATGATCTGTCCGCCGGTGGAGGCTGCGGCCTCGATTGCGCCGGCGGATTGCGGGCGGTAGCCAACCTTCTTCATCAGCGGAATGGTCAGCGAGCCGGTCGAGACGACATTGCCGGCGGAGGTGCCGTTGATCATTCCCATCAGGCCGGAGGCGAAGACGGCCACCTTCGCCGGTCCGCCGCGGGCGCGCCCTGCTGCCGCAAAGGCGAAATTGACGAAGTAATCGCCGACCTTCGAGCTCTGGAGGAAGGCCGCGAAAATGATGAAGAGGATGATGTAGGTGGACGAGACCGCCGTCGTGGGTCCCAAGACCCCGTTGTCCGTGAAGATGTAGGTGAAGAACCGCTTCGCCGCGTAGCCCTTGTGCTCGAGGAACCCGGGCATCCACGGGCCGAGGAAGGAATAGGCGACGAAGACGAGCGCAATCACCACCAGAGCCAGACCCGCGACCCTGCGGGTCAGCTCGGCGATCAGGACGACGATGGCGAAGGCCGCCCAGCCATTGTTCGGATCGGCGAACGGGGTGCCCGCGCGCAGGCGTAGCGACAGCGTGTCGAGGCTGAACAGGATGAACGAGCAGCTCGCCACCGTCGCGACCATCAGGGCGATATCCGCGAGGGGGATTTGCCCATGCCGCGCCGGGTAGACCCAGCTTGTGGCAACGGCGAGCAAGATGCCACCTGCGAGGGCCGGACCATAAGCCACCAACGTCCATTCGGGCGGGGCCATCTCGCCTGGCGTAAACGTCAGATAGGCAGCAATCACCGAGACCAACGCGACCGTTGTGCCGATCAGCGCCACACCACCGAGCCAGTAGGCCATGCTGTGGGGCTTGCCCTCCGGCACCTTGTTGACCGACAGCGCTGCGCTCATCCCAAAGCCGAGGATCAACGCGCCGGCGATGTGGACGATCCGAAACGTCCAGGTCTCCAACGGCGCGATGTTGAGGACATAGAGGTGCCAAGCGCTGTAGAGCGCGCAGAACAGGAAGGCGATGCGGGGGAGAAGCGCGTTCGGATTCTCGGCTTTGCGGTCGAGCTCGGCTTCTGCGGCGTGTTCCGGTGTCCGCGCCTCGGTCATCTCTGCCCCCCTCTCATTCGCCTACGCAGAAGGTCCCGCTCGGCAGCATGGCCGAACGGGACGCAACAATGTCGTTACTTGTTAGGGCGTCCGCCTTAGCCTTCCAGTTCCGGTGCGATCTCGAACCCGTTTTCCCGGAACCACCGGACGGCGCCCGGATGCCACGGCAGAAAGGTGTTCTTGTCGAAATTCTCCGGCAGGGTCTCTACCGCTGCCTTGTGGATTTCGAGCATTTTTGGGTTGTTGCCCATCACCGTATCAACGACCTGATAGACAAAGCTCTCCGGCAAATCCGCATGGGCGATGGCGAAGTTCCACATGGAAACGCTGAGCTGATCTTCGCCGAGCGAAGGATAGGTGCCGCCTGGGATCGTGAAGGTCGAGACTGGTTGCGTCTCGACCACGGCGAGCTGCTCTTCCGGCGTAAAGCCGAAATAGGTCACATCGGTCTGCGCGTCGAGCTGGCTGAACGCCGGGTAGGGCAGGCCGCCCGCCCAGGTGTAGACGTCGATCAGCCCGTCCTGGAGCTGCCCGGCCAGGTCAGCCGCGCCGCCATTGCGGAACTCGACCTCTTTCCCCATGCCTTCCAGAATGCGTGGCCAATAGGTGCCGGGCGTTCCAC
Source organism: Pseudomonadota bacterium (assembly GCA_039513195.1). GTDB lineage: Bacteria > Pseudomonadota > Alphaproteobacteria > Rhodobacterales > Rhodobacteraceae > Thermohalobaculum. The sequence continues at coordinate 19,541 of JBCCRM010000007.1, read as the reverse complement.
CGGCGGGGCCCACACCGACCACGGCACCATTCGGGATATCGGCAAAGCTCTTGATCCCAGAGCTCTTCAGCGTCACCGCGTGAAAGCCGGTTTTGTACATGGGGAAGATCGCGCGGATTTGGTCGTGTTTCAGGCCCGGGGCCAGGGCGCTCTTGCCGTTGATGGCGTCGAAGGCCGGGCCCATCGTGACCATCGCCATGTCCAACTCGCCCGCTTGGACCAGGGCGGCGTTCTGCACGGGGCCGCCGGTCACTTCGGTGCCGCCAGGAACGCTCAGCGTCTCGGACACGAGGTTGGCCCAACCGGCGCCATAGACGAAATAGGTGCCGCCTTGGCTGGCGGTGCCGACCGAAAAGCTGTCAGGCCAATCCGAACGGTCGTCCGCCGTGGCGGCCCCGGCGGCGAGGCTGAGCCCGCCGACAAGGGCAGCCGCCTTAAAGATCTTCCGGTTGAGATGAAGCGACATTAGGTCCTCCTGTCATAACACACCCTTCCCGCGGGCATCTTTTCGTCGGCCTAGAAATGGGGCCGGACTTGATAGGTCTCTCGGTGATTTACGATAGGATTCTCCTATCTACCCAGCAGTTGACGATTGTGTGATCTGCCGGCAGCACGCACAGCGCTGCCAAACCGGCCGCAAATCAGAGTTTTTGGGTGCGCGGAGATCAAATCCGCCAGCACCGGCGCCGTTGGGTCGTCGACCGGATAATATCCTGCAGGCGATGAGACCCGATCCGATTGGGGGCACACAGCGGGGCCAAGTGGCGATGACGAGCACGGGCTCTGCAACATGGCGGATCTGGTTTTCGACGTCCTTGGGGTCGCATCGCAGCTGTCGCTCAATCCTGGCCCATTGGAACGGTGGGCGGGTCAGCGTTCAGTTCGAGCAATGCTCTGACGCCCGGCGGCTCGCTGCCTCCTCGGCCCCATATCGCAGGCGCGCTCCATCCACTGGGGGGACGACAGGCAGCCGTTCTTCATGCGGCTAGATCTCACGGGCTCACTGCTCCGTTTGCAGGCGTATCGGAGGCTCTTCGGCGTCGGCGGCGCAAATGCCATGCCTCAGCAAATTAGGGTCGCGACAGGCGCATGGCAGGTTGCGAAGATCCGCACGCCAATCGATGTCTGATCAGCTAAAGGACGCATTGTGCTGGCCCGCAAGCGCCGCGTACCCGGCGGCCTGCATCGCATGGCTTCCTCCGCCTAGTTCTGAAACGGAAGTAAGATAATTCCGTTTGCCTGTGACATCATTGAGCAATCGTGGCTGGGGAACCTGGATTCGAACCAGGACTGACGGAGTCAGAGTCCGCTGTTCTACCGTTAAACTATTCCCCAATATTTCCTAAACATTTCAGTCTATTAGCTGCGCTACCTCAACACTTCGGCATCGTCGAAGGCGTCTGGTACCGGTCTGCTGCGCTGTCGTCAAGCTGCTTTGGCGCCGCTCGACGGCCCAGGCGATGTCTGATCCCCATGAATATCATGGCCCGGTCCTGTCTTGCAGTTTTTGGCGGGTCAGATGAGATCCTCGACGGATCGCGCGCGCAGCTCGTCCGGCGTCATCTGCCAATCGACGATTTCGAGACCGCCGATCTCTCCCTCGAAGTGATCGTCGACCATGCCCTTGCGCCCGGATTTGATATGGCCAGACGACGCGCCGAGAAGGATGTCCTCGTCATTCGACAGCCAGTCGAGGTCGATATCGGCCGATGCAACTTCGCTGCCGTCGACATAGAGGGCGACGCCGTCCTCGCCGAAACTGAAGGCGATGTCATGGCTTCCGCCGCGCTCTACAGCACCGGAATCCGACACGATCTCTTGCGGTCCGGATGCGCCTTCGACCCGCAGCGCGAGTTGCCCATCTCGGGTCACGACCAGCGCCGTATCTCCGTCGCCGGCCCCTTTTGCATCCTTCGAGAAGAGCGCGTCTTCCGCATCGGCCAAATCTTGGCCATCGATCCGGAAGCGGACCGTACCTTCCGCGAGGGCTAGCCCGCCGTGGTGCTGCACGATGTTTGCATCGAGGTCATAGTCGTTGTCCGCCCAATCGCGGAAGTCATTGCTGTCGAAGGCGCTGCTTTCGACCCCCCGCTCGACCGCACCGTGGACGACGAGGTCGTCGTCCCAGATCCCTTTGCCGCGATCCTCTTTGTGCCGGACAGTCTTGCGCAGCAGCACGGAGTCGGTCGGCACACCTGCCTCGTCGGCCCCTAGGACCAGCGCGAGGTGGTTGTCGTAGATAATGGCCTCTGTGGCCGGATCGTCGTCGCTTGCCAATAGCCGAACGAAGGCAAGGAAGTCCCCTTCGCTGCTGAGAGCGACGGTTCCGTCGTCCCACGGCAGGAGGAGCGTATCGGACTCGTCGTCCCGGGCCGCGGCGATGGTGAAGTCGGTGATGAGGTCATTGCCGCCTTGGCCGAGGGTAACGACGTCGTTGCCAGAGCCGGTCCGGATGTCGTTGTCGTCGGCATTGCCGGAGAAGCGGTCATCGCGGTGCGAGCCGCTGATGTTCTCGATGCTGAAGATTTCCGGGCCTGATAGCGTCCCCTCCGCATCGACGACGCCCGAGCCGAGATCGACGATGGCGGTGGTCTTGAACACCAAAGTATCGCCTCGGGAAAAGGGTGTGCGGGAGAAACTGAAGATCGTCGGCGTCTCGTCGCCACCGTCGTAAAGCAAGCCCTGGGTGCCGGCAAAGAGGTCGTCATCGCCGGCGCCGCCGAAGAGCGTGTCTAGCCCCCGTTTGTCGTGGAGATCGTCATCGCCCGCGCCGCCTTGCAGCAAGTCGTTGCCGGTTTTGCCGCGGAGATGGTCCTTTCCCTCGCCGCCGATTGCAATGTCGTTGCCGCTTCCGCCTACCAAGCTGTCATCGCCGGTTTCGCCCAGGAGTATGTCGTCGCCGGGGCCGCCTTTCAGCGCATCATCGCCTTCGCCGCCATAGAGCGTGTCGTCACCGCGTTCGCCATGCAGGCTATCGTCGCCTCGCATGCCGAGGAGCGTGTCGTCGCCTTCGCCTCCAGCGAGGCTGTCATCGCCGCTTCCCCCGTCGAGGAGATCGTCGCCACCGTCACCGGTGAGGGTGTCATGCCCCTCGCCACCGAAGAGAGCGTCATCGCCTGCGCCACCGTGAAGCGTATCGTCTCCCACCCCGCCATAGAGGCTATCGTCTCCGACTTGGCCCAACAGCACGTCATTGCCGGGGCCGCCGGACAACCAATCTTCGCCGAGACCGCCCAGGAGAGTATCGTTCCCTGCGTCGCCACAGAGGCTGTCGTCGCCGGACCCGCCGTCGATGACGTCGTCGCCGTCACCACCGGCGATCGCATCATTGCCCGCGCCGCCCTGTAGACTGTCGTCGCCGTCGCTGCCCTGTTGACCGTCGGGGCGGGCAAGGATGTCGACGTCATTGGCAGGTGCCGCACCAGTGGTCTGGTTGGACGACGCGGGGCTGTTCGGTGCCGCGATCGGCAAGGCTGCATCAACAGGATCCGAAGTCGGCGTCATGGTGTCCAGGTTGGGGGCCGCCTCGACGACTGTGCCAGGTGCAACCTGAGGCGCGCCAGGCCCCGGAGCTGGCGACATGGCAGGCGCGCGGCCTGGCTCTGTGCTTGTGGCGGTCGTTTGAGTCTGTGTTACGGGCGCGTCGGCCTCCGTTACAGGTTCAGTGGCTGGCGCAAGGGCATCCGGCGCGCGCGCGGCGCTCTCTTGTGGTGTCTCCCCCAACGTTTTTGCTGCTGTCGGTGCGGTGGTGTCGTCCCGTCCACCAGGCACCGGCGCTGCGGAGGCGGCGACCGCTCCCTCGGCTCCGGGCGCGGGCAGCTCGAAATCGGGCACATCCGCGCCGCCCTCGACCGTTTCGGCCGCTGCCGCCAGCGCCTGTTTCTGTGCAGAGACGGCAAAGAACATCATGCTCGCCAGCGCGATCGCCAGTTCGGGCACCAGCTTGTCCAGGGCAGAACTCAGCCAGGTTGCCTTCGCAGGCGGTGCGCCCTGCGATCCCTCTGCATTGATCGTCGGCTGCCGGTCCTGCGCCGCGCTATTGCGGGCTGCCCGGGCCTGCAGCGGTTTGATCGCCGTCGCGATCAGGGCGGCAATCAGGCCCATCGTCGTGTTGGAGAAGCGGCGGAAGTGCTGGGCCAGCCGCTCCGGCGCGGACTGTGCCGTGAGATCGATGGCATCCGCGGCGCTGACCCGGCGCAACACCTCGGCGATTGTGCGACCCGTATAGGTGAGCGAGAGCAGCGGGAAATCGGCGATCACGGCGCCGTCGAAGCGGGCGAAATGGCCGACCACCTGACCGTCGGCACAGTCGACAAGGCACGCCCAGGGATCGCCCTGATCGGTTAGCCCCCACTCGATGTCGATCTCGCCGTAGAGCTGCGAGAGAATGTAGGCGGCATGGAAGATGTCGTTGCGCTCGGACCGGGTCCAGTCGCGGCTAAGGGGCTCTCCGGCGCCGATGATTTGGAACATGGTCATGCGCATGCCCTCTGGCGCGTCAGGCCGGGTCGCGGCTTTCCTCTGCCGCTCCGCCGTCCCCACCTTGGGGCAGGGCCGGGGCGATCATGGCGTAGAGGCCCGGTTCGAGATGTTCGAGGATGGTCATGCCGAAGACCAACCGGTCCACCTGTAGCGCCTTGGCCCAACCTTCATAGAGATGCTGCGGGATCCGACCGATGCCGTTTTCCACCTGCGAGACGAAGGAGTAGTAGCGCAGTCCCAGCCGGTCAGCGAGATCGGCCTGGGTCAGCTTCGCGTCTTCCCGCCGCTGTTTCAGCCATAGCCCCAGGGTGCGCCGCAGTTCCTTCGCCTGGTCCTGGGAGATCTCTTTCGCTTGGCTTTGCTGCGTCATTCTCGATCCCTCTGCGCGACCGGAGCGTATCGCAGATCGTGCTATGTGGTATCGTTGTGCCGGGACGTGCTGAGCGGGGTCAATGAGTCGGAGCGGGCTGCGATTCCGTGGGCCATTGTGACGCGAGACCTGCGGTATATAAGACACATTTTCCGCTGTTTTGCAACCATATAGCGAAGGTTGCTCAGGTTCCACGCAACTAAGAGCAAAGCAAAAAATGAGCATCAGAAATAGCATGATCTGCTAGTCATAATCTGCTATATAGTATCCCTGAGGCCTGACCCTCGAGCAAGGCACTAAGGGCGACGAACCATGGAAACGACCTCCCACCATACCGATGCCGATAGCTGCCCGGTGACCGGCGCAGCCACCTGCCATTGCGGCTCTGCCGAAGATGGAGGCATCACCCTTCCTATCGGCCATGCCCATCACGACGGCCCCGATGCAGCAACGGCGGCGGTCAGAATGGGTGAGCATGCGGCGCTGCACGAGGCGATCTGCACGCTCTATGGCCTGGGCGCTGCGCAGCGGGCGCAGGTGGCCGGGCCAGGTGCCGAGATTTATGTCGCGCAAAGCTCTGGAGATTGGACGGATCCTGCGACTTGGGGCGGCAAGGTACCGGGTCCGAATGCCTTGGTCTTTGTCCCGCAGGACGTCGCGGTCACCTATGACGTCGCCCCGGGGGCGGAGGTGCCGCTCTATTCGGTTTTCGTGCAGGGTGCGCTCGACTTTGCAACCGATCAGTCGACCCGCATGGTCGTCGATAGCCTGCTGACCGATCCGGGCTCTCGCCTCACGATTGGTGAGGAAGGCGACATTATTGGCGGCGGCGACACTGCGGAGATTGTGATCCGCGACGACATGCAGCCGGCGGATCGGCGCCCCTGGGACCCTGGCGAATTCACGAAAGGCATCGTAACCATGGGCGATGTGGCGATTGCCGGCGAGGCGAAGACGGCCAAGCTGACCCTCGCCGAAAACGCCGAGGCAGGCGACACCTTCATCACTCTCGCCGCGGCGCCGGATGGCTGGGCTGCCGGTGATACGCTGGTCCTGCAGGGAACCTTCTTCGACGCCGGTGGCTCCCATACCGACAACACGGTCTACCACGACGAGGAGCTCGTCATCGACCGGATCGCCGGGCAGGTGGACGGCACGGTCCGCGTGTTCTTCACCAATCTCGACACTGGCGAAAACACGCTGCAGTTCGACCACATCCATCCAGAGGAGGTCGAGGCCAACATCTATGCCGCTAATCTCACCCGCAGCGTCACGATCAGGTCAAACGCTGGCGAGGCGTCGCTTCCCGAAAATGGCGGCGATGTTCACGACCGGGGCCACGTCATGTTCATGCACAACGACGATGTGGCTGTGCATGATGCGGCCTTTGTCGATCTCGGCCGTACCGACAAGAGCGAGCTGGCCAGCGACGACAATGTAAAGGGCCGCTACAGTTTACATTTCCACCGCACGGGGGCGGAAGACATCGCTTCCGACCCGGCCGAGGCGGTCGGTGTGGTGGTCCAGGGCTCCTCCGGCTGGGGGATCGCCCATCACCAATCGCATTTGAACATCATCGACTCCGTGGTGTTTGAAACCGTCGGGGCTGGCATCGCCGCCGAGGCGGGCGACGAGATCGGTATCTGGCGCGACAATCTGGTGCTCAAGGTCACCAGCTCTCAGGTGCCGGTGGGCGACGGCAATGCCGGCGTGGATTTCTGGCGGCCCGGCAGCGACATCCTGCGCAAAGAGGAGTTCTCTCGTACGTCCGAGTTCGACTTCGGCATGGCGGAGGCCTATTGGATCCAGGGCGCTGGCCTCGTCACCGTCGAGGGCAACGCAGCCGGGAGTGCACCCACCGCCATCACCTACTTCGCCGACAGTTGGGAGCTGGCGGACAAAGACGCCACCACGGTGGCAGTCGGCAATCTGCGGGTCCGGGCCGAGGATGGAACACTCTCAGAGACCGACGCCTACCGCGCATTGCACGAAGCCGGTTATGCGGATGACGACCGGATCGCGGTCGGGGCGGTGCCGCCCAAGGGCGTGGACGGGTTCGAGGCCGGCAATGTTGGCAATGGCATGGTCTTTTGGCTGGTGCAACGCGATCCCGACGGCGATGGCGATCTGAACCCGATCTTCGCGACTGGCGATCACGACGGCACTGCCATCGCGCATGACGGCCGCGTGGCGGTCAGCGATGTCACGCTCTGGGGTATCGGCCAAAACGGTATCCTGTTGCAGGACAGTTCCGGCATCGACTTCACTGACATCCGGATTGCTGCGGATGGAGAGATTGAACGGGAGGGCGAGGCCTACTCTCTCTCCGACACGCGCGGCGTTGCATTCGGCGAGGCGGGGTCGACCGGCATCACAGTCACCGGTCTGGAGACTAGAGGCTTTGCCGACGAAACCGCCCACCTGAATTTTGGACCCGATTACGACAACACGCCCTATGCCGGCACCGATGGCGACGATGTCTTCGATCTCGATCGGGTCGATGGGCACCACTACATCGACGGCGGCGCGGGCAACGACTTCTTCCACACTTCAGATGGCAATGACGTCCTGATCGGCGGCGACGGGCACGATATCTTCAATGCCTCGTCGACACAGTCGGCCATCACGCTCGAGAACCACGACCGCCGCGGCGTGGATCGCGATGTCATGATCGGCGGACGCGGGGACGACATGTTCATCGTCAATGGCGAATCCGCCTGGGTCGACCGCATCTACGGGGGCGAGGGGTATGACGCGATCCATATTGCGGGCGGTGGGATCTATGGTGCCGCCTTCAACCGCTTTTCGGCGCATGAGCAGTCCATCGAGGTGATCGGCCCGCAGCAGGGCGATCCGTTCTGGCAGTTCACCGGCACCGACACCGCTGACCACATCGACGTCAGCGGCGCAGTCTTGCAATCGGTGACTGGGTTTCGCGCGCTCGCGGGCGACGATCTCTACCGGGGTGCGGAGCAGGATGAGGGTGTCCTCGGCGGTACCGGCAACGACTGGTTGTCGGGGATGGGCGGCAGCGACCATCTCGACGGCGGGGAGGGTGACGATACCCTTCGCGGCGATGCCGGGCGCAACTATCTCGACGGCGGTAGCGGGGCCGACATCTTCCAGGCGGCGGACGAGGGCGTGCAAATCCTTCTCGACTTCGACCCGGCGGAAGACCGGATCGAGATCGCGGCCCCGGGTGTGGGCGGTCTCGGTGATCTGCGGGTGACCACCGTCCTGTGGAACCCGGGGAACAAGAAGGATGACTTCAAGAGCCAGAAGAAAAAGGACGAGAAGGCGCTGTTCATAACTTGGGGCGATCACGATGCGCCGGCCGATGGCAGTTTCATCACGCCCTTCGACATGACCGGGGTCGGCGTCTTGGTAGGCGGGGTCGAGAGCCTGGCCGAGATCCAGGGTCGGATCGACATCCTACCGACGCTCTTCGTGCCGAAGATGGACTTCACCCATCCGCTTTGGACCCCCGATCTCCCGGGTGACATCGATCCCGCGGATCTGGCGCCCGGCATAGATCCCCGCCGGCTCCTCGACGAGGCCTGGGGATCCCCCAGTGCCGAGGATCTCGGTCTGACCGACACCAGCGGCTATGCCATTCTCCGCGCCACGGACACTGAGATGAACCCAAGCCAGTCGCGGCACACCTCGCTCGATATCCATCGGGAGAAGAGCGACAAGCCGCCCGTCTATGCCATAGGCGACGACGAGAACAACATGCTTCACGGCTCCTCCAAGAACGACATCCTGGTCGGCGGCGAGGGCGACGACGTGCTGGAGATGAAGACCGGCTTCGACACGGCTTTCGGCGGCGCAGGCGATGACATGATCCGCGTGGGGCCGCGGATCAACGGTATCTCCGAGGCGGAGTATGTCGCCGACTACGACAAGCCCAACCATGTCTATGGCGGCACCGGCTACGACATCCTGACCGCCAATCGGGGCATGGGTCTCCACATCTTCTCTCGCGAGGCGACCAGTATCGAGGAGCTCCACCTCGGTGCGCCGATCTACGGGGCGAACGGGCCGGACGGCGATGACAACAGCATCGATCTGCGCGGCATTACGGTGAAAGGCGGGCGCGGGCGCAACTTCTCGGAAGAGGGGTCGCTGATCGATGCGCGGACCGGCGACGACGTCGTCTATGGCAGCAACGGTTCGAATCGGATCGAGGGGGGCACCGGCGACGACTTCCTGTCCGGCGAGGGCGGACGCGACAGCATCGATGGCGGGCAGGGGGCGGATGTCCTGCGGGGCGGCACCGGGGCCAACACCCTGACCGGCGGTGCGGGCGCCGATATCTTCCAAGTCGGTGCGGAGGGAGAGGTGACGGTGATCACCGACTTCAAGTCTGGCGAAGACCGGCTCGACACGCTCTCGGCGGTGGTTGAGACCAATCGCATTGTCATCCCGGGAGAGCGCAAGAAGTCGCCGGACACTGTCTTTACCGAACTGGTGCTGGCGAACGGCGCACGGGTGCAGCTCGCAGATCGTGAGCCTGACGATCTGCGTCCCGGAGACATCCGTGAGGTGGACGGCTTTGTCGATCTGATCGCTGCCTTCGACTGGGCGGGGGTTGACGACCCTAGCCTGCGCGGCGAGCGCCTGGTCCGCGACGCGGAGGCGCCGGGGCCCGCGCCTGCCCCTGACCCGTCTCCCTCGCCGGAACCCCAGCCTGCGCCAGAGCCTGACCCGGCACCAGAACCCAAACCGGCACCAGAACCCGAACCGGAGCCCGAGCCAGTGCCGGAACCTGACCCGGAGCCACAGCCTGCGCCCGCGCCGGAACCCACACCGGACCCGGGCGCGCAGGGCGATGGGTCGTCGATCCGCATTTTTCTCGCCGACGCCGATACCAACACGGTCATCGCTGAGATCAGAGCAGGCATCTCGGTGCCGCAGAGTGTGGTCGACGGACGCAACCTCACCATTCTTGCCGAAGCCGCGGATGGGACCGTTCCCGGCAGCGTGACCTTCGATCTCGACGACGGTACCAAGACCGCGACCGAAAACATCGTTCCCTTTGCGCTGTTCGGCGATCGCAAGGGTGACTTTCGGACGGGCGAGGGCCTGACCTTGGGCGATCATAGCCTCGAACTGAATTTCTATGATGGCAAGGGTGGGCAGGGGGCGCTGCTCTTCTCCGAGACGGTTGCCTTCACCCTCGGCGAGGGGACAGGTGACGATCCAATGCCCCCGGAACCGCCGGAGCCCGACCCGGACCCCCAGCCCAACCCGGACCCTCAGCCGGATCCAGACCCCGATCCAGTGCCAGATCCCGATCCGCAGCCGGACCCAGGCCCGGCGCCTAACCCAGGCATGGCCGGAGAGTTCCAATTCCTCGGCCGGTTTCAGAGGATCGCTGTCAATGCTGATGGGCAGGGCGACAAGGACGATGTTGGCGCGACGCCGGCGAGCCTTGCCATGTTGGCCCATGCCGGCCTGCAGGACCGGCTCGTTCACTACCACGTCAACAGCCAGGTTTGGAACAAGAACACTGACGGCAACCCCGACATGGTCGAGAGCATGCTCGGCAGCGCCGAGCTGATGGACTTCGACGAGGACCTCATGTTCAACGCCGTAGCCGACTATGCGGCGGCGGACCTGAGCAACGACAACACGACCAGCCGGCATCTGGCAGAGCAGATCAACGCGTCGTCGGCGGATGACCGGCTACTCATTGCCGCTGCCGGACCCTATGAGGTGATCTATCAGGCTATGAGCCTCGCCGAAGCGGACAAGCGAGCGTTTGTAACCGTGGTCAGCCACTCCTCTATTAACGATGCGAATGACGGTAGGGGCGACGGCGCCCCTTTCCGCACCCGCTTTGATCTGGAGCGTGACTTCGGCACCGAGGTGATCGACATCAAGGACCAGAACAAGTTCTTCAGCACCGGGAAGGATTTCGGCCCCTGGCAGAGCTGGCTCGGTACCACGGACGACCCGCAGCTCGGCTATGTCTACGATCGGATGCAGGTGTCCGGTAAGGCCGATATCTCCGATGCGGGGATGGTGTTCTACGCCGTGACCGGGATCGAGCAGGGCACCCGGGAGGAGCTGGAAGCCTTTTTCGACATGCCCTTCGTCCCCGGTGATCAGGATGGAGATGGCCCGGGCACGCCGCCGGATCCGGTGCCGCCGACTGATGGCGATCCGACCGAGGGCAACGATCTGCTGATCGGGACCGCGGCCGACGAAAAACTCGCCGGTGGGGACGGCAACGATGTCATTTTCGGACTGGTCGGAGAGGATCGTCTGCTCGGCGGAGATGGCGACGACTTGCTGGTCCTCGGCTTCTCCGACACAATCTTGAAGGGTGGCAAGGGTGCAGACACGGTCGGCTTCAGCGACCCAGGCGACTACCAGATCATCGCGCGCGGCAATGGCAAGTTCGACGTTATCGGTCCTGACGGCGAAAGCACCGGGCTGCGCGGCGTCGAGCGAATCCTCCTGGCTGGAGAGGTACAGACGTTAAAGGGGGACCGCGCCTTTTCGATCGCCGCCGATGAGGTGCTGGTGCCAGAGGACTTCCTGATCTGAAGCAGGGATCGGCTCTCCGGCGGCGACCGTTGCAGACAGCCACTGCCGCCGGGGGCCTTCCGCCAGGGCCGAACCTCGCATCGGCTCGCCAACTGGTTGTGCCCACGTCGAGTGTTGCACCTGTGCATGGGCGCATGCCACCGCGCAAGCGGACGCTTCGCGCCAATTTCGGGTCCACTACCAGATTTAGGCCATTGTGACATAATTCAGCCTTGCTTTGCTCCACTCTAAGGCAAGTCCGTGGAGAGATTGCCCTACGCTCCTCTCTCGGCGCCCATGCAAACAAGTGTGCCATATCCGCACTGCAAGTTGGAGACGGCTATGCCAGACATTCTCTGGTCCGAGTTTCGGATGCCTGACGGATCGCGGCCCGGACCCAACGACGTGGTTGTGGTCGACTCCGATCAGCGTCTGATCTTCGACGAGGCCGCGGGCTCCGCCACGATCAGGGGCTTGGTTGTCTACGGCGAGTTCACCGTCGAGGACGGGGCCGAAGACCTCGCTCTGACGACTGATTGGGCCGTAGTCGCCGGAAATGGGACGTTCCGCGTCGGCACTGCCGAGGATCCGTTCGAGGGTGAGTTTGACCTTACCCTCGCGGGTAAGGACAACCGCAACGATGTCGACCTGCGCGATTATCCGGATGGGTGCGAGGTTAGTGACGATCGCTGTCCCATCACCGGCGGCGATGTCTGCAATTGCAATGACGGCGACGGTCACGATCACGCGCATCGGATCCAGGACAACAACGCGTTCTTGATGGCAATGGGCGAGGGTGCGTCCATTGAGATCCATGTCGATGATGCCTCAAAGGAAAGCTGGACCCAACTCGACCGGACTGCCGAGGCAGGCGACACCCAGTTACGCTTCACCGAGCGGACGGGCTGGGAAGTGGGCGACAAGATTGCGGTCGCCTCCACCGATTTCGACAACGATCAGGCCGAAGAGTTCACCATTGTCGCTGTCTCGAATGGCGGGCGCACGGTGACCGTCGACCGCCCGCTCGAATACATGCATTACGGCGAGGTCGACCGCTACAACGACAGCGATGGCGACGTTCACAGGCTCGACATGCGCGCCGAGGTGGCGCTGCTGAGCCGCGATGTGACGATCCAAGGCGATATCGACTATGACGAGCGCCGGGATCTCAACGAGCAGCGCGACCAGTATGGCGGCCATACCATGGTCATGCATGGCGGCGAGATGTACATCTCGGGCGTCGAGTTCGCGTTCATGGGCCAAGCCGGCATCCTCGGCCGCTATCCCGCCCATTGGCACGAGTCCGGCGACGTAACGGGCCAGTACATCGAGAATTCTTCTGTCCACCACAGCTTCAACAAAGGCATCACGGTACACAATACTCAGGGGGCGCTGGTCTCTGACAACGCGGTCTACGAAACGATCAGCCATAATTATTACCTCGAAGAGAGGGATACTTATGGGAATACGCTGAGCGGAAACCTCGGTATCAATGCCCGTGATGTCGGCCGCTTCGGCACGATCCGCGGTTCCAGCGACGATGAGCCCTCGAACTTTTACACCACGAATGGCTCCAACGAATGGGTCGGCAACCATGCCGCCGGATCTGACAATAAAGGCTTCTATTACAACCTCGACCAGCGCGGTGGCTGGGAGATGGGCACTGTCGAAGACAATGCCGTCCATTCTGCGCAGGACCGGGGCTTTTACGTCAACCACAGCCAATTCGTTCGGGACAGCGATCCGCAGGGCGACGCCTCGCAGCCTCAGAGAGTCGATGACTGGGTCGTAGATGGTCTGACGGTCTACAAGGTCTCAGGCGTTGGCGCCTATGTCCAAGGCTACTACGGCAACTTCACCAACTCGGCTTTCGCTGAGATGGGTAGCAATGCGCGCTTCCGGCTGAACCAGACCATTGAGGACAGCCTTATCGTCGGCCGCTCGAACAATATCGGCAACCCCGAGACCAATGCCGAAGTGGCGGCGGGTCGCAGCCTTCCAAACGGCAACGGCGATTTCCAAGGATTTCAATTCTACGACGGTCCCGCATCGCTCGACAATGTGATGTTCGACGGGTTCACCGAGCGTGGCGACGGCGCCATCGAGACATCGAACGCCGTTCACAAGTCGGCCTCGTTCGGGGCGACCGGGATCACTTGGGGCGATGACGTCGCAGAGGCCAACAAGATCAGCATGGAGGGCGGCGGCAACGCGATCGGCAACGACTCTTGGGCGCGTGGCATGGTCGATGCGGATGGCAGCCTGACGGGTGAGGCCGGCGCAATCCTCTATCAATACAGCAGGGACCGGGACGGCTCGAACGTCTTCAATGCTGGCGAGAATTACGAGATCATCGAGGAATGGGGCGCGATCGTCACCTATGGCTCGAAGAGCGGAACGCTCAGGATTGACAACAACATGGCCAACCATGGTGCGGTCCGCGGTATCAACGAACAAGGCCTGGTGATTACCCGGTCGGATGGCGAGAGCGCGACTGGTATCGCGTCGCAGATCCCGGTTTTCACGGAGTTCAGCTACGCGCTCGACTATCGCAGTATCGAGGATCAGTTCCGCCTCTACTTGCACGATATGGACTGGGGCGACAGTGTGATCTTCAGCCTGGGCCCGACTTCTGCGCGGTCGAGCTTTACCGTTGCTCACCCAAACACCGGTGAGTCGCGCCCGGCCCGCGAAGTCAGCTCGATGGAAATGCTGGAGCGCTCGCCCGACACGGCCGTCTACCGCGATGGAAATGGCGAGGTGCATATCAAGCTGGTCGCCGAGATGGCCCATGGCTATCTGTGGCCGCAGCCGGGTGTCAGTTTCAACGACACGCTGCATTCTGGGGTGACCGTCCTTGTCGACACCCGGGCGAACATCAACCTGAACCGCCTGGAATTCGATGATCCGCGACCCCGCGACACCCTCGGGCCGCCGCCCTATGGAGAAGGGCAGGGACCGCAGTCGGAGCCTGAGCCGGAACCGGAACCGCAGCCCCAACCGGAGCCGCAGCCCGAGCCGGAACCGGAGCCAGACCCTGAACCTCAACCAGAGCCGGAGCCGCAGCCCGAGCCGGAACCGGAGCCCGAGCCGGAACCAGACCCTGAACCAGAACCAGAGCCTGAGCCTCAACCAGAGCCGGAGCCGGAACCCCAGCCTGAGCCAGAACCAGACCCGGTGCCCGAACCCGGACCGGAGCCAGACCCTGTGCCACCTGCCCCCCGGCCGGAGCGGGGTCAGCCAGTCATGGGAACCCGCGGCAATGACACGCTGGAGGCCGGCGCCGATGATGACCATCTGGTCGGGCGCGCCGGGCACGATCATGTCATAGGCGGTGGCGGCGACGATCTCTTACGCGGCCTTTTCGGGAATGACACCCTGGAGGGTGGCGCCGGGGAGGACCTCTTGCTCGGCTATGTCGGCAACGACATCATTCTTGGCGGAGGTGGCAACGACGTCCTCGCGGGCGGAGCTGGCGATGACCAGCTCGACGGCGGCGGCGGTGATGATCTGCTCCGTGCCGGGGACGGAGACGATACCCTGTCAGGCGCGGCGGGCAACGACACGCTGACCGGCAGGGAGGGCGCGGATGTCCTGCTTGGCGGTGGCGGCGACGACCTCTTGCGGGGTGGGGACGGCGACGACACCCTGTTCGGGTCGGCGGGCGACGACACCCTGGCGGGCAGGGAGGGCTCCGATCTTCTCCGTGGCGGGGGCGGTAATGACCTGTTGCGGGGTGGCACCGATGGCGACAGCTTGATCGGCGGCGCAGGCAATGACCGGGTCATCGGCCAGGAGGGTGAAGACGTGCTTAGCGGCGGGCTTGGTCGCGACCGGCTCTATGGCGGTGAGGATGGCGATAGGTTCGTTGTGTCTCAGGGGGCCTCGGTCGACTTCTTGGTCGATTTCGGCGCGGGCGATACGGTCGACTATTCCCAGCACATCGGCGTCACCAGCCTCTCCGATCTCGACATCCGCCAAAGCGGCAGCAACCTGCAACTGCGCGATGGCGAAGGCGGTATCGTGGTCCTGGTGAACACCACCGAAGACGAGATCTCCTCGGCGGATTTCGTCTTTTCTTGACCCATCTGGGTCCGGTGACGTTCCGCCTGATCCCGCTTCCGGCATGGCTTGCGCTGCGCCGCGGCCGCGGCAGAGGGCCTTGGATGCGCTTGGCTAGGGCACCGTTGCGGCCGCGCGGACGATATCGATCCTGCTGCGCAATACCGCGAGTTTTTGCTGCATCGATTGCTGCGCGACTGCCTCGGCGCCGAAGGTCAGCCGATAGCGGCCCATGGCATCGGGGCCCGACGATATCGATCCGCCAAGCTCTTCCAGTAGCCTTGAGATTTCGGTGATAGGGGCAGAGGGGACAAAGCGGACCTCGATCAACGCGACCGTCGATGACCCGGGGGCGGAGCCAACGGTAAAGCCGCGCGCCCGACGGTCTGCGGTGCCTGAAGGCTGTTCTGCTGATGTGCCGTTCAACGCCCCCGCCAGGTCCGAGCCAAGCTCTGGCGAAAGGGCGATCCACGAGGTCTCGGCAACCAGCAGCAACGATGCCGCAATCGCGAGCGGACGCCACCCGCTCCAAGACTGGCGCTTGGTACTGGCCTTCGCCGACTCCGCCGTGGTGAGGTCGACCGCGCCCTCCGATTGCGCTGGCGCAGGGTCGCCTGCGCCCTCTTGCTCCTCAGACTTGATCTTGAGGAGGAGCCGCGCAAAGCCGAGCTCACCGGGTCCAGGCTGCGCGGTGGCCTGAACACCCCGCCTCAGCGCTTGTAGAAACACAATGTCCTGTTGTGCGCTCGGCGTCTGGGTCGCATGCGCCTCGGCCTTAGCCCGGGCGTCCCCTCGCAGAGTATCGTTCACGAGCCAAGGCAGGTCGGTCTCTGGATCGTCGTCCGCCATCACGCCCTCCGCACCAGGCTTTCAAGGCAATGTCTCAGGGCTCGCTTAGCGTGAAACATGCGGCTCTTGACGGTGCCCTCCGGCGTGCCGATCACTTCGCTGATCTGCACGAGGCTCATATCCTCGAAGAAGGCAAGGTGGACCACCTCCCTCTGAGCCTCGGGAATGCGTCCGAGGCAGTGGGCCAGTCGATCCGCATCCTGCGCAGCCGCAATCACGTCCTCGGCGTGAACGGCATTGTCATCAGCCATGTCAAAATCGGGTTCCAATGCGACGTCGCGCTTTCCTTTGCGGAGGCGGTCCACCGCCCGGTTTCGTGCAATCGTAAAGAGCCACGACCGTGGGCGCGAGCGGCCCTCGAACCGTCCGGCATTTTGCCAGACCTCAAACATTGCCTCATTCACCACGTCGTATGCCAACGCATGATCGTTCAATTTTGCACGGAGAAAATTGTAGAGAGCAGTCTCGTGGCGGGCGTAGAAGGCCTCCAGGGCTTTCATATCGCGGCGCGCGATCCTCTCAACGAGGACCTCATCTGAAGCCTCCATACGCCGACCTCGCCCCAAACGCGCCGGCCAGACGGCGCCCTCCACCTCAAATCGCGTATATCATGGCTGCGACAACCTCACAAATCGGCTGGCTGTGCCTGGTTTTAGCATGCACGGACGCAGGGGTGGGCTCCGGGAGACCGGCTGTCCTGGGCGCGGTCACCCGTCCCGTGCTCCGCTATCCCACGAATCCTCAGGCACGTCGTCTCAATGCATCATGGGCAGGTCACCTCGATCAAATAGGGGCCGTCGCTGCTCAAGCCCGCCTCCAGCGCGGCATTGAAGCGTTCCATGTCGTCCGCTTTCTGTCCCGGCACGCCTTGCCCACGGGCCAAAGACACCCAATCGAGGGTCGGTCCTTCGACGTCGAACATGGCCTCCACGTTGCGACCGTAGTTGCGCACGCCGACATTTTCGAGTTCGTCTCGCAGGATCTGATAGCCACGGTTCGCGAAGACGACCACGGTCACGTCGAGGCTCTCGCGCGCCATGGTCCAGAGCGATTGAAGCGTGTACATGGCCGATCCGTCGCCGGTTAGGGCAAGGACCTTGCGGTCCGGACAGGCGATGGCAGCGCCGCTGGCGCCCGGGAGGCAAAGGCCGATCGCCCCGCCGGTCCCGCCGAGCACGTCGTGGGACCGCGCGGTCGCGGTCGGTGGCAGCACCTCCGCGCCGGAGGTAATGCTCTCGTTCCAAACGATAGCATTCTCTGGCAGGAGCGCGGCGATAGCCTGGCCCACTTTTGCCAGTGTCAGCGCGCCCACGGGGAGCGCTGGGAGATCGAGTGGGATGCTGCGCGCTTGGGTCCGCTCGGTCACCCCCACAGCATCTGCCAGAGCATGCAGCGTCCATGCGATGTCATGCTCAGAGGAGCAAAGATCGGCGACTATGCAACCGGCAGGCTCCGGCAGGCTAGGCTTGTTCGGGTAGGCGAAGAACGCGACGGGACGGTCGGTCCCGAGCAGCGTGATCGAGCTGGTATCCTTTAGCTGCGCGATCTTGGGGGTGACCGGATAGACCAGCTGGTCGAGCGCGGCGGTGCCTGCGCCCTTGGCAATGCGGGAGACCAACGTATCGGCCAACAGCCTGCAGCCGGAGCGGGCCGCGATCTGACCGGCCCGCTCACGCAAGTCTCCGAAGAGCGCCGCGCCGCCTATCATCAAGGCTGCACCCGGTTCAGAAAGCCTTACGGCCGCCGCCTCGACCTCGGCGATCGACGGCCGGTCGAGCGGACGGAGCGGGAGGCTGTTGGCGGTCCCTTCAGCAGGGTCCCAGGCTGTGTTCGCCGGCAGGATAAGCGTTGCGATCTGACCGCCTTTGGACCGCGCTGCGCGGATGGCGGCGGCCCCGTCGCTGGCCACGGTTTGGGCGTCGGGTGAGACCCGGGTCCAGTGACTGATCGACTGGCTGATGCCGCGGATATCGCCCTTCAGCGGGCTCTCGTGCCGCAAGTGGTGGGTCGCGTGATCTCCGACGACGTTCACCAGACCCGACCCTGCTTTGCGGGCGTTGTGAAGGTTGGCAAAGGCGTTCCCGAAACCGGGCGCCAGGTGCAGCAAAGTCGCCGCAACATCCCGCTTCATGCGAAAGTAACCGTCGGCGGCGCCGGAGGTTCCCCCCTCAAAGAGACAAAGCACGCAACGCATCTCCGGGTGCTGGTCGAGTGCCGCGACAAAATGCATCTCGGAGGTGCCGGGATTGGCAAAGACGGTGTCGACCCCGTTCGCGAGCAGGGTCTTCACCAAAGTCACGGCACCGTTCATCTCGCGCTCCTCTTGCATGTCCGGTGCGAACTCTAGGAGACGCGATGGCGGACAGGAAGGGATGTCAAGCGGCGAACCAGTGAAGACCCAAATGTCGAACTTCGGCGCCGCCTGCTGACAAATTATGCTTCTTCCAGGACCTTTGGCGCTTTGCTTGGGCGACCGAGGTTCCGTGGTGGGTTTGCTCTGCTTAGAGCGGGTTTACGCCCATGCCCTGGCACGGTGACCATTGGGAGCCTGCGATGTTGCATGCTGGGCCGCTGCCAGGTCCACGCAGCACTGGCGGTCCGGGAGCACCGCACCAGCGCGCTAAAGGTTCGAGCGACTTGACGAACACTGACCGTGCGGGTTCGCGGTCGAATCTCGCGCAGGATCCGCTTTAGGGCATTGTTCGGGCGTAGCGTGATCTAGTGGCCGTCCGGGAAGGCGTCATAGGTCAGCGTCTCATGCCTATGGGCATCGACGATCTCTGCCGCGCGCCATGCGCTGGCGGCGGAGCTCATCGAAGACCGCCCCGACCTTGGCCGCGGCCTGGTTCATGCATGGCGCACGGGACAGCATCGACGACGGACTCGCGGAGAGCTGCCCCTCCGCCGGGCAAAGGAGGGCGCCGGCGAAACTGAGATTGTCTCTGCCCTGCGCGCTTCATTCCTTAAAGCAGGCGCCGAATTCGCTGAGCTCTATCGCTCTGTCGATGAGGGCATGGGCGAACTGGCCTCGGGGCCTGTCGAAAGGCGAGCATCCCGAGGACAGTGCCGAGGCCTCCGAAACCCCACAAAAGGGGGCTGATTTGTAACCGGCCGGTTGGGGCCGCCTTGCGAGTTTCCGATTTGATTTGTGAACTGGGTCTCAATTGACGTCGGTAACGACGTCGCTTGAGAGGGTAGGACATGGCGCAGGAGATCCTGGTCGGGCCCGAGCGTCGGCGCCGAT
>JBCCRM010000006.1:0-182237 GCA_039513195.1 Pseudomonadota bacterium | reverse complement strand
GCTGCAAACTGTCTGCGGATCGCTGCCGGCCAGAAGCTGGTCCAGCAGCTCGTCAGCGATAACAGGCTTCTTGCGTCGTGCCAGGCGATGTCTCCTCCAATCGCATCGTCATGGCCCAAACACCAAATTCCTGACAGTCCCCGGCCGGCAACATTCCTCGGGTCGAAGCGGACTTATCTGCGGCAATGCGCCGAAGATCGCCGCACAAGGACGATCAGTCAGCCCCCAGAAACCCGCCGGTGCGGCTCCCGCTCCAACGGGGCCGTACGACCATCCGCTGCCCAATTAGCCTCCTATCCGGGCCAAAGTTCCGTCTGAGGATGGAACTGGGACCAGGCAAACCAGAACGCCTGATGGCTGCCCAGATCCGACCCGTCTACGCCGATGGCTCTGATCCCGCCAGCATCGAGTTCCAAGCGAACATTCTCGAAACCGATCTCCTCACCCGCCCTGAGCGCCACAAACGCCTTGCTGCGCTGGAACGCGATCGGCTTTCCCGATGCCGTGACGACACCGATGACGTCCTCGTGGACCGGCAGGCGCGGATCGACATCGCCAATCGGAAAGATCGGGCCGTCGGCATCTCGGCCATTGCGGAAATCGGGATCCCGGCCCAGCGCGTAGCGCTCAAGCAGCACCGTCGTCTCCGGATGGTCCCGCTTCCATGTTCCCCAATCGGTGGTGACAACCGTGGCTTGCTTCAGTTGCAGGCCCTTCTCGGCCAGCGGACCAGTCACCGCATTGCCCAAGAAGGTGTCGAAGACCGAGTAGGTCTCGATGTCGTACATCACCTTGTTGGAGCGAATAAGCAGACCTGACGTGCGCAACACCGGCCGGTCGATGCCCTCCGGCATTTCATCGGTGAAATAGGCTTGGGCTGCACCGCACAATGTGCAGTAGGGAATGCCAAGATCCCTGCCACCCAGTGTGTCGTTAACCATTTCGCGGACTTCCATGATGCGCCGTGGGTAAGCGCGGTGCTCGCCGTTCACCTCGATGCCGAAAACGATGTCCTCATCCTTCAGCCATGTCGCGTCTTCCGCGTTCGACACTTCGGGGTTGTCAGCTGCTGGAATGCAATTGCAGTTCCTATCGGTCGTGTCGTAGGCCCGGTCGTCGATCAGCACACCGCCCCAGGACACAAGGCGCCAGTCGATGTCTCCCTGCACAAAGATCCGGTCCCATCCGGGCAGAGCGTTCGTGAAGATTGCCCGTTTCGTCTGCAAGTAGTCCGGGGGTGCCGGAATCTCCCAGGCAATGAGGTGATCAGTGACGTTCCCCCAGCTATTGCCGCGGGCCAAATCCTTGCCGAGCAATTCGGAGGCGGCGTCTGCGAGAGCTCGATTCAACGCCGGACCCGACACGAACCGCATCAAGTCGCTGATGATCCAAGCAAGTCGCGGGTCGTTCGCCTCGGAGATCTCGGTCAGGGCCAGTGTTTGCGCCTCTCCCCAGGATCCGTCTTCCATGCTGTCCACGAAGGCCACCTTGACCGCAGCCTGCACATCCTCTGGGAGCGGACCGGTCGGGACCGCCGGGGGTGTTCCGTACTCCTCAATCACGTAGTCCGGCAGCGTCGACGCTTGCTCGGCCCATGCAGTGCCCAGCCAAGAGAGGGAGAGCGCAATCCAGGATGCGATGAAAACAGTGCTAGAGCGCGAGAATAGTGCCGATGCCATGGAGGGGTCCTTCCCTACCTCGGTTGATTTCAAGACGCACGTTCCACCCGCCGCCGCACCCTTGTGAGCCAACGGGAGAGAACGAACCGCCGTAGCCCGGATATAAGACTAAGCGCTGGAAGCTGTCGGTCACACAGGCCTCAATCATTCTTGATCAGCAGTCACAATAAAATCGGTGACCGGCCTGGTCGCACTGAACGGGCGCCTGGGCTCGGTGCAGATGTCGGCTGCCGAGCAGGCCGAACCCGGTGCCGCGGCTGCTTGACGTCCATCTGACATTGACGGCCGGCCCGATCTCAAAAGGCGTCGGTTTCAAGACACGCGTGCGTCGACAACTCTGCGCTGCCCGATCAAAGTAAAGTCACTGGCGCATGGCTTGCAGTACCGCTACCCAGTCTCAATGCGCTATGCTGTTTTGATCGCTCTGCTCGCCTTTCCCGTCGCCGCCGATGAGCGCGAGCCGTTCTATGGGACTTGGGGCACGCCGGAGCAATGCGACCGCACGCCAATCAAGCCCGGCGGAACGGTGTTGGCTGCACCCTTTGAGATCAGCTCGGAATGGATGAGACATGGTCCGGTCTGGTGCCGCCTCACCTGGTTTCCAATCCAGAGCCGCGAGGATGGCGCATTCACCGGAGCTCACGCGCAATGCGGCGAAGATGCGGTCCGTGGGTACATCCTGGGAATGGAGTTATCTGGGGCCGCTCTCAGCTTGCGCTGGGACTTCCTCCTCTCGAACGGCCCATTCACGCGCTGCGACGGTGAATGAGAGGCGTCGTCCGCGCAGGCGGAACTAAGCGGCCCAATCCCAGCCACGGTTCGGCTTCACGGCTCCGGAATACGTCACCGACGACGCATTCATGGGATCAAGGTCGGACGAGGTAAGGCGGAACAAAAGCACTTCGTTCCGCCGGTCGTTCCTGGAAACCTGCCAGGCGCCTAGGCCGCCCCCTCCTTAGCCCGAGCGATCACGGCAGGCTTAGCTGAGACATCCGCCCGCCGTCGACGGTCCAGACCTGCCCGGTGACGAACTTCGCCTCGTCCGAAACGAGCCAGCGGGCGAGGCTCGCGACTTCCTCGGGCTTGCCGGTTCGGCCGACCGGGTGGATCCGGCCGATCGAAGCTCCGAACGTCTCCGGATCGCCGAGGCTCTCGATGAATGCGGTGTTCAGCTCCGTATCAATCCAGCCAGGTGCGATCGCGTTGCACCGCACGCCATCAGGGCCGTGATCGACCGCAACCGCCCGCGTCAGCGCATGGAGACCACCCTTCGACGCGCAATAGGCAGGGTGCCGCGGGTTCGATCCAAGGCCCTCGATCGAGCCGATGTTAACGATGCTGCCCCCCCGTTGGATCAGCTCCGGCAGCGCGCGCCGGATGAGCATGAACGGCAGCGTGAGGTTCAGGTGAAGGGTTTCCGCCCAATCGGTGTCGGAGGTTTCCAGGACCGTGCCCTCCCGCATCGTGCCGGCATTGTTGACGAGGATGTCGAGGCACCCGGCGCGCCGGATCACTTCAGAGACCACGCGCTCCGGCGCGGCAGGGTCGAGGAAGTCGGCGCGGAGGCTCTCGTAGACCGGATCGTCGCCACGCTGCGCGGTGAAGACGCGGACACCGCCAGACGACAAGGCGGCGGCGATGGCTGCGCCGATCCCGCAGCGTCCGCCGGTGACCAGCGCCACTTTCTCGGTCCAGGCCGTCATCCCACCGACTTGCCGCCACTGGCCTCGATCAGCGCGCCGCAGAGATAGCGTGCCCGATCGGAAGCGAGGAACACGACGACATCGGCGATATCCTCGGGCTCCGCGATCCGGCCGAGCGGGACCGACGCGTCGAGCTCCTCGATTGCGCGATCCGGGTCAAGCCCGCGCGCCGCGAAGCCAGTCCGGATCATCGGCGTATTCACCTCGTTCGGGCAGACGGCGTTTACCCGAATTTTCTGATGCGCGTGATCGATACCGAGGCATTGCGTCAGCGAGGCGACAGCGGCCTTCGACATCACATAGATCGGATGGCTCGGGCCCGGATGGAGACCCCAGCACGAGGCGACGTTTACGATGGCGCCTCCACCGGCCTCGGCCATGATCGGGATGGCCGCGCGGCAGAGCCGGAAGGGCGCTTCGACATTTATCGCGATGGACCGTGCGAAATCCTCGTCAGTTGCGTCCGTGATCTTGCCGCGCGTGATGACGCCGGCATTGTTGACGAGGATGTCGAGGCGCCCCATCATCTCGGTGCACCGACCCGGAAGGGTGTCGCAGAATACCGTATCGGTCAGGTCCCCAGTGATCACGTGATCGGCCTCGCTGGCGCACAGATCGGTCCCGCAGACGGTCGCCCCTGCATTTCTCAAGGCGGCGACGATGGCCGCCCCGATCCCTCCAGCGGCCCCCGTCACGAGCGCCGTTTTTCCCGTCATGTCGTCCAAATCGACCCCGCCAACGCCTTTGTTTCAGCCTACGAAAACCTGCGAGATGAACGCGGCAGAATGCGACATCGAAGGCGCGGCTCACCGACAGCGGCGACATGGTTGGGTAGGATCCGCCGCTGACCGCCTTTTGGAGGCGTGAGACGCCGACCCGCGGGACGACGCTCCGTCCGCGCTATCAAAACCAACGAAGACCACTCGCGGCGGGAGGGAGACATCCTCCGGCTGGCATGAGCGCTGCAAACGCTCCCGGCCTACGGCTCCATGGCATTCCGAAAGCATTGGGAGGGCGGCACGCTCGGCGCGGCGTACCAACCCGCCAGGATAGCGCGCCGGCGCGATAACGGGGATGGTTCAGCGGCCAATCTGGGAAGATCCATTTCCCAACGCTCAGATGTGATCGGTATGTACGCTGAAAAGGCCGCGTTGCAGCTTCCCTTTGCGTGCGCCATGGCGACGGGACAGCGCGGCACGCGCCCTCCCCTGTGGATCACCGGAGAGAGAGCGTTGGTCCCCGCCAAAGGAAACTGGGCCACTGAAGTCTCGCAATGCGTCCGCCGCGATCGTAGAGTGCGCCGCCACGGGCTGCCGTGTGGCGCGCGCACACGCCATCGCCTGCGCACGCTTTCTGGTAAACGGCTACCTCACTCCGGAACCAGCTCTCCCGGCAGGGTGTTCACCGTCATCGTGTCGGCCGGTTGGAAATGGATGACCGAGCGGATCGATTGTCCCGCCTTCAGCAGATCGAAGGCTGTATTGATCTGGTCATGCTTCATGTGGTGCGTGATGTAGGGATCGACGCTGAAATCCCCGCGCAACCACTCGTCGACCATGCCCGGCAACTGGCTGCGGCCCAAAACGCCGCCAAAGGCGGTCCCGCGCCAGACACGACCGGTCACGAGCTGGAACGGCCGCGTCGCAATCTCCTGCCCGGCGCCGGCCACACCGATCACCGTGCATTCGCCCCAGCCCTTGTGACAAGCCTCGAGGGCGGAGCGCATCAGCTCCACATTCCCGACGGCCTCGAACGTGTAATCCAACCCACCGTCGGTCATCTCGACCAAGACATTCTGGATCGGCTCTGCATGGTCCTTTGGGTTGATGCACTCGGTCGCGCCGAGGGCTTTCGCCAGAGGGAACTTCGACGTGTTGATGTCGATCCCAATGATCCGTGACGCGCCGTTGAGCACGGCGCCCTGGATCACCGCCATGCCAACGGCACCGAGGCCGAAGACCGCGACACTGGCCCCGGCCTCGACCTTAGCCGTGTTGCGCACGGCCCCGATGCCGGTCGGCACCGCGCACCCCATCACCGAGGCCTTGGAGAGCGGCGCTTCCTTGGTGATCTTGGCCACCGAGATTTCGGGTAGAACGGTGTACTCGCTGAATGTGCTGGTCCCCATGTAATGGAGGATCTGTTTACCTTTGTAGGAAAAGCGGGAGGTCCCATCCGGCATCACGCCGGCGCCTTGGGTCTTTCGGATCGTCTGGCACAGATTGGTCTTGCCCGACTTGATGTACGGGCAGTCCGGGTCCTCGGGCACGTAGAGCGGGATCACATGGTCGCCCGGGACGACCGAGGTGACGCCCTTGCCGACCTCTTCGACCACACCGCAGCCTTCATGGCCCAGGATACAGGGGAAGAGCCCCTCTGGATCTTCGCCCGACAAGGTGAAGACATCGGTGTGGCAGAGGCTGGTCGTTACGATCCGGACGAGAACTTCGCCTTCTTTGGGACCTTCGAGGTCGATCTCCTCGATCTCCAGCGGTCGGTTGGGCTCCCAGGCAATGGCCGCACGCGTCTTCATATCGCTTCTCCCTCATTGTTTGGTTTCAGTGCAGCAAAGCGCCATCCGGCACTTCATCCGGGTCGTCGATCGGGTCCAGGACCAGCACCAGCCGGGTCTCGCCCGTGCCCTCGATCGGTGGGGAGCGGTGCAGGAGGCCGGACCGGGGCCCCTCCGGCCAAAGCGTGCCGCGCAGCAGGATCGGCGCGCCGGTGGGCACGGTGAAGATTCGCTCCGGTTCATCGCCGTCGGTGGAAACGCCATATTGGGTGCCGGTGCCGCGATAGGTGCAAACCAGCCGCGCAGTCACCGTGTCGATATGGAAACGCCTGCAAGCGTCGGTCGTCACGACATCAAAACGCAGCCGAAGAAACGGCGCGCGCATCAGCCTCGCAAAAAGATCGGCGAGAGCTGCGGCATCGTCGATCAGCCTGTCCCGTTCGATACAACCGGGTGTGCCGCAGGTCTCGCAGATCTGATGCGCGGTTTCCCGCACGATGTGAGGCCGCAGGATCACCCGCGCCTTCGGCAGCCGCGCGGGCTCGAGCGCGTTGATCCAAGACTGGAAACTCGCCAAGGGTTGGCGCCGCCACATCGCAGCGGCGCAACCTGGATGGTGGATCGCGGCGAGACCATCGGGCGCATTGGCGACGCCGACCCCCACCGCAGCGTTCCTCACAATTCGACGGGCAAAAGTCACGCAGCAGCCTCCGTATGCCGCCAGACCGGGAACGGATCCGGCAGGTTGGGCAGCGCATCCGGACCCGGAGCGCGGTGCTCTGGCACAAGGCATGCGTCGAGCCGCGCCTTCAGCGCCGGCCAGTCGATCCCTGCCCCAATGAAAACGATCTCTTGGCGGCGGTCCCCCCAAGGTTCCCGCCAGTGGGCCTGCATATACGCCCGCGCGCCCTCGTGATCTGGCCAGCGGTCCTTCGGGACGGCGGCCCACCAGGTGCCGAGCGGTTTGACCGAGGAGAGCACCCCGGCGAGCGAGAACTCCGCCACCCAATCCGGACGCGTCGCGATCCAGAAATGGCCTTTGGCGCGTATGACGCCGGGCATCGCGCTACTAAGCAAATTCTTGATCTTTTCCGGCTCGAAGGGTTGGCGCGCCCGGTAGACAAAACTTGTGACGCCGTATTCCTCGGTTTCGGGCACATGATTTGCGAAGCCATAGAGCTCCTTGAACCACAATGGGTGCTCATGCGCCTTCTCGAAGTCGAAGAGTCCGGTGTCGAGGATCCTGTCAGCCGGCACGTCGGAATGGTCGGTCTCGATGACGCTCGCATCGGCGTTCAGGCTGCGGATGATCTTTCGCGCGGCGTCGAGCAGATGCGGCTCGGCGTCGGCGACCTTATTCAGGATCACGACATCGGCGAACTCGATCTGATCGGTCAGCAGATCCACAAGGGTCCGCTCATCTTCGTCGCCTAACGTCTCACCGCGGTCGCGCAGGAAGTCTTTGCTGGCATAGTCGCGCAGCAGGTTCACGGCATCCACCACCGTCACCATGGTGTCGAGACGCGCGACGTCCGAGAGGCTGTCGCCCTCCTGGTCGCGGAACTCGAAGGTAGCGGCGACGGGCAAAGGCTCTGAAATGCCGGTCGACTCGATCAGCAGATAGTCGAACCGCCCCTCCCCCGCCAGACGCCGCACCTCCGCCAGCAGATCGTCGCGCAGCGTGCAGCAGATGCAGCCATTCGACATCTCCACCAACGTTTCGTCGGTGCGACTGAGTTCGGTGTCAGCACGCACGAGGTCGGCGTCGATGTTGACCTCGGACATATCGTTGACGATGACCGCAACGCGGCGGCCATCGCGGTTGTTGAGAACGCGATTGAGCAGTGTCGTCTTGCCTGCGCCTAGGAAGCCCGACAACACAGTGACGGGTAGACGTTGGTCGATTACGGACATTGGTTCCTCTATCAATGGCGTTACAGTGTGATGACTTGATCCGGTTGGGCGGGTGCCAGTGCAGCGTAGAGCTGTGGGAAACAGCCGGCATGAACACCTTGAACGACGTCTTTGGGCGTTACTTCGCCTGTGCCGCACTGATGCAGCTCGCCCTCGGCCAGATTGCGCCGCAGCGCGCACTGATCGCAGATCATCAGGAGGATGTTCTTCTCTGCGGAAATGCGGGCCAGACGTTCGCCGATCGGATCGCCTTTGCGCAGGGCGAAGAGGTTGTCGTCAAAGAAGAACATCCCCACGACCTCTACGCCGTGCTTATCCTCTTCAAGTTGCGGCAAGATCATGGTCGCGAGCTTGTAGGTCGCGGCCATATCTGTCGCGAAGACATAGGCTACCTTCATAGTGCGGTTCTCCGCTGGCAGTTTGACTAGCTGCCGAGGGCTTGTGTCAGGGTGGTCGCGTTGTGGCGCATCATGTCGAGGTAAGTGGCCGCCGGGCCGTCCACGCCTGACAGCGCGTCCGAGTAAAGCGTGCCGCCAACTCTGGCCCCAGTCTCGCGCGCAATCTGCTCAATGAGCCGGTTGTCGGTGATCGTCTCAACGAACACGGCCGAGATGTCTTCCTCGCGGATCTGGCTGATTATCGCGGCAACGTCCGCGGCCGAAGCCTCGCTCTCGGTGCTCAGGCCCTGGGGCGCCTCGAAGGTCAAG
The DNA here is from genome assembly GCA_039513195.1 of Pseudomonadota bacterium. GTDB lineage: Bacteria > Pseudomonadota > Alphaproteobacteria > Rhodobacterales > Rhodobacteraceae > Thermohalobaculum. Next base: position 173,722 of record JBCCRM010000006.1, on the reverse strand, counting down.
GCATAACGCGCTGCGAAATAGCCAAAGGCATCATGCGAGGTCACAATCGTGCGCTTGTCTTCGGGCAGCGCTTCTGTCAGCGCCAGGATCTCTGCGTCGAGGGTTTGCATCTCGGCGACGTAGGCCTTGGCATTGGCCTGGTAGGTCGCAGCGTTATCGGGATCGGCCGCAGCAAGGGCCGCCGCGATGTTGCCCGCATAGATCTCACCATTGGCGAGGCTCTGCCAGGCATGTGGGTCAAAGGCGCCATGGTCATGCCCGTGATGCCCTTCGGCCTCGGCGTGGTCGTCATGCCCATCCGCCTCGGCGTGCTCATCGTGCCCATGCTCGCCCTCTTTATGCTCTGCCTCGGCGTGCTCTGCGTGTTCAGCGTGGTCGTCATGCTCGCCGTGTTCGGCGTGCTCTTCACCACCGTGGTGATCGTCCTCTTCCTCGAAGGGGATCGCCTCAATGCCGTCGGTCGCGACGATGCGCGAACCGTCGAATTCGGAGGCATCGACCAGCCGTTCGATCCAGCCCTCGAACTCCAGCCCGTTCACAAACAAGACCTCAGCGTCGCTCAACGCCCGGGCGTCCGCTGGCGTGGGCTGGTAGACATGCGCATCGCCGTCGGGACCGACCAGCGTCGTCACCGCAACATGATCGCCGCCGATCCGTGTCACCATATCGCCGAGGATCGAGAAGGTGGCCACCACTTCTATCGGTTCGCCGCCCTGCGCGCGGTCCTGTGGTGCGACGGTCAGGGCGAATGCCGCAACCGAGGCGGCGAGAAGTGTTCTGCGATTGAACATGGGCGTGGTCCTTTCAGGTATCAGCACGATTGGTTGGCATGGAGCGTCCGGCTAAACCGCCGGCGGGTCCAAAGACAAGGGAGAGGGCGTAGGCGATACCTGCCGACAGGATAATGGCTGGCCCCGATGGCAAACTGTGGTGGTAGGAGAGGAGCAGCCCCGCAAAACTGGCGCCGATGGCGACCACCACTGCGACCGCGATCATACCGCCAACGCTGGCGGCCCAGAAACGTGCGGCCGCGGCCGGCAGGATCATGATGCCGACGATCATCAGGGTCCCAAGCGCTTGAAAGCCGCCCACTAGGTTCAGGACCGCGAGCGCGAGGAAGGTGAAATGCGTGATTGCGCTCAGCCCGCTGACCGAGCGCAGGAACTGCGGGTCGGCACATTCCAGGACCAGCGTCCGGAACAGCGCCGCCAGCACCAGAACCGTGACGCTCGCAATCGCGCACAGTAGGATCAGCGCCGCGTCATCCAGCGCCAGGACCGTGCCGAACAGCACATGCATCAGGTCGACATTGCTACCCCGCGTCGACACGATCAGTACGCCCGCAGCAAGCGATATCAGATAGAAGGCGGCCAGCGAGGCGTCCTCGCGCAGCGGTGTGGCGCGGGAGACGAAGCCGGAGAAGAGCGCGACGGCCATGCCGGCGATCAGCCCGCCGATTGTCATCGCGGTCAGCGACAGCCCAGCGATCAGGTAGCCGACAGCCGCGCCGGGCAAGATGGCATGGGCCATGGCATCCCCGGTCAGACTCATCCGCCGCAGCATCAGGAAAACGCCGATGGGCGTCGCCCCGACCGAGATAGCGACGCATCCGATCAATGCCCGACGCATGAAGCCATAGGCCGCGAAGGGCTCTAAGAGCAGGTCCCAGATCACGCCGCACCCCGTGCGCAGGTGTGTGGTGTGTCAGCGCAGCCCTCGCACATCTGGCGGGCGCGAAACTGGTTCTCCGCCGTCAGCACTTTCGCGGTCGGTCCATGCGCGACCAGATCGCGCGCCAGCATCAGCGTTTCGGGGAAATGCGCGCGCACAGTGTCGTAGTCATGCAAAACCGCCAGCACGGTGCGCTCTTCCGCATGCCAGCGGCCGATGATGCCGAGCAGATCTGCGAGGGTCACGCTATCGACAGCCGTGAAGGGTTCGTCCAGCAGCACGAGCGTCGCATCTTGGAGCAGCAGCCGGGCGAAGAGCGTGCGTTGCATCTGTCCGCCGGAAAGCGTTCCGATCGCGCGGGTCTCAAGCCCCGTCAGCCCCACCGCCGCAATCGCGTCGCCCACGCGGGTGCGATGGCTTTTGGTAAGGCGTCCAAAGGGGCCGATCTCGCGCCAGAGGCCCATGGAAACCAGCTCGATCACCGACAGCGGAAAGGACCGGTCGATATCCGAATGCTGCGGCAGATAGGCAATACCGTCACGACCTGCTTTGCCGAACGATACACGGCCCCTAAGCGGCGAAAGTGTCCCGGTCACGCCCTTCAGTAGGGTCGATTTGCCGGCCCCGTTCGGCCCGACAACGGCCGTCAGGCTTCCCGCGGCGATCTCGGCACGCAAACTGCGCACCGCAGGTGTCCGATCGTAACCGAGCGTCAGGTCCTCGAAGGCAACGGCGGCGTTCATAGCGCGCCCGGCGTCGCGGTCGCCCAGAGAAATCCCGCCCAAAGTGCCACCAACACGAACGCGGCAATGGCGAGCCGCGACCCGGCCCCTTGGACCAGGAGCCCGCGTGCCCAACTGCCACGAATCCTCACGCTTGGGCCCCGCCACGGTTGCAGGAGGCGCACTGACCGTGGATTTCGACGACATGACGCAGCGCGGCGAAGCCAGACTGTCCTGCAACCTTCGACAGTTCGGCCAAAAGATCGGGTGCGACGCTCTCTTCCACCGCGCCGCAATCGTCGCAGATCGATAGGATCGACCCTTGGTCACGGTCGCTGTCCTTGCAGGCGATGAAGGCGTTCAGCGACTCGAGCCGATGCACTTGACCGCACTCAGTCAGCGCCGCAAGAGCGCGATAGATCGTTGGTGCAGATATCGTCGGCTTCGTCGTGCGAAGCTCGTCGAGCAGGGTATAGGCCGACATGGCGCCACGCTGCCCGCGCAGGACCGACAGCACGGCGGCCTGTGTCTTCTTGCTTCGGTCGCTCATGAACCCTCGTCCGGTACGCTCCGGGGGTCACTCTAGCGTTACGTTATAATGTAACACAAGAGGGGAAGGTGCAGGTGTCTTGCGACAGGCTCGCATCGGCTTGAAGCGGACGGCGGTAGGGGCCTGCGGCCCCTGCTCTCCGGCACCAAGGGTTGGACGAAGCTAGGTTTGACCTGCATGTCCCAAACGCACAAGTTGCATTCTCAGAAAAGAGCCTCTGCAGCGGGCTGCTGAAATGGTCTTACCGCACCTAGACGGAAACATGTGCGCCAATCGGATGGGAACACACCGGCAGTGGCCATCGCCCGGGCCGCGCAAAAGCCGCGCCTCTGCCTCCGCAACTGCGTCGTCGGAGCACTGGCAGAGGAATTTTCCGACGAGAGGTGTAACAATCCCCTTCCCGTCTCCGTCTTACAGGCACACATATTGGTCCTGAGGAGAGAACCATGGTTACATCCGAGGCATGCGCCTGCGAGCACTGTCCCCCTTCCTGCGATTGTGCCCAAAGCGCACCGGGAGACGGCCGGTGCTGTTGCGGTGACAAGTGTACATGCGAGAACTGCGAATGTGGGCCGAGCTGCGGGTGTCCTAGCACGGCGGAATAGACTGGGTCAGCGAAATGTCACAGTTTGATCCTCGGGCGTGCGTTGCCTCTGCTTTGCACGCCCATAGCAGCGCGCTTAGGCGCTACGTCGCGTCCCGGGTCGCTCCGGACGACGTGGAAGATGTGCTCCAGATCGCCGCGCTGCGCGCCATCGAAAAGGCTGAGGACTTGAAGGATCCCGCGCGGGTCAAGCCCTGGCTCTACCGTATTCATTCCAACATCGTGATCGATATCGGGCGCAAAAAGGCCGCTGAGCAGCGCCTGATTGAGGCATTCGCCCTCGAGGCCGAGCCTAGGGCCGCTGAACCAGAACCCGTGTGTGGGTGTAGCATTGCCCTCGCCCGCCAACTGAACGCCAACTATGCGACGATCCTCAACCTGGTCGACGTCGCGGGCGTGCCTATCGCTCGGGTGGCGAGCGCGCTGCGCATATCGGTCAACAATGCGACCGTGCGGCTGCATAGAGCGCGCAGGGCCCTCAAGAAGCGGCTGCTGGACCATTGCGGCGTGACCAGCCGGAGCGCTTGCTACAGCTGCGGGTGCGTGTCGGCGGAATGCAGCGGGGGCTGAGATAGATCGGGCTTCCGGTCCACAAGCTTTGTCGGTGCCGTCACTGCCCAAACCTACCACAAAGCGAAATCCACTACGCCGATCCTCGGTCCTGGCGACGGTGAAGGCAGGAAACGCACCCAACACCGCGAACACTCTGCACGGGCCAAACCTTGCCGCGATCGCAACAGACCGCTGGACCTCAGGCTCGAGGGTATCCTGAAGGACGCGAGGTGTTCTTCGGAGTGTTGCGGCTCCAGCGAGGTCTGGACAAGGGCAGCTCGTTCGGCCGGGACAGCACTGGCCCTAGCCTGTCGTAAGGAAGTTCTTGTCGAGCATCATGTGGACACCCTTCTCGCCGTCGACGACCTGGGTGACCCGCAAATCGCCCGCAAGGGAGAGGAGCATATACGCCTCGCCGCGCGACAACCCCGCCCGTTCCGCAACCACACCGATCATTTGACGCAAGGCTCGGCGCATCGCCTCATCGAGGTTCTCATGGAAGCCCATGGAGATCAGATGACTGGCGTTTTCGGCAAAGGGCATGGTCAGCGTCATGTCCTTGCGAACGGTCAAGCGGAACCGGCCGGTCATCGCGGTCTCCAAGCCCGTCAGACAGACTTCGCCGTCGCCCTGGCAGCCATGCCCGTCACCGGCCATGAAGAGCCCACCCTTTTGGAACACGGGCAGGTAGAGCGTCGTGCCCGGCTTCAGTTCCTTGTTGTCCATATTGCCGCCAAAGGCGCGGGGCTCCGCTGCCCCGACCCGGCCCCAAATCTTGGGCGGTGCCACCGCCATGATGCCGAAGAACGGATCGAGCGGCAGCTCCAACCCCCAGGGCAGCCGACAGATATTGCGCTGCAAATCGATGGGGATATGGATCAACTCCGGATCGGGAAAGTCGTCGGGCAGCGCCCCGAGCAGCGGTAGGATGGCGGCATATCCCCAATCCTGCGCTGGAACCGCCTCGAGAATATCGACTTGCAGGATATCGCCCGGCTCAGCGCTCTCCACGAAGACCGGGCCGGAGATCATGTGGGACGTGGCACCTCGACGGGGTTCGTGATAGTCTAACGCCGCCAGATGGGCCGGGAGGACACCGGCACCGTCGGGGGGCAGTGCGCTGCGCGTCGCCGCGGGCAGGCAGTGAAAAATCACCTCCTCGCCGGATGCGACCGTGGCCACCGGCGCCCTGTGGGCATCGAAAAAGCCAAAAGTCAGATTTTCGGGGCTCCAGTCGATGGTCGTCGTCATGGGCTTTGATCCTTTGGAGTACGGCGGCGTTGGCGGCTTTAGGACCGGGCACCGGATCGGGCCGGCAACAGGCCATCTGGGCGGAGGAGAAGAGCCGCGATCACACAGGCCAGTACGATGGCGTCACGATAGGGGGACAGCGCCTCGGGCAGGAAGGCCTGGGTCATCACCTCGATGGCACCGACGACGAAACCGCCCAGAACGGCGCCGCCTAGGCTCCCCAGGCCTCCCAAAACGGTCGCGATAAAGGCCTTCAGCACCGGAAAGAAGCCCATCATTGGATCGACCGATCCGCGCTGCGCGGTCCAGACCACGGCGGCTGCACCGGCCAAGACACCCGAAATAGCAAAGGCGGTGGCCACCACACGACCAGCGCGGACGCCGAGGAGACGCAGCATCTCGAAATCCTCGGCCGCAGCGCGCATGGCCATGCCTGTCGTGGTGCGCCGGAGGAACAGGGTCAGGCCTGCGAGGGACAGGAGCGCCACAACGATGGAAATCGACGGCCCGACGCCGATCACGACGTCGCCGATCCGGTAGCTGCTCGACCAAGCAGCCGGCAGCGAGATCGGCACCGGACGCGGCGAGATCGTGTTCTGGAAGAGTACCTTCAGGATCTCGGACACGGCAAAACTCGTTATCAAAAGCGCCACGACATCGGCGCCCCGCATCGCGCGAAATGCTGCCCGCTCCATCGCTAAGGCCATGACAACCGCGGCACCGATACCGATGGCGAGCGCGCCCAGCGGTGGCATCCCGAACACGAGCGACAGGAAGATGCCGTAACCGCCGAAGGTCATGATGTCGCCATGGGCGAAGTTGATCAGCCGGACGATGGAGAACACGATGGCGAGGCCCAGGGCCAGCATCGCATAGACCCCGCCGAGGCTGACCGCATTGATGAGCTGTTGAACAACGAAATCCATCGCTCACGCCGCCAGATAAGCTTCGCGAAGAACGGCGTCGTTGGCGATGGCCTGCGGATCGCCGGCCGCCGCGACGGCGCCATTCGCCAAGACCACAGCATGGCTGGCGACCTGCAGCGTTAGGGTCGCGTTCTGCTCCACCAACAGGATCGAAATGCCCTCGTCGCGCAGCTCCTCCACAATGTCGAAAATGCGGTCGACCATTTGTGGCGCAAGCCCGAGGGAGGGCTCGTCCAGGAGGAGAAGCCGCGGTGCACTCATCAACGCACGTGCTACCGCCAGCATCTGCTGCTCCCCGCCGGACAACAACCCTGCAAGCTGTCGGCGACGCTGGCCGAGGATCGGAAACCGCTCCATCAACGTGGCGCGCCTGTCCGCCTCCAATGCCAGGTCGCCCACCACAGCGCCCGCGACTTTCAGATTCTCCTCGACGCTGAGGGACGCAAAGATCCGGCGCCCCTCGGCCGAGATCGCGACGCCCGCGCGGACAATGTCCTCGGGCGCCGCGCCGGTCATGTCTCGGCCAAAGATCCGAACCGTTCCGGCAGCGATGGCGCGAGCCCCCGCCACGGCCATCACCGTGGAGGTCTTGCCCGCTCCATTCGCCCCCAAAAGGGCTGTGACGCCGCCCCTTGCCACGCGCAACGACACACTGCGGACGGCATGAACCTGCCCGTAGCGGACATCCAGCGCCTCGACCTCTAGGACGGCGTCGGTCACCTTCGGGCCTCAGGGTTCCGGAAGGATTTCCGGATCGGCGGCGGAGCGCAGGATGAACTCCTTCTCCCCGCCCCCGGTGATCCGGGCCACGACCACATCGCGCAGCGGCATCCGATCCGTTCCCTTGAAGGTGTAGTCAGACATGATGCCATCGCCATTCTCGATCGAGGCCATTGCAGCCGCCACGGCCCGAGGATCGGTGGTTCCCGCGGCATCCACGGCTTTCTCGATCATGAAGGCGATATCACAGCCATTGACATAGTAGTTGTTGTCCGGCGTGACCCCGGTCGATGCTTTGAAGCGGTCGATGAAGTCAGCGTATTGCGATCCTTCATCCGGGAAGCCGCCCGACGTGTGGACGACCCCGTCGACGACCTCGCCCAGCCCGCGCACCGTCGGTGTGTCGAGAACGTCGCCACCCATAACCTGGGTGTCGATCCCGGCACCGCGCAGGGCACGGATGAAGGCGGGGAAGTCCGGCTCCCATGCCCACGTGACGATCACATCAGGCGCCGGATCGGCGGCGGCAATGGTCGTGACTATGGCCGAGAAGTCCGGTTGGTTGAGCGAGTAGAGCGACGTGCCGAGGACCTCGCCGCCCAGGCTCTCGAACGCGGTGCCGAAATACTCCGGGCCGCCCAGGGTGTAAGCACTGTCGGGCGATTTCACCAGCCAAACCCGCTCGAAACCCTGATCGCGCGCATAGGTGGCGAGCACGGCGCCCTGCTGATTATCCGCCGGATAGCTCCCGAAGACATGCTCGCCCACCTGCGTCAGGACCGGCGCGGTGCCCGCAAACGTCATCGTCGGCACCCCGTCGGGAAGCGTGATCTGCGCTGCCGCAATGGTTGGGTCGGCATCGGCCGAGGAGACGATGAACTTGGCGCCCTGGTCGAGCATCTCCTGCACCACCTGCACGCCGACAGCGATATCGGACCGGGTGTCCTCCACGATCAGTTCGACGGGCAGCTTGCCGTTCAACCCGCCGGCAGCATTGATCTCGTCGATGCAAAACTGGAACCCGGCATAGGCGGGCCCGTCATAGGGCGCCAGATAACCCGACTGGGCGGACATCACCCCGATGATGTAGCTGTCTTCCGCCGCGGCGGCTCCGGCCAGGGCGATGGTGCTGGTCGCGGCCAGCAAACAGTGTCTGAGTTTCATGATACGACTTCCTCTCCTGCCATGGGCTCTGGGTCTCGGGCGTGGGCTGCGGTACGGCCACGGCCCACATAGGCCTCGATCACCTGTGGGTCGCCGCGGATCGTCTCGGGCGTCCCCTCGGCGATCACGGCACCGCGGTTCATGACGACGATGCGCGTGCTCAACCGGTTCACGAAGCGCAAATCATGGTCGATTAGCAGCATCCCAGTGCCGCGTTCCTCGACGAGGCGGATCAAGCGGTCGGCCAAGTCTTCCGTCTCGGCCGGGTTCATGCCGGCTGCGGGCTCATCCAGCAGGATCACCCCTGGATCCTGCGCCATGGCGCGGGCGATCTCCAACCGCTTGCGCGCGCCATAAGGAAGCGAGCCCGCCCTCAGGGACGCGACCTCGCCGAGCTCGAAAGCGCTGAGTTCGCGGAGAGCTATAGCCGTTGCAGCAGGTTCCCGGTGGCCTGCCGCAATCGCCGAGACCAGGACATTCTGATAAACGGTCAGTTCGTCGAAGAGCCGCAGGTTTTGGAAGGTGCGCGCAACCCCCAGGCTGGCGATCCCGTCCCGCGGAGCCGCCAAAAGATCGGCATCGCCGAAATGCGCGGATCCCCGATCGGCCTGGTAGGCGCGGGTGAGCAGGTTGACGAGGGTGGACTTCCCGGCGCCGTTCGGCCCAATCAACCCCGTGATCTTCCCCGTCGGCGCCGTCAGCCCGGCGTCTGAGACGGCGTGAACGCCAGCGAAGTTCTTCGACAGACCCTCGGCGCGTAGCACCGCCGCAGGCCGCGCCTGAGGCGTCGGGGCGGCTTTTGTCGTGGCGCGGAAATTGGCAAACAGGCGCGCATCCGCGGTGGGGCCGAGCTCCCGGCTGCCGACAAGGCCCGCGGGGCGCAGCCAAATGATCAACAGGATCGCAACGCCGAGCGAAACGGTCGTAAGGCCGAAGACCGCGGGTAGCTCTTGGCCCAAGACGGTGATCCCCCCTTCCAAGCGCCGGACGCCGTCCTGCAGGAGCGTGACGACAACAACGCCCGTCATCGCACCGCTTACCGAGGCCATGCCCCCGACAATCAGCATCGCGACCTGCGCGAAGACCAGGGAGAGATAAAATGAGGCCGGCGAGAAAGCCCCCAGCATATGGCCATAGAGCGCACCCGCCAAAGCGGCCATGGTGCCTGACAGACACCAGGCAATGAACCGGGTCCGGCGCGGATTGATGCCAAGCGCCTCCGCGGCCGCGGCATCGTCGCGCACCGCGCGCGCCATCAGGCCCCAGCGGCTTTCCCGATAGAGCCTGGCGATGACGATGAAAGCCGCCGCCATGCAAAGGATCGGCACGACGTCGGTTATCCGCGTGATGCCATAGAAGGTCTGGCTCCCGCGGGTTATCTCGCGCGCGCCCACAGCGAGACTGTGCAGAATGATCAGCAGACCCAGGGTCGAGATCGTCGCCGAAGCACCGGCAAGCCGCGCAATAGCAGTGCCGCTGGCAGCAGCGAGCGCCAGTCCTGCCAGCGCCACGACAGGGGCTGCGGCAAGAAGGCTCAGCTCATGGCCGGCCAGAAACCCCGGCAACTGCGGCAGGGCGGAGCGTTGCAGCGATGCGGCCATCGTCAGGATCCCCGACGAATAGGCCCCCAGCAGCATGAAGGCCCCATGCCCAAAGGAGACGATCCCGGTGTTGCCGCAAAAGACGCCTAGGGCGACGACCGCAGCCACATTGACACTCATCAGCACAGCAATGCGTTCGCCGGTCCGCCCAAAGAGGAAAATCAGCCCGAAGACGACCAAGGCCAGCAGTCCGAGACAAACCACCGTCTGCGCCGTGTTAGCGGCCTTAAGGCGCCCAGGCAGAGTGGCCAAAGACGCGCTCACGCAGCGAACGCCTCTAGCTCGGCAATCAGCGCATTGCTGTCGAGTTGGCGGCAATAGCCTTTGATCGTCCGCAGCGAATGGTCGTGACGCTCTTGCGTGTAGGTCAGGCACGCATCCGTCACCTGCGTAACCAGATAACCGAGGTCGCAGGCATCGCGGATCGCGCTTTCTACGCATTGGTCGGTCACGAGCCCTGCGAGGACGAGCTGGCGAACACCGAGATTGCGCAGGATGTAGTCGACATGGGTGGAGACAAAGACCGAGGACGAGGTTTTCGGCAGAACAATTTCGTCTGCGCCAGGCGCGATCTGATCTATCACCTTGCCGTCCCAAGAGCCTTTCGGAACATGAAAGCCGGTGATCTTGTAGTCCAGTGATCGATCGCGGCCATCCAGCGTTAGGCTCTCGATGGTGGTGTACATCACCTCGATGCCCGCCTTCCGGCAAGCCGCCTGGATGCGGACCATGTTGGGTATAACCCGGCTCTCCAGCTCGTCGAAGAACCAGCCGTAGTCGCGGTCGAAGTCTGCCTGTTGCACCTCCTTGAACTCGCCGCCGTCACGACGGGCGCAGTAGTTTTGCACGTCGATGAACAGCAGCGCGGTTTGGGCTGGGTCGAGCGCGACCTCGCGGGTGAGGGTCATCTCAGCTCCTCCAAAACATCGGAGATCGCCGTTGCGAGAAGCCTCGCCCAGCGGGTAGCGCCAGCCTCATCCGCAATCTCGTCGTTACGAATTTCGATCAAGCTGTGCGGCAGTCCGCGCGGCTCCGCGTGACGGGGGATGAACCAGTCACCGTCGTCCTCGATCCGGTAGGGCTCGTTCAGCGCCAGGACCAGATCTGGGTTCTGTCGGCGAAGAGAGGCAATCAAACGCGCCGCAGTCTCGGGCGCGCAGCGCGTGAGCATCCCGGCATGCCATGGCCGGTGCACGCCGTTGAGCTCCGGCGTATAACTGTGCACCGAGAAGACCGCGCGCCGCGAATGACGCGCCAGGGTGTCCTCGATGGCTTTGTCCATTGGCCACAGGATATCGGCCACGCGGGCTGCCCTCTGCCCCGCGCTGAGGTCGCGATTTGCCGGGATCTCCGCGCCATGGCTGACCTCAGGGATCGATGTCGGGCTGCCCGGCGGTCTGTTCGCGTCGAGCACGAGCCGGGAATAGCGCTGCAGGATAAGGGGGGCGTCGAGCAGCATGGCCAGACGTCGCGCCACCGCTGCGGCGCCGATGTCCCAGCCCCGGTGGCTTTCGAGGATTTCGGCGCTGACCCCCAGACCATCGAGCGAAGCTGGGACTGCGCGCCCCGCATGCTCGCAGACCAGAAGCACCTCCGCCGCACTCTCCGGATGAAGTACCTCCACAGGCTTCGGGTCGTTGGGGCCGAGCAGGCCCGGATGTTCCCGTACGTTCATCCGCTAACACTGGCGAAAACACACTTCCAACGCGAGTCAGACTTTCGTTTACTGAAACAAAATTCTCATGGATGCCGAAGGCGATGTCAGTTCGTAGCAAGATTGAGCAACATTCGGGCAGTCTGACTCAGACCGAGCGCAAGCTCGCGGCCGCGCTGCTGTCGGATTACCCCTATGCGGGTCTGGCGCCGATCCAGGAACTGGCGGAGCGCGCCGAGGTGAGTCCCCCCTCGATATCGCGTTTCGTGGTGAAGCTGGGGCTTTCCGGCTATGCCGAAATGCAGCGCGAGCTGCTGTCGGAGTTGCGCCATGGCACCCTCTCTCCGGTCGAGATCCATGAAGCCTCGGAGACGATCGAGAGCGGTTATCTCGCAGAGTTCCTCTCCCGCGCCGTCGCTCATGTGAACTCTGCCGCCAAGGCGATTACCGAAGCGCAGTTCGATCGGATCTGCGCGCTGGCGGGCGATCCGCGGCGTGGCCTCTATACAATCGGCGGCAGGGTCAGCGACAACCTCGCCGGTCATTTGGCGTTTCACCTGGGGCAGGCCCGCCCCAATGTCTTCCATCTTTCCCGCGATCCGGAGGTCTGGCCGGAATATCTGCTGCGGATGAAGCCGGGGGATGTCTTTCTCGTCTTCGACTTTCGCCGATATGAGTCAAAGCTTGCCACGCTCGCCGAGAAAGCGGCCAAGGATCGCAAGGCGCAAGTCGTCGTGATGACCGACAAATGGCTCTCGCCGATCAACCGGACGGCGGCCGAGGTGCTTGCCGTTCCGATCGAAACCGGCACGATCTGGGACAGCTACGCAGCGGCCTTGGCCGTGACCGAGGCCATGGCGGCCCGGGTGGCGAGCGAGGACTGGAACAAGGTGCGCGCCCGGATCACCGCCTGGGACGCCGCCCGAAATATGGATGGAGACGACGGCCGATGATGCCTTTGATCTATGCGGCAACCTGCGATCTGGCGGGAAAGGTCCGCGGCAAGGCCTTCCCCACAGCCGACTTGGAGCGGCGGTTAGCGCGCGGCGTCGGATGGACCCCCACGAATGTTCAGATCAACTGCTTCGACAGCATTGCAGAGAGCCCTTTCGGCGCCCTGGGCGACCTTCTGCTGATCCCAGACCCTGCGAGCGAGGTCCGCGCCGAGTTTGGCACCCAGACAGAGCACTTCATGCTCGGTGATATCGTGTCCATGGACGGCGAGCCCTGGGCGCTTTGTACCCGTGCGATCCTGAGACGCGCGCTCGCGCGGCTGGAAACCTTGGCAGGGGTCCAGCTTCTGGCCGCGTTCGAGCACGAATTCCAACTCAAATCTGAGACCCCTCTGGTCGGCGAGGGCTATGGCCGCGCTGGGTTCGAGGCAGAGCGCCCGTTGTGCGAAAGCTTGATGCATCAGCTTGCGGCGGCGGGCCTCTCTCCCGATAGCATCATGAAGGAGTATGGCCGGAACCAATTCGAGGTTGTCATCGGGCCGGAGCTTGGGGTCCGCGCCGCCGACGCCGCGGTGATCTTGCGAGAACTTACCCGCTCCACAGCCCGACATCTGGCCGAAGCGGCCACCTTCACACCGATCCGCGATCCGACCAGCGTCGGCAACGGCGTTCATATCCATATGAGTTTCGTCGACGCCACCGGAGAACCCGCAACCTACGACGAAGATCGGCCCTTCGGCATGTCCCAATTGGCCGGATCCTTCGCTGCGGGCGTGCTGAAGTATCTCGATGCAATCCTCGCTTTGACGGCACCATCGGTGATTTCCTATCTTCGGCTGACGCCGCATCGCTGGTCCGCTGCCTACAACAACCTGGGCTTTAGGGACCGTGAGGCGTCGTTGCGGGTCTGTCCCGTGACTGCGAAAGACCCAACCAGCATCGCGCGGCAATTCAATTTGGAGTATCGCGCCGGGGATGCGGCTGCGTGCCCGCATCTTGCGCTTGCGGCGATCGTCCATGCCGGCTGCCAAGGGATCGAGGAGGACCTGCCAACGCCAACGCCTACGGAAGAAGACCTGTCCCTTCTGCCCGATCGGGCTCTCGCCGAGAAGGGCTTTCAGCGGTTGCCCACAACGCTGGAGGCGGCCCTCGACCGGCTAACGGATAATCCGGTGGTGTCATCTTGGTTCGGCGCGCCCCTGCTGCCCGTGTACCGGCTTCACAAACAGTCGGAGATCGCCCATGTCGCCGACATGACGGTAGAAGAACGATGCCGTATCTACGAAGCCACCTACTAAGCCGGGCAAGGCGGCGGTTCGTCCGCGCCAGGGCGCAGATGCGACCAAGCGGGATGTCAGACCTTGGGCAAGAAAACCGGCCTTCGCGCCCCCTGATGTTCGACGGGTACGACCGTCATGCCGAAGAGATCATCGATCTGGCGTGCAGTCAGGGGCGCCCCGGGACCTGTTGAAAAGACAACCCTGCCATCTCGCATGCCGACAACCCGGTCTGCGAAGAGCGAGGCGAGGTTGATGTCGTGCAGCACCATCACGACGGTACGGCCTATCTCGGCTTGCAGGCGTCGAACGAGGCGCAGGATCTCAACCTGATGCGGCGGATCGAGGAAGGTCGTCGGCTCGTCGAGCAGTAGGATCCCGGTCTCCTGCGCCAGGGTGAGCGCGATCCAGGCCCGCTGGCGTTGACCACCCGAAAGCCGGTCCACCCGCCGTTCGGAGAGCGCGTCGAGCCCCACCATCGACAATGCTTGGTCCACTGCCGCGTGGTCGAGGCGGCTCAGCAGGCCAAAGCGTCCCTGATGCGGCGTGCGTCCGCGGGTGACCAGCGCGCGCACACGAATACCCTCCGGCGTCTGCGGCATCTGCGGCAGAAAACCGATCCGCCGCGCCCGGGCCTGGGCCTCGACGCGCCAGAGATCCTCGCCGTCGAGCAGGACACGGCCAGCCGAGGGGCGCACGATCCGGGCAAGACTGCGCAGCAACGTCGACTTTCCGCAGCCATTGGGTCCTATGATCGCGGTCACCGCACCTTCCGGCAGCGTCAGATCGACGTCGCGGAGGACCGGGCGACTGGCGAGTTGGACGGAGAGCCCCTCTGCCGACAGACCCCTCACTTTCGGTCAACCTCCAGCCGCAGGAGCAGGATCAGCATCGCCGGCCCGCCGATCATCGCAGTGAAGACGCCCGCCGGAAGGCGGGTGCCCCCGACCGGCACACCCGCAAGCGAGTCTGCAGCGACGCCGAGGGTCCCGCCGACCAGGGCCGCAAGCGGCAGCACCGTACCGGGCTCGTCGGCGGCGAAACGGGCAATGGGACCGGCAAGGAACGCAATGAACGGGATCGGCCCGGCGACGGCGACGCTCGCCGCGACAAGCAGCGCCGCCGTCGCGGCCACCGAGAGCCTGATACTGTCGGGCGCAAGTCCGAGGGTCACGGCCAAGTCGTCCCCCATCGCCAGCCGGTCGATCCGAAACGCGAAGCGCAGCAGCACAGCGCCGCCGACCGCGGTCGCCAGACTCATCCACCCGGCGAAGCGCCAGTCGGCAGAGGCGAAGGAACCGGTCAGGAACCGTGCCGTCTCGCTCGCCAGGATCGCGGGACTCAGGCTGAGCAGAATGTCGGTGAGCGTTGTGAGCATCAGGCCGAGAGCCAAGCCGATCAGCACCAGCGAAAGCGGTGAAACCCCGTCGCGCCAGGCGAGCGCCATGACGAGCGCGGCCGTCAGTGCGCCCCCTGTGAGGGCGCCTGGCACGGCTGCACCGATCTCACCGAGGATCAGGATGGCGCCAGCCGCCCCCGCGGCCGCCCCGGCCCCGAAGCCGATGATATCGGGCGAGGCGAGCGGATTGCGCAGCATAACTTGCAAGGCACTCCCCGCCATGCCGAGGGCCGCCCCCACCGCCATCGCCAAGACGAGGCGCGGCAGGCGAAAGTGCAGAAGGATGACCCGCTCCAACGGATCGCCAGCCAGCGCTGCGGCGAGATCCGCAGGCGGGCTGCCCCCGGCGAGCCGCTGCAGGATCAGGCCCAGCAGCACAGCACCAACGATGGCATGCGCGGCGACAAACCGGCTCATGCGGGATTCCGTGCTTGGCGCCGAACGAGGAGAATGAGGAACGTACCGCCGATGAGAGTAACGCCGAGCCCCGCCTCGATGACGATCCCGGGCGCGACGATACGGCCGGCGATGTCTGCGGTGAGCAAAAGGGCAGCGCCGAAACCCGCCGACACAATCGCGAGTGCCAGGCTCGTCTGCACCCCCGTTGCCCGGGCGAGATAGGGTGCCACCAGGCCGACGAATGCGAGGGGGCCCGCCACCAGGACGGCTGCGGCCGCCAGGATACCGACCGCTGCAAGCGTCAGCAGGCGCGCCGCGACCAGATTTGCGCCCAGGGCCTGGGCAAGGTCGTCACCGAGCGCTAGGGCGTCGAGCCGCCTCGCCGCCGGCACGGCCAGGCCAGCTCCAATGGCCGCGAGAATTGCCGGCACAACCAACAGGCCCGACCGGACGCCGTCGAGGGCACCGACAGCCCAGTCCCGGTAGGCATCGAGGGCAAAGGGATCGAGTAGGATGAGACTGCGCAGCAGCGCACCAAGTAGCGCGGTCAGCGCGGCGCCCGCGAGAACCAAGGTCAGCGGCGACCGTGCCGCAGCGCCGACTGCCCACACCGCCAGGAGCGCCGTGAAACCGCCCGCAAGCGCCGGCATCGCCAGAGCACCGGACGGTAATGGCCCGAAAACCGTGACACTCGCGACGATACCGAGCGCGGCGCCCGCATTGACGCCCAGCAAGCCCGGATCGGCCAGCGGATTGCGCGTCAGGGTTTGGATCAGCGCGCCCGCACACCCAAGAGCCCCACCCGCCAGGAGACCGCCGAGGGTGCGCGGCAAGCGCATCTCGGCCACGACGATGCCATTTGCATCGCGCATTTCGGCGCTGGAGAGGAGCGCTGAGAGGTCCGCCAGCCCTACCCCCGGTCTGGCGCCGAACACCAGCGAAGCGAGGCAAACTAGCCAAAGACCGAAACCCAGAAGCAGATACCGGATCAGCGGACCAGCCCCGCCTCTCGCGCGCCGGTAACGACGGTCTCAGGATCGCCGTCCAACGCCACTTCCAAGAGAGGCACTAACCGGTCGAGGGCGTAGGGAATGCTGAGCGGGCTCGCGTAGCTTAGTGCCGCCGAGAGCGTTTGATCGGCGGCGATCTCGCGCCCGTCACGCACTATCCGCAACCCGCCGCGGAGGGGGTTATCACGCACCGTGTCGAACCCCGAGCCGAAATCGAGCCAGATGACGACATCGGCCTCCAAAGGCGCTGTCAACTCCGGGTCCAGTTTGAAGGAAAAGGCCCCGAGCGAAAGCTTGCCCGCGGTCTCCGGAAGCCGGAAACCCAGCTTGGTAAGCAGAAGCATACGTGGATCCGATTGGCCAAAGATGGTCGGCCCAGACGGCAGCGCGACGATGGCCGTCTGGCCATCCCAGTCGCGATGCGCCGCGCGGATCGATGAAATCCGGCCCTCGATATCGGCGATCACCTCCTCGGCCTTCTTGGCGCGGCCAGTGGCTTCACCGATGCCGGTTAGCATCTCCTCCCAGGTCGCCCCGAAGTCGCCGCTGCCCGTCCGCGCCGGCAAAACCGGGGCAACCCGCGATAGCGCAGCATATTGGGCTCGGGAGATGCCGGAGTAGGTCGCTTCGACGAAATCTGGCTCCAGCCGCGCGACGGTCTCGGCATCGATCTCGCCACGCAGGACAACCGGTGTCGCATCGGGGGCCATCCGCGCCGCTGACCAGGGCCAGAGCCCCCGCGCATCGCCGCCATACCAGGCGCGATAGGCGGTTGGGACGATACCGAGGGCAAGGAACGCGTCGATCCCGGTAAAGGAAAGGCTCACGCTGCGGTCGGGGGGCGCCGCCACAAGGGTTGCACCCCAGCGATGATCGATCGCCCGCGGCCCCGCCTGCGCCGTCGCATTCCCGCCCGATATCGCAATGGTCATCGCCAAAGCCACCGCCAGACATGCCCGCCGCCCGTAGGATGCGTGTGTCTCTGTGGCGCCCATCCCCAACGCAAACCCCGCATTCGGTGGAAGATCTGCACGGGCCTGGCCTCGCTTAAGCAGTTGACAGCCCGGGGATCATTCGTATGACGAAAAAAGCCAGCGGAATGCCACGCCAGCCAAGACTGGGGGTGCGCATGTCGTTCAAGCCGAGAATGAGGTCGCGGGTCAAGAGCGTTCTGCCGCTATCCGAGTCGCGGTCTCTGCTCCTCGACAGGATGGCGATAGACTATTGGCACGTCGAGATCGGACAAGGCGCCGCCGGCCGCTACATGTCGCCGGACCCGCGTTTCGTGATCTTTCTGAAGGGCGGCTCTATATCGCTGGGCCATGTTGGTAGCCGAGAGACGGCGGCCTGCAGCGTTTGTTTCGTGCCGGCGCATCTGCCCCTTGTCGGCGTGCTCGGTACGCCGCGCTGCTTGGAACATATCGATATTCACATAGAGGCTAAACATCTGCGCGAGGCGGTCGGTCAAAGCGTGGACCTCGATGTCCCGCTGTTTCTGCCGGACAGCGCCGATCTGCGCCAGATTGCGATGATGCTGACCGACGAGTGCCAGCAGCCAAGGCGACAGTCGGGCTTCAGCGAGGCGCTCGCCGTCGCGGCGATCCACGAGGTCTTCGCAATCGACAGCCAAAGGCGTCAGGCGGAAGCGGCCCCGAAATCCTTGTCGAGGGCGATGCATTTCGCCGCCGATAACCTCGACCAAGCCCTAACCGTCGACCTGTTGGCGAGCGTCGCCGGGCTGTCGCGCATTCGCCTGACCCGACTTTTTGTCGAGCATACCGGACTGACGCCCTGGCGCTGGGTGATGCGGGCGCGTTTGGAGCGCGCACGCGCATTGCTGGCGGAGGGTGAGAGCATAGGGGCTGTGGCCCATGCGGCAGGATTTTCCGACCAGGCGCATTTCAGCCGATGTTTCCGCGTTGCGACGGGGTTGTCCCCAGCGCGTTGGACGCGGGAAGTAGACGCGCCGAGCGGCACGGCAACCCTCCCTGAAAGATGACTGCGTTGCCCTCAGGTTACCCTGGTGAGGCCGCCCAAGCTGGACCGGCAACATATTTAGCCGATCGGCGAAAAGCCAATCATCGGCGTCGACGGGCGTTCTCGCGGTCGCGGTTCCAGGCAGCGATGCGCCTGCCGTCCTTGCCTGTGACGTAGCCTATTGCCAACGATTTATTGGCAATTGGTTTGGCCGGGCACGGTAAAGACGGTCAAACTCTTCCGTCCACCGGAACGCCATTGATACAAGGCCCGATCTCCTACTGCTGAGCGCCGGACGCCCGGTGCAGGACTTGGCCTCGACGACCGATCTGGGCGGCCCAAGTGGTTTGCCAGAAACTGGATGGCGGCATCGCCATATCGGCTTGGCAGCTTGGCCGCAGACACTGTCTCGCGTGCACTCGAGCCGGCCGGGGTTCATCGGTTTGCCGGGATCTCGCTGTCCAACTACGCACTCAACATCTCAGTCGGACGCATGCTCGAAGAACTTCCTACAGCGCCTGCGCAGCGTCCGGCGGATCCTGGACCGCCGCACAGATCACTGCGAATAAATCGTCCTTACGAACGGGCTTTGTCAGAAAATCCACCATGCCCGCGTCGAGGCATCGCTGGCGATCCTCTGCCATCGCGTTTGCCGTGATAGCGATGATCGGCGCCATCCGCGCAGCGCTTCCTTCGGCCGCGAGGCCATCAATAATCCTACGCGCCGCGTCGTAGCCGCTGAGAACCGGCATCGAGCAATCCATCAACACCAGATCGGGCCGCGAGGCGAAGAACTCCTCCACCGCCGCCTGCCCATCCTCGACGACGGTGACCGACGCCCCAGACGGAGCGAGCATACGTTTCAGCACGAGCTGGTTCGTACGATTGTCCTCCGCCAACAGGATCCGGATGTGGCGCAAGTCGGGGGCGTCGCTGCGGGACGCCGCGGGCGTCGCCGACGCGCCTTGGACCGAACCGTTCAGCGCCGCGTCGACCTGCGCCAGCAAGACCGAACGACGCACGGGTTTGAAAAGGACAGCCGCCAAGCCGAGAGACAACAGCCGGTCTTTCTCCAAGCTCTGATCGACCGAAGCGAGAAACAGAACCGGGATGCGCCTCGCGACCGCGGCGGTGCGAAGGGTATCGAGAGCCACTTCCGGATGGGCGTCGAGGGCAGCATTGTCGAGTATGACAATATCGATCTCTTTCGCATCGATAGCCGCAAGGCCGGCGGCCATGTCCGCTGGGTTCACCGCCAGGACCCGAGCGCCGGCCGTGCCAAGCTGATGCGCCAGGATATCGGGCATCGCGTCCCGCGGAGAAAACACCATAGCCACGCGGTCGCGCAGGCCGTCGTGCCGTGGCAGCGCCGGTGGGTTGGGGTTGCGAACCTCCCGGAGCGGCAGCACGACCTTGAAAACGGAGCCCCGGCCAAGAACCGAGGAGACCGAGATGTCCCCGCCGAGGATCTGGACCAGTCGGCGGGTGATTGCGAGGCCCAGCCCGGTCCCCTCGAATCGACGGGCCGACGATGCGTCCGCCTGCTCGAACGGTGCGAAGATGGAGTGAAGCTTTTCCTCTGGAATGCCGATGCCAGTATCGGCGATCGCGATTTCCACCTGGCTGACACCCGGTGCAGGCCCCGGCTTGGCCTTCGCGGAAATGAGAACATGCCCGGTCTCGGTAAACTTGACGGCATTGCCCAGCAGGTTCACCAACACTTGCCGAATGCGAGCGATATCGGTGACGAACTCTCTGGACTCGGATACGTCTCGGTTGATCCTGTCATCCACCATCAACTCGATCGCGCCTTCCACCGCCGCCGGTGCAAGAAGCTGTGCGACATCGTCGATCACGCGGCAGAGCGCGACCGGCTCCAGGGAGAGTTGCAGCTTCCCGGACTCGATTTTCGAGAAGTCGAGAATGTCGTTGATAATGCCAAGCAGAGCATTTGCGCTGTCCCGGATCGTATCGGTGCAGATGCGCTGCTCGTCATTCAACTCGGTCTCTGAAAGCAGCTCCGCCATGCCGATAACGCCGTTCATCGGCGTCCGTATCTCATGGCTCATGCTAGCGAGGAAGTTGGACTTGGCACGGTTGGCCGCCTCCGCCGCCTTTTGGGAAGCACTTAGCTGCGCCTCGCGGGTCTTCGCCTCCGTGACATCGCGCTGGATCGCGCAATAGCCACTGATGTCGCCAAGCCCATCGCGCAGCGGGACAATGTTGAGGTCCAGCCAGTAGACTGAACCGTCCTCTCTTCTTCGGCAGACTTCAGTTCTTAGGCTCGTTCCATCGCGGATCGCCGCGCGGATCGCTTCGGAGGTCTCGTCGTCGCGGTCCGAGCCCTTCAGGAGGCAAGCGAGCCCCTTGCCCAACATGTCCTCCTGGCGCAGGCCGCTGATCTCCTCGTTGCCGCGATTGTTCCAAATTAGCCGCCCGCTGGGATCGGCGAGGAGAATGGCGTCGTTGGTCTGTTCGACCACGCTGGCCAGTTCCCGAGCCTTGGCCTCGCTGGCGATCAACTGGCGCCGCGACTCTTCCACCGCGCGCTGCGGGTCGACGATCAGGCGATAGCCGAGTGCATAGGACGCCGCGAACGAGAGAGAAAGCGCCCCGGCCAAAGCGCCCAGAACCGTGATCATCAGCCGCCCTCGCGAGGCCTCTAGCGACGAACGGTCAGGGGTTATCCGCAGTTCGAGGCCTGTCCCCATAATCGGTGCGATGATGACTTGGTCGTCGCCCATCACCGCAACCGACAAACGACCCGCGTGGGCATCGGGGCTCTCTCTGATCTCAACGCCAGCGATATGGCGGCGGGACGTGGCATCGGCGAGCGGGTCGAGGACGAAGTCTGCGTACAGCACGCCTTCCGTCGCACCGTGGTTCTGCACCGGCGCCGCGATCAGCAGATGGTCGATCTCCCCTAATCTCGCATGGCGGATCGCCAGATTGCCTTCCGACGCGATCATATCGTTCGCCATCGAGCGCCTCAGCTCCGGCGAGAACGCGTCCTCGGCCCCTTGTCTCACTTCGATCGACAGAACCGGCTCGGCGAGCACGTCGTAGAGGTGCAGGTGCAACAGCGAGCGTGCGATGTTGAAAGACCGCATCAGATCCTCGGCGTTGACGAGGTCCTTCTCTTCGCCGACGACGGCTTGCAGTAGCAGTGGGCGGCCGGCCAGGTAGCGAACTGCTCGAACCTCGCCCTCGATCACCCGCTCCAAAGCGCCGGCGATCGCCGTGGCTTCACTGGCGAGGCTCTGGTCCTGCTGCTCGATAAAGGCGACACGCTTTGCGTACCAGACACTTGCGCCCGCGAAGGCAAAGATCAGCGCGAAGACGCCGAACAAGAACCCGGCGAAGGACCGTGCGATCGGGAGAGGTCTGATCATCGGCCGACCCGGGAGCCCCGTCCACGAACGGAAAGGATCTGATCCTCTGGCCCAAACTTCACCATGCAGAGATCGGCTGCACCGAGAGCCTCATGGGCATCGGGATCCGCAGGTCCGTAGGGCCGAAACGGGCGGCGATAGATGCGCATCAGCCCCTGGACCGGCGTATCCAAATTCTCCAAGGCGAAGCGGAGCCTGTTCCGAATGTGAGCAATGCTGCCGGCGGTTTCGATCTGTGCCGCGGCCGCCAACAGCATCCGCGTTGCATCGAAGGCGTGCACAAACCCAACCGCCGCGGGCAAAGTGTCGAACGATCTGAAGG
This sequence comes from Pseudomonadota bacterium, assembly GCA_039513195.1. Lineage (GTDB taxonomy): Bacteria > Pseudomonadota > Alphaproteobacteria > Rhodobacterales > Rhodobacteraceae > Thermohalobaculum. The sequence continues at coordinate 151,578 of JBCCRM010000006.1, read as the reverse complement.
CGTCGCCGAAGAGATGGCGAGCGGTTCGCTCGACCGTTGCGATAAACTCGGTCTCAGGCGGCGCGTCGAATGGGAAACAAGTGTGGAGGAATTGCAGCTCCACTGCCTGCCGCGCGGCGTGTGGCACCTGGTCGATGAAAACGCTCGAGACGACGGCCCAATGGCTGGAAATCCGTATGTGCGGCGCAAATTCGGCCAGCAAGTTAACAAAGGACACGCTCTCAGCAATCGCGCTCACCATGACCACACAATCGGCACCGCTTGCGGCGATGTCCCGCGCCATCACTCTCCCCTCCACATCGCTGATGCCGCGCTGAAAGGTGAAGATCGCTGGCGCCGGTTGCCCCAGTTCCTGCAGCGCGCTTTGAATCCTACCCAGATTGTACCGACCCCATCCCGTATCGACGATGAGGACCGCTGTCCGACTGCACCCGCGCGCCTGAACCGCATCCCGGGCGAGAAAAGGTCCTGCCTTTGTGTCGTCAATGGAAACGCGGAAAATGAAGTTCTCGGTCCCCGGCGGCCGGGTGACCGGGCCGGCGGCGGCCCAAGGCACCAGCAACAGAAGTCCATGCTCGTTAATGAACGCTCGATTTCGCAGATAGGGCGGCGAATGCATCCCACTGAACATCGCAATCGCGTTCGGGTCGTCGCGATAGCGTCTCAGATGCAGCAGCGAGCGTTTTGCATTGCCGCGATGGTCCAGGGGCACGACCTCGACCTCCCGCCCAGCGATCCGGTTGTCGTCCAAGGCCAGGGCGGTGGTGATCCCCATGCGGATGGCTTCGGCAGCGGCGCGGCCAAACCTTTGCTCAGCGTCGATATAGATCCGGTAGGGTGTCTCGGCCGTGGCGGCGCCGCAGAAGAGGATGGCGGTCGCCGTCCAGATCAGCCTCAGTCGCCGCCACATAATACACCTCTCATGCCATGCGATTATCGACGCAGGTTTGAGAGGCTGTAGGACGTGCCGGCTAAGAAAGGCTTACGGAGATGCTACTCGGCAGCGCGACGGGTCGGCTCGGCGAAGAACTGGCTCACCGCCCGGTCCCCACCCTCGGGCGCCCTGCCCTCCATCACGGTGTCGGACAGCTCGGCGCCATCCTTCACGAAGCAAAGCGGCCCGTCCCAATCGAAATTCCGGTACACCGCCGCGAGATGCGCAAAGGGCGGCGACTGCGCAAAGAGCTGAAACGTCAAGCGGTGTCCGGCATAGTCCGAGTTCAACAGATCGCGGGCATAGGCCAGCAGCTTTCGCCGGTCCTCCGCCACCCAGGTGTCATTCACGGTGTAGAACTTTTCGAGCCAGGGCCGCGTCTCCGGCGCATCGAACGCGGCCGCATTTGGCGTCACGCAGATCTGGCCGCCACAAAGCTCTCGCGCCAGATGGGTCATGGTCGGCAAGTTCGAGATCGCGTGCACCCGGCCGGTCATCAACAACGATTGGTTCGGCATCAACAAGCCGGCGGGCGAACGCTCTGCCAGGGCGATGGCGGCGGTTAGATGCGCGTTGATCCCCTCCCGCCACACGGCGAGGGTCGAGAGCTTCTCTTGCACTGCCGGCTGCTTCTCCAGCCCCGTCTGACGGACATTGAACAGCGCCGTACCGATCATCTGATCGGCATGCTTCAAGGTCCGCTGCACGAAGGCGAAGGCTGAATACCGGTGCAAGGTCGCCCGTATGAAGGTCGCCGCCCTTGTGTGGCGATAGAAGAGCACATTTTCCCACGGCACCAGCACATCGTCGAAGATCACCAGCGTGTCGACCTCGTCGAAGCGGTTGGCCAGCGGGTAGTCCCGTCGATCCGTCGCCGTATCGCCGCTGCGCGCGCCCGCAAAGCCGCCGCGGCAGATGAATTTCAGCCCTGGCGCGCCCAGATCGCAGATGAACCCAACCGCATAGTCCGAAAGCTGCTCATTGCCCCAATTCGCGATGGTGGGCTTGGTGAAGGCCTGGTTGGCATAGGCTGCTGCGGTCTCGTATTTCGCGCCACGCACGACGATGCCAGCGTCCGTCTCTCGCACCACGTGGAGCAGCATGTCCGGATCCTGCTCCTGCGGCGGTTTGGAGCGGTCGCCTTTCGGATCGGTGTTGGCCGAGACATGGAAGGGATCCGCGTGCAGCACCTTTTGGATATGCGCCTCGATGTTCTTGGCAAACTGCGAGTCAACCTCGTTAAGCACGTCCTGTCCATCGTAAAGCGACCACATCTCGCCGACGGTCTCGTCGCCGACGCGGGTGACGACACCGCCAACCGCCTCCATGACCGTGTCGGTGGCCCGGCGCTTCGCCCACCAGTCGTCTTGGCTGTAGGGGAGCATGTTGCCGACCGCGTTGACCTCGCCATCCTGCGCAACCGTCATCACGTTGCGCGTCGCGGGGTCGTGGGCCATATCGTAGATTCGGGCACGGATATCGACGAGCGGCTTGAACATCGGGTGGGTGGTGACATCCCGCACCCGTTCGCCATTCATGTAAACTGCGCGGCCGTCGCGGATGCTGTCACGATAGGCGTCGCCGGTTCTGATCATCGCCCGTCCTCCCACACCGAGATGACCAAAGTGTCTTTTGGAACGACGAGAGGGTCAACCGATGCCGACGGAGAGGGCTTCCACAGGGCAGGAGGAGCCCGGAAAACCACTAAAAACTGCCTAGAAAAGCAGCGTTTTCTGCCTGCGCTCTCAGCGGGTCCGAGCAGTGGATGCCATTTGCCGGAAATTCAGTCAATCGCGGTTGCGCGGCTCTGGCTGGCCTGTCAGCCTGCTCTCCCATAGCGGGCACGGGGAGGCGGCCGGCCATGGGCGCGGTTGCAGCGATCGACATCGTCGGGGTGGACAAACGTTTCGGCGCCGGGGCGGGCGCTGTGGTGGCGCTCGACAATGTCGGCTTTGCGGTGCGGGACAATGAGTTCTTCACGCTGTTGGGTCCGTCCGGATGCGGAAAGACGACGCTCTTGCGCCTTATCGCGGGGTTCGAGCAGGTCTCCGGCGGCGATATCTTCCTCTATGGTGAGCGCATCGCTGCCCTGCCCCCGAACACCCGACCGATCAACACGGTCTTCCAGAACTACGCCCTCTTCCCGCATCTCACAGTGGCGGAGAATGTGGGCTTTGGCCTGAAAATGCTGCGCAAACCCCAGGCCGTGATCGGCGCCCGGGTGGCGGAGATGCTGCGCTTGGTCCAGCTCTCGGACCTCGCCGGGCGCCGACCCTCGCAACTCTCCGGGGGACAGCAGCAGCGGGTGGCGTTGGCCCGCGCCCTGGCGCCGGAGCCGAAGGTGCTGCTGCTCGACGAGCCGCTCTCGGCGCTCGACCTGAAGCTGCGCCAGCAGATGCGGGTGGAGCTAAAGCAGATCCAACAGCGCACCGGCATCACCTTCATCTTCGTCACCCATGACCAAGAGGAGGCGCTGACCATGTCCGACCGCATCGCAGTGATGTCAGCAGGCAGGGTGCAGCAGGTAGGCGCGGCGCGGGATATCTACGAGGCGCCGGCCAACCGTTTCGTCGCTGACTTCATCGGCGAGACCAACCTCTTGGAGGCCGAGGTTCTGGCCGTGAACGGCTCCGCCACCCGGGTGCGCCTGCCGGGTGGGATCGAATTCGACGCAGTAGGCAAGCCGCCTGCCAATGGCCGGGCCCACATCTCTATCAGGCCGGAGCAACTGGCCCTGTGCCCGGTGGAGGGGATCGGCTGCACGGTCGAACGCACAATCTATCTGGGCACCGACACGCAGCATATCGTGCGGCTCGACGACGGGGTCGAGATGGTGGTCCGCATCCAGAACGCCCAGGATGCCAGCGCGGCCTTCGATCCGGGCGACCGCGCGGCGCTGCAGATCGCGCCGGGCGCAGCCCGGATGCTGGCGGACTGATGGCGGCGGGGGCGCTTTCCGGCGGCACGCAGGGCGAGACTTTCGCCCCTGCTCGCACCTGGCTAATGCTGCCCTCCTGGCTGGTGATCGGCATCTTCCTAGTGGTCCCGGTCGGGCTGATGCTCGTCTTCTCGTTTCTCACAAAGGAGTTCCGTGGCGGCGTGGTGTGGGAGTTCTCACTCGCCTCGTATGATCGGTTTTTCCTGGACCGCGGGCTATTCGGGGACGAGCCGCCAGCAATCGAGTGGACCTATATCTCGATCTATTGGCGGTCGATCTGGCAGGCGGGACTCGCGACCCTGCTCTGCTTGGTGGTCGGCTTCCCAACCGCCTGGTTCATCGCCACCCGCTCGCCTCGCAGCCGGCCGCTGTGGCTGTTCCTCGTGACGATCCCCTATTGGGTTAATCTGCTGATCCGCACGGTTTCGATGAAGTTCCTGATCCGCGATACCGGCCCGGTTAACGAGTGGCTGATTGTCTTCGGCGTTCTCGACAGCCCAATCCGGATGATCAACACAGATTTCGCCGTGCAGCTTGGGCTATTCTATTCTTACCTGCCCTTCATGGTGCTGCCGATCTATGCCTCGGTCGAGCGCTACAACTTTGCGCTCAGCGAGGCCGCGGCCGATCTCTACGCCTCGAAACTTCGAACGCTGTGGCTGGTGGTGATCCCGGCGGTGAGGCCCGGGATCATCGCGGGTTGCATCCTGGTCTTCGTGCCGTCCCTCGGCGCCTTCCTCGCGCCGGATCTACTGGGCGGCGCAAAGAACTGGATGATCGGCTCGCTGATCGAGGATCAGTTCAAAGGCGCCGCCGGCAACTGGCCCTTTGGCGCAGCGTCGGCGATGATCCTGCTGTCGATGGTGCTGGTCGTGCTGATCTTCTACGCCCGATCTCAGGCACGGAAGGAGCAGCGCTGATGGCGACAACCGATCTGCGCCGATATCCCGGTTTTCTGCCGATCACGATCCTCTGCCTGACGCTCCTCTACGCGCCGCTGATCGTGGTCATGATCTACTCCTTCAACGCCACTGAATCGATCACCCGGTGGGGTGGGTTCAGCCTCGTCTGGTACGAGGAGGTGTTCTTCGGCATCGAGTCCGCCAAATTCAAACAGGCGGCCTGGAATTCGCTGATCATCGCTGTCGCGGCAGCGATCACCGCCACCGTCATCGCGACGGCAGCAGCCCTCGCCATGCTCCGCGGCGGCGTTTTCCGCGGCAAATCGGCGAGCTTCGCGCTGATCAACCTGCCCTTGATGGTGCCGGAGATCGTTACCGCGGTCGCGACCCTCATCTTCTTCTCGGCGATCGGCTTTCAGCGCGGGCTGCTGTCGATCCTGCTCGCCCATATCGTCTTCTGCATCCCCTTCGCCTATCTGCCGATCGCAGCACGCCTCCAGGGGATCGAGGCGATATACGAGCAGGCGGCAATGGACCTCTACGCGACGCGGTGGGAGGCGCTGCGCCTGGTCCTGCTGCCCCTCATGATGCCAGGGATCGTCGCGGGCTTCCTCCTCGCCTTCATCATTTCGCTCGACGATTTCATCATCACCAACTTCGTGAAGGGCGCGGGGGTCGAGACCCTTCCAACCGCCATCTTTGGCGCCGTCAAACAGGGCATCAAACCGAACATCATGGCGATCAGCACCTGCATGCTTTTGGTGTCGGTGCTGTTCGTCACGCTCTCCTACCTGGTGAGCAATCTCGGAAAAGACGACAAGCAGAGGAGATCGCAATGAAAAAGACGGCATGGATGGGGGCAGCAGCCAGTGTGCTGGCGCTGCTTGCAGGGCCGGCGGCGGCGGAGGGTAAGCTCTCCATCTATCATTGGTTCGAGTACATTCCCGCGGAACTTCTGGTGAAATTCACCGAAGAGACCGGGATCGAAGTGACCATGGACACCTATGACTCGAACGAGTCGCTGCTGGCCGCGTTGAAGGCCGGCGGGCTCGGGTCCTACGACGTTGCGGTACCGGGTGACTACATGGTCCAGATCATGCGCGACGAAGGCATGCTCGACACCGTTGCCGAGGGGGAGCTCGCCAACAAAGCCAATATCGAGGAGCAGTGGCTCAACGTCGACTTCGACCCGGGGCGTATGCACTCGATCCCCTATCAGTGGGGCTCGACCAGCTTCATGGTCAATCGTGAGGTCTATGAGGGTGAGATCGACACCACCGACATCCTGTTCAGCCCACCCGATGCGCTCAGCGGCAAGATCAATGTCCTAGACACGCAGGGCGAGCTGCTGGCCATGGCGTCCCTGCATCTGGGCATCCCGCAATGCTCGACGGATCGGGAGCAGCTTAAGTCGCTGTCGGCAATGCTGGAGGACGCGAAACCGCACTGGGCATCCTTCAACTCCGACGGGGCGAAGGATGTGCTCGTGTCCGGCGATGCCGCCGTCGGCATGATCTGGAACGGCTTTGGCGCGAAAGCCCGGGCCGAGGGCGCGCCAGTCGAGTACGCCTATCCAAAGGAAGGCTATGTGGTTTGGATGGACAATGTCGTCCTGCTGAAGGACGCGCCCAACCGCGACAGCGCGATCAAGTTCATGGATTTCCTGCTGGAGCCGGAGAACATCGCGGCCGTGTCGAACTTCGCGCAGTACACTGCCGGCGTGAAGGGCGTGACGGAGCTGCTGACCGACGACCTGAAGACGTCGCCGGAGCAAAACCCGCCCGCGACCGCGCCCGCCGGCACCTTCGTGAAGGTCTGCGCGCCGGAGGTCCAAGCGCTCTATGACGCGATCTGGACGCGCCTGAAGAAGTGACGCCGCCGCCCGCCGGCCGCCGGTCCGGCGGGCCCGTTCCCACCCAGAATGGAGACGATCCATGGACGGCATGACCCCCATGCAGGGCTTGCACCCGCTTTCCCCCCTGACCGCCGAGGAGATCTCGCGCAGTGTCGAAATCATCCGCGCGGGCATCGAGAACGGGGCGGCGGCTTGCTTTGAAACCATCGAGCTGGCGGAACCCGCGAAATCGGTGGTCCGCGGCTACCGCCCCGGCGACACGGTCGAGCGCCGCGCCTGGGTGAACGCCTATTTCAAGGGCAGATCTGGGGTGGTCCGGAGTGAAATCTCGCTGACCGAGGGCACGGTGATCGCAACAACCTTCCTGCCTGATGCCGTGCCGATGATCGCACCGGTCGAGTTCATGGAGATCGAGAACGCGGTCAAGGCCGACCCCCGCTTCGCCGCCGCCTGCACGCGTCGAGGGATCGAGGACCTCTCGCTCGTCACCGTCGACCCCTGGTCAGCCGGCAATTTCGGCGTGGTGGAGGAGAAGGGCCGCCGCATCAGCCACGTCTTCTGCTGGGTGCGGAACAGCGAACTCGACCATCAATACGCTCATCCCATCGACGGGCTGAACGCCACGGTCGATATCGACACCGGCGAGGTACTGTCGGTGGTCGATAAGGGCGATATCCCAATCCCGAAGGGAGAGGCGAATTACGATCGCACCTTTCAGACCATCACCCGCACCGATCTGCGCCCCATCAATGTCGTGCAGCCGGACGGCGTCAGCTTCAAGCTGGAGGGCAACCGTCTGACCTGGGCCGATTGGGAGCTGATGATCGGCTTTAACGCGCGAGAGGGGCTGACGCTGCATGACATCAAGGTCAAAGGGCGGCCGGTCCTTTACCGCGCCTCTATCGCCGAGATGATGGTGCCCTACGGCTCGCCCGAGGGTGCGCATCCCCGCAAGAACGTGTTCGATATCGGCGAATACGGCGTCGGGCGGGTAATGAACTCGCTGGAGCTAGGCTGCGACTGCCTCGGCGCGATCAAATACCTGGACGCCACCCTCAACGGCCGCGACGGCGAGGTCGAAGTGATCAAGAACGCCATCTGCCTCCACGAGGAAGATATGGGCATCCTCTGGAAGCACTTCGACTTCCGGCTGGAACGGACGGAGACGCGGCGCGCCCGGCGGATGGTGATCTCCAACATCGCGACGGTCGGAAACTATGAATACGGCTATTACTGGTACTTGCATCTGGATGGGATGATCGAGTTCGAGATGAAGGCGACCGGCGTGATCAACACCACCGCCTGCATGCCCGGTCAGCCGGGGCCATATGGCACAGAGGTGGCGCCCGGGGTGCTTGGCCAAATCCATCAGCACACTTTCTGCGCGCGGCTCGACATGGCAGTGGATGGCGATGCAAACACCGCAGTGGAATGCGACACCCGTGCCGACCCGCCTGGGCCCGAGAACCCCTATGGCAATGGGTATCGCCAGCATGAGACGGTCCTAACGTCAGAGGCCCAAGCTGGCCGCAAGGCGGATCTTTCCACACACCGTTATTGGAAGTTCCGCAGCGCCGACGGAAAGAACCGGATGGGCGCACCGACGGCCTATAAGCTGATTCCAACCTCGACCGTGACACCCTTCCTCTCGCCAGATGGGCCATCGGGGAAGCGGGCCGGCTATACGTATCGGGATCTCTGGGTCACCGCCTTCGACCCGGCGCAGCGGTATCCGGCAGGCGAGTTCGTGAATGCCTCCGACGGGTCCGACGGGTTCCCGGCCTATGCCGCGGCGGATCGCGATCTGGTCGACGCCGACCTCGTCGCCTGGCATGTCTTCGGCCTCCACCACATGCCGCGGCCAGAGGATTTTCCCGTGCAGCCCTGCATCTCCTGCGGGTTCAAGCTGATGCCGGTCGGGTTCTTCGACGACTTCAACATGGGCGACCTGCCTTGGGACCGAAACTCGGCGAGCTGCCATGCGGCGGAGGGTGCGGGCTAGCCGCGTCCCACCTACCACCGCAGTGTTTGGTTTCAAAGGCGAATGAAACCTCGCCGATACTTGGGAATCGGGTGATTCCCGCCGGATAGACCTCGATTCGGCCTCTCTCGGGGATCGCCCGATACTGCGCGAGATAGCAGTGCGCTACTCTGCTCTTGGTTGTAGGTACCAGACCTGATCTGCGCTAACGATGTGCCGGGCGGCATCGACCTGTTGTGTGGGCGCAGAGGTCGCAGACCCGACATCGCCCACCGCCATGATTGCCTTAATCCAGACATCTATCCGCCCCCATTGGGGCCGGTATTTGCGTCGTTAACGATGACGGCCGCGTTTTGCCCCGGTTTTGCTCGAAATCTTACTCGAGCGCCACATTGGCATCGCGCGACCACGCGGAGTGGGAGAGTGCGATGCAGGGCGCGGCATCTGTCCAGGGCGAATTGAAGCAATGGCATAAGATCACCCTCGATTTCGAGGCGGACCAAACCTTCCAAGAGAACCCCAGTACATTCCGGGACTACCGCCTCGATGTGACCTTCACGCATGCGGGCACCGGCGAGACCTACACCGTCCCGGGCTTTTTCGCGGCTGATGGCGATGCGGCGGAGAGCGGCGCCACCTCCGGCAAGATCTGGCGGGTCAATTTCAACCCCCCGAAAGAGGGGGAATGGTCTTACGAAGCCTCGTTCCGCACCGGCAATGATATCGCCGCCAGCACGAACCCCAATGCCGGCCAGCCGGTCAATTCGATCAATGGCGATATGGGCACCCTATCCGTCGCCGCCACCGACAAGACCGGCGACGATTTCCGCGCCAAGGGTATGATCCTGCAGGACGAGGGTACCCACTACCTCCAGCACCAGGGCGATGGCGACTACTTCATCCGCGGCGGGCCCGGTGTGCCGGAGAACCTGCTGGCCACCCAGGCCTTCGACAACACCGGCGACGGGCGGCACGACTATTCCAGCCACCGCAGCGATTTCAACGCGGGCGATCCGACCTGGAGCAATGGCGACGGCAAAGCGATTGTCGGCGCGATCAATTATCTGGAAGAGCAGGGTCAGAACACGATCTACCTGCTGACCAACACCATCGGCGGCGACGGGCAGGATGTGGGCCCCTGGGTCGATCCCCAAATCTACGATGTCGAGAAGAACAAGTCCTCGATCCAGGATGCCGCCAACGATACCAATGGCCTCGCCGCCTCGGCCTTTTCGGTCTACGACGTCTCCAAGCTCTCGCAGTGGGAAATCCTCTTCGACCATATGGACGACAAGGGGATCTACAAGAATGTTCTCTTCCAAGAGACTGAGAACGATCAGCTTTTGAATGGCGGCACTAACGCCTCCGGCACCAGCCTGAGTGTTGAGCGGATGGTCTATATGCGCGAGATGATCGCGCGGTTCGGCCACAACAACGGCATTCAGTGGAACCTTGGCGAGGAAAACACTAACACCGACCAGGAACGCAAGGACATGGCGTCCTTCGTAAAGGCGGTGGATCCTTACGACCATCTGACGGTGATCCACAGTTTTCCGAACCAGATCGACCAGGTCTACAACCCACTGGTCGGCCATGACGATTTCGACGGCCCGTCCTTCCAGACCGGGCCGGGCAGCATTCGCGCGCAGACCCTGGAATATCGGGACAAATCAGCCGCCGCGAATGACCCATGGGTGCTGGCCTGGGACGAGCACGCCGGCAACAACGCGGTGATCGATTTCGGCTCCAACGACGCGGACAGCACCAACGAAAAGGCGCTGCGCAAGGGGATGTGGGGCCATCTGACCGCTGGCGGTACCGGCGTGAACTGGTATCTGAAGGGCAACGGCTTCGGCGGCCATTCCTTCGATCAGAACATGGACGATTTCACCGGCTTCACCTCGCTTTGGGGGTGGACCGAGGCCGCGCTCGACTTCTGGAACACCTATGTGCCGTTCTGGGAGATGACCGACGACGACGACATCACCACGAATTCCGGCGATTACGTCATGTCGAAGCGGGGCGAGTATTACCTCGTCTATCTCGACTACGGCCAGGCGGATGACGTGGCGCTCGACCTCCGCGGACAGGGCGGCGAGACCTTCGATGTCTTTTGGTACGACCCCCGCAATGGCGGCCCTTTGGTTAGCGCAGGCACGGTCAATGGCGGCGCGGTCCGCGAATTCGGCAATCCGCCGAACAGTGTTGGGAAGGATTGGGTCTTGTTTGTGCGCAACTCAGATCTGCCGGACAAACCGCCCTCGGTCGACCCGGGCGCATCGCAGCAGCCTCCGCCGGCAAACACGGCAGGTGTGTTCATTGGCCAAAACGGCACTGTCGTCATGGAGGCGGAGTCGGCCAAGGAGATCGTCGGCCATTGGAGCGAGGTCTCCTTCGATGGGCAGACTGGCCTGCTTTGGGACGCGCCGAGCAGCAGCTATGGCAGGGTCCCGCAGGGTCAGACGCTGACCTACGAATTCACCGTCGACCAGACCGGCACCTATTCCTTGGGGACCCACGCGGCGCGCATCTATTCGACGATGAACAACAGCGATCGCTATGAGGATGGCGATCCGACAAAGGGTTTGCGCGGCGACACCGGCAACGATGCCTATTTCGCGCTGGTCGAGGTCGAATCCGGCAATGAGGTGCGCGGACCGACCAAGCTCTACACAGGCCTCGGCCAGGCGGACCGGGAATTCCGCTGGGGTAAGACCTTCGACGTCAACCACAACCATTCTGCTGCCAGGTTCGATCTGCAAGAAGGCGTGGTCTACCGGCTGGAGGTTTCCGGTCGGTCGGACGGCTACGTCCTCGACAAGATCACCCTCAACAGGGGCAACAACATCCTCCAAGACGCCAACGCCGAGGAATCGCCCATCGGCTCCGGCAATGGCGGCGGTGGTGGCACTGGCGGCGGTGGTGGTGGCACCGGCGGCGGTAGCGGTGGCGGCGGTAGCGGCGGAAACAGCCCCGTCGGGATCGACTTCTCGCTGATCAATGCCGGCAACAACCAAGTTGTCGACGCGCTGGAAGGGAACGATCAGATCAGCCTAGCCGACTTCCCCAACGGCTTCAGCATCGCGGCGGATCCCGACGGAAACGGCGTCGGCAGCGTGGTCTTCTACATCGACGGCCAGGTCGTGCAGACCGAGAGTGCTGCGCCCTTCGCGCTGTTCGGCGACACCGGCGGAAACTTCGATCCGGGTAACCTCACACCCGGGGACTATACGCTCCGCGCTGTTGCCAAATCAGGGTCGGGCGGGAACGGTGCTACCCTCGGCGAAGCGACGGTCTCCTTCAGCGTGGTGCAGGACAATGCCCCGCCGCCCGCGCCGGAAACGGGCACGGTCTCCGGCCGCTATTACATCGATGGCGATAGCGACGGGGTGCGCGATGGTGCGGCCACCGATCCCGGCGTCTCGAACCACCGGGTCGAACTCCGCAAGGGCGGCGCCTTGGTTGCCGCGACCACGACCCTCGGCTCGGGCTGGTATAGCTTCGAGGAGGTCCCCGTCGGCACCGGCTACAGCGTCCGCTTCATCCGGGAGTCCGGCGACACGGACTTCGTGCCGTCGCAGGGTCAGAGCGTGGGCGGCAGCGGCAATCTGAACTCCGCGACCTTTGCGGTGGTGGCGAACCAGACCAAGGGCGACGTTCACGCGGTGCTCGAAGCGCCGCAGCAGGAAACTGAACCGCAGCCCGAGCCGGAACCGGAGCCGCAACCGGAACCACAGCCGGAGCCGGAACCAGAGCCTTTGCCCGGCCCGGAGCCTTTGCCCGGCCCGGAGCCTGAACCGCAGCCCGAACCACAACCGGAACCCGAGCCTCAGCCGGAGCCGCAACCCGGGCCGGAACCGGTGATGCCACCACCCCCGGACCAAGCCGGTGAGCCGGTGATGGGCACCCGCGGCAACGACACGCTGGAGGGCAGTGCCGACAACGACCATCTCGTCGGGCGCGCCGGGCACGACCATGTCATCGGCGGCGTCGGCGACGACATGCTGCGCGGTCTGTTCGGCAACGACACGCTCGACGGCGGCACCGGACAAGACCGCTTGCTGGGCAGCTTCGGCAACGATGTCATGCTCGGCGGCGAGGGGAATGACGTCCTCGGCGGCGGTACCGGCAATGACTGGCTCGACGGCGGGGCCGGCGACGATCTCCTGCGCGGCGGCGCAGGCGACGACACCCTTCTCGGCTTCGCGGGCGACGACACCCTCGCCGGCGAGGCGGGTTCCGACCTGCTTCGCGGCGGCAGCGGCGACGATCTGCTCCGCGGCGGGGCCGATGGCGACAGCCTGGTGGGCGGCGCAGGCGACGACAAGGTGATCGGCGAAGGCGGCGCGGATGTGCTCTCCGGCGGGCTCGGTCGCGACCGCCTCTATGGCGGCGAGGAAAGCGACCGCTTTGTGATCTCCCAAGGGCGCTCGGTCGACTTTCTGGTCGACTACAGTGCCGCAGACGCGGTCGATTACTCCCAGCATAGTGGCGTGACGAGCCTCGCCGATCTGGAGTTGCGGCAGAGCGGCACGAACCTTCAGCTCCGCGACGGCGATGGCGGCATCGTGGTCCTGGTAAACACGACGGAAGACGAAATCTCGGCCGACGATTTCGTCTTCGCCTGATCCTGCACCTGTTTTGGCCGCTTCAGACCGGGCGGCCAAAACTGTGCGCCGCAGCATGCCCGGACGCCACGACACCGATGTTCAGGTAAAACAAGTTTTAGGGGAGTTCCCCAGTCGCAAAAGTCCCGCAGGAGCGTCCCGAACGCGCATAGGCACAGGCGTCGAACCGACGCACGAGCGGCCGCCCAATTCCAGGCCCAGAGACCGCCTCGCCGGCCGCACGGGATCGGACGGCGTCTCATTGCCCCTCGGCTTGGGGTCCCGGCCGCGCGGCATCCCGCCCTGACCGGGTCCAGGCATTTCGCCACGGCTCGAAGAGTTTGAAGGCCGTCTCGCTTGCATCGAGGCGGGCCATCGCCGAGGCTTAGAACCGCCGCGGCCTCTGCCAAAGACGGGCGTCGCGATCTCGGGGGACAGTCTCATCCTTCTGACCAACGATGCCACAAAACTGTGGATCGGCGGCCTCTCGGTCGCAGTGACGGTGCTGGTTGCCATCGACGAGTGGCTGGGGCCGGTTCTGCCCTCGGCGCCAAAGGATGTCTTGGTGATCCTGCTCCTGGCGGTCCTGTCGATCGGCGCCGGGTGGGGACGGCTGATCTTCGTGCTGATCGGTACGGTTCTGATGGTCATGGCGATCCTGAGCCGGGAGGACAGCCTGCGTCTGATCGACGACGCCCTGGGCAGCGCCGCCTTCATCACGGCCTTTTTAACGGCGATGGCGACCCTGAGGCATGCGTCCTCGACCTCGCCCGCGATCGAGGCATGCGGCAGCTTCCTCGCCCGTCAACCACCGGGCCGGCGCTACGGCGCCCTGACCCTTGGCGGACATCTCTTCGGAGTGCTGTTGAACTACGGGTCGCTGGTGCTCCTCGGCAGCTTGGCGGAGGCCAATGCGCGGCGAGAGCCGAATGCGGAGATCCGCGGCCACCGAATGCGGCGGATGCTGTTGGCGGTGCAGCGGGGCTTTGTCTCGACCCTCACTTGGTCGCCGTTGGCCTTCGCTCTGGCGATCTCGACATCGCTGGTTCAGGGGGCACGTTGGGCCGATGCGGTCTGGCCCTGCCTGATCAGCGGGCTCTTGCTCGCGGCCCTCGGCTGGGTGCTCGACACGATTTTCAAGCCGCGGCTCTCGGCCCCGCCGCCGCCGCGGGCTGAGGCCACGGGCAGCTGGCTGAGTCTCTGGCCGCTGCTGGCACTGTTGGCGATCCTGGTGCTCAGCATCGGCGGTATCCAAGGCGCGACGGGCGTGCGCACCGTGGGTGTGGTGATGGTCGTGGTGCCGGCGCTCGCCTTCGCCTGGCTGGTACTGCAGCAGAGCGGACAGGCGCCGCTGCTGGGCGCGTTACACCACAGCGGGCGCTATGTCGCCGAGGATCTGCCCGGCTACCGTGGCGAACTGCTGTTGTTGATGATGGCGGGGTTCATCGGGACCCTCGGCTCGCAGTTGATCTCGCCCCTGCTCGGCGCGGCGGCGATCGACTTCTCGACGGTGCCCGCCTGGCAGATCCTGATCGCTATCGTCTGGCTGGTGCCGCTGACCGGGCAGATGGGCATGAACCCCATCCTGTCGGTCTCGCTGTTCGTGCCGCTGTTGCCCGTGCCGGAGGCGATGGGACTGACGCCGAGCGATATGATCGTGGCGATCACGGCGGGCTGGGCGCTCGGCGCGTCGAGCTCGCCCTATGCCGCCACCACCCTCCTGATCGGGGCGATGGGACAGGTCAGCGCGCTGCATGTCGGGCTGCGCTGGAACGGCCTCTTCACGGTGCTCGGCGGTGCGGTGTTGTCGCTTTGGGTCGTTGCCGTGGCGACCTTTTGGTGAGCCGCGGCTGGCGCGATCAGTCCCGGCGCTGGTTGCGGCGCCGCCGCCGCCCGGCAGTGGTCAGAGCCCCCTCTCTGGCCGCCTGCAACAACGCCCGCATCGGATGATCCTCGGGTGCGTCGCGATACTCCGCCAGCAGCGCCGTCGCCGCCGCGGCCGCATCGGTCTCCGCCGGCAGACCCAGCGCCCAGTCGAAAAAGATCGAGCGGCAATCCTCCGCCCCGATACCCTCGATCCTGAACGCCTCGGCGATCAGGTTGCGCGGGTCATGGGGGTGCAGCGGACGCTTCGCCATGGGCAGCAGGGCTACGGCCAGGCCCGGCTCCGGTCCCGCTGGATTGCGACATTTCCGGTCGCTGGCCGCCGTCCTTTGCGCCAGATCAAGGTTTCCGGGCGGCGCCTGTTCCAGGATCGCGGAAACCATATGAGGCACCCATGCTCAGCCTGTCCCTGACGACCGTCGCCTGGATCATCCAAAGGGCCCGCGAATTCGATGTGCGGGTGCCGGCCGACACGCCCGAGGACGAGGGGGACAACCCGCTCGGGCCGCTGGTGGAGCGCGAGGGCGACGCGCTCGAGGCGGAATTGACCGCGTGGATCGAGGATCTGACCGACACCCAGCGCGCGGAGCTGGTGGCGATCTTCTGGCTCGGCCGCGATGACGAGGATGCGTCGGAGTTTCCGGCCCTGGTGCAGGAGGCCCGCGACCAACAGGGTCGGGGCACGGCGCGCTATCTGCTCGGCTCGCCGATGCTGCCGGACTATGTCGAGGCGGGGTTGGAGCGGCTGGGGATCGATGTGACCGAGGTCGAGAGCGCGGTCGCCTGAGGCCGCGGCGCGGGCCGAGCCCCGCCCACCCCACCGAGGCTGCGCCCGGTCGCAACGCCCAGGAGGCCCACAAGCTCGGCCCGCGCCGCTGGGTTGGGTGAGAGGGGGTCAGTCGCCGGGCTGATCTGCCTGGTCCGTCTGCTGCCGCTGCCGCGCGAGGGCGGCGAACTGTTTGCCGTCGCGAAGGTGCACGGCCATGTCGAGGCCATGGGGGCCATAGACCCTCTCCAACCGTTCTAGCTCCGCCCCGCCGGGCGCGCCCAGGTCGTCGAGTGCGACGAGGCAGCTCGCCCGCCACTGCGCGGTGGCGAGCAGATGCGGGTGCCAGGGCTTGTCGCCGAAATGATGCTCTCGGATCTCCAGCGCCTCCCGCAGCAAGGGGGCAGCCTTGTCCACCTCTCCCACCCTCAGCAGCTTGGCGGCATAGTTGTTGCAGGACTGAGCGAGCAGCGGATCTTTCGGGTCCAACCGCTCCCGCCGGATCGACAGCGCCTGGGCGTCTTTATCCAGCGCGTCCTCCATTCGACCCATCGCGGCATAGAGGGTGGCGAGGTTGTTAAGGCCTGTCGCAACCTCGGGATGGCGATCGCCATAGGTCTGCCGATCCAGATCCAGCGCGGCGAGAAAGCGCTGTTCGGCGCACTGGAAGAACTCGTCCGCCGTCTCGGCATCGCCAGCGCCCATAGCGCGCTGCCCCAGCGCCTGTAGCACGGAGCCATGATTGTTGAGCCACACAGAGCGGTCGGTGTCGGAGATTTCGGTGTTAGCCTCGGCAATGCGAACGGCCTCCGCCAGCGCATTCTCGGCCCGGTCTAGATCCCCAAGATCTTGAAGCGCTTGGCCGAGAACCGAATAGCCCACGCCGAGGTCGCGGTGGTTTTCCGGCAGCCGTTCTTTCTTGATCTCCAGCGCCAGTTCGGCATAACGGGCCGCGCCCGCGAACTCCGCCTGCTGGCGCAGATAGATCGATGCCTGATTGCAGAGATACTGCATTCCCGCCGTCCGCGGCACATCATCCCCCAGCCCGGCCAGCGCCGAGACATGCGGCATTAACCGCGCTGAAGTGGGCCAACGTAAGAAGGACTCTGGGTCGCCAGGGAAGCTAACTGCAACGACTGCGGCGGCTGTCTTTGCCCAATCTTCTGCTTTCTGCCCCAGCCGCGCCCGCACCACCGCCTGCGTCAGCCGGTGGATGCTGTAGGTGCCGCCCCTCCCCTCGATCAGCGAACGCCGCTGTAGCTCTGAAAAGGCCCGATCCAGCGCCGTGCGGTCCTCTGCCAACTCCCAAACTCTATCTGGGATGTCCGCCTTCAGAGCGAGGTCTCTGGCATTGATCATTGGAGCCTCAGGCACATCGCTAATCACGCACGCCTCGATGGCATCGGGGGCGAGAAAGGCGAGGAGGTGGAGCAGCGCCTCGGCATCCGAGCCCTGCCCCACCCGCTCCATCGACAAGGTCACTGCTGCGTCGATTGCGTCCGGGTAGTCCGCCGGCGGCGCAAGGGTTAAGAGTTCGTGAATCCGCCCTTGGCACTCGGCATAGCCAGCCCTCGGCGCATCGCGCAGCCAGGCCCCGGCCTGCACCAGCGCGAGCGGCAACCCGCCCAGCGCCGCCGCCAATGCCTGTGCGGCCTGCGGCCCGTCGCGGTCCTGCCCCCCGGCCTCCTTCACCAGGAGTTCGACGCCCGCGTCCTCTGGCCTGTCGGTGGGCAGTTTCTCGGCGTCCTGAACCTCGAAACCCTGCCAGTCGGAAGAGCGGGAGGTGACGATCAGGTGCACCCCCTCTGGCAGCCAGTCGCGCACCGTGCGAAGGTCGACCGCGTTGTCGTAGATTAGAAGCCAGGATTCCTCTGTTTGGCGTAAGTAATCGAGGGTCGCGCGGGCCAAGCCCCTTCTTGAATGCCCCTCGAGCCCCAGCCGATCAGCGAGTTCTGACAACGCCTCAACAACGCTGTCTAACGTCTCTGCTGCAACCCACCAGATACCGTGATAGTTCCGGTGGTACTGCTGGATGAAGAAGCGCGCAATCGTGGTCTTCCCCATGCCGCCCGTAGCCTTGACCACACTCCGCCGTGGGATGATTGCTACCTGGGGGACGCTCATTAGAGACCGGTGCAGCGCATCCACAGCTTTCTGTCTGCCGACTACGAAGCGGCCCGTTGCCATAGCAGTATTGGATATCACCGGGAACGCTAGGTCTGCCGACTCTTCTTCGAGCTTAGCCTTCCCTCGGAGCTCCATAGGTTTCTCTTGTCTGTCGACAGGAGATGCCAAACGAAAATAGAGGAAGTAAGCAAGACCAAAACTTGCAACAAGCAAGCTGAGTAGAGCAATTGCAGTCTCCATCAAAATCTACCAACATAAAAGAAGATGTTTAGCGATGATAACATTATAGCGAGAACAAAGTTGACGAAAGCGCCAATTCTGCCTTGCGCATCTAGATCTAATCTGGCGCTAAATTGATCGCCTCGCTTCGGATAGCCCCTCTCAAGATCAAGACAAATCACTAGAGCAACAATCGTAACAATTACCATGATTGAAGCAATTGCCTGGATGGTCTTTGGATCCTTAGTATTCCCCAGCGATGAGATAATCTCCGGACTGTTTATAATTGTAACGTTAAATGCAATGAATACAGCAAGTAGATCGGCAGCGTAGAACTCCACTCTGCCCCTTCGTATACGAATATAGGAGATCATACCCAGTAGCAGAAGCGGAACACCGGCACCCAAAACTACATCAATTTTCATCCATAACTCTCAGGAAAACATGGTGTCATCAGACTATAATCAGTCTATCCAATTGATATCAGGAGGCGAGCTTGGCCATCACCTCGTCGGACATGTCGAAATTGGCGGTGACCGACTGCACGTCGTCGTCGTCCTCGAGCGCTGCGATCAGCTTCATGAGTGTGGCCCCGGCATCCTCGCCGACCTCGGTCAGGGTCTGCGGCTTCCAGACCAGCTTGGTGCTCTCCGCCTCGCCGAGGGCCGCCTCCATTGCGGTCGAGACATCCGAGAGATCGGTCGCCTCGCACCAGATGACATGGCCGTCCTCGGCGCTTTCGACATCCTCGGCCCCGGCCTCGATCGCGGCCTCCATCACCGTGTCGGCATCCGCCGCGCCAGGCGGGTAGAGGATCTGCCCCTTGCGGTCGAACATGAAGCTGACGGCGCCGGTCTCGGCCAGGTTGCCGCCGTTCTTCGAGAAGGTGGAGCGGACATTCGAGGCGGTGCGGTTGCGGTTGTCGGTCAGCGCCTCGACGATCATCGCGACGCCGCCGGGGCCGTAGCCCTCGTAGCGGATTTCGTCATAGTTCTCGGCATCGCCGCCCTGGGACTTCTTGATCGCGCGGTCGATCACGTCTTTGGGCACCGAGTTCGACTTCGCCTCCTTCACCGCGAGGCGCAGGCGCGGGTTCTTGTCGGGGTCCGGGTCGCCCATCTTGGCGGCGACCGTGATCTCCTTGGCGAGCTTCGAGAACAGCTTCGAGCGGGCGGCGTCCTGGCGCCCTTTGCGATGCTGGATATTGGCCCATTTGGAGTGGCCTGCCATGGGAACCTCCATCGTCGTCCGTCGGACTGTGCTTTAGTCCCCAGGCCCACGGGTGACAAGGCGGGGCATCTGCGGTTCAGCGCGGGTCGACTACCGGACACGGGATCGTCCGGGCGGCACCGACCTGAACGCCGATTAGAGCTTCGGCCAAAGGTCGGGAGACCAAGAACATACCGCTTCGCGATGGACCTGCCCAAAGATCTCTCTCGCCCACGGTTGCCGACTGAACCGAGGGCGCAATGCAGTCATAGGCAAAGCAAAGAGCTGACAAGCGGCCGACACGAACAGTCTCGGTCGCGTCGGCCAAGAAGGCCCCCGCTTGGTCTGGGTGCATTGAGGGAGTGAAACGGAATGCCTTCGACCGGCATATCTCGGTAGGGCCGAATGAAGATTGCTGGATGGAAGAGTGAGGAACCAAGATCGAGGTCCGAGAGGCCCCCTCGAACGCGATGGCCAATCGCCAGCAGTGGACCGCTGACACGGACGATGTCTGGTAGGGGCCATTCTCGACGGAATGCATGCCCTTACATGAGCATTCCGCTCGTCAAGCGGCCGTCCATGCGGCTCGCCAAAGACCATGGCACCGTGCTGGCGCGCCCATCGGGCCGTTTTGTCTTGATCGCCATCCCTATCGGCGCTTGCCTCGCTCATGGGATAGCAAGACGAGGGGCGTATGGATCTGATCCTCCGCGGTGGACATGTGATCGACCCCGGCCAGGGGCTCGATGGGGTCATGGATGTGGGCTTTGCCGGCGGGACGGTCGCAGCGGTGGCGGAACGGCTGGAGGCGCCGGAGGCCAAAATCCAAGACGTGTCCGGCCTGATCGTGACCCCGGGGCTGATCGATCTGCACACGCATGTCTACTGGGGCGGCACCTCGCTGGGGGTGGACGCCGATGCGCTCGGCGCCCGCACGGCGGTGACCACCATGATCGACACAGGCTCGGCCGGCCCAGGCAACTTCGCAGGTTTCCGGACACATGTGATCGAGAGAGCCGAAACGCGGATCCTCGCCTATCTGCATGTCTCTTTCGCGGGCATCTGGGGCTTCGGCCGAGAGGTTCATGTGGGCGAGTCCGAAGACATTCGCCTGATGGCCCCGCGGGAAGCGGCGGAGGTCGCAGCGGCCAATCGCGACGTGATCGTCGGCATCAAGGTACGGGTCGGCCGCCATGCCTCCGGCGATCAGGGGTTGGCACCGCTCGGCTTCGCGCTCCAGGTGGCGGAGGAAGTGGACATGCCGCTGATGGCCCATATAGACGAGCCGCCGCCGTCCTACGCCGAGGTTCTGGAAACGCTCCGCCCTGGAGATGTGCTGACCCATGCCTTTCGACCCTTTCCGAATGCGCCGGTGATCGGTGGGCAGATCCGGCCGGAGGTGCGAGCGGCGCGGGAGAGGGGGGTTATCTTCGACATCGGCCACGGGATGGGGTCATTCAGTTTTGCCGTCGCCCGGGCGATGCTGGCGGGCGGTTTTGCGCCGGATACGATCTCGTCCGATGTGCACAGCCTCTGCATCGACGGGCCCGCCTATGACCAATTGGTGACGATGTCGAAATTCCTCTGCCTCGGCATGTCGCTCTCGGATGTCATCGCCGCGTCAACGGTTGCGCCAGCAAGGGCACTAGGCCGGCCGGACCTGGGCACTCTCCGCCCCGGCGCCGCGGGTGATGCTAGCGTCGTGACGGTCGACAGCGGGGTTTTCGACTACCGCGACGTTCTCGGCGCGGTTCTCGCCGGCGACCTGCGGATCGCCCCCCGCGGCATGGTGCGGAAAGGGGTTTGGCATGGGATCGCTCTCTGATCCGACTGCGCCGGCAAGTCTCAGGGCGCCGCGTCAACCGCACGGCTCCTGGTACCGCAGGCGCGCGCGGCGCGCTTTTCGACCTGCGCTTGTGGGAACGCTGCGGCGCCCAGTCTTTCTCAGGCGAGAGGAAGGCCGAGCCAAGGCTGCGGCTTTGGCTACGCACCGGGGTGCGTCCGGCAAGCCCCGGATGCGATCCGGGGCGAGGGCCCTGCGGCGGGCCGGCCCTCGCCACTCCGCTTCGATTGAACCGGACCTGGCCGCTCTCTCAGCAGCCTTCCCTTTCGCTCGCCCCAGTTTTACCCCGCCTTATCTTCCGGTCCCGAACACTTGCCACCCGCCCGCTTCGGGCAGGGACTGCGCGTCAGCGCAGCCTTGACCGAAGGCGCGAACCTATCGTGGCGCCATGCGCCACGATTCCGATTAACTGGAAAACGCCGCATTACAACGGCCAAAACAGCGGGATCAATAGCGCGGAGAGGACACCCACACCCACATTCAGCGGAATGCCGAGCCGCATGTAGTCGGTAAAGGTGTAGCCGCCCGGACCATAAACCAAGGTGTTGGTCTGGTACCCAATCGGTGTCGCGAAACTCGCCGAGGCGGCAATCATCACCGCCACCACGAAGGGTCGCGGGTCGACCCCCAGCGATTGCGCCAGAGCAATCGAGATCGGCGTCATCACAACGGCCACCGCGCTGTTCGATACCAGCTCCGTCAGAACCGAGGCCAGGCAAAACACCAGCCATAGAACGAGCTGCGGCGGCAGTGCCATCAGCACCGGCTGAATCGCATCGACGATCAGATCCACCGCGCCGGTCACGTCCAGAGCGCGACCAATCGCCAGCATCGAAAAGATCAGCGCCAACAACCGACCATCGATCATCGAAAACGCCTCTTCCGCATCGATGCAGCGGGTCAGTAGCGCCAATGCCACGCCGATCAGCGCAAGACCCGCAATCGGCATCACCCCGAGCGCTGCCCCGATCACCACCAAGGCCAGGATGCCCAGCACCACGGGCGCGCGCTCCCGCCGGTAGGGCCGCTCGGTCGGTCGGGTCAGATCGGCGAGGTTCTGTTCGGCGGCAAGTCGCGCGATATCCTCCGGGTCGCCCTCGAGCAGAAGCGTGTCGCCAACCCGGATCCGCACCTCGTCGAGCACCGGTCCGACCCGTTCCGCCCGCCGATGCACTGCGAGCGGATAGACGCCATAGCGGCGCCGGAGGCGGGTGTCGCCCAAGACCCGCCCGACCAACCGGCAATCCGGCGTGATCAGCGCCTCGACCGTCACGGTGGACTTCTGGCTGACCGCATCGATCTGCCCGGTCAGCGAGAGAGCCCGGTTCTCGCGCAGCGACAGCAGCTCGTTCACGCCGGTTCGGATCACGACCCGGTCGCCTGCGGCCAAAAGCACTTCCTGCAGTTGCCGCCGCAGCGACAGATCCCCGCGGATCACATCGATCACCGTCATGCCGGTGCGGGTGAAATGGCTCACCTGCAAGGGCGACTGCCCGATCAGATTGGAGCCGTCGGGGATCACGACCTCCGTGAAGAATTTCAGAGCCTTACGGCGGGTCAGATGGTCGAGCATCGCCCGGCGGGTCGGCAGCATTCGAGGTCCCGCAACCGCAATGAAGCTGAGACAGACAACAACGAGGATCAGGGCCATCGGCGTGATTTCGAACAACGAAAACGGCTCCAGCCCTTGGGCCCGGGCCACGCCGTCGACCAACAGATTGGTCGACGTCCCGATCAGCGTGCAGAGCCCACCGAGGATGGCCGTGTAGGAGAGCGGGATCAGCACCTGGCTCGCCGACACCCGCAACTTCGCCGCGAGCCTCACAGCCACCGGGATCAGCATAACCACCACGGGCGTATTGTTCATGAAGGCGGAAGCAGTGACGGTGAAGGCGCCGAGGCCGGAGATGACCCGCACCGGCCGGTCCTGCGCACCCTCGGCGATCCGGCGACTGAAGACATCGAGGGCGCCGGTCCGCACCAAGGCGCCGGAGAGGATGAACATCGCGCCGATCGTCAGAGGCGCCGGATTGGAGAGGACCCCCAGCATGTCGGAGACCGGCAGCACGCCCGTTGCGACGAGAACGGCGGCCCCGCCGATGGCCACGACCTCGGGCGGGTAGACCTCGCGCACGAACAACACAAACATCATCAAGACAACCGCAAGCGTCAGCGGCGCACCGATCATCGCAAGCTCGACAGAGGGCATGGGGGAACTCGCGCCAGCCAGGTCCGATCTGCAGGGGAAACGGCCGTCCCGGCAGCGCTCCGAGAGTGTCAGGTTTCGCCAACGCTTGCAATTGCGAGCGATCGCAGCAGAGAGCGCTATTTCAAGGCCACATGAAGATGATGGATCAACGCATCGTCTGCCCAAGAGAAAAGCGCGGTCGGCCCACGCGTCGAAAGCTCGACGGTCAGAACCTCCCCATCCTCGGCGCGGATGGTCCAGAAGCCCTTGCGCCGGACGAAGCGGAAGACGGTGCCATCCTCCTTCACCACCGCGATGATGTCGCGACCATCGACCACGCGTTCCCGGACCACGCAGAAGGCAGACATCTGCTCGAGACGCAGCTTGAGCCCAAAAAAGCTCTTGCGCGCATGATGCTCGCACAGCGCTTTCGCGTTGAAGAGCCGGGCCTCGACCGGACCCGGCGGCGCCAAGGTGCCGAGCAGGACGGCGGTGGCGAGGAGTGCTCTACGCAATCGGGCCATGCTTTCTCTCACAGTTTATATGAGCGATGATAGGCGAAGCGGTGAAGACCTGCCACAGATCTTGCCTGCTAAGGGCTCACAACCGGGTGTGACGGCGGGCCGCCGTTTGGCACTGGGATAAGCGGTTGGGGAGCTGCCGAGAAGCGGTGTCAACGCGACTTTCGGGCCCGACGCGGTCAACGGCTCTGTCATCGCTCGGACGGCTTGCGCGGTCGCCACACTCCCTTGCAGTCGCCGCCCGGGGCGGCATCCTGCGAAGGATCGCAAAGGAGGACGCCCTGACATCACGCTTCGAACCGCGATATCGGCCGCTCCCTCCCTCGGGTCCTCTTCGGGCCGCCCGACCGCACTTTCAACAGCGGGTCCCCGGGTTCACCCCCGGGCGGTCAGACCTTCTCTCGTGGACCGACCGAGACATGGGCGCCCCCCGGTGAGGATGGTCGGGAAACACCGCGTCTGGCAGGTCCCCGACATCCTGCGCGATCAGATCCGCTCGGCCATCGCAACGGCGGTGTCCAGCATCCGGTTCGAGAAGCCCCACTCATTGTCGTACCAGGAGAGGATGCGCACAAAGGAGCCCTCCATCACCTTAGTCTGATCGGTGTGGAACACCGAGGAGTGGCTGTCATGGTTGAAATCCATCGACACCAGCTTGTCGTCGGTAAAACCGAGGATGCCCTTCAGCTCCTGCCCGGCGGCGGCGCGGACGGCATCGTTGATCTCGTCCACCGAGGTGTCGCGCCTCGCATTGAACTTGAAATCGACGACCGAGACATTGGGCGTCGGCACCCGGATCGCGACCCCGTCGAGCTTGCCGTTCAACTCCGGCAGCACCAGGCCCACGGCCTTGGCCGCCCCGGTCGAGGTCGGGATCATCGACATCCCCGCTGCCCGCGCCCGGTAGAGATCCTTGTGCATGGTGTCGAGCGCTGGCTGATCGCCGGTATAGGAGTGGATGGTGGTCATAAAGCCCTTGTCGATCCCCACGGCCTTGTTCAGCACATAGGCCACAGGCGCCAGACAGTTCGTGGTGCAGGACGCGTTCGAGACCACCTTGTCGTCACTGGTCAGCGCGTCGTGGTTGACCCCAAAGACGATGGTCTTGTCGGCACCAGAAGCCGGGGCCGAGACCAGGACCCGCTTCGCGCCGTTCTCGAGATGCGCTGCCGCCTTCTCCTTCGCCGCGAAGATGCCGGTGCATTCCAGCGCAATGTCGACATCGCCCCAGGGCAGCTCCGCCGGATTGCGGACCGCCGTCACCCGGATTGGGCCGCGGCCCACATCGATGGTGTCGCCATCCACGGTCACCTCGCCGGGAAAACGGCCATGGACCGAGTCGTAGCGCATGAGATGGGCATTGGTGTCGACCGGGCCCAGATCGTTGATGGCGACCACTTCCACATCGGTGCGGCCCGACTCGACCATGGCGCGCAGCACATTGCGCCCGATGCGTCCGAACCCGTTGATCGCAAGCTTGACGGCCATGTCGTTCTCTCCGTGGTGGTGGGCGCCAGGGGACTGCGCGGCGCCAAAGGGTAAACACTGCGGCGGAGATACATCCGGAGCGGCGGCCGGATCAATGCGCGTCATGCTGCAAAGCGGCAAGAGGGCACGACTGTGCCGTCGGAGCCAGCCAAATCGCCAGAAAACCGCCAAAATCGGCGCCGCCACGGCGGGCTTGCCCGGGTCAAGGATGCGCGGCACGCGCACCGCGCGATCAGCGCGGCTCGTCCTTGACGCGGGTTGGACCTGCCGTGGCAGGCTTGGGTTGAACCGGCCGGCCGATCGCCAGGGGGGTCAGAGCAATGCCTTGACCCTCCCCGCCACCGCTTGGGCTGTGATGCCGAAATGCTCGTAGAGCGCTTCGTAAGGCCCAGATGCCCCGAACCCCGACATCCCGACGAAATCCGCCTTCGCCTCCCGCCCGCCTTCGCCGAGGAGCCAGCGGTCCCAGCCCTGGCGAATCCCGGCTTCCAACGCGACCCGGGCGGCACCGCGGGCCAATACCCGCCTGCGATAGGCCTCGTCCTCCGCCTCGAACAACTCCCAAGACGGCATCGACACCACCCGCACGCCGATGCCTTCGGCGGCCAGAAGCGTCCTGGCCTCCATGGCAATCGCCACCTCGGACCCGGACGCCATCAGGATCGCTTGGCGCTTGCCCTCTGCCTCGGCCAGTACATAGGCGCCGCGGGCCACGGCGTTCTTCGAGGAATAGGCGCTCCGCAACGCCGGCAACCCCTGGCGGGTCAGGGCCAGTACGGTCGGCCCCGCAGCGGATATCGCAACCTCCCAGGCCTCCGCAGTCTCCATCGCATCGGCGGGCCGGATCACCGTCAGGCCAGGGATCGCCCGCAAGGCCGCCAGATGCTCCACCGGCTGATGGGTCGGCCCGTCCTCGCCGAGCCCGATGCTGTCATGGGTCATCACATAGACGACCCGTTGCCCCATCAGGGCGGAGAGCCTCAGCGCACCTCGGCAATAGTCAGTGAACACCAGGAAAGTGCCGCCATAGGGGATCACGCCGCCATGCAGCGCCATCCCGTTCATCGCGGCCGCCATGCCGTGCTCGCGGATGCCGAAATGAATGTAGCGGCCCTTACGGTCGGTTTCGTCAAACAGGCCCATATCGGCAGTCTTCGTGTTGTTCGACCCCGTCAGATCGGCCGAACCACCCAAAGTCTCCGGGCATGCGGGGTTGATCGCGGCCAGCGCGACCTCCGAGGCCTTCCGCGTCGCCATGCTTGGCTGTTCCTCAGCCAATCCGCGCTTTAGCCCACGGATCGCACCGGGCAGTTTCTTCGACGGCGCGCCCGAGATCTGGCGGGTAAACTCGGCGCGCCGGCTCTCCGACATCCCCTCGAACCGGGCTTGCCATTCCGCATAGGCCGCTTTTCCGTGGGCGGTGGCGGCGAGCCAATCCGTCCGGATCGCATCGGGCACCTCGAACGGCCCGGCATCCCACCCATAGGCGGCGCGGGCACCGGCGATTTCCTCGGCACCCAGCGGCGCGCCATGGGCCTTGGCGGTGCCGACCCGGGTCGGCGCACCGATCCCGATCTGCGTCTTGCAAGCGATCATCACCGGCGCTTTCCGGGTCTTCGCCCAGGCCAGTGCCTCCTCGATCTCGGCATAGTCATGGCCGTCGATGGCGCGCGTCACCCAGCCCGAGGCCTCGAACCGCGCAATCTGATCGGTCTTATCCGAGAGGCTGACTGCCCCGTCGATGGAGATGCCGTTGTCGTCCCAGAGCACGATCAGCCGCGACAAAGCCAGTTTGCCCGCGAGCCCGATGGCCTCCTGACTGAGCCCCTCCATCAAACAACCATCGCCGGCAATCACCCAGGTGCGGTGGTCCACCGCCCGGGCTCCAAAACGGGCACGCAGGCTCTCCTCGGCAATGGCCATCCCCAATGCATTGCCGAGCCCTTGGCCGAGCGGGCCAGTGGTTGTCTCGATCCCCGGCGCATGACCATGCTCCGGATGCCCCGCCGTCGCATGGCCGAGCTGCCGGAAATTGCGGATCTGATCGAGCGTCATCTCCGGATAGCCGGTCAGGTGCAGCAGCCCATAGAGCAGCATCGAGCCGTGGCCCGCCGACAGGACGAAGCGGTCGCGGTCCGGCCAGTCGGGATGGGCAGGGTCGTATTTCAGATGTCCGTCGAACAGGACCGTGGCGATGTCGGCCATGCCCATCGGCATGCCCGGATGCCCAGACTTCGCCGCTTCGACCGCGTCCATCGCCAAGACCCGCAGCGCGTTGGCCATGGCAAAGCGCCTTGGATCGGCCCGCCGCATCTCATCGAACATCCTCATCCCTCCCGAAGAAGTCATGTCGCGCATCGCTTCGTTGGTGGGCGGTAACACAGCCCCGCCGGCGGCGCGAGACCATGCGAAGTGGGCCATCATCGGTCAAGAACTTCGGGGGCGTTCTTGCCGATTTGCATCATCGCTGCGGCGCGGCAATAGTTAACCGTAGATGTCACGGCGCGAGGAATGATTCGGCGCGGTGTTGGGAGTGTGAGCACCGCCGGCGGGGATGCCCGGCGGGGCGGGAGGCCAAGAGGGCAGACATGTCGGAATTGGACACGGCGATGGCGCGGCTGGAGGCGGCGCTCGGCACGCTCGAAGGGGCGCTCGACGGCATGACAGCAGGGGACGGTCTGGCGGGAACGAATGGCGCGGTCGATCCGGTGCATTCGGAAATCGTAGCGGAACGCGACCGATTGATGACGGAGATCGCCGATCTTCAGCGGGCGGCGGTAGAGGACCGGCGGCTGCGCGCCGAAGCGGCCGATGCGGTTAAGGCGGCGCTCGCCGATCTCCGTGAGATCGTGCCGATGAGGGAGGCGCAGGATGGGTGAGGTCAGCGTCGATGTCGCCGGCCGCAATTATCTGGTCGGCTGCGAGGACGGCGAGGAAGGACATCTGCTGGAGCTGGCGCGCAATCTCGATCAAGAGGCGCGGGACCTGGCCGGCCGCATGGGTCAGATGTCAGAGGGGCGCCTAATGCTGATGACGGCGCTAATCATGGCCGACCGGCTGGCGGAGCAATCCGGCGAAAAGGCGAAGCTACAGAAAAAGCTCGACGAGGCGAAGCTTGCCGCCAAACAGGGCGGGGTATCCGTCGATCTCTTCGCCGATGACCGCGAAGCCGAACTGGCGGCGGAGATCGACCGCATGGCCGAAAGGGTCGAGGCGCTGGCCGCATCCTTGAACCATGCCAGCGGTCGTGTGAACGGCGCCGGTTAAGCGGCGCCGGTTTAGCGGCCCTGGGCTGCGCCGTTTCGGCTCAACATCTTCCCGTCGGCGAGGCTTTGCTCCGCATCGGCTTTTCTTCCAGCCGGCAGCCCCCTATGTTTCGCCGCGGCGGGTGCTGTCCCTCTCGTGAGAAGACAGAATCCTGGTGGCCTAAGCTTTCTCGCGGGAGCTGGCTCTGCACTTGACCGTGGTCTCGTGTATCTGGCGCCCACCTGGTTATCCAGGCTCGCGAGGATCTGAGCCTTCCACGGTCGCGACGGGCCCGTCACCCGCACCCATCGTCAGGAGACAGCCGCGATGACCGCCGAGAGCCTGGCAGACCGGAAGGCGGCCTTGCGGACGGCCGCCTATGCCCGGCGGAAAACGGCCCATCAGGCTGACGGGGCAGTGGCCGCTCTGGCGCTGCGGGACCATCTCTTGGCTGGGCGGTTTCACACCGGCGCGACGCGGATCGCCGGATATCGTCCAATCCGAACCGAGATCGACCCGACGCCTTTGATGGAGGCTTTAGCGGCGGCGGGTCATCGCCTCGGCGTTCCGGTGATCCAGGGCGCGGGGCTGCCACTGATTTTTCGGGAATGGTGGCCCGGCGCGCCCATGGCAGCAGGCGACTTTGGGGCGGAAATTCCGACCGAGGGCGCACCCATGGTCCCGGATCTGATCTTGGCGCCCCTCGTCGCCTTCGACCGGGCCGGCCGGCGGCTCGGCTATGGCGGCGGGTTCTATGACCGCAGTCTGGCTGTTCTGCGGAAGAGCCGCCGGGTTGCGGCCATCGGTCTGGCCTATGCCGCGCAAGAAGAAGCCGGTGGCCTACCCGCGGAGGAGACCGATCAACCCCTGGATGCCATTGCGACGGAGCAGGGCCTGGTGATCCCATGCCGCTGACCCTCCGTCCGGCGGAGGGCTCGGATCACGCCGCGATTTGGGCGATCCTGCAGCCGGTTTTCCGGGCCGGCGAGACCTATTGTATCGACCCGCAGATCTCTGAGGCCGCGGCTCTCGCCTATTGGTGCGGATCCCCGCGCCGCGTTTTCATCGCCGCAGGGCGGGAGGGCGCTGTCCTCGGCACCTATTATCTGACGCCAAACCAGCCCGGCGGCGGCGCCCATGTCGCCAATTGCGGCTTTGCCACCGCGGCGGCGGCGCAAGGCCAGGGCATAGCACGGGCGATGCTGACCCATGCCCTCGACACCGCGCGGGATGCGGGGTTCCATGCGATGCAGTTCAACTTTGTGGTCCAGACAAATGGCCGGGCCGTCGCGCTCTGGCAGCGCCATGGCTTCGAGATTGTCGGCAGGCTTCCGGGAGCGTTCCGCCACCCGGCGCAGGGCTATGTCGATGCGCTGGTGATGTACCGTGTGCTCTGAGATCGCTGCCGATCGGGCCCGGCAGCCTTGGGGGACGCCTTTGCCGCGCCAGGCACAGAAGGCGCCCGCGACCTGCGGAATGCGCGCCGCTGCGACCTTGATGCGGTTCTGCCACCCGGCTATTTCCCGCGCATGAGACTGCTGTTTTTGGGCGATTTGGTCGGCCGTGCCGGGCGACAAGCCGCGGTTAGCGCCATCCCTCTGTTACGACGAGAGCTCGGGCTGGACTTCGTCGTGGTCAATGCGGAAAACGCGGCGTCTGGCTATGGCGTGACCGCGACCATTGCCGATGATCTGTTCGCCGCCGGGGCCGATGTCCTGACGCTGGGCGACCACGCCTTCGACCAAAAGGAAATGCTGCGCCATATCGAGAGCGAGCCGCGTATCCTGCGACCGCTCAACTTCGCGCCTGGTGCGCCGGGGCGCGGATGGGGCCTGTTCGACGCCACGCGCGGGCGGAAGGTTTTCGTGGCCGTGGCGCTTGGGCGGGTGTTCATGAACCGGCCGTTCGACGATCCGTTCTCGGCGCTCGATGCTGCGATGAAGGCGGCGCCGCTGGGCGGGCGGGCGAATGCCGGCCTTGTCGAAATCCACGCGGAAGCGACGTCGGAGAAGATGGCCATCGGGCATTGGTGCGACGGGCGGGCCAGTCTGGTCATAGGCTCGCACACCCATGTGCCGACCGCGGATGCGATGATCCTGGCCCGCGGCACCGCCTATCAGAGCGATGCGGGCATGTGCGGCGATTACGACTCGGTGATCGGGATGGACAAGGCAGAGCCGCTCCGCCGCTTCGTCACCGGGATGGGGGCCGGCCGGTTCGAGCCCGCCCTGGCGGAGGCGTCGATCTGCGGCGTGTTTCTCGAAACCGATGACGCGACGGGGTTGGCGCGGACGATTATGCCGGTTCGCCGCGGCGGCAAACTGTCGGCAGCGGGCCCGGCGCCGGTTGCCGTGGCCGGCACCGGCTGAACCCGTGCGGGCGTGGCTCGCCCGGGCGCTGCCACCGGAACCTGCGCCCGCGGCGGTCCCACATGCGTCGTTGCTGGCAGCGCGCCGCGGGCGCCTGCATAGCCACAAGCCGGGAGGGAGACGCGGCGCCCTAGCTGTTTCGCCCAGACGTATGATGGCGTGATTTTCCGCGACCCTGTGCAGGAAGCTGCATCGACCGGGGGCCGCCGGAGATGCGGAGCGACCGCCCATCGGGAGAGCTACCGACAGCGTCCTCCGCGCCCGCCTGCGCGGTTTTCTGGGGGCACTGGGCTTCGCCAAGCCCTTACGGACAAGCGAACGGACAGAGCCACTCGCGCCAATGGTCGAAAAGCGGTGAGCCGTGCCACACCGCTTTTCGGCAAATCCCACCCGCGCATACCGCGAACACGCCACTAAAGAGCCATTCGGACTGATCGAAACACCTTTGCAGACCCGCGCGTCAGCGATCGGTCCGACGGATCCCTCTGCTAGAACGCGTTAAATCCGCACAAGGAAGCCATCGGCAGTGACACGGCGGGGAGGCCGGGCAAACCATGGCCAGCGTGAGATTTTTCTTCCGAACCGGGACGAATGACAGCACCGGGTCTTTCGGGCTCCAAAGCCAAATCCTCGTCTTCGGCGGCGACGGGGATGCGTTCGTTTTCGACGGTAGCGACTTCGACGACGACGGCCCCATCGGCAATCGCAGCGGCATCGATGTTGAGGGTAGCCCCTTCGATGACATCATAGACGGCACCATCGGGCCCGACATCCTCGACGGCAATGGCGGCGACGACCTCATCCGCGGTGGCGTCGGGCGCGACCTGATCGATGGCGACAGCGGACGTGACGACCTTTTCGGCGGCCCGGACAACGATCTCATCATCGGCAGCACCGGGTCGGACTTTCTGTTCGGCGGTGGCGGCAACGATACCCTGTTCGGCAACGGGCAAGCCGACCGACTGGATGGCGGCGGCGGCGATGACCGGATCGCTGGCGGAGAGGGGGCCGACCGGGCGTTTGGCGCCGGCGGCAACGATGTGATCATCGGAGGCACCGGCGGCGATACTCTGTTTGGCGAGGGTGGAAACGACCGCGTCTTTGGCGGCGACAAGGGGGATTTCATCACCGGAGGGGCCGGGCGCGACCTCCTCGACGGCGGCTCGGGCCAGGACCGGTTGGAAGGCGCCGCGGGCAACGACATCCTCCGCGGCGGCGCCGGCGGCGATTTCCTCTTTGGCGGTACGGGCCGTGACCGATTTCAGTTCGACGGAACGGCGGGCGAGGATCGGGTCCGCGACTTCCTGAACGGCACGGACTTCATCGACTTCACGCGGGTCGCCGCGCTGAACGGCGAAGACGACATCGCCGTCACCCAAGTCGGCGCCAACACCTTTATCTCGGCGCCTGGCGTCTCCGGCAGGTTGGTCCTGGTGGGCGTCGACGCAGATCTGCTCGACGCGGGCGATTTCATTTTCTAGCCGCGAGGGTGCGACCCCTTGTCTGCTCCCGCCCAAATGCTCACTTGCCCGTGAGCATTTGCACAGACCGGACAAGGCCTCCACCATGCGAGATGTCGTAACCCCCCTCCTCTCCCCGCCTTTGCGGTTAGCCGGACCTCAGGACGCCGCCGTGTTGGCCGAACTCGTGAACTATGCCGGCGAGGGGATGCCCCATTACTTCTGGACCCAGATGGCCACGGATGGCCAAGACCCGTGGGAGGTCGGCCGCGCCCGCCAGGCCGCCAAGACCCAGGATGACAGCGCCCAGATCGTGGTGATCGACCATGGCGCAGGGGCCGTCGCGGGCCTCACCGGCTATCCCATCCCACCGGTGCCGAGCCCGATCGACGACGATATCCCACCGATCATCCGCCCTTTGCAGGAGCTGGAAAACCTCGCCCCATCCACCTGGTACGTAAATGTTCTCGCCGCAAAGCCCGCGGATCGGGGCAAGGGGGCCGGCAGCCGTCTCCTGGCCCTGGCGGAGGACATCGCAGCGGCCGAGGGCCTCTCCGAAATGTCGATCATCGTCGCCGACAACAACACCGGTGCCCGGCGCCTCTACGAACGCATCGGATACCGGGAGAAAGCCTCCCGGCCCATGGTCAAAGCAGACTGGCAAAGCGACGGAACCGCCTGGGTCCTGCTGACCAAACCGCTCGGATAGCCGGGCCGCGCCTGTGGCCTGGACGCCAGCGGCGCGGCACCAGGTCCCGGCCCGCCGCCTTAGGGTTTGGTGCGGCGCAAAACTTGGGGTAATCGATCCGCGTCCATCCGGCGGGCCTGCCCTGCGTCCGCATCAGTTCCCCGCGCGGAGAGTGTGCCGATGCCGTTCAAAACCCTCGACGATCTCGACCCCGCCGGCAAACGCGTCCTGGTCCGCGTTGATATCAACGTGCCGGTGCAGGACGGCAAAGTGACCGACGCCACGCGGATCGAGGCGATCGTGCCCACAGTCAAGGACATCACCGGGCGCGGGGGTGCGGCGATCCTGCTCGCGCATTTCGGCCGGCCAAAGGGCGAGCGGGTCGACGAGCTGTCGCTGCAGCAATTGGTCCCCTCGCTGGAGGCGCATCTCGGCCTGCCCGTCGCCTTCACCGCGGATGACACCCGTGCGGCCGTGGTGGCGCAGTGCCAGGCTTTGGAGCCTGGCGCGGTCCTTCTGGTCGAAAACACCCGGTTCTATCCGGGCGAGGAGGCCAACGATCCGGACTTTGCCAAGCGGATGGCGGCTTTCGGCGATGCCTATGTGAACGACGCCTTCTCGGCCGCGCATCGGGCCCATGCCTCGACCGAAGGGGTGGCCCATCATCTGCCAGCCTATGCCGGGCGTCTCATGCAGGCGGAGCTGGAGGCACTGGAGAAAGCCCTCACCTCCCCCGCCCGCCCGGTTGTGGCGGTCGTCGGCGGCGCGAAAGTTTCGACCAAGCTCGATCTCCTCGGCAATCTGATCGAGAAGGTCGATCAACTGGTCATCGGCGGCGGCATGGCCAATACCTTCCTCGCGGCCCAGGGGATTGAGGTCGGTAAATCCCTCTGCGAACACGACCTCACCGGCACCGCAAAGGATATCATCGGCAAGGCCGAGGCTGCGGGCTGCGAAATCGTGCTGCCCCAGGACGTGGTGGTCGCGCGCGAGTTCAAGGCGGGCGCAACCTCCGAAACAGTGCCCGCAAGCGCCTGCCCGGCCGACGCGATGATTTTGGACGCCGGTCCAAACGCCGTAGCCACCATCAGACGCCATTTCGAGGCCGCGAAAACCCTGGTCTGGAACGGCCCCCTCGGCGCCTTCGAGATCGCGCCCTTCAACGCCGCCACCGATGCCGCCGCCCAGGCCGCCGCCGCCCTGACCGAAAGCGGCGCTCTCCTCTCCGTCGCCGGCGGGGGCGACACGGTGGCAGCCCTCAACGCCTCCGGTGCCGCGGCGAAATTCTCCTATGTCTCGACGGCCGGTGGCGCGTTCCTGGAATGGCTGGAGGGCAAGACCCTGCCCGGCGTCGCCGCCCTGATGCGCTAGGCCGAACGCCGATGCGCAAGCCGGCAAGCCCGGCAGAGATCCTCCGCGCCCCGAAACGCGGTGGCACGCAGATCGCCCTCTATCTCCTGCGCGGGGTCGTGGATCTGACCTTCGACCGGCTCTCGGTCGACCCGCGCAGCGGCGATCTTGTGATCGGCGGGCTCACCTTTTACCCGCTCCTGGATTGGGACTCAGAAGGCACTTGCGCCATCACCTTCGGCACCCTCGTCTATGGTAGCGGCAGCTCGCTGGACACGCCCTTCAACCGCAGCGACATCCCCCCTATGCGCGTGCCCTCGGTCTGCTTGCCACCGGAACAGGGCGCAGTGCTGCAAAGTGTCGGCGACCCAGAGCTGCTGGTCGAGCACGCGACGGCCGAGATGCGCTACGACCTCGCCAGCGCCAGAGCGGAGACAACTGCGAACCGCAACAGCGGCCGAGCAGCGCTTTGTTGAGGAAGCGACGACCGAGCGTACCCGTTTTCTGAACGACCAAGACGCCGTGGTGATCTCTACAGCGCCCGACGTGGACATTGGCTGAGCGAGGGAACCTTCCGCTCGCCCAGCACCAGTATCACTGCATTGCAGCCTACGCTTTCGGCGCGTCCCATGGCCGAAGCGCGGATCTTGCCGGTCGCAAGATTAGCGCCGGGCGAGGGCTAAGTGTTTTCGGCGGCGGAACATCTTGCGGTCGGCAAAGCGTTTCTGACCGGCCTCGGCGCGCCCCGATCTCTCCGCCGTGGCAGGGAAGTGCTGGAGCCGCTGGCGCAGCGTTGGAACGCGCAGGCCGCGCTCATGCTGCCAGAAGCCTAGGCCGAGGCCGGCGAGACCGGCACCGCCTATGATCTGGCAATCAGGGCGATGCCCGGCGGAGGGGCGGACGCAATCGGTTTGGCGGACGAGCTCGAAGGCCGGCTGCCGCTAGAACGTATCCTAAGCGCCTAAGGCGCAGCCAACACGGCCTTTCCGGATCGTCAAGCGGCCAGCGCCCAGGCCGAGGCTGCGCGATGGCGCGCGATCAGCGGAGCGGCAGCCGACCGGGCCCGCGCAACCTGGGCCGAAGGCGGGCTCGCAGCGCGCTTGGCGCAACGTCAGTGAACCGATATCGTCCGGCCGGCGCCCTGGGCTTGACCCCCTGTTGTGGCGCTGTTACCCGCAACGCGAATTTCCGGTACGAGGTGAGGGTCGCTCCATGAAAGCCAGCCGCGCGGTGCAGCGCATTCTGTCGAACTACGAGTCCGACAACCCGGGCGTCAAAGGCAATCTCTGCCGGATGCTGATGACCGGCAAGCTCGGTGGCACCGGCAAGATGATCATTCTGCCCGTGGACCAGGGGTTCGAGCACGGCCCCGCTCGCAGCTTTGCGCCCAACCCCGCCGCCTACGACCCGCATTACCACTATCAGCTCGCCATCGACGCCGGGCTGAACGCCTACGCGGCCCCTCTCGGGATGATCGAGGCGGGGGCCGATAGTTTCGCAGGGCAGATCCCGACGATCCTAAAGGCGAACTCGGCGAACTCGCTTCACCCGTCCGAGGCTGCGAAGGACCAAGCGATCACGGCCTCGGTCGACGATGCGCTCCGCCTCGGCTGCGCGGCGATCGGTTTCACGATCTATCCGGGTTCCTCCCTCGGCCTCGACATGTTCGAGGAAATCTCAGAAATGCGCGAGGAGGCCGCGGCAAAGGGTGTGGCGACGGTGATCTGGTCCTATCCACGCGGCGAGGCGCTATCGAAGGACGGCGAGACGGCCATCGATATCGGTGCCTACGCGACCCAGATCGCGGCACTCCTCGGCGCCCATGTGATCAAGGTGAAGCTCTCCACCGACCATCTCGAGCTGAAGGAAGCCAAGAAGGTCTACGAGGAGCAGTCGATCCCGATCTCGACCGGGGCCGACCGCGTGGCCGATTGCGTGAAGGCAGCGTTCAACGGGCGGCGGATCATCGTCTTCTCTGGCGGCGCGAAGAAGGGCGAGAGCTCGGTCTATGACGACGCCCGCGCGATCCGCGACGGCGGTGGCAACGGATCGATCATCGGGCGGAACACCTTCCAGCGCCCGCGGGCAGAGGCGTTGGAGATGCTGGGCAAGCTGGTCGACATCTATCGCGGCAAGGACTGACGCCTAGTGGCGCGCCCGCCGTTCCATCCCGGGCTCGCCGTCGCCACGCAGCGCCATTCCGAAGTTTATGGCTTCTACGAAAAGCTCTACACGGTGGTCGATTTCGTCGCCTCGACCACTTTCGTGGTGGGCTCGGTGTTTTTCTTCTACGAGAGCCTGACCTTCTCGGGCACCTGGTTGTTCCTCATTGGCTCGATCTGCTTCGCGTTGCGCCCCACGGTGAAGGTGCTGCGGGAATTTCACCTGGCGCGCCTGCCTTTGCCAGGGGATGACCGGAGGACAACGGGCCCAGCTCAAGGAGGGTGAGCCGCAGCACGCAAAGTGTCGGACAGATGGGCATTTTTGCCGTAGCCCAGCGGTTAGGGCGCCGCGTCTGGCACCCGGCCAGTGGCTGTTCTGGTGCGCGCGGCGCGCTGCTGTCACCGGTGCCTGTGGCACTGCCGCGGGCGTGCGGCTCGATCGGCGCGGAGGTGTGAAACGCTGCCTGGCTTGGCTACCACCTGCCGATCCAGTGCGCCCGAAAACGGTGCTGGGTGACGATGCGGTCTCTCCAAACGCGCCGTGCTCGACAATCCGCCGCGGGCGTCTGTGGTGCCAAATGCCGTGAGGTCGACGCGGCGGCCGGGACGGCCGGGCGCAGCCCGGGCGGAACCGGTTGCCCACGGATTTGGCGGCCTGGGCACCCGATCCGAGCACAGCGGGCACTCTTCCAGATTGGGCGATGAACTCGACGCCCTGTCAACGATCCCGCCGCAGCAGGGCCAACGTCGCCTCATCGGGCTGCCCGTCGTAGAACCCGTTCAGTACAGCCCGAAACGGCGTCGGATCCACGGCAGCCTCGGCGAAGAGGGTCATCGAGGACCGCAGCTTCGCATCATCGGGACTGCCCATCACCGCCAGAGCACCGCGGTCCGACCATGGCAGCACCGCTGCGGCGCAGGCAAGCAGCCGTGCCCCTAAGACTGGATGGGCCAGATAGGCCTCCGCCTCGACCCGGCCCTCCAATCCGTAGAACCGTGCCCGCCCGCTACGCCCAAGCCCGCGCAACTGCGGGAAGACGAACCACATCCAATGGCTGTCTTTCTTCCCCTGTCGCAGCTCCGCCAGCGCCCGCTCATGGACACCGGCTTCCTGCGCGTCGACAAAGGCTTGCAAACCGCGCCGCTCCGCCATGGACCCTGCCTCCGATTTCCCCGCGACGGCGCCGCGGCGTCAGGCTAAGCTGAGACGATGAAGCGAGAATGGTCTAGTCCATGGAAGATGCGAAAGCCCTGATCCGCCTGTTGGACCTCGCCCCGCATCCAGAGGGCGGCTGGTACCGGGAAACTTGGCGGGCCGAGACTGCGGATGGCACCCGTGCTTCCGGAACGGCGATCTACTATCTACTGGAGGCGGATCAGACCTCCCACTGGCACCGGGTCGATGCGGCGGAGATCTGGCACTGGTATGCGGGCGGCCCTCTTTCGATGACGGTCTCGCCAAATGGTCACGACGCGCAGGCCTTCGTCCTCGGGGCGGAAATCGGCGCCGGCCAACGCCCGCAGCGGATCGTCCCGGCCGGCTGGTGGCAATGCGCGACGTCGCTCGGCGCCTTCACGCTGGTCGGATGCACGGTGTCGCCGGGTTTCGACTTCGCCGGTTTCGAGATGGCGCCACCGGACTGGCGGCCGGTCCCCCGCACCGACTAGCGGCCAAGGATCGACGGTTTGGGGGCATGGCCCGCCGGTTTGACCGCTCGGTTGGGACGGAGCTGGCGGCGCTCCCGCCGCAGGGGTCGGCTGTTCCGGCTGCACCCCGCGGCATCGCCGCCGGCATGACTGGGCAACTGTCTCTTGACGCAACTCAGCGGCCTGTACCACTGCTGGCGAGCGATAGCAGCCAAACTCAGCCGATCATGCCCGACACCCGAATCCCGCGCCTCTATCTAGTCACGCCCCACGACATGGCCCCGGCTGCCTTTGCGGATCGGCTTTGCGCCGCTTTGGCGACGGACACGGTCGCTTGTGTCCGGCTCTCGATACCGGCGATCGCGGCGGAGGATGACCGGTGCCGCGCCGCCGATCTCGTCCGCCCAGTTTGTCACGAAGCGGATGTACCCTTGGTCATCGAAGAGCATCACCGTTTGGTGGTTCCGCTGGGCCTTGACGGCGTGCATCTGAGGTCGAGCCGCGCGTCCATCGGAGCGCTCCGCCGCGAGCTTGGCAAAGACCGGATCATCGGCGCTGATGGTGGGACCGAGCGGCACAAGGCGATGACCTTGGCGGAGGCAGGAGCGGATTACGTCACGCTTGGCCCGATCCGGGCGCCTGCTGCCCTCGGCAATGGAGTTTGCGCGGAGGACGGCCTATTCCATTGGTGGTCCGAGATGATTGAGGTGCCTGCTGTCGCTGAGGGCGGCGTGACCCTCGGGGATGCCGCGCGGCTCGGTCCCTATGCCGACTTTGCCGTCCCCGATGAGACACTATGGCAGGCAGAGGATATCGCCGCCGCTCTTCGAGCTTTCGCCGCGGCCTTGGCGACACCAGTACCCGCGGCACCGTAGGCGGCGGCCATCTGCGGAAAGTCGCCAGTCTTACGCGACCCCGTGCCCGGCCGAATGCCCAAGCCGCCGCGAAAACCGCCCGGCCCTTGGATAGATCGGCGCCCGCGGCGGAGGATCGAGACCGGCGCCTGTGGACCCGCCCCACGCCCGCGGCATGGCCACCACCGCTGCCGTCGCAGCCCGCCGCGGGCACCGTTGGCGCCACAGGCCGGGAGGCAGACGCGGCGCCCGGACGGCCGGTCGCAGGCCGGCCGGAACCCCCTGCCAGGGGCACCGAGCGTTGCCATGCCGAGCCCGGCGCTCTGAGCCAGACAAGCTTCTCAGACGTTCAGCAACAGATGCTCCCGCTCCCACGGGCTAATGACCCGCATGAACTCGTCATACTCCTGGGTCTTTACTGCGGCATAGAGGTCGGAGAACCCGGTCCCCAGCACCTCGCGTAGAGGCCCGCATCGCTTGAACGCCTCTACCGCCTCCAACAGCCCATAGGGTAACTCCCGCGGGCGATCATAGCTGTCGGTCACCACCTCGTCGCGCGGACGCACCTCGCCAACCATGCCGAGATAGCCGCAGGCAAGGGTCGCGGCGATGGCCAGATACGGGTTTGCATCCGCCCCCACCACCCGGTTCTCCACCCTGCGGTCCTCCGGCCCCGAAATCGGCACCCGCAAACCGGTGGTCCGGTTGTCCTGACCCCAATCGAGATTGATCGGCGCCGTCATATCCGGCACGAGCCGCCGATAGGAGTTCACATAGGGCGCCATCAAGCAGCAGGCGGCGTTCAGAAAAGCCTGCTGCCCGCCGACATAATGGTAGAACGCGAGCGAAGGGACGCCGTCGGCCGTGGAGAACAAGGTCTCCCCGCTCGCCGCGTCGACCACGCTCTGGTGGATATGCATGGCAGAGCCCGGCTGACCCTCCATCGGCTTTGCCATGAAAGTCGCGTAGCAGCCGCAGCGCAGCGCTGCCTCCCGGATCAGGCGCTTAAAGAGGAACACCTGATCCGCGAGATCCAGCGGATCTCCATGGAGCAAATTCACCTCCAGCTGCGCCGCCCCTGCCTCTTGGATGATCGTGTCAATGTCGAGCCCCAGCGCCGCCGCATAGTCATAGATGTGCTCGATCACGGTGTCGTATTCGTCGACTGCCGCGATCGAGTACGCCTGTGCCCCCGCGGCCCGCCGCCCAGACCGCCCGATCGGTGGCGCCAGCGGGTCGTCCGGGTCAGTGTTCGGCTGGGTCAGATAGAATTCGATCTCCGGCGCCACGATCGGCCGCCACCCCTTCGCCGCATAGAGATCGACGATCCGTCTCAGGACCGAGCGTGGCGCGAACTCGATCAACCGTCCCTGCCGGTCACAGACATCGTGGATCACCTGCACCGACCGGTCCGACGCCCAGGGCACGGCCCGCGTGGTCCAAAGATCCGGCTTCAGCAAGAGATCGGCGTCGATATCATAGCTGGTGAAGTCTTGTAAATCCGGGTAGCCGCCTGTGATGGTGAGGAAAAACAGCGAGGTCGGCAGGTAGAGCGGCTGGTAGCGTGCGAATTTCGAAGTCGGCATAACCTTGCCGCGGCCGATCCCAGCGAAATCGGGGGTGACGCATTCCACCTCCTCGACCACATGCTCGCGGAGCCAATCGGCCAAAGGCGCCTCTTCCGTCAAGGCGGCTGGGGGCGAGACATCGAGACCGATTACCGGGATAGCCGGTCCGCGGCGTGCGGCGGAAAGCTGATCGGTCGGCTGGTTCATCGCGGCCCCTTCACCCGGCGCTTCGGCGCCTGTCCGCAGTATCGGCGCTGCCGCCCAAGGGGGCAAGCGCGGCGCCGTCCCGCCCGAGGCCGACGCCACCATCGCCGCTGAGCCCACGGGCGACAGCCGCCTGGCAATGCTCGGCCAGAGCTTTGCGATCGGCGAAATCGCTCGGCCGCACGGGGTCGTGGAAGATCACCTCGACCGCCGAGCGGCGATTGCGTGCGAAGACATCCCAGATATGGCCCTCGAACGGCATCGTGCCCCACCAGCCGAAGAATGCCTCCGGCAGCCCCATCTCGGCGCGATAGCGCAGGGTGACGGGCTGCACCCAAAGATCGGCACCGCGGTGATCCTCCAGGAAGAAAACGGAGAAGAGCGAGCTCTTGAACGGCAGCACGCGCAAACCGTCGGTCGAGGTGCCCTCAGGGAAGAAGATCAACAGCTCGTCCGCCGTGATCCGGTTTCGCAGCATCTCCTCCTGACGCTTCGCGTGGGCGCGCCGGCGCTCGATGAAGATCGTGCCAGTCACCTTGGTGATGAAGCCCACGCCAGGCCAATCCTGCACCTCGGCCTTCGAGACGAAATACATCAACCGACACGCGCGCAGCGCGAAGATATCTGCCCAAGAGCTGTGATTAGCGACCAATGCGCCGGCGGCAATCGGCGTGCCGATGACCCGGTGGCGCACCCCCATCAGCGCAAGGCCCGCCCGCGACCAAAGCCTGGCGATTGCAAAATGGAAGTGCACCCGGCCACCGAACCGATCGCGCAGCCAACGGCCCAGGACGAACAGCGCCAGCGCCACGGCCGTCATCAGGATGAAAATCCCCAGGCGCAGAGTCCCACGCAGTTTTTCCGAAAGCCGCAGCGGCGGCAGCTCCGGCGGGGTCGCCTCGTCCCAAGTCGCCATCGCGGTCCGCCTCAGCTTGCGACCTTGTCCACCGGATAGGATCGGTTCCGGGAGTAAAAGGACCGGTAGCGCTGCACCATCCTGGCGGTGTCCATCAGCAGGCAGACATCCACGGTGTTAAAGTCATAGTCGATAAAGGCACCGTCCCCGACAAAACCGCCAAGGCGGATGTAAGCCTTGATCAGCGCCGGGATCTGTTTCAAGGCCGCCGGGCGCTCGACCTCCTCCGGCGGCAGGATATCCATAGGCGCATACCGACCCTCGATGGCGCGCACCCGCAAATCCGGTGGCGCCAAATGGTTGTGATGAAGATAGGACAGCGCCTGCGCCAAGGGGCCGGTCGAGGCGCCGTGAAAGCTCGCAACCCCGAACAGGATCGACACCTGGTGCAGCTCGACATAGCGCCCCAGGCCGGTCCAAAGCAGATGCATTCCGGCACCGCCCCGCACCTTCGCATCCACACAGGACCGGCCGAGCTCCAGTGTCTCGCCGGGATATCGGTGCAGCAGGTCCAGATCGTATTCGGTGGCACCGTAAAACCCGATCCCCTCCCGGGCTTTGCTGCCGCGCAGCAGGCGGTAGACGCCGACCACGCCGTTCGGCAGATCCGCATCGTCGCATTCACCGTCGATCAGAAGCAGATGGTCGAAATAGGGATCAAAACGGTCGCGCTCTTGCCGCAGCGCCGCATCGTCCGCGCTGGCTTGGGCCCCCATCTCCTCGACAAAAACGCGATAACGCAGCCTCTGGGCCGCGGCCACATCCGCTTCCGTTTCTGCCAGTCGCACCGTGAACCGGCCGGCGTCGATGCGCATCGAGGTCCCTTTATCGGTCTGGGCCGGCGGAAGGCACACTGGGCAGGCGCTGCGACCTGCCCTCGGCGCCGCTATAGGCTGCGGAGACTATGGGTAATAAACCCTTAAGGCAACCGCGGCATCTTGGGCGGGAACAGTGGCGATGGCTCCCTTGACCCCTCACCTGGGATCGGGCAGCAAGGCTAGCAGATGTCTGGCGAAACCAGGTCGAGCGGCAGGTGGGAACCCCGCAAAACCACCTTCCCGGCATTCTCGAAATTGACGGTGATGCGGTCGCCGATCATCGACTGAATTTGGCCGATGCCCCAATCCGGCTCGGCTCGGTGGCGGACCAGCGCACCCACCTCAAGAAAGGCGTCCGTCATTGGAAGTACCCGCAGGCGTCGGCCATCGGCCAGCGGCTGTGACAGGAAGGACAGCGCCGATGTCGGAGCATGATCTCGCCCATCTCCTCAGTTCCAGGATTTGCCACGACCTTGTCAGCCCGGTCGGCGCCATCGTCAACGGCGTCGACCTGATGCGAGAACTCGGCTCGGCGGCGGGGGAGGAGATGGATCTGATCGGCCAATCGGCCGATCGTGCCTCGGCGCTCCTCGAATTGTCGCGCCTCGCCTTCGGGCGGGCGGCGGCCGACGGGATCGAGGTGCCCCGCGCGGGTCTGCGCAAAAAGATCGAGACCGCCATGGCCGGGCGGCGGGTGACGCTCTCTTGGTCGGGCCTCGACGGTCCGGGCCTGCGGCCGGGGGCCGCGCGGCTGCTGGCGGTGATGGCGCTCTGCGGGCGCAGCGCACTTGGCATGGGCGGGCATTTGCGGATCTTACTGGCGCCGAAGGCGTCCTTGCCCCTCGGCCTCACCGCAGAGGGGGACGGCGCCGATCTCTCGCCCGAGCAGATGGCCTGGATCAAGGAGGGAACCCTCGCGAACCCGCTGCCAGAGCCACGCAATGTGGAATTCGTGCTGTTGAAAGGGGTCGCTGCCGCAAGCGGTGCGGCGATCTCCGTGGCGTCGGAGCCTGGGAAGGTTTCGCTCGCCGCAAGGTCGCTCTGACGATCCGGCCTCCCGCATCAGATGCTGCAACTCGAGAACTCCGCCGCCGCCTGGCTTTCAGCTTCTGGACGGCAGCTCTCATGGCTATCGGATTGCATATTGATTGGGTGTCGTGCCGCCGCGACACTCGCCCGGACCGCGGCGATGCCGCCCCTGCGGCGGCGGGTCAGCGCCAAAGCACTTTTCAGCCAACCCGGATGAGATTGGCGTCATGAAAATGCGCCTGAACAATTCCTTGGAGCGCGAGAACCAATGCAATCGGGTCGGAAAGCGCTTCAGCGCTTTTGGGACGGCCCGACGACCGCGGTGATGCCACTTTCGCCGCCGTCGCAGTGCGCCGCGGGCGCCTTCGGTGCCAATGGCCGGGAGGCAGACGCGGCGCCCGGACGGCCGGGCTCAGCCCGGGCGGAACGGGTGCCTCCCATACGCTTTCGCAAGCCCTGTTGGGGACAGCCCAACGGGACCGGTCGGCCGACCTCAGCACGGCAAAGCCACCCGGTAGCTGCTCGCCAATCG
Organism: Pseudomonadota bacterium; assembly: GCA_039513195.1. Classification (GTDB taxonomy): domain Bacteria; phylum Pseudomonadota; class Alphaproteobacteria; order Rhodobacterales; family Rhodobacteraceae; genus Thermohalobaculum. The sequence goes on along the minus strand of JBCCRM010000006.1, from coordinate 107,273 downwards.
GTTTCCCTCCCGCGGACAGCCGCTCCTCGCGACCCTTCCCGTCCTTCGCCACTCAATCGAGCGCCGTCAGCCGGCCGCGATACCGCTCGATCCGCGCCCGGTAGCCTGCGGCCGTGGCCCGCAGCCCATCGACAGCATCGTCCGGCAAAGTCTTCACCTGTTTCGCTGGCTGCCCTAGGATCATCGCACCATCGGGAAAGACCTTACCCTCGGTGACCAGCGCATTCGCGCCAACCAGGCAACCCTCGCCGATCACCGCGCCATTCAGGATCACCGCGCCCATGCCGATCAGGCTTCCTGCGCCAACGCTGCAGCCATGCAGGATCGCCCCATGGCCTACGGTAACCTCTGCCCCCAATGTTAACGGGAAGCCGGGATCGGTGTGGAACACGCAGCCATCTTGGACATTCGACCCCGCGCCGAGCGTGATCGGCTCGTTGTCACCGCGCAGAACCGCATTGAACCAAATCGACACGCGCTCGCCCAGGACAACATGGCCGATCACCTGCGCACCGGGGGCCACAAAATGGCTCGCATCGGCGGGAAGCTGCGGCCTGACCCCGTCGAGCGCATAGAGCGTCACCCAAAGATCCCCTCGAACTCCCGGTTCAGCGCGTCGACGTGACCTCGGATCGCCGGCTGACGCGGAAATCGCTGCCGCTCTGCGGCAATGATTGTCTCAACCTGGGAATAACAGATGTCCAGATCGTCGTTTATCAGGACGTAATCATACTCCGCCCAATGGCTGATTTCCGCCCGGGCCTTGGCCATCCGACCGCGGATCACCGCGTCGCTGTCTTGGTTCCGCGCCCGCAACCGGCGCTCCAACTCGGCGATCGAGGGTGGCAGGATAAACACCGTTACCAGTGCATGTCTCAGCGCAGAGGCCTTGAGCTGCTGCGAGCCCTGCCAATCCACGTCGAACAACACGTCACGGCCGGCCCGGATCGCCGTCTCCACCGGCTCCCGCGGCGTGCCGTAACGATTGCCGAAAACCGTCGCATGCTCCAGCATCCCATTCTCGGCGACGATCCCGTCGAACTCGGCGCTCGACACGAAAAGATAATGCTTTCCATGCACTTCACCGTCCCGCGCAGGCCGCGTGGTGGCCGAGACCGACAGCATGAAATCCGGATCCGCCTCCAGCAGCCGCCGGGTCAGCGTCGACTTGCCCGCACCCGATGGCGAGGAGAGGACAAACATCAGCCCCTCGCGGGTGGTTTGCGGCGGTTTGGTCATCAACATCTCAGCGGCTCTCCCCGGCCAGGGGACCCCTCTCCCACAGCCCGTCGCCAGCGCGGCGACTGTGCGGCGTGGGCGGGCCCAGGTCAACCGCAGGCTCCATACAGGCCCCGGCCTTAATGCCCGGTTTCCCCAACCGCCGGGCGCCGCTCGCACGGTTTTGGCACGCCACTTGCCTCTGTCCCAGCAAGACGCTGCGGCAGAACGCTCTGCCATTGGCGATCTGGGGTGCAGACGGTATGAAGGGGTGTTTGCGTTGGAACAAGACAAGGGACAGCCTGAAAGCTGTGTTAATCTGTCGGCGTATCGCGTCCAAAGGGGCAATGGCATGATCCATCGAGAGATCCGGGCCTTGCTGCACTATTGGGAGGGCCTCAGGGCCGGGCGGCCCTGCCCCTTCCGGGCCGAGATCGATCCGCGTGCGATGCACTGCAATGTGCGCCATCTCTTCATCTTCGAGGATCTGGGCCATGGCAATATCCGCTTCCGCCTCGCCGGCACGGCCCTGACCGACGCCTTTGGGATGGAGCTGCGCGGCATGTCCGCCCGCGCGGTCATGGAGATGTCGGCGCGCGAGAGCTTTGCCGAACTGATCGCCGAAACCCTCGCCGAACCCGGCATCTGCTATCTCCGTCTCAAGGGCGCGCATCCCGGCCAAGGGATGTGGGAGATGATCCTCCTGCCGCTCCGCAGCGATTTCGGGCGGATCGACCGGATCATCGGGGCGCTCCACCCGCTCGATGCCACGACCGCGCCGGCGGAAGTGCCGCTGCGCTTCACCATCGAGCATATGGAGATCACCCCGGTCGAGGTCACCGTCGCGGACGAGCCGCAGCCGATCTCGGGCTTTGCCGAGGTGCAGAAACCGTTCGAGCATCTGCCGGCGGAAAACCGTCCCGTCGTGGCGCCCTTGCCAGCCGCGAGCGGGTCGAAACCGCGCGGGCTGACGGCGATCGACGGCGGCAAGGGCCGGGCCGCCAACACCGACGGGGGGCCGGGCGACGACCTGCCCCCGGGCGGCCGCCGCCCGCGCCTCCGCGTGGTCAAATAACGCACCCACTGGCCAGAACGGCCCCGCCGGTGCGCCTAGACATCCTTCTTGACGATGCCGGTGACCGAGGCCGCGAACACGGCCGTGATCGCCCAGCCGATGGCGATATGGGCATAGAGGTAGAGCCGCGCCCACCAACCCCAGCCGCCGCGCGCCGGGTCGGGGATCCAGCGCGGCTCCTGATGCAGATTGACGAAGGGCACAAAGGTGTCGAGCGCATACCAAAAGGCCGAAAACGCCGGGTAGTCGAGACGCCCGCCCTCCTCAACCGTGCTCTCCAGAAAACAGCTCACCTGCCCGCGCGGGTCGCCCGCACACCCCGTCCACTCGGCCGAGCGCAGGGTGAACGGGTCGTTCGGGGTCATCGCCTCGGCCGCATAGGCCCCAGCGAACACCCAGGCGCCGACGCCGACAAACCCCGCGAGCCAGTAAAGCGCATAGAGCGGCCGGTACCCATAGCCGACCGTCAGGCCGAACAATCGGTGCAAGCCCCAGCGGAAATGGCGGCCAACCCGATCAAGATCGGCGGCAATCTTGCCCCCGGTCGAGCGGTCGCTCTCTATGGTTTCGGGATCGCGGGCCACTCGCCGTGCCTCGCGCGCCTCCTTCGAGCGTTTGCGGCCTTGAAGCAGTGCGGCGCGGCGCTCTTTCTGCTGCTTTGTGATCGCGATCTGCCGGGCATCCTCCGTATGCCCCATCTCGCGCAGCACCTTGGTTAGCTGCTCATAAGGCTGCGGTTTGAACCCGGCACCCTTGTCCTCCGGCCTTTGCAGATCCAACCAAGCAGCTCGCGTCTTCGCATCCGTCGGGCCATAGATCCGGGAATAGGTAAACCCATCGAGCCGGATCGCGCCGAAACGCTGCCAGCTTCCGGCCCCCGGCGTCTCCCCTTCAGCTTCGTCGACGATACCGGCGGTCTCCGCATCGACAAGGTTCAGAAGACCGCCATCCGCCGTTACATCGCGCAGATAGATCAGCCCAGAGATCTTGGCTTGATCGATCCGCAACGCCACGTCAGTGCCAAAGAACTTGCCGCCGGAGCAGGCGAGCTGACCGCCGATCCGCGCGCCGAGCAGATCGACCGTTCCCGCCGCCTCGAACCCTTTGCTCAGGAAGACTTCGCCCTCCGTCGACAGGCCGTCGGCATGCAGCGCCACGTCTTTACCGAGGAACTTGCCGCCAACGCAGGCGAGCTGACCGCCGATCTGCGCTGCGCGCAGATTGACCATCCCCGCCGCCTCGAACCCGTCGCTCAGGAAGACTTCGCCCTCCGTCCTCAGGCCGCTGGCCTCCAGCGCCACGTCTTTACCGAGGAACTTGCCATCGGAGCAGTCGAGCTGACCGCCGATCCGTGCGCCAACCAGATCGACGGTTCCCGCCGCCTCGAACCCTTTGCGCAAGTAGACACCGCCTTCCGTCGTCATGACTTGGCAGTTAAGAGAGGGGACCCAACTGCCCTGTAAGCTGAGCATCTTCGCCTTCGCATCGCGAAAGACTGGGGCCAGTGCGAAATGGCAGTTCTGAAGCCACATGGGCCTGGTCAGATGGCAGCTATCGCAATTGAGATGCCCGTCGATCCACGCGCCCGATAGCATCACGCCTTGCGAGTGGATTGGGTGGGCGCCATTTCCGCCCATGGCCAGGAAGCGGATCAGCGCCGCCCGCACCACATTTCTTCGCCCGTCCCGGTCCTTCGCATCCGGCCGTTTGGTGGCGACCCAGCACCACTCGCCCTCCCGCGCACAGCGCAGCAGCTTCCGTTCGGCCGGGTAGAGCGAACCGAGGGTCAGGAATTTCGGGGGCTCGATCATCGGCGGGCGGTCCGGAAATGCGCTGCTTCAATGGCCTGCAAAGCCTAGCACGCGGCCGCCCGCCCGGCGCAAAGGGTTAATACCCGACCGAAACACTATGCATATGGTTTGTGCATAGGATGTGCATAGGCTGTGTAACCTCCCCTGGCGGGAAACCGCTCAGCCCGACGCAACCGTGGCGAGCGTGGTGGCAAGGTCGCCATAGCCCGTGAAGCGGCGTTCATAGGCGAGGCCAAGGCGGCTCGCGGCCTCTTGCGCCTTCGCGTCCAACGCCGGATCGTCGGTTTGGGCGAGGTAGACGACTTTCTCGTAATGGGCGAAATACATGTCCCGCAGATCCGGATACCGGTCGAGACCCATGCCCCGCCAGACCAAAGCATCGAATTGCCGAGCCAGAAAGTCTGTTAGGTAAAAAGAGGTTATATCTGTTCCATCATCTGAAATATTAGCAAACGACTGGTTCCCACTGAAAAAGCTGTAGCAATGGGGGCCGTATATGCGCTCTACGTCCTCCTCAGCGCAGACTTTGTCCAGCATCCCGCCGGTCCCGCAGTCGGCATAGAGCACGAAGATACGCCGATAACCCTCTTGTTTTGCGTCATGAATTTTAGTCTGCACTCGCTCCGAAATCTGCTCCGGACGGTTGTGCAGCAGGGCCGGCAGGCAGGCGAGATCCAGATGCCCCCAGCCATTCAGCGCCTTCAGTGCCAGCACCTCCCGCGCCAAGGCACCACAGGCGATCAGCAGCACCCGGCCGCCGCCCGGCGTCTCGAACCCCGTTTCCGTGAGGGTGCTGTCGTCAAGCTCCATGGGACGGCCCCGAGTTCCCTCGCACCGCCAGAGGGGCTACGCTTTCGGTCGACACGGTCAGCATCGCGTCTCCTCGAAGACTCGTCCGGCCAATCCTCCGCCGCCTGGTCCGGGATCAACCGGCCGCGAATTGGTTGTGCTTGCGGTTCACCAGGGACTTCGCCGTTTCCACCGCCACGGCGGCATCCCGGCAATAGGCATCTGCGCCGATCGCTTTGCCGAATTCCTCGTTCAGAGGGGCGCCGCCGACCAAAACGATATAGTCGTCGCGGATACCCTTCTCCTTCATCGCATCGATCACGACCTTCATGTAGGGCATCGTCGTGGTCAACAGCGCCGACATGCCCAAAATGTCGGGCTGATGTTCCTGGATCGCATCCAGATAATTCTCGACGGGGTTGTTGATGCCTAGATCGTAGACCTCGAAACCAGCACCTTCCATCATCATCGACACCAGGTTCTTGCCGATGTCGTGGATGTCGCCCTTCACCGTCCCGATCACCATCGAACCGAGCTTTGGCGCCCCGGTCTCCGCCAAGAGCGGCTTTAGGATGCCCATGCCGGCCTTCATGGAGTTGGCGGCGAGGAGCACCTCCGGCACGAAGAGGATGCCATCGCGGAAGTCGATGCCGACGATCCGCATCCCCTCGACCAGCGCCTTTGTCAGCACCTCATAGGGCATCCATCCACGTTCCAGCAGGATGTTGACGCCCTCGACGACCTCCTCCTTGAGACCGTCATAGAGATCGTCATGCATCTGCTGAACCAGCTCGTCGTCGTCGAGCTCGCTCAGGATGATTTCGTCGTCTTCATCCGCCATCGCTATCCCCGTGGTCTGCGCCCGCAACCTGTGACGGCGGCGGCGCAATGCACCCTCACCGATAGCAGATTGTGGGACATCGGGTCGCGGCAGACTGCACCGAAATCGGCATTCATCGGCGTCAAACCGACGGGGTGCTTCGATTTTTTGACAGCTTACCCCCGTTGTTTCCAACGCCCTGGACGGTTGGTGAAATCGTCCCCCCGCAGAACAATCCGCCAGTGTCCGCTTTTGATCGCCATGGCGCCGGCGCGCGTGATCGGCTGTCGCGCTGAGCCCAAATTGCCTTCCGTGACCTCATGAGTGCGGACACTGATTTCTGCGACGGTGGCCCGCCTGCCGCATCACAGAAACGTGCGGTTACCTATTCGATAGTGTGGCGCTTCTCCTCGCCCGGGAAGACGCCCTCCACAACAGGAATTTCGATATGCGGCGTGGCACGCCCTCTCCCTCGCCCCGGTCGCCGACCAGGCTCCACGGCGAGGTCTGACTAGCACGCGCCTCAGCCCCGCCTGCGGCTGCGCCTCGGGCGGCGGGCTGCCCCCTCGGTTTCGGGCTCGGTGCCGTCGCTGGAGGAGCTGAAGTCGCCGATCCGCATTCGAATGTCCTCCAGGCTCGGCCGCTCACCCGCTGAATGGCTGTCCATCGCGGCCCGCATCGCCGCCACGTGGCGGTAGGTGGTGCCGCAACAGCCACCAATCAGCCGCGCGCCCGCATCCATCGCAAGTCGCACATATTCGGCCATCAGCTCCGGCGTGCCGTCATACTCGATCTGTCCATCGACATATTTCGGGATCCCGGCATTGGCCTTTGCGATCACGATCCGGTCGGGCGCGGCCTCGGTCAACCCCAGCACCGTGCGCAGCAGATCCGGCGCACCGGTCCCGCAATTGGCCCCGATGGCGATAGGGGCCGTGGCAAGTCCGGGCGCGAGCTGCGCATACGCATGGCTGGTAACGCCCATCATGGTGCGGCCCGCTGTGTCGAAGCTGAGCGTCGCGCAGAACGGCACAGCCTTGTTGGCGGCGGCCTCGGCTGCGGCGCGCAGTTCCTCCTCCGAACTCAGCGTTTCCGCCCAGATCACATCGGCGCCGCCGGCAATCAGTCCCTCGATCTGCTCCTCGAACGCGGCGACGGCTTCCCCGTGGGACAGGCTTCCGACAGGCTCGAGGATCTCACCCGTGGGACCGAGCGAGCCTGCCACGACCACCGGGCGGCCAGCGGCATCCGCGCTTGCGCGGGCGATCTCCGCCGCCGCCTTATTGAGCGCAAACACCCGGTCCTGCGCATCGTGCAGCTTCAGGCGGTAAGCGGATCCGCCGAAGGAGTTGGTCAGGATCAGGTCGGACCCCGCCGCGACAAAACCGTCATGAAGCGCGCGGATCTTCTCCGGCGCTTCCAAATTCCAAAGTTCCGGCGCATCGCCGCTCATCAGGCCCATGGCGAAGAGATTGGTCCCGGTGGCACCATCAAGGAGCAGGCACCCGCGAGCCTCCAGCAGGCGTGATAACGGATTTGTCATTGTGCAGCGCCCCAGACTGGTGATTCGACCGAGCGACCCTAGCGCCGCCCCTGCCTGCGCGCCATGGCCGCCATCAGGCCGCAGCGCGGGCCAGATCTCGCAGCCGAGCGATCATCGCCTTGAGCCCATTGGAGCGTTGTGCGGAGAGATGCGCCTGCAGTTCGAGCCGGGCAAGCTGCCCTTCCGCATCGACCTGTCCCACCTCGCTGAGGGGGCGGCCATTGTAGAGCGCGCGTAAAACTGCGATCAGCCCACGCACAATCATCGCGTCGCTGTCGCCGTCGAAATTCAGGCGTGGATTGCCCCTCTCGCCGGTCAGACGCGGAACCAACCAAACCTGGCTTGCGCAGCCATCGACCTTGGTCGCCGAAGTTTTTTGGTCATCGGCCAAAGGGGGCATGTCCTTGCCGAGATCGATCACATAGCGATAGCGGTCCTCCCAGCTGTCGAACAGCTCGAAGTTCTCGACGATCTCCTCGAAGGACGGGGTTTCGGCCATGCACAGTCTCCTGATCTCTCGGGCAGAGACCTAGTCGGATCGCCGCCCCCGGTCCAGGCCCCGCCGGAGACCGCCGGCAGTCCCGTGCAAGATTGCAATTGCTTTGCTGCCTAAATCTGGCGCAATCAGGGGGCCCTAAATCGTCAACGAGGGAAGAATGCCGTATCCTGTAGCCGCTTTTGTGTTGACTGGCCTCTTGTTGGCACTGCCCGCTTGTTCCCTGTTCGGCGGCGATGAAGAAGAGATAGCGGCGGAGGCCGATGCGGCGGTCGAGCCGGACGGGACCCGAAAGGTGCCAGTCACCTCAGTGGCGCGGATCGAGGTCGGGCGTACCCGCGACGGCTTTGTCATCACTGCGTTCGGCGCCGCCCCAACGGTGGGATATGGCGTACCGGAGTTGCGGCCCCGGCGCGATGGACAGCTTGGGATCGACGGATTTCTCGACTACGATTTTGTCGCAGCACCCCCGAACGAAGGTTTCGAATTGCCCGCAGGATCGCCGCGCGCACAGACCATTCGCGCTGATCGCCAAGTGCCCATGGTCGAATTGGAAGGAGCAGCCGGCATCCGCGTGCACGCGATCAGCAACGGCGTTCAGATGGCCTTCGGTGGCGCGCCAGAGGGGCAATGAAACGCCCGTTGCCCTGCGCCCGTTACTCGACCTCGACCAATCGCACCCCACCCGGCTTAGCGGCGAGCGCGACCTCACCGGCCTTAACCCGTAGCGCATCCGCCCCGAAAACCTCATGCCGCCAGCCCCTTAGCAGCGGCAGATCCGGGTCGTTCTCGCCTGCCAAAGCCTCGAGGTCGGAGGACGAGGCGAGCAACTTCGCGGCAATGCCCAATTCCTCCGCCCGCGCCTTCAAGAAGACCCGCAACAGATCAGCGATGGCGGCAGACCCCTCCATCCGACGCGGTGGCGGTTTGACCGAGGGGCGCTGATCGGGGGGGCAGCTCTCGCCCTCCTTCACCGCCTCGACGATTTGCTCCGCCACGCCCGGACGGCGCAAATCGCGGGGGACCAAGCGTAACCCGCCGAGCGCGTCGACCGTCTGCGGCCGGGCGGTCGCGATCTCAAGCAAGGCATCATCCTTCAAGACCCGATTGCGGGGGATGTCGCGGTCCTGCGCCGTGATTTCACGCCACTTCGCCAGGGCCTGCACGACCGCCAGGAATTTCGGGCTTTGCGAGCGAGCCTTCACCCGGCGCCAGGCGTCCTCCGGCTCGGTCTTGTAGGTTGAAGGATCCGCAAGGATCGCAAGCTCCTCGTCCAGCCAGCCCGCGCGTCCGCTTTCTTCCAGCCGTGCCGACAGCGCCTCGTAGACCACCCGCAGATGGGTAACATCCGCCGCGGCATAGGCGCATTGTTTGTCGGAGAGCGGACGCCGGGACCAATCGGTGAAGCGCGAAGTCTTGTCTAGCTCGACCTTCGCGACGCGCCGCACCAAAGTCTCGTAGCCCACCTGCTCGCCATAGTTGAGCACCATGGCCGCCACCTGCGTGTCGAACAGAGGCGATGGGATGACCTTCCCAAGGTGATAGAAGATCTCGACATCCTGGCGTGCCGCATGAAACACCTTGACGACATTCGGATCGGCCATCAGCGCGAACAGCGGGTCCAGAGCGATCCCCTCGGCCAGCGGGTCGATCAGAACCACATCTTCCGGATCCTTCGGGTCGTTTCCGGGACGGGCAAGCTGCACGAGGCAAAGCTGCGACCAGAATGTCCGCTCGCGGATAAACTCTGTGTCCACTGTCAGAAAGGGAGATTTGGCAAAGTCTTCGCAAACGCGGGCCAGCTCTTCCGAGCGCGTGATCGTCTTCATAAGCGGACACATAACCGGTCTAATCACCGCTGTCTTCAGTGAATTTCGCAGGCTTCCCTTGCCCTTCATGATCTGACATGGTCCGACCCGGTGTCATAAAAATGTCAAGAAAGCGACTCGCATGCAGACACTGCTTGTTGCCAACCGAAAGGGCGGGGTTGGCAAAACCATGATAGCGGTCACCCTTGCAAGTGCCTTGGCAAATCGTGGCGCGCGGGTCGCCATCGCAGATGCGGATCGGCAGCAGTCGGCGCTCGATTGGGTGTCGCGCAGGCCCGCCGACGCAGCGCCGATCACAGGGCTGAGCTGGCAGAAGGACGGCGAGATTGGCAAACACCCAAAGCGGCTGGACTGGCTTGTGATCGACGCGCCCGGCGCGCTCCGCGGCGGTCGGGCGGCCGATCTGGTGGCAGAGGCCCGGGCGCTTTTGATGCCCGTGCAACCGGGTATCTTCGATGTCAATTCGACCCGGGCGTTTCTCGCATGGATCGAGCGATTGAAGCGGGTGCGAAAAGGCAAGGTCGGCGTCCATGTAATAGCGAACCGAGTTCGGGCGCGAAGCCGGACCGCCGCGGCCTTACAGGCGGCGCTCGATAGCTTGGGTCACCCGGCTTTGGCCGAGATTTCCGAGCGCACCGTCTATGGCGATTTGGCGAACCAAGGGCTCGGCATCTTCGACCGACGGACAAAGGCGCTCGACGCGCTTAAGGCGGAGTGGCATCCGGTCCTGGCGGCGTTGGGTGGCTGAGTCTGCGTGCCCCACGCGACCAGCCGGCACAACCGAAGATCACGCTGCCATGGATTGGCCTCAACTGGGGCGTAAGGCGTGGCTGAAGGCATAAAAATCGAGCTCTGAGAACGAAAGGACGCATCCCGTGTTCAAAAAATCTGCCATTGCGGCGATCTGTTGCGTGGCCCTGGTGGGCTGCGAGACCATCGACAATAACCCTCGCACCTCGGCCGGCGCAGTTGGCGGCGCCCTGGCCGGCGCAGCGCTCGGCACCCTGGTCGGTGGCGACGACCGGCGCAACGCGCTGGTAGGCGCGGGCATCGGACTTTTGGCCGGCGCCGCCGTGGGCCAGTATCTCGACCGCCAGCAGCGCGCACTGGAGCAGGATTTGGCCGGCACCGGCGCCGAGGTGGAGCGGATCGGCGAGACTATTCGCGTCAATTTCCCCGCAGGTCTGACCTTTGCGACCGACAGCGCAAAAATCCAACAGGGCTTTCGGCCGCCGCTGCGCAATGTCGGGAACACGCTGAACCAGTTCCCGCAGAGCTATCTGGACGTGGTTGGCCACACGGACTCGACCGGGTCGGAGCAATACAATCAACGGCTGAGCGAGCGCCGCGCCAACTCGGTCGCAAACTTCCTGTCGCGCACCGGCGTCGACCGGCGCCGCATGGCAACCTTCGGCCAAGGCGAGAGCCAACCCGTCGCCTCTAACGCCGACGAGTTCGGGCGCCAGCAAAACCGGCGGGTTGAGCTGCGGATCATCCCGGCCACAGACAGCTGAGATCGCGTCGGGGCGGCGTTGCTTCGATGCCGCCCCGCACCCTGCCCGACCGGGCGAGGCTTGACGGGCCGCCCTGCCCGCCCAGATGACGCGGAATGAGCTTGACCGAGACAGACCGCGCCCGGCCCTCCGCCACTTGGCTTTGGATCGAGTTCACCGCGCTGTTTGTGGGCGTGCCGATCCTGATGGCGGTCTTTTTCGGATCCTACCGCCTTTTTTCGGTGATCTTCGCCCTAGCCCTCATCGCCGCGGTGCTCTTGCATCTGACGCCGGGCTTTCGCTGGCGGGAGCTTCGACGCGGCCCGGTGCTTGGGGAATGGCGGCTTATCCTGGCCTTTGCAGCCCTGGTGAGCGTGGTCTGCGTCAGCGTCGCGCTGATCCTGGTGCCTGACCGCTTCCTGAGCCTGGTCGAGAATAACTTTCCGCTGTGGATCATGATCATGGTGGCCTATCCGATCGCATCCGCCCTGCCGCAGGAGTTGATCTACCGCCCGCTGTTCTTCCGCCGCTATGGGCATCTGTTCCCGAGTACGGAGTGGGCGATTGCCGCGAATGCCGCAGCGTTCGGCTTTGGGCACCTGTTCTACATGAACCCGATCACCATCGCGATGACGGCGTTCGGCGGGGCTATCATGGCCTGGGCCTATACCCGCAACCAGTCGTTCCTTTTGGCCTGGGTACTGCATGCGATTGCTGGGCAGATCGTCTTCACCGCGGGACTGGGCGTGTTCTTCTACCACGGCGCCATTCCCCAATAGGCTGGTTCCGCCCGGTCCTGACGGACCGGGCGTCCGGGGCCGCCGCGACCGAGGCCGACCGTGTGAAACTACAGCGCCCGCGGCGGAGGATCGGCGTCTATGCCAGTGGAGCGGCGGCCGGGCCAGGTCGATCACATCTCGAGCAATACAACCGCTGCGCGCTTTCGGGATCGGCACTATGGCGATATCTGCAACGCATGGCTAGTCGAATGACATCAGAAGCGAAATGCATCGCGTCCTGATCGCCTGCTCCGCTTTATTGGCGCTTGGCCTTCTGTCGACTGGCTGCGCGCGTCAAGGGGAGGTTGCAGCGATGGTCGCCCCGGTGACCCCTGAGACCGAGTTCGCCACCAACAGTTTTTTGCGCGACACCATCGCCCTCGGCACCGTGACAGGCGCGGGCTCCAGCGCGTCGCTGTTGGAGGAGCAGGTCACCGATACTGCGCTCCGCGAGGCGCTCGCCCGGTCGCTGGAGCGCCACGGCCTGAGGTATGGGGCCGGCGACCGCTTCACCCTCGATGTCCGCATGGTCGGGATCGAAGACCGGCCGCTGTTCGAGAGCCTCACGGTGCTTGGCCGCTTCGAGTATGTCATGCGCGGCCCGCAGCGGCAGATTGTCTTCGACGAGATCATCGCGACGCCCTTCACGCCGGAAATCACCGCCAGCCTGTTCGGCCCGGCGAACCGCGCAATCCTCGCGGAGGGCAGCGTGCGCGCCAGCATCGACGAATTCCTGTTTCGCCTCCGCCGCGACGCGCAGCTTAACCCGATACGCTTCACCCTCGCCCTACCGCAGCCTTGACAGGGCGCCCCCTAGGCGGCACCACGCTCCCGCCCCCGGCGTGCCGCCCGGGCGCCCCTCTGCCCGGAGCGATGACATGCACCCCTATCGCACGCATACGTGCAATGCGCTGACCAAGGCCGAGGTCGGCCACACCGTGCGCCTCAGCGGCTGGGTCAACCGGGTGCGCGACCATGGCGGCATCTTGTTCATCGATCTGCGAGACCATTACGGGATCACCCAGGTCCTGGCCGACCCGGACAGCCCGGTCTTCAACGCTGTAGAAGCCGTCCGCTCCGAATGGTGCATCCGCATCGACGGCGAGGTTAAGGCCAGGGACCCCGACCTCGTGAACCCAAAGATCCCGACCGGCGAGATCGAGGTCTTCGTCCGCGATCTGGAGGTGTTGGGCCCCGCCGGGGAGCTGCCGCTGATGGTTTTCGGCGAACAAGAATACCCGGAGGAAACGCGCCTGCGCTATCGCTTCCTGGACCTGCGCCGGGAAAAGCTGCAGAAAAACATTACCTTGCGAGCGGATGTCATTGCTTCGATCCGGCGACGCATGTGGGAGATCGGGTTCCGCGAATACCAAACACCGGTGATCACCGCCTCCTCGCCGGAGGGCGCGCGCGACTTCCTGGTGCCGAGCCGTTTGCATCCGGGCAAGTTCTACGCCCTGCCCCAAGCGCCGCAGCAGTTCAAACAGCTGATCATGGTTGCGGGCTATGACCGCTACTTCCAGATCGCGCCCTGTTTCCGCGACGAGGATCCGCGGGCCGACCGCTCGCCGACAGATTTCTATCAGCTCGATATGGAGATGAGCTTTGTCGAGCAGCAGGACGTGTTCGACACCGTGGCCCCGGTGATCCAAGGCGTGTTCGAGGAGTTCGGCAGCGGGCGCAAAGTGGATCCGGCGCCGGAATGGCCGCAGATCCCATACCGCGAGGCGCTGTTGAAGTATGGGACCGACAAGCCGGATCTGAGGAACCGCATCGAGATGCAGGTGGTGTCGCAGCATTTCGCCGGCTCCGGCTTTAAGATCTTCGCCCAAATGCTTGAGAAGCCGGGCAATGAGATCCGCGCTATCCCCGCCCCAAAAGGCGGCAGTCGCGCGTTCTGCGACCGCATGAATGCCTTTGCCCAGAAAGAGGGTCTTCCCGGCATGGGCTATATCATGTGGCGCGACGGGAACGAGGGCGCAGGGCCTCTCGCCAAGAACATCGGGCCGGAGCGGACTGAAGCGATCCGGATGCGGCTCGGCCTCGGACCCGGCGACGCGGCCTTTTTCCTGGCCGGGGAGCCCGCGCAGTTCGAGCGGGTCGCCGCAAAGGCCCGCGTTGTGATCGGCGAGGAGCTGGGTCTGACCGAAACCGACCGCTTCGCCTTTGCCTGGATCGTCGATTTCCCGATCTATGAGCGCGACGAGGAGACGGGGAAGATCGATTTCGAGCACAACCCGTTCTCGATGCCCCAGGGCGGGCTGGCCGCCCTGGACGGAGATCCGCTGGCGGTGAAGGGGTTCCAATACGACCTGGCCTGCAATGGCTATGAGCTGGTTTCCGGCGCGATCCGGAACCATCGCCCAGAGATCATGTTCAAGGCCTTTGCGCTTGCCGGATATGGCGAGCAGGAGGTCCGCGCCCGCTTCGGCGGTATGGTCAATGCGTTCACCTATGGGGCGCCGCCCCATGGCGGCTGTGCGGCGGGGATCGACCGGATCGTGATGCTACTGGCGGACGAGGAGAACATCCGCGAGGTAATCATGTTCCCGATGAACCAGCGCGCTGAAGACCTGATGATGGGAGCGCCATCGGACCCCACCAACGAACAGCTCCGCGAACTCGGCCTGCGCCTAATACCGCGCGAATAGGCGGGGCTAGGCAGCAACGCTTTTCGCGCATAACGCGAAGACCACAACCTTCAGGTTGTCCGGTGCCGATTGTTGCGGCACCGTCTGTGGCGCTGATTTTAGCAGACCTTTAGAATGGAGCTTTCACATGACCGGATTAGTCTATCTCGACATCGCCATCGGCGTGATCTTCCTCCTCCTCGTCTTCAGCTTGTTCGCCAGCGCGATCATGGAGGCCGTCGCCGCCGTCTTTAACCTCAAGGCAAGATCCGTTCGTAGGGCCGTGCGGCAACTGGTCGGCGAAGCCGCGTTCGGCGGGGCACATGGAATCTGGAAGTCAGATCTGATCGAAGCACTCAAAGGACCCAGTCTGATCTGGAAGAAGGAAAGGCGTGATCCCTCTTCAATCCCTTCGTCGACTTTCAGAAAGGCCGTACTAGAAAAAGTGGGTTTCGATCCGTTGGCGCCGGTCAGTGATTTCATTTCTGGTTTAAAGGAGAAAGCTGCTGATAGTCTTGAACGGCGTGTCTACTCCGCTTTACTCGGAGTGGAGGGCCACTCCGCGAGCGTACAGACAGCCATCGACGAATGGTACGAAAGCGCACTCGCACGCGCTGAGGGCTGGTATGTTCGCCGCACGCAGGGGGTTCAGTTCGCCATCGGGCTTGTTCTAGCGCTGGCCACCAACACCGATCCTATCGGCTACGCCGTCGAGTTGCGCAACAATGACGAGCTTCGGCAAGAGGTCGTAACTCTCGCCCAGGAAGTTTCAGCGCTGGAAGACCTCGATGACGTTCGCAAGAGCCTGGGGATTGGGGGCGCCGACGATGCCGAGACGGTTGCGGATATCCGCAAAGCAGTTGGGGATCTCACAAACAAGCTCAGCGGAGAACTGGATGAAATTGGAGCCACCGCCGGTTGGGAACACTGCGGCAAGGATTGTTGGCTTCTGTGCGTCTGGAAGACCATCAATCCAATTGGAGACAACTATGAAGAAGTGCGCAATCCGCTGCTCGGGTGGATCCTGTTGGCCTTTGGCGTGATGTTGGGTGCGCAGTTCTGGCTGGATCTGTTGCGTCGGTTCGTCTCGATCCGGTCGGCGGCCACGGGCATGTTGGGCGACGACAGGCAGAAGCCGAAAAATCCTGATACAACTGCTGGTTAAGAGGGCCTTCAGCACACCCTGACGGCTTCCGGCGCAGCGGGTCCCGAGATATGCGGCGCCGGAACGCAGGCTGCCTCGCGTTCCATGGCCCGATACCGCTTGGAAGGGATGCCGATGGCCGTCTCACGCTCGACAATTGCTGCGATCCGCTTCGGCTATGGCCTGTCGGCAGACGCCGCGCCGCCCGCCGATGGCGCAGCGCTGCTCGACGGGCTATCCGCCGCGGCGACGACGCCGCTGTTGGCCGAGCCGACGCCGCTTCGGTCCCGTCTGCGCCGCCTGCGCGAGGTCAATCAGCAAAAGAAGCGCGAGGGCGACACCGAGGAGGTGAAGGCAGCCCGGCGCCAGATGATGCGCGACACGCGCCAGGATCTGTTCGACCATCTGGTCCAACGCGCGGAAGGGCCGAGTGCATTTTTTGAAAGGATTTGCGCATTTTGGAGCGATCATTTCACAGTATCGGCCCGTGGGCCGTTACAGCGACACCTCGCCCCTGCCTATGAGCCGGAGACAATCCGCCCGAATGTGATGGGCCGGTTCGAGGATATGCTGATCGCGGTCACCCGCAGCCCGATGATGCTGCGCTATCTCGACCAGGGGCTGTCGATCGGTCCGGGCTCGCGCGTCGGCAAACGTCGGGGACGCGGGCTGAACGAGAACTTTGCGCGGGAGCTTTTGGAGCTCCACACGCTGGGTGTCGATGGGCCCTATACCCAGGACGATGTTCGTCAGCTGGCCGAGCTGTTGACCGGGTTCAGCATCGACCGGCGCAAGGGCGGCTTCGTCTACAGGCCTAACATCGCAGAGCCGGGGCCGGAGACGGTGCTAGGCCGCAGCTATGGCGGCGGCCGCCCCAGGGTCGATCAGGTGGACCGCGCCTTGACGGACCTGGCCCACCACCCGGTCACCGCACGGCATCTGGCGCGGAAGCTCGCGGTCCATTTCACTGCCGACAACCCGGACCCGAAGCTGATCGCGCATCTCGAGCGGGTGTGGACCGACACCGGCGGCGACCTGCCGCAGGTCTATGCGGCATTGGTCGAGCACCCGGCGAGCTGGGCGACATTCGGGGCGAAGGTCAAGAAACCCGCGGAATTCGTCGTCTCCGTCCTCTGCGCGACGCGGCTGCACCGGGCCATCGGGCGCACCAACAAGGGCCGCCACGACATCCTGACCGCGTTGCGGGAATTGAACCAGCCGCTCTTTGCCGCCCCGGGGCCGGATGGCTGGCCGGAAGCGGCAGAGGCCTGGATCACACCCCAGGGTCTCGCCGCGCGGCTGGCCTTCGCATCGACCGTTGGGCATCAGCTCGCCCGCGACCGCACGGCCGATCCGCGCGACTTCGCCCGCATGGCATTAGGGGACACGCTGCGGGATGACACGGCCTTTGCCGTCGGCGCGGCGCCTGACCGGTGGGAGGGCTTTGCGCTCGCCCTCGCCAGCCCCGAATTCAACCGCCGCTGAGGAGATCTGCCATGACCATGATGACCCGCCGCATGGCGCTCTCCGCGGGGATCGGCGTGGCCTGCTCGGCCGCGGCCTTCCCGATATCGACCCCGATCGTGCATGCCGCCCTGCCGGGCGAGAAGCGCCTGGTGGTTATCGTTCTGCGCGGTGCGATGGACGGCCTGGACGTGGTGCAGCCCTATGGCGACCGGAACTTCGCGGCGCTGCGCCCGACCCTGGCCCGCGAGCCGGGCGACGGGCTGGCCGATCTCGACGGATTTTTCGGCCTCCACGCCGCGTTCAAACCGCTGATGCCGCTTTGGCAGGCGGGAGAGCTATCCTTCGCCCACGCGGTCGCCACCCCCTATCGCGGTCGGCGCAGCCATTTCGACGGGCAGGATGCGTTGGAGCTCGGCGCGGGGGAGAGCGATGGCAGCGCCGCCTGGCGCGATGGCTGGCTGAACCGCGCGCTCGGCTTGATGCCGGCGGCGCGATTGGAGACGGCGGTGGCGGTCGGCCGGGACCATATGCTGATCCTGGACGGCAAAGCAGCCGCGGGATCTTGGTCCCCAACGGTCGAGATGGGGTTGATCGAGGATGAGCGCGGGCTGCTGACCAAGCTCTACGAGGACGATGTGCTGTTCCACACGGCGCTGGCGGAGGCGGCAGCCTTGTCCGAAATGAGCGCCGGCGGCGCGCGAAAGGAGACCGGCCGCGTGCTCGCCGACTACACCGCGAAGGTGCTGAACGGGCCAAGCCGGATCGCCGCCTTCTCCCTTGGCGGCTGGGACACCCATCGCCACCAGGCGCGCGCGATGAAACAGCCAGCGAAACATCTGGCGACGGCCATCACCACTTTGCGCGACCAACTCGGCCGCAACTGGGACCAGACTCTTGTGGTGGCACTGACCGAGTTCGGCCGGACCGCGCGGGAGAATGGGTCGACCGGCACCGACCATGGCACCGGCGGTATCGCGCTGATGGCAGGGGGGGCTGTGAAGGGCGGCAAAGTGCTGGGCCGGTGGCCTGGGCTTGGTACAGGCGATCTCTACGAAGACCGCGACTTAATGGCGACCGAGGACGTCCGCCGCTATGCCGGGTGGGCGCTGTCGAGCCATCTGGGCCTCTCCGCCTCCGCCATCGAGGGGACGGTCTTCCCAGGCCTGGACCTGGGCCGCGATCCGGGCATAGTGGCCTGAGTTTTCAGGCTGCCCTAAGGAACTGCCGATGTCCGCCGCGCTGCCGAGCGCCGATGCCCCCGCCGAGCCGAGGGATCCGCCCGGTGCGCCCCTGCCGAAAGGCTGGGCGCCACCGCCCTATCCGGTGCGCGCGCCGATGGAGGGGCGGTATTGCCGGCTCGAGCCTTTGACGGTGGGGCTGGCCGAGGCGCTCCACGCCGCGAATGCCGAGGACCGGGACGGGCGGATCTGGCGCTATCTGCCCTATGGGCCATTCGAGAGCCCCGAGGCCTATGCCGCTTGGGTTGGCGAGGTCACACGCCACCCAGACCCGCTGTTCTTCGCCATCCTGGTTCAGGGTCGGCCGGTCGGCGTCGCCTCCTATCTCCGCATCGCGCCAGAGGCCGGCAGCATCGAGGTCGGCCATCTGAATTTCGCTCCTGCCCTGCAGCGCAGCCCCGCTGCGACCGAAGCAATGTTTCTGATGATGCAATGGGCGTTCGAGGCCGGCTATCGCCGCTATGAGTGGAAATGCAACGCGCTCAACGTCCCCTCGCGCCGGGCGGCGATGCGCCTTGGGATGTCTTATGAAGGGGTGTTCCGCCAGGCCTCGGTCGCAAAGGGCCGCAACCGCGACACCGCCTGGTATGCGGCGATCGATGCGGAATGGCCGGCGCTGAAGGCGGCGTTCGAGGCTTGGCTCGACCCACAGAACTTTGATGGAAATGGGATGCAACGGCAGGCGCTCCGCGCGCTCACCCAGCCGATCCTGGTGATGGAGGGATGAGATGCCGGACCCACGGCCCGAAGTGATGGAGTTTCTGCTGAGCCGCCGCTCGCGCCCTGCGAAGACGCTTGGCGATGCGGCGCCGGTGCGGGAGGTGATGATGCGCCTTTTGACTGCGGCCGCCCGGGTGCCCGATCACGGCAAGCTAGAACCATGGCGCTTTGTGGTGATCGAGGGCGACGCGCGCAGCCGGACGGTCGAGGCTGCCCGGGCTCGCGGCCTCGCGATAGGCTTCGATGCCGATCGAGCCGACAAGGCGGCGAACGCGTTTCGGATGGGCGGCGTGATCGTCGCAGTGGTGGCGAGCCCCAACCCACAAGCCAGTATCCCGGTCTGGGAGCAGGAGCTGTCCGCCGGCGCGGTCTGTTTGGGCCTGGTCAATGCCTCTCTCGCCGAGGGATGGGGGGCGAATTGGCTGACCGGCCCGTTCGCGCGGGAGGACGGATTTCTGGCGGAGGCGCTCGGCTGCCAGCCGGGCGAATTCGTGGCGGGCTTCGTGCATATCGGCTCGGAGACGGTGCGCCCAGCGGATCGCCCTCGCCCAAATGTCGAGGCGCTTACCCACTGGCTTTGATACGGGTAGGGCGCGGCCGAGGGCATGCATGGCGCTGATCGGAGATTTCACGAAAGCGTTGGCGCAGCTCCTCGACCGGCGGTTCCTCTTGGTCTTAGCGCAGGCGCTTGGGCTGACTGTCGCACTGCTCATGAGCCTCGCTGCAGGAGCCGGTTGGCTGATCGGGTTCCTGCCCGAAACGGTCGCGTTGCCCCTGATCGGCGAGGTTACGCTGCCTCTGAGCGGGCTCGGCGTCTTCGCAGTGGGCGCCGTGCTGGCGGCGTCGACCTTCCTGATGATTCCCGTTGCGGCGGCCTTTGTCGGCCTCTTTCTCGAAACCGTCGCCGAAGCGGTGGAGCGCCGACACTATCCCGGCATCGTCGCCCGGACACAGCGGGGTTGGCGGGAGACGATCGGCGAAACGCTGCTCTTTGCCCTCGCTCTGATGGCGATTAACATAGCCGCGCTGGCCGTCTATCTGCTCGCCGGACCGCTGGCGCCGCTGCTCTTCTATGCGCTGAACGGCTATCTGCTGGGTCGGGAGTACTTCATGACGGTGGCGGCCCGGCATCTGCCGATGGCGGAGGCGCGCCGGCTCAGGCGGCGGTTCCGCTGGCGGGTCTGGCTTGCGGGCACGGTGATGGCGGTGCCGCTAACTGTGCCGGTGCTGAACCTGGTGATCCCGGTCCTGGGGGTTGCGACCTTCACCCATCAATTCCACCGGCTGCGGGCGCGCGCGGCAGCCTGACCGCTCGCCGAGGCTTCGCCCGTCCCTCCGGGGGTACAGGGCGCCGCGTCTGCCACCCGGCGTGTGGCGGCGCTGGCGCACGCGGCGGTTTTCGACGATTTGCCTGTGGAGGGTCAGCAAGCGCCCCGCGGCATCACCAAGGGCGCCTTGATCGCGAGCGCGCCGCGGGCGCGATGGTGCCACCAGCCGGATGGCAGACGCGGCGCCCCGGATACCAGCCTACTCGGCCCCGTCCTGAAGGCTGGGCGGTGTGATCCAGGAGAGCTGCTCAAGCGTCAGCAGCCGGAACTCCACCACTGCATAGACGAGAACAAAGGCGACACAGGCGATGCCCGTCGTGATCAGCGCTTTGCGCCGGAGCCGCTGTTCGACCGGTGCGCTTTCTGGCGTACCGGGCACGACCTCACCCGCCTCCCTTTGCGTGGTCTGGCCGAACGGGCTGACCATGTAGAAAACCAGCGCCCAAATCACCGCGTAGAGGACCAGGGCAGAGGTGATCGACACGGGCTCAGACCTCCTCGAGCTCGACCAGCGTGCCGGTGAAATCCTTCGGATGAAGGAACAGCACGGGCTTGCCATGGGCGCCGATCTTCGGCTCTCCATCGCCCAGAACCCGAGCGCCGGCAGCCGTCATCTGCGCTTTCGCCGCCAGAATATCGGCAACCTCATAGCAGATGTGGTGGATCCCGCCGGTCGGATTCTTGCCGAGAAAGCCACGGATCGGCGAACGATCGCCCAAAGGCTCGAGCAGCTCGACCTTAGTATTGGGCAGCTCCACGAAAACCACCGTGACCCCATGATCGGGTTCCGCCTGCGGCCGCGACACCGTCGCCCCCAGCGTGTCGCGGTAAAGCGCCGTCGCTGCCGCGAGATCCGGCACGGCAATCGCGACATGGTTCAGTCGGCCGATCATCGGCTGGTTCCTTCGCGCATTGTCTCCCAGACGGGCAGGTAGCCTGCCCTTTCAAACGAAACAAGGCCCCTGCGCGTGCGCGGGGCCTCGCCGTGGCGTTCTCGCCATGAGCCTGGAGGCTTCGCTCCGGGACCTCTTTCTTCCTGGGTTCGGCCCGTGTCTCTGGCCCCTCTCACCCGCCGCTTCTGGCTTGTCTCCGCGTGGTGTACGCGACCTCTAAGGCTTAGCGCCCGGCCGTGCCGAACTTACGGCCTGCGCGGAAATTGCCCTGCCAATTGCTCGAGGCTTCGACTTTGCTCGCGTCGGCGATACCGAGGTCGACGCGGCTGAGGCTTGGCAGCAGGCCGAAGAAGGCGAAACCTGCTTCGTTTGTGGTCACTTGACGCTCGGTTGCGCGGTCCTGCGCAAGCAGGCGGTCGAGCTCTGCGCTGCGCTCTGCAACTGCGTTCTCGGCAAAAGCCGTTGTGCCGGCGAGCGCGGTAGCGGTGACGAGGATGGCTCCGAAGATCTTGTTCATGGCTCTGAACTTCCTTTCAGCGATGTGCCCTATCCGGGCGGAGTGCGGTCTGTTGGTCGCGCGTTCGGCAGGAGGGTCTGTTCTGTTTTGCCTGCCGATCCGTCCGATGCGCTTGAGGTGGGAAGGGCCACGGCGATCTGCAACGGCACACACCTCAAGAGAGTGTGAGAGCCGGGTGAGCATCTGGGGTTGCAATCCGGCGGACCGATCCCAAGCGCCTCGACCGTCAGCGCTCGGTGGGGCCGAAGCGGATCGGACGGGGCGTCGGGATCGGTGGGCCTGCGGGACGCAAGGTCTTGGTCGCTGCGCGCGGTGCCGGTTGCGTGGCGGTAACTGTTGCCTCCTCGCCGCCAAAGAGACCCAGCGCCGCGGCGAAGGGATTGACGTCCTCTCCACCATGGCGGGCTCGTGCGCGAGTCCATTCGGCCTTTAACTTCGCACGGCTTTCGCTGATCGCATTATCTCCGCCACGGCCGCCCCGTCGCATGGCCTCCGCATCCGGCACGGCGGCGATCAGCGTGGTCGTGGCGATCAGGGCGATGGCGATAGTGTTGCGCATGAGAACCTCCGTTGGTTGTGCCTGCGCAAGTCGGGCGGTTGACCGACGATGCAATCACGCCGGCTGCAAGGCTGCGTGAGAGCAAAGCGAGGCGCGGTGGTTTGCACACGGGCCGGCAGTTCGGCCTCGCGGCGCAAAGGGCGATGACATCGCGACAAGCCAGGGGCGTTGAGACTCACCTATGGTCATCGCGGTGGCGTTCATGGGCAGCGCCCGCCGGCGGCGGATCGGACGCAGCCTGGGCTGACGCCCGGGAGTGTAGAGGCGCAACGGTGTGTGACGCTTCAGACCTCCTCGACGTGAGCAACACCGGGCACCGCCTTTAGTGCACCGCGGATCTCCGGCCCGACCGGGTAGGCACCACCGAGGGCAAGCTCGACCTCGCGGTCCATCTCCGGCAGCGCGAGGACCAAGCTCACCGGCCCCTCCCCCCGCCGAGCCCGACCGCCTGGCATGTCGCGGGCGACCCCGAGCAGGGCGTCGATCATTGCCATTGCGTCGCCGTCTTCCACGAAGACCCGCAGCCCGGCAGCCCCGGCATCGGCAATCGCGGCCTCGATCGCCATGGCGCCGCGGAGCATCAGGCGCCCGGCACCGCCCTCGCCCCCCTCCACCTCGACGGTCAGAACCAAGTTGCGGCCGGTTTCCAACAAACCTTCCGCCTCTGCCAAGACGTCGGAAAAGGCCATGACCTCGTAGCCGCCGGATGTGTCGGAGAGCTGGATGAAGGCGAACCGGTTGCCGCGGGCGGATTTGCGGTACTGTACGCCCGACACAGTACCCGCGATGCGCCCGGATCCCCCGGCGAGGCCGGCGCGTTGCAGAAACTCGCCGTGGGTCTGGATGTGCTTGCGCCGCAGTGCGCCGCAGAAATCGTCCAGTGGGTGGCCCGAAAGGAAGAATCCAATCGCCTCATGCTCCTCCGCCAGCCCGGCCATGGGGGTCCAGTCCTGGACCTTGGGCAGTTTTGGCGGCGGCAGCGCCTCGTCGCCCGCCCCGAACAGAGACACCTGGGCAGAAGACCGGTCGGCATGGACCGCGGCGGAATACTGCATCAAAGCCTCGACCGCCTCGGCCACGCGACGCCGGTTGGAGTCGAGCGCTGTGAACGCGCCGGCGCGGGCCAGCATTTCGAGCGGCCGCCGACCGATCGCCTTTAGATCCACGCGCCGGGCAAAATCGTAGAGATCCGAAAAAGGGCCGGCGGCGCGCGCCGCAACGATCAGCGACATCGCCTCTAGCCCGACATTCTTGAGCGCACCGAGGGCATAGAGGATCCGCCCTTCGCGGACAGTGAATTTCGCCTCCGACCGGTCAACGCAGGGAGCTACGATCTCGATCCCCGTACGGCGGCATTCCTGCACATAGCCGTTCAGCTTGTCGGTCAGATGCAGATCGAGGTTCATCACCGCGGCCATGAACTCGACCGGATGGTTCGCCTTCAACCAAGCGGTCTGGTAGCTGACCAGCCCATAGGCGGCGGCATGGGATTTGTTGAAGCCGTAATTCGCGAACTTATCGAGCAGGTCCCAAACCTCCTGCGCCTTTTTGGCGTCGACGCCGTTCTCCTTCGCGCCCTCCAGGAACTTAGGCTTTTCGGCGTCCATTGCGGCCTGGATCTTCTTGCCCATGGCGCGGCGGAGCATATCGGCGCCCCCGAGGGAGTAGCCCGCCATCTTGCGGGCAATCTCCATCACCTGTTCCTGATAGACGATGATGCCCTGGGTCTCATCGAGAAGCGGATCGATCAAAGGGTGGATGCTCTCGCGCTTCTCCCGCCCGTTCTTGACGTTGCAGAATTTCGGGATGTTCTCCATCGGCCCGGGGCGGTAGAGGGCGACGAGGGCCACGATGTCCTCGATGCAGGTGGGTTTGAGCTGGCGGAGCGCATCGCGCATGCCGGCGGATTCCACTTGGAAGACGCCCACCGTATCGGCCCGGGTGTAGAGCGCGTAGGTTTTCGGGTCGTCGAGGGGGATGTCGGCGATGTCGAGGTCGACCCCGCGCAGGCGCAAGAGATCGACGGCGTTCTGGATCACGGTCAGGGTTTTGAGGCCGAGGAAGTCGAATTTGACCAGGCCCGCGGGCTCGACCCATTTCATGTTATATTGGGTGGCGGGCATCTCGGATTTCGGGTCGCGATAGAGCGGCACCAGTTCGACCAGTGGGCGGTCGCCGATCACCACCCCCGCCGCATGGGTGGACGCGTTGCGGTAGAGACCCTCGATCTTCTCGGCGATGTCGAGGAGGAGGGCCACGCTCTCCTGCTTGCGGGCTTCCTCCTCCAGCCGCGGCTCGTCCTTACGCGCCTGGCGGACCGAAACGGGTTTCACACCCTCGACCGGGATGAGCTTCGAGAGCCGGTCGCCGACGGAATAAGGTTGCTGCAAGACGCGGGCGACATCGCGAACCGCAGCCTTCGAGAGGAGCGCGCCGAAGGTAATGATCTGGGCGACGCGGTCGGCGCCGTATTTGCGCTGGACATAGGCGATCACCTCCTCCCGCCGGTCCTGACAGAAATCGATGTCGAAATCGGGCATCGAGATCCGCTCCGGGTTGAGGAAGCGCTCGAAGAGAAGGCCATAGCGGAGCGGGTCGAGATCGGTGATCGTCAGCGCATAGGCGACCAACGAGCCTGCACCGGAGCCGCGGCCCGGGCCGACCGGGATCGACTGCTCTTTCGCCCATTTGATAAAATCGGCGACGATCAAGAAATAGCCGGGGAAACCCATTTTCTCGATGATGCCCAGCTCAAACTCCAGGCGCTCGGCATACTCCTCCCGCGGGGCGGCGGGGTCGATCTGGGCGAGGCGGGCATCGAGGCCGGCGCGGGCCTCGCGGCGCAGCTCCTCCACCTCGTCTTCGGCGAAACGGGGCAGGATCGGCGCATGGGTGCGGGGACGCATGGCGCAGCGCTGTGCGATCTCTAAGGTGTTCTCGATGGCCTCGGGCAGATCGGCAAAGCGCGCCGCCATCTCGGCCCCCGATTTGAGGCAATGCTCCGGCGTGACCTTGCGCCGGCCATCCTCCATGACATAGCGCCCGTCGCCGATGCAAAGAAGCGCATCATGGGCTGCATGCATGGCGCTGTCTGCGAAATAGACCTGATTGGTGGCGACCAACGGCAGGTTATGGGCATAGGCAAGGTCGATGAGGCCCGGCTCGGTGGCAGCTTCGGCCTCGGTGTGGGAGCTCTCCGCACCATGGCGCTGGAGCTCGATGTAGAGCCGGTTGGGAAAGGCGCCGGTGAGGGTTTCGAGGAGGACTTCGGCGTCCGGCGTCTTGCGCTCTGCGATCAGGCGACCGAGCGGGCCGTCCGCACCGCCAGTCAGGCAGAGAACCCCGGCGCTATGGGCGAGCACTGCGGCGA
Organism: Pseudomonadota bacterium; assembly: GCA_039513195.1. Classification (GTDB taxonomy): domain Bacteria; phylum Pseudomonadota; class Alphaproteobacteria; order Rhodobacterales; family Rhodobacteraceae; genus Thermohalobaculum. The sequence goes on along the minus strand of JBCCRM010000006.1, from coordinate 81,554 downwards.
GCGGGACCTGCGGCCTATCGCTGCTGTCGAGATAGGCGGCGGAGGAGAGCGCCATCAGATTGCCCCAGCCCTCGGCGTTTTGCGCGTAAAGGGCGAGGGGCGCGGGCGGGGCCGGCTTCTCGCCGGGCCGCGGCTCTATCAGGCGGGTCTGCAGCGTCAGACCCATCAGCGGCTGCACGCCGACCTTCACGGCGCTCTCGGCGAACTCGAGCGCGCCGAAGAGATTGTTGGTGTCGGTCACCGCCACCGCTGGCATGCCGAGATCGGCGGTGAGCGCGGGCAGCTTTTTGATCGGGATCGCACCCTCGAGCAGGGAGTAAGCCGAGTGCACGCGCAGATGGACAAAGGGGGAATCGCTCATGGTGCGAGTGTAATCGCTCGGTTGGCCGGGCGGCCACCGCCTGCGGGCCGAGCCCCGCCCACCCCACCACGACCTGCGCCCTGCCGCGATCGCGAGGCTGCCCCCAAGCTCGGCCCGCAGGCGGTTGGATTGGGCAGTCCTCGCGGACTTGGAGGGGGCTCCGGCTCACCGCGGGGACGGGCGTGCAATCGCGCGGGCCATAGTCTTCGCAGGACCGGAGGCTCCGCGGAGAGGGCAGCCAGAGATCCGAGGCACGGAGCGCGGCGGAGGACAGTCCGTGTGGGACCGGCCGATCGGAGCGGATCGACCTGGTCTTCGCACAGCATGGAGACACATAGTCAACGAGAGGACAGGTACTCAGCCGCCGCAAAGCCGCCATGATCCTAACATTGACGCAGTTTCCTGGAATGCACTAATGAAGACCCAGAGCGGCGGGCAGAGAACCTGATGGACCTTCTTCTCGACTTCCTCTTGATCTACGCAGCCTGTTATGGCGCGACCCTGGCACTCTATTTCGGCCAAGGGTGGCTGATGGAATGGCTCAACGCCCGCAACCCGGAGCGGCGGTTGCAGCCGAAACGCGATGGCATGGCCCGCGCACGGGTGGAGATCATCCAATCGGTCAAATCGCTGCTGGTCACCTGCTTTTGTCTGGCCGGTGGGATCTTTGCGCAGCTTCAGGGCTGGACGCTCTGGCCCGCGGGTGAGCTGACCGCCTGGAGTTTCGTGGTTCTGTTCCTGGTCTCGATCGTATTGTTCGACGCCTGGTTCTACTGGTTCCACCGATTAATGCACACGCGGCTCTTCTATCGCCACCATCTCTGGCACCACCGTAGTGTGGCCCCCACGGTCTGGAGCAACTACTCCGACACGCTGGTCGACGCCGCGGTGATGCAGGGTTACTACTTGATCGCTCCGTTGATCCTGCCGATACCACCGGCGGTGCTGGTCGCCCACCGGCTCTACGACCATATCAACGGCCAGATCGGTCACTCCGGCTTCGAGTATTTCGCAGGGCCCGGCGCCCGTTTCCCATCGCCTTTCGTCTGCACGACCTTCCACGACCAGCACCACGAAAAGTTCAAAGGAAACTATGCCAATTTCTTTTCGTTCTGGGATCGGGTCTGCGGAACGCTCGATCCAACCTATGACGCCAAGACCAAAGTGATGGAGACGCCAGCCCCGGCCCAAACTCCGTCCGCTGCCCGCAGCGACCCCTGAGGAGCGCTGGCAGAGGCGCTTGCCTCGCGCCCGCGGATCGTGGCCAATAGCCCGAACCGCCGCGAGACAGAGAGGCAGCGATGACGCCCGCCGACGACACCCCCGCCCCCCGCGATATGTCAGACCCGATGCAGCGCCCGCGCTACACCGGGTTGCCGACCTTCTTCCGGCTGCCCTATCGTGAGGAGTTCAGCTCGGATCCCCCGGATATCGGCGTGGTTGGCGTACCCTTCGACGGCGGCGTCACCAATCGCACCGGCACCCGCCATGGGCCGCGGGAAGTGCGCAATCAGTCCTCGCTGATCCGCCGGATCAACCAGGCGACCGGCGCCTCGCCCTTCGAGGCGGCAAAGGTGGCCGATATTGGCGATGCCTGGATCCGGCGGCCCTTCGATCTCGCCTCGGCGCATCGGGAGATCGAAGCGGACTATGCCCGCATCCACGGGGCGGGGATCCGGCCGCTCTCCTGCGGGGGGGACCATTCCATGAGCCTGCCGATCCTGCGGGCGCTGGCGAAGGACGGCCCGCCGCTGGCGCTGCTACAGATCGACGCCCATTGCGACACCGGGGACGACTATCTCGGCAGCCGTTTCCACCACGGCGCGCCCTTCAAGATCGCGGTCGACGAAGGGCTGATAGACCCGAAAAAGACCGTGCAGATCGGCATTCGCGGCAGCCTCTTCATGCGGGAGATGTGGCAGTTCTCCTATGACAGCGGCATGCGGGTGATGATGATCGAGGAGGTCGAGGAAAAGGGCTGGCGCGCCTGTATGGCGGAGGCGCTGGAGATCATCGGTGAGACGCCGACCTATGTCAGCTTTGACATCGACAGCCTTGACCCCTCCATCGCGCCCGGCACCGGCACGCCGGAGGTGGGCGGCCTGACCACGCGGGAGGCGCAGGGAATGATCCGGATGATGACGCCGCTCGACATCCGGGGCGCGGACATGGTCGAGGTCTCGCCGCCCTTCGATATCGGTGGGCTGACGGCGATGGCGGGCGCGAATGTGATGTTCGAACTCCTCTGCGCGATGGCCAAGGCGTGAGCGGCCTCTCGGCGGATCCGGAAAGGGCGGCAATCGCCGAAGTAGAGCGGCTGCACGCCTTCCTCGCCGCTTGGTTTCAGGGGCGAGTGGCCACCGACCGGTTCGAGCCGGACTTCGCCGGGCATTTGCATCCAGAGTTCGAGAACATCCAGCCGGCCGGGACGGTGCTGCCGAAGCAGGTGATCCTCGACCAGATCGAGGCCGCGCATGGCAGCAACCCCGACTTCGAGATCGCGATCGAGGAGCCCCGGCTTCTCGCCGCCTATCCAGAGGCCGGGCTGATCCATGCAACCTATGTCGAGGCGCAGACCGGAGCAAAAAACAGCGCGCGGGAGAACCGCCGCCGGTCGACCGCCCTGTTCGAGATTGCCGGGGACCGCCTCCTCTGGCGGCATTTGCAGGAAACCGGGCTGCCGCGCTGACTGAACCGACTGGCCTAGCGGGAAGGCGGCACCTCTCTTCGCGCCCCACCTCCCGCGGGTGGGTGGGTGGAGGGAGGTGGGGGCACGAAAACACTGCAAACTCTGGAACTTCCCGAAGAGGTCCCAAGCCCTCACGACGGTGTGATCTTGGATTTGACCCCAGGCCCAGCGAAGCCCCTATATCCGAGGCGGCTTCGCGAAAAGAGAGGGTCCGATGATCGCCAAACTCACAGATGCAGTGGAAGGTGCTGCCTCCAAGCAGGCCGGGTTGATGGCGCTCCGCGTCTCCATGGCTGGGCTGATGTTCTGGTGGGGTCTGGTGAAGGGCCTGAACACCGGGGTCGGCCAAGCGGTGTCCGAACGATTCTATGGCGGCGCCTTCTCGTTCGACGTGATCCTCATCGCCTTTGGTTGGATCCAGGTCTTGGCCGCAATCGCCCTTGCGCTCGGCGTCGTGCGCCGGCCGCTCCTTGTGTTTCAATTGGTCATGAATGTCTTTGTTGCAGCGTCAGTTGCAACTGCCTTCATCGACCCCTTCTGGTTGTGGCTGCCGGGCGAGAAACCCTCGCCTTCCTGGCAGCTCTTCTATCCTTCGGTGATCGTCGCCGCCGCATCTTGGTTGCTGCTCGCGTTCCGAGATCAGGACAGATGGGCCTTCGACCGAGTGCTGGAGCGGTCTGGGGCGGCGGAGTGAGCGCCCTCTTCTCGCCGTTCTCCCTGCGGGGTGTGACCTTCAAGAACCGCGTGGCCGTTTCGCCGATGAGCCAGTACCGTGCGGTAAAGGGCCACGCGAACCACTGGCATCTGGTGCATCTCGGTCGCTTCGCCCTCGGCGGCGCGGCCCTCGTCTATGCCGAGGCGACCGCGGTCGAGGATCGCGGCCGGCGGACCCATGGCGATCTCGGCCTTTGGGAGGACGCACAAATCGCGCCTCTTCGCGGCATCACGGCATTTTTGGAGGCCGAGGGATCGGTGCCTGGCATCCAGCTCGGACATGCCGGTCGAAAGGCGTCGGAACGGCGGCCTTGGCATGGCGAGAGCCCCGTTAATGGCGAGGACGTGACCGACCGGGGTGAACGGCCTTGGCAGGCCGTCGGCCCCTCGCCCCTGCCCTTTGCGGACCCCTGGCCAGTCCCCAAAGAAATGACCGAAGCTGAGATCCAGGCAGTGATCGCAGGCTTCGGTGCTGCCGCCCGGCGCGCGGCGCAGGCAGGCTTCAAGATCATCGAGGTCTATGCTGCCCATGGCTTCCTGATCCACCAATTCTATTCGCCAATTGCTAATCGTAGGGAAGACCGATGGGGCGGAAGCTTCGACGGTCGCTGTCGCATGGCGATCGAAGTCGCAAGGGCGATCCGCACCCATTGGCCGGAGGAGCTGCCGTTGGCCTTCCGCCTTTCCGCCACCGATTGGATGGAGGGGGGCTGGGACGCGGAAGACACGGTCGCACTGGCACGGCTCCTCAAGACGGAGGGGGTCGATCTCATCGACTGTTCGACCGGTGGTATCGGGGGGATGGGTGGGAGAGAGCGGCCCACCTTGATGCCTCTTGCCGAGAACTTCCAGGTACCGTTTGCGGCGAAGGTGAAGCGGGAGGCCCGGATCGCCGCCATGGCCGTCGGCCTGATCTGGGACCCGGAAGCGGCCGACGCAATCGTTGCCGAGGGTCAGGCGGATATGGTTGCCCTGGGTCGGGAGCTGCTGGACGACCCGAACTGGCCCTTGAACGCCGCGGCGGCTCTGGGCGCGGATCGGGGCCACGCCATGTGGCCGCCAGAAGCGGGGTGGTGGCTGATGAAACGCCAGCGCCTGATCGACAAGCTGGGCCTGCGGTGAAGACGGCGTCTCCGATTTTGCGGAATCGTGGGGCTGACGCCCCACGATAGGTCGATGTTTGGGCGCGGTCCGGCCTGCGGGCAGCCCGGCCCGCGCAGGCGCCTCGCACCCGAGCTGGAACGATGGGTGGAGATGCCGAAAAGGCTAGCTGAGAAGACCGCCAGGGGCGGTCATCCGCGAGCATGTCCTCGAAGACGGGCTCGCCTCAAGGACAAGCCGGGCAAGCCCGGTGCGCTTGCCGCGCATCCTTGACCCGGACCGTCTCTCGGTGGCGAAAGAAGAGCAGGCTGCATCTACAGAGAGCATTGGATTTGCACAGCAGGCCGCTCGCTTCGGTCCATTCTTCCACTGGCCAAAGAGGATCCGGCTATGATGATCGGGCCCGGGGTATAGTGGTGTATTGTTTTGCTGTCACTCGAAGGAGATGCTGTGGGTCCGCTCCTCCACGGAAGCGCCACGACGACCCACCCCGTCGGAGCAGCGATACAGCGACGACGGCTTCGATCGCAGGCGCTGAGCCGGAAGGACGGGGTGAATTCCAATACTATCGCAAAGGGGAAGAAGGGCGATGGCGTCAGCGATGCGGCGTTGGAGCCGAAGGAGCCTGCCTCGACTGTTCTCAGCACAGGAGACTGTCAGGAATTTTGTGTGTGGGCCATGGGTTGAACATTTTTAGAGCGTTTCCCGAGCGTTCTGAATCGCGAGCGGGTTCCGAGCGGGTCCTGGGCATGATTGAGTCTACTCGAAGCAGATGTTGGGCTTTGGGATGGGCAAACCGCTTTCGATGAATCTCCGCGCTCGCGCCCAGGCCTTCATGTGATGGTCCATCTCGGCGTTCAGCGCTCGCTCAGCCAGCGCCCGCTTCAGGCCGTCGAACAACCCATCCTTGCTGAAAACTGTCTGGGGATCGCGGCCTGCCAGAAGCTGGTCTCGAGCGCATTCCGACCCGATTGCATCGGTTCTCGCGCTCTAAAGTATCGTTTCGACGCATTTTCACGACGCCACTCTGACTCAGATTGGCTGGAAGGTGCTCTAGCAGCTCGTCAGCGATAACAGGCGTCTTGCGTTGTGCCAGGCGATGTCTCCTCCACTCGCATCGTCATGGCCCAAACACAAAATTCCTGACACTCTCTGGCACATAAGAGGCGGTGCTGGCCGTCGCCTTCCGACGCGACACGCTGCTGCCAATTGAAGATTGCCTCTACGAGTACCGGGCGACGATCCCGCATCTTCCGCGCTCAGCGCTGCACAGGCTTTTGCGGCGCCACGACATCAGCCGCTGACCCGACGTCGAGGGGCCAAAGCCGGAGACACGGTTAAGGGCCTATCCGATCGGCTTCTTTCACATAGATATCGCCGAAATGTGGACCGGGCAGGGCAACCCCTCCATGCTCGTCGCAGTCGACCGCACCGGCCAGGTCGCCCTCGCCCAGCGGCATGAGCGCGCCACACGACGCGTCTCGGCGGACTTCCTACGGCGGCTGATCGCAGCCGTTCCGTATCGCATCCATACGGTGCTCACCGAGAACGCCACGCCTTCAACGACCCCAAAGGCGAAGGCTGGGCAGCGACAGTGGCCAAGCAACGCCTCGCCGACAAGGCGCTCTTTCGCTGCCACTCCTTCGCCCTGCCCTGCGCGCAGAACGACATCGACCATTGCATGACCAATCCGGACCACCCTTGGACGGATGGCCAGGTCGAGCGAATGAACCGGACGATCAAGGACACAACCGTCCGGCGCCATCCCTCCGAGAGCCACGACCGTCTGCGCGCGCATCTCAAGACGTTCCTCGACGCCTACAACGTCGCCAAGCGGCTGAACAGGCTGAACGGCCTCACCGTCTTCGAGTCCCTCTCAGCGAAGTGGGCGCCAGAGCCCGAGAGGTTCAGACTTCATCCAGACCATCTCACGGCACGATCAAACAGCTAGGCGGCGCCCAGAGGCAGGGTCCAGGGCTTCGACAGAACGATATCAGCGCCTGTCACGCCACCCGACCGGCAGTGAGGCGGACGGTTCGATCCATGCGTTCTGCCAGCGCGTAGTTATGGGTCGCGATCAGTGCCGCAAGCCCCGTGTCTCGCACCAGATCGAGGAGCAGCGCAAACACCGTATCCGATGTCTCCGGGTCGAGATTGCCAGTCGGCTCGTCCGCCAATAAAAGTTGCGGGCGGTTGGCGAGTGCCCGGCAGATCGCCACGCGCTGCTGCTCTCCCCCCGAAAGCTCCGCCGGGCGATGGCGGGCCCGGGCCGCGAGCCCGACCCGGTCGAGCAGCGCTTCCGCCATCGAACCGGCATCGGCCTCCCCCTGCCCCGCAGCCATTTGCGGGACTGAGATATTCTCAGCCGCCGAGAACTCCGGCAGCAAGTGGTGGGATTGGTAGACGAAACCGATCAGATCCCGCCGCGCGCGGGTGCGCGCCCGGTCGTCCAGGCCGGTCATCGCCTGCCCCGCTACCATCACCGTACCGCCCGTTGGCGTGTCTAGAAGCCCGGCGATCTGCAGCAAAGTCGACTTACCCGCGCCGGAGGGCGCCACGAGGGCCACGATCTCGCCCGGGTGGATCTCAAGATCGACGCCCTTGAGGACCTCTACCGCCGTCGCGCCCCTGCCATAGACCCGCCGGATCCCGTCGAGCCTCAGCGCCTCACTCATAGCGCAGCGCCTCGACCGGATCGAGGCGCGCCGCCCGCCGAGCCGGGTACCAGGTGGCGAGGAAGGAAAAGCCGAGCGCGACGGTGCAGGCCCAGAACACATCGTCCCACTGCAGAACCGCCGGCAGGCGCGTGAGAAACCGGATCTCCGGGTCCCAGAGCTCGGTGCCGGTGACCCACTCGACCACCGCCTGGATCTCGTGAATGAAGGTCACGAACAGCACCCCCGCCACCACACCAAGGACGGTGCCGACCACGCCGATGGAGGCCCCGCAGATGAAGAACACCCGCAGGATGGCGCCCCTTGTCAGCCCCATTGTGCGCAGGATGCCAATGGCGCTGCCCTTATCCTTCACCAGCATGATGAGGCTGGAAGTGATGTTGAGCGCCACGATCAGAAAGATCAGCGAAAGGATGAAGAACATCACATTCGCCTCGGTCCGAAGGGCAGCGAGAAAGGCGCCGTTCGACCGTTGCCAGTTCCAGAGATACCCCTCTCCCGCCACAAGAGGTTCGATCCCTGTGCCGACTGCCTCAACCTGCTGCGGCTGGTCGACCGTCACCTGAATGCCGGTCGCGAGGCCCTGTTTGCGGAAATAGGCCTGCGCCTCGGCCAGCGGCATGAAGACGAAGACTTTGTCGTACTCGCTGACGCCGATGCGGAAGATGTTAACGATGGGGTAGGATTTGATCCGGGGTTGCACACCGAAAGGGGTGGTGAGCCCCCGAGGGGAAATCAGCGTGATCTCATCGCCTACCGATAGCTGCAGCGTCCGCGCGAGGCCGGCGCCGACGGCAACGCCCTCGGCCAGACGCGAAAGGTCGCCCTCGCTTTCCTCCGGATTGGCGACGCGGTCGAGGCGCTGGATATCGGCGAGCCGCATGCCCCGGATCAGCGCGCCTGCATTGGCGGCGGGGGAGGAGGCCATCACTTGCCCCTCCACAAACGGCGCGGCCTGGAGCACCCCGGGCGCACCGGCCACCCGTTCCGAGATTGCGTCGAAATCGCCCAGCCCCTCGGAGCGCACCGGCAGCACGATGATATGTGGTTGGCTGCCCAGAATCGAGTTCACGAGCTCGATCCGAAAGCCGTTCATCACAGACATCACCACGATCAGCGTGCCAACGCCTAGCAGGATACCCACCAGGCTGAAGCCCGCGATGACCGAGATCACACCTTCCCGCCTGCGCGCGCGCAGATACCGCCCGGCAATCATCCATTCCAGGCGCGAGAACGGGCCCGCGCCCCGAGCGGGACGGTGGTTCATGCGTCGACCAGTTGGGCGGCTTCGCGGGCGAGTTTCGACACAACCGGTGCGAGCTTCTGGACGGCTGCCTCCGGTGACATCTCCTCCACCGCGCCGGTCTTGCGCTCGGCCAATTCGACCACGCCGGTGGCGAGGCCGCGGGGGCCGACCGTCACCCGCCAGGGCAGGCCGATCAGATCCATGGTCGCGAATTTAGCCCCTGCCCGTTCCTCGCGGTCGTCGTAAAGCACCTCTAGACCCGCCGCGGTGAGTTGCCCGTAGAGGCTCTCGCAGGCGGCGTCGGTCGCCGCATCGCCCTGTTTGAGATTGACGATGCCGGCCTGGAAGGGCGCCACGCTTTCGGGCCAGACGATGCCCTTGTCGTCATGGCTGGCCTCGATGATCGCACCGACCAGGCGGCTGACGCCGACACCGTAGGAGCCGCCATGGACCGGCACCTTCTCGCCCTCCGGCGCGGTGACGAGGGCGTTCAGCGGCTCTGAATACTTGGTGCCGAAATAGAAGATATGGCCGACCTCAATCCCCCGAGCCTCGACCCGGCGGCCTTCCGGCACCGCCGCCTCGAACGCGGCCGCATCGTGGGTGTCGTCGGTGCGCGCATAGGATCCAGTCCACTGATCGAAAATCGCCTGCAGCGCGGCCGCATCGTCGAAATCGATAGGCCGGTCGCCGAGATTGAGGTCCACCAGCTCGCGGTCGAGGAAGACAGCGGACTCGCCCGTCTCTGCAAGGATCAGGAATTCATGGGCCAAATCGCCGCCGATCGGCCCGCTCTCCGCCCGCATCGGAACGGCCTTCAGCCCCATGCGCTCGAAGGTCCGCAGATAAGCGACCATCATGCGATTATAGCTGTGAATCGCCGCCTGTTTGTCGAGATCGAAGCTATAGGCGTCCTTCATCAGAAATTCGCGGCCGCGCATCACGCCGTAACGGGGGCGTATCTCGTCCCGGAACTTCCACTGGATATGGTAAAGCATCTTTGGAACATCGCGATACGACCCACAATAGGCGCGAAAAATCTCAGTAATCTGCTCCTCGTTTGTCGGCCCGTAGAGCATGTCGCGGTCGTGGCGGTCGCGAATGCGCAGCATCTCCGGCCCATAGGCGTCATAGCGCCCGCTTTCGCGCCAAAGATCGGCGGCCTGGATTGTTGGCATCAGGACCGGAATAGCGCCAGCGCGCTGTTGTTCCTGATGCACGATCTCCTCTATCCGGCGGAGGACTTTGTAGCCCAGCGGCAGCCAGGAATAGATCCCGGCGGAAGATTGGCGGATCATCCCAGCCCGCAGCATCAGCCGATGCGAGGCGATCTGCGCCTCGGCGGGGGTTTCTTTCAGAACTGGCAGGAAGTAGCGGCTCAGACGCATCGACGCAGGGTCCTCTTTGTGTCGGGCAGCGTTTTCGTAGGCGCTCCGCCGGCCTAGGGCAAGCGTGCTTCGTTTAGCCAGGTCTTTAGGCAAATTGCGCAATATTGGTCGAGTTTAAGGCAAAAATTGCGTGACACTGTGCCTCAGTCGCTGTAAGCAACGATAACGGCTTGGCGAGATCCAGAACGGGCCTGAGTCTAAGGGAGGACGGCCTGCGAATTCGCAGGTCGTTCTATTTTGGGAGGCAGACACGCAGGCCGTGTTTGATGTCTCCGTCCCTCGCGCATACGGCGATAGCAGCAGCCTCAAGCAGAAGCGCCAGGCCCATTCGTGGTCGACAGCATCGGCTCTAAATCCAGTGCGCGAGCGAATTGGGTAAGCCGCTTTACCACCTCGGCCCCCGCCATCTCCCGAGCCCGCCCGGACAGGAAAAGCGAGACGGCCTTCTTGTCGCGGACGACCGAGACATCGCCGAGGATGCCGGGAGAGGAACCCGCCAGCGCGGAGCCGAGCCGGAGCGCCAGACCGATGCGCATCGCTCGCTGCTGGTCCGCCTCGCTGACCAGCCGCAGTGCACCACCGGGATCCGCAGCTTTGCGCCCGCGTTTGTAGCGCATGGCGAGGGCTGCGCCCATCAAGGCTCGACCCCGATGGCCAAGGTCGCTGAGATTGGCGCGGGTCACCGTCTCCCAACAACCAGTGACGCGATAGTCCGGATGGGTGCGCCAATTGACATCGGCGAGATAGGCGAGCGCCCGGATTAACCGTTCCTCGCCCGCTTCCTCCGGCATCAGGCGCAGGAGGAAGTCGCCCAGTTCCGCCCCGAAACCAGGCAACCGGGCGCGCCGGCGCTCCTGCTCCTCACAGGCGGCGAGCAAAGGATCGCGCAGCCGGATCTGCGGGGCCATAATGTCGAAGACCACGCCCTCGCGCAGGCCAAAGGCGGAGATCGAGACCGATCGGGGGGACAACCGGTCCAGCAGCGCGGGCAGGATCCGAGCGGCATAGGGCATGGTGGCGGCCCGCGCGCTGGCGATGCCAGGGAAGGCGAGTAGTTTTTCCCGGGATTGGTTCTTTACCCAAAGTGCCAGCGAACGGGCCGTGTCACGGTCGAGGCTATATTCATGCAGCACCGGCAATGGATAGTCGCTGCGCGCCATGGAAACCCTGGCCAATGCCCGCCAGGCGCCGCCCACCAGGTAGAGGGTGTCCACAGCCTCGGTCAGCTCCGGGCTCAATGTATCGAGATAGCCGCGGATCGTGGCGTCGACATCGCCGCCGCGCGCCGCCAATGCCGACAAGCGCAGCGGGCCGAGCGGCGTCGAGAGGCCCGAACGCACGGACCCGCCACCAACCCGCGCAAGCTCCATCGACGCCCCGCCGAGATCTGCCGTAACGCCGCTCGCATCGGGGTTGCCGAACAGGACGCCCGATCCGGCGAGGCGCGCCTCCTCCTCCCCTGTGGTGATCTGTGCCCGGATCCCGGTCTTCGCCTCGATCTCGTCGCGGAACGCACGCCCATCGGTTGCATCCCGCATTGCCGCGGTCGCGACCGCCGCAAGGCCATCGACTTTCATGGACTCCGCCTGCGCGGCGAAGCGGCGAAGCGTGGCGAGGGTCGCGACCCTCCCCTCCGGCGACAGCGCGCCGGTCTCAAGCAGGTTGGTGCCGAGGCCGCACATGTCCTTTTCGTTGAAAACGACAGAGGGGCTACGAAGCCCCCCCTCGAACACCACCATCCGCACAGAGTTAGAGCCGATATCGATCACGCTGATCAGCCCGGCGCCGGGCCGGGGCGCGGCAAAGGACCGGCGGGCGTCGGCCAGAAGCCCCCCGACACCGGCAGGGTTTGCGTCCCCCTCGGCAACCTCGGTCATCCCGCCTTCCACGCCACCCTCCACTCGGACGCGCCGGGCCCTCCCCCAGGACCCAAAACGATCCGGACGTTGCAGGCGCCGCCGCGGTCAGGCGGCCGGTGCCCCACCATCGGTCAGCCGCACAGCACCCTTCGCCCCGCCGCGACCGCGCCCGGAGAAGGATGGGTTTGCCATGAAGAACTCATGGCAGGAAAAGTTCTCTGCTCCCGCCGGCACGCTCGCCCGCAGATAGGTGCCGTCGGGCATCAGAACCCAGCTCTGCGCCTCGTCGCGCAGATTGGCGGCCATCACTTGATGGATGATCTGCTCATGCACGGTGGGGTTATCGATCTCGACCAGCGTCTCGACCCTGCGGTTGAGATTGCGGTCCATCCAATCGGCCGACGAGATGTAGACCTTCGCCTTGTCCGAGGGCAGCCCGGCGCCATTGCCGAAGCAGACGATCCGGGAATGCTCCAGGAACCGTCCGACCACGGATTTGACGCGGATATTCTCTGATAGGCCGGGAATGCCGGGGCGCAGCCCGCAAATGCCCCGCAACACCAGATCGATTTTGACCCCGGCCTGGCTCGCGGCATAGAGCGCGTCGACCACCTCGATCTCGATCAGGCTGTTCATCTTGGCCCAGACATGGCCTGGGCGGCCGGCGCGGGCGTGCTCCGCCTCCGCCTCCAGGTTCTCCAACAAGGTCTTCTTGAGAGTCATCGGCGCGACCTTGACCTTGTGCAGACCCTGCGGCTCCGCATAGCTGGTGATATAGTTAAAGATCCGAACCGCATCGCGCCCATGAACCGGTGAGCAGGTGAAGAGCGACAGGTCCGTGTAGATCTTTGCCGTAATCGGATGGTAGTTGCCCGTGCCGAAATGGGAATAGGTGACGAGCCGACCGCCTTCCCGCCGGACCACGGTCGAGATCTTCGCATGGGTCTTTAGGTCGAGAAAACCGTAGACCACCTGCACCCCTGCCCGCTCCAACTGGCGCGCCTGGCGGATGTTCGCCGCCTCGTCGAAACGGGCCTTCAGCTCAACCAGCGCCGTGACGGTCTTCCCATCCTCCGCCGCCTCGCAGAGCGCCTCAACTATCGGACTGTCGCGCGAGGTTCGGTAAAGCGTCTGCTTGATCGCTGCGACATTCGGATCCCGCGCCGCCTGCTGCAGGAATTGCACCACGACCTCGAAGCTCTCGTAGGGGTGATGCAGCAGCATGTCCTTTTGTCGGACCGCCGCGAAAATGTCGCCGTCATGGTCGCGCACCCGTTCCGGCAGCCGCGGCTGATAGGACCGCCAGCGGAGATCCGGTCGGTCATCGATCACCAGCTCCGAGATATCGCTGATCCCGACCACACCCGGGACCTCTAGGATCTCGGAGCGCGCGACATTCAAGGCCCGGGCGATCAGCGACTTCAGGAGTTCCGGGGTCTCAGCAGAAATCTTCAGCCGGATCACCTCGCCGCGGCGCCGCCGCTTCAACGCCGTCTCGAATTCCCGGACCAGATCCTCGGCCTCTTCCTCCAATTCCAGCTCGCTGTCGCGCAGGATCCGGAAGATGCCGTGGCTGTCGAGGCGATAGCCGAAATAGAATTCGTCCAGAAACATCAGGAGCAGCGTTTCCAGCGCAAGAAATCGGATCTCGCCACCGTGTCCATCGGCGAGGCGGAGGAACCGGTCGAGCTGCCCGGGGATCGGGATCAGCGCATTCAGGCTCTCCCCATCCACAATCCGGATCAGATGCAGCGCCAGCGCCAAGCCCTGGTTGGGGATAAACGGAAACGGATGCGCCGGATCGATTGCCATCGGCGTCAGGATCGGAAACACCTCGTCGTAGTAATACGCCTCCAGCCAGCGCCGGTCGTCGTCGTCCAGATCGTGCTCGCCGACGACATGGATGTTCTCGGCCGCGAGCTGTTCGCTCAGGGCGCCCCAGACCTGCTGCTGACGCATCTGCAAAGCCACGGCCGCCCGGTCGATCCGTTCCAATTGCTGGGCAGGGGTGAGCCCGTCGAAGGACAGCTTGCTGACCCCGCCCCGGTCCTGTTGGCGCAGACCCGCGACGCGGACCGTATAGAATTCATCCAAATTGTTGCCGGAGATCGAGAGAAAGCGCACCCGTTCCAACAGCGGCTGATGGGGGTTTTCGGCCTCCTCCAACACCCGAGTGTTGAAGCCGAGCCAGGAAAGCTCTCGGTTCTCGAAGCGTTCGGGCCCTGCGACGTCGATCTTGACCCGGTGCTTCTCGGGGATCTCCGTGGTTGCAATGTTGAGAAAATCTGCGCGCATTCTCGTCGCCCCCGGTCTTCCTGTGCCCCGGCGCAACGGCCCGGACTATTACTCTGCCGCGGCGCCGTCTCCGAGCACCTCTGCGGCCATGGCGCGCGTCACCGGACGTTTGCGGGTGAGCGACAGCCCGTCAAGCTTTGCCACGATGCTCTCCGCCGCGGCAAATGACCGGTCCATCCGTTTCGCGAGAAAGCGGACCACATCGGGTGACACATCGATCTGCCGGTCGCGAAAGAGCTTAATGAGAACCGATGACAGTAAGGTGTCATCCGGCGGCTGGATCCGGGCGAGCGCCAGGGACTGCACCCGAGAGGCGAGGTCGGGAGTGGCGAGCGGCCAGGCGGTCGGCGCTGATCTTGCAGTCAGCAGGAGATGCCCCCCCTCCGCCGCCATCAAATTGTAGAGGTGGAAGAGCGCATCCTCTGCTGTCCGAGCATCGCCGAGGCGATCGGCATTCTCGACCACCACGAACCGCGCCGCCGCGAGCGGGGCCGGGTCGGCGAGGCCGAGGGTCCTAGCCTCTGCCACTACAGCGCCGGTGGCGGCCATCCAGACATGGGCGAGATGGGTCTTCCCCGACCGGGGCGGCCCGATCAGCGCCAGCCGCCGCCCGGGCCATTGCTCCCAAGCCTCGACAATTGCCAGAGCCTCGGCATTCGCCTCGGAGCAGAGGAAATCCTCTCGCCCCAGCACTTCGCGATGCGGCAAGCTGAGGGTGAACTGGTCCGACGCGGTCATGCCCTGTCGTCCGGTTCCCGCGCGCTGCGCTCTGGGTCTTCCAGAAGCCTATCGCCGGGCGGCCGGGTGCCGGAGGCGATCTCGGCTCCGCGGTAGAGCCGCCCCTCTTTGTACTGGCTCATCATGAACCGGCCGAGCACGCCGATAGCCGCTGCCGCCGGCACCGCCACGAGCATCCCGACAAAGCCGAACAGCCCACCAAAGGCCGATAGGGCGAACATCAGCCAAACTGGGTGCAACTTCACATGCCCGCCGACGAGCTTTGGCGTCAGGTAATTGCCCTCCACGGCCTGACCGGAAAGGAATACGACCGCGACGGCGATCACCATTCCCGGCTCCGCCCAAAACTGTGCGAGGGCGACGCCGATAGACAGCAGACCGCCGAAGATCGACCCCACGAACGGGATGAACGAGATGAGCCCGGCAAAGGCCCCGATCAGAAAGCCGAAATTGAGTCCTAATGCGCTAAGCGCCACCGCGTAGAACATGCCGAGGATCAAGCAGACCGTTACCTGCCCGCGGATAAAGCCGGCGAGGACGTCATCGACCTCCGAAGCCAGGCGATGGATCACTGGGCGATGCTGGCGCGGCAGCCAATCATCCACCTCGGCGATGATGTTGTCCCAGTCATAGAGCATGTAGAAGGCTACGACCGGGGCCACCACCAGGACGATCAACAGGTTGAGGAGCGAGAAGGTGCCAGAGACGACGCCGGTCACAACCTCGGCGCTCAGTTTCTTGACCTTGACATCCATCTCCTCGATCGCGCCGGCGAGGAACTTGCTGTCGGCGCTGAGATCGGGCAGCCGGGTTTCCACGATAGTTTGAACCTGGCGGAGGAACTCCGGGGCCTGACGGATCAGCGCCACGACTTGGTCGATGATCGTCGGGATCACCAGCACCAGCAGCACGACCAGAATGCCTGTGGAACCAACGATGATGATGCAGGTCGACAGGATCCGGGACAAACCCATCCGCTCCAGCCGGTCGGCGAGAGGGTCGGCAAAGTAGGCGATCACCGCACCGATGATGAAGGGCAGCACCGCGTCGAGAAGCAGCCACAACACCAAGACCAGGCCGATAAGGGCCAAGCTCCACCATCTGACCTGCTCGCCCACCGTCAGTGCCATCGCCTACCCCGTGCGTTGCGCCTCGGTTCCTAGGTGTGACGCCACGCGCCAGGCGTCAATCGAAGATCGCGGGGCGGTCCGGATCGGCATGGGCGGCGTAGGCCGCGTCGATGTCCTGCATCAGCGTCCTATTGCTCGACAAAGGCGGGATCGCATTAGGGGCGAAGAACCCGACCTCGGTCGTCTCTAGGCCCGGTCGCGGGTCGCCCGGCGCCTCGCGTGTGCAGAGGAAGAAGAATTTGTAGAAGTCATGCACCCCCTGATCGTACGGGTGCTTCGCCTTGTGCAGCAGGGCATAGAGCCGATGGGCGCGGACGCGGACATGCGCCTCCTCCCAGACCTCTTTAGCGACGTTCTCGGCGGGCGAAAGGCCGATATCCGCATAACCCCCTGGCAGGGTCCACAAACCGTCGCGGCTCTCCTGAACCAAGAGGATCTTGCCGTTTTCGATAAACGCCCCGCGCACATCGATTTTGGGGGTCGCATAGCCGTCGCCCAGATCCGGGAAGGCCGCGGTAAGGTCGGCGGGCTTCACGCCGCCGAGTGCGCTCAGCATCGCCGTCGAAATCCCGGCCATTTCCTCGTAGCGCTCCAGATCGAATTTGTCGGCGCCGAAATGTAGGCCGGTGCTGGCCAGGGCGTGGAGCCGTTTCGCCCAAGCCAGCCATTGATCTTCCATAACGCGCCCTCCTCAGGCGGCGAATTGCTCGCGGATCAACCGCTCTTCCAGGCCATGGCCGGGGTCATACAGCAGCTTTATCGCAATCTCCTCGACGGCACGCACTTCGACGCGGCGGGCGTCGCGTACCTCCGTGTGGTCGGCGGTTGCCGAGACTGGGCGCTTCTGCTGTTCGAGAATGTCGAAGGAGACCACGGCCTCCCAAGGCAGCAGGGCGCCGCGCCAGCGCCGCGGGCGAAACGCCGCCACTGGGGTCAGCGCCATCAGCCGGGCGCGGATCGGCAGGATCGGGCCATGCGCCGAGAGGTTGTAGGCTGTCGAGCCCGCCGGCGTCGCCACCATGGCGCCATCGCAGATCAACTCCTCCATCTTCACGTCGCCATCGATCCGGATCCTTAGCTTCGCCGCTTGTCGGGTTTCTCGCAGCAAGCTCACCTCGTTGATCGCCAGCGCCTGAACCCGTCGCTCCATGGCGTCCCAAGCGGTCATCTGTAACGGATTGATCGTGACGCGCCGGGCGGCCGCGATCTTCTCCGGCAGATCGTCCTCGCTGAACTCGTTCATAAGAAAGCCGACAGTGCCCCGGTTCATCCCATAGACCGGCAGGCCCAGATCCATGAAGGAATGCAGGGTCTGCAGCATGAAGCCGTCGCCACCGAGGGGGACGATCACCGCAGCTTCTTCCGGCGGCACATGGCCATAGCGCGTGCGCAGCGACTGCAGCGATGCCTGCGCCTCCTCCACCATGCTTGCCACGAAGCAGATCCTCTCGCCGCTCACGCTCGTCCCTCCCCAACCGCGGCGGACCATAGCGGTGCGCTTTGCGGTCGTCCATCGCAGCGCCGGCGCGCGCTATGGGGCGCTAAGAGTGGCTGCCGCCATCTCTTTCCGCCCTGCGGAACAGCCCCGCTTAACGCCCATTAAGCGGAATTGTACAGCCCTGCCGCTGGGATCCGCTTTCGGCTGTGCCAGATTTGATGTATCCGCCCCAGCAGCTATCTGGCGGGCAAACGCCCCGCAGAACGGAAAACCTTAGGAGACGCGCCATGGATGCCCCCACCCGCGACAGTGGTTTCTTCAGCGAAACCCTGACGACCCGCGATCCGGAGCTGTTCGCCTCTTTACGCGGTGAGTTGCAGCGCCAGCAGGAGGAGATCGAACTGATCGCCTCGGAGAACATCGTGAGCCGCGCGGTGATGGAGGCCCAGGGCTCGGTTAACACCAACAAGTATGCCGAGGGGTATCCGGGTCGACGCTACTATGCCGGCTGTCAGCATGTGGATGTGGCGGAGCAACTGGCAATTGACCGGATTAAGCAGCTTTTCAACTGCAAGTTCGCAAATGTGCAGCCGCATTCCGGTGCCCAAGCGAACCAGGCGGTGATGCTGGCCACGATCAAGCCCGGTGCCACGATCCTCGGGATGGACCTGGCCTCCGGCGGGCACTTGACCCATGGCGCGCGGCCAAACCTTTCAGGTAAATGGTTCAATGCTGTGCAGTATGGGGTCAGCGAGGCGGACCATAGGATCGACTATGACAAAGTTGCAAAGCTGGCGGAGGAGAGCCAGCCGGCGCTGATCTACGCAGGCGGCTCCGCCGTGCCGCGGCAGATCGATTTCAAGAAGTTTCGCGAGATTGCGGACAGCGTCGGCGCGCTCCTCCATGTCGACATGGCGCATTTCGCTGGCCTGGTCGCAGGCGGGCACCATCCGAACCCACTCGACCATTGCCATGTGGCAACCTCGACCACCCATAAGACCCTGCGCGGCCCCCGCGGCGGCATCATCCTGACCAATGACGAGGCGCTGGCGAAGAAGATCAACTCGGCGGTGTTTCCCGGACTGCAAGGTGGGCCGCTGATGCATGTCATCGCCGCGAAGGCCGTGGCATTTGGCGAGGCGCTGCGCCCGGAATATCGCTCCTACATCGCTCAGGTGATCTCGAACGCCCAAGCCTTGGCGGACGAGCTGATCAAAGGCGGGCTCGACATCATCACTGGCGGGACCGACACGCATCTTTGCCTGGTCGATCTGCGGCCCAAGGGCGTGAAGGGCAACGCGGCCGAGCAGTCGCTGCTGCGCGCGCATATCACCTGCAACAAGAACGGGATCCCCTTCGATCCGGAGCCGCCGATGGTCACCTCCGGCCTGCGTCTCGGATCGCCCGCAGGAACCACCCGCGGCTTCGGCGAGGCGGAGTTCCGGCAGGTGGCTCAGTTCATCTGCGAGGTGGTCGACGGCCTCGCCGCGAATGGCGAAGAAGGCAACGCCGCGGTAGAAGCCACGGTGCGGGAGAAGGTCAAAACCCTCTGCGCCCGCTTCCCTATCTACGACGCCGTGGGCGCCTAGTCTCCGACTTGGCAGTTATAATCTCCGGGATCTCACCCGGGACCACTTGAACCGTCCACTCGCCGCCGGCACATCGCCGGCGGCTCGTTCGCGGTAGGAACCGCAGTTGACGATCGAGGACTGACTACTTCAGCAGCGCCTGGCCGAGGGGCACTGAGAATTGCCGGCACCAAAGAACCACGGTGTCGAAGTCTTCCGGGTCGATCGAGGCAGGAACCTTATAAACCTGGGCGCCCGTGTCCTGGCGCAACGGCTCGAAATCGGTGCCATCCGCGAACGTCCCGTCCTTGCCGAACGCGATGCGCGGGTCTGGGGCGCCATCGAACCAAAAACTCTCCTTCAGATGCACCTCCCAGCCACCGTCGGCCTTGACCACCTCGACCTCGCCTTTGGTCACATGGTTCGAGGCCCCGGTGAAGCTGCCGGTTCCCGCTCCACCCGCCTGTGCCGCCAAAGGCGACACCGTCATGGCCGCCGCCAAAAGAACTCCCGCAAAACGTGTCATCGACGTCCCTCCAAACAATGGTTGCTCTTAGAGGCCGTGAACATAGCGATCTTCTTGCACACACATAACGCGCCTCACAGCGCCGTGACCGTGATTTACCGACGTCATTGCCAAGATCTGGGGGCATTCAGCAGCCACTACACAACGCGTAAGGGGTCGCCTATACTGGTGCGCCCAAATGGCTGACGGAGATCAAGATGCGCTGCCCGTTCTGCGGCAACACCGACACGCAGGTTAAGGACAGCAGGCCTGCCGAAGACCACGTCGCGATCCGGCGGCGGCGCTTCTGCCCCGCATGCGGCGGGCGCTTTACCACCTATGAACGCGTGCAGTTGCGCGACTTGGTGGTGGTCAAGAAGAATGGGCGGCGCGAAGACTTCGACCGCGACAAACTCGCCCGCTCGATCCGCATCGCGCTGCAAAAGCGGCCGGTCGACCCGGAGCGAGTCGAACAGATGATCAACGGCATCGTGCGGCGGCTTGAGAGCACCGGCGACACCGACATCCCCTCGGAACAGATCGGCGAGATCGTCATGGAGAGCCTCGCCCGGATCGACACGGTCGCGTATGTCCGTTTCGCCAGCGTCTACAAGAACTTCCAAGAGGCGAACGATTTCGAAGATTTCGTCTCGGAACTGCGACCCGCCACGGCCGACGACGTCTGAGCCGATGGCAGATGGGGGCATCGATGCGCGTTGGCTCCGCGCCGCGCTGTCCCTCGCCCGCCGCCGGGTCGGATCCGTGGCGCCCAACCCTGCCGTCGCCGCCCTGATCGTCCGCGACGGGCGGTTGCTGGGCCGCGGTATCACCGGATCCGGCGGACGTCCCCATGCCGAGACCGTGGCGATCGCCGCTGCGACGCTGGCCTTTGGTGCCGAGACGCTGCGTGGTTCAACGCTCTATGTTACGCTGGAGCCTTGCGCCCATCACGGGCTGACGCCGCCCTGCGCCGATGCGATCGTGTCAGCCGGTATTTCACGGGTTGTCTGCCCGTTGCAGGATCCGGACCCGCGCGTGGCCGGACGCGGCTTCGCCCGTCTGCGCGAGGCCGGGGTAGCCCTCGATACCGGGCTGTTGGTGGCAGAGGCGCGTGCGGTCAATGCCGGCTTCCTGTCGCGGATCGAGCGGGGACGACCGCATGTGACGCTGAAGCTCGCGGCAAGCCTCGACGGGCGCATCGCCACCGCCTCGGGCGAGAGCCGGTGGATCACCGGGGTGCAATCGCGCCTGCGTGTGCATGCAATGCGGGCCCAGGCGGATGCGGTGATGGTGGGCGCCGGAACCGCGCGGGCGGACGATCCGATGCTGAATGTACGCGGATGCGGACCCGATACGGCGCAACCGATCCGCATTGTGTTGGACACCACTCTCTCGTTACCGACTGGCGGGAGGCTTGCAGCATCGGCGCGGGAGCAGCCGGTTTGGGCGCTGCATGGGGCCG
Organism: Pseudomonadota bacterium; assembly: GCA_039513195.1. GTDB lineage: Bacteria > Pseudomonadota > Alphaproteobacteria > Rhodobacterales > Rhodobacteraceae > Thermohalobaculum. Next base: position 60,385 of record JBCCRM010000006.1, on the reverse strand, counting down.
GTGCCGCTATCCGCTCGCAGAAAGCACTCGCCGCTCTGGGCGTCTTGCCCATAGCCTCCGAACTGGACCCGGAGGGGGGCGTGGCGCTTGCGCCCGCCTTGGCCCAACTGGCGGCGCAGGGCGTAACGCGCCTGCTCTGCGAAGGCGGCGGCCGACTTGCGGCCGGGCTCCTGCGGGCTGGCTTGGTCGATGAGCTAGCGCTCTTCTCTGCGGGCACGGCGCTCGGCGGAGACGCGCTATCCGCGGTAGGCCATCTTGGGTTGGCAGCCCTTGACGACGCGCCGCGTTTGGCTGTTGTCGGGGTGGAGATGCTAGGCCCCGACACCCTCTCTCTCTGGCGCCCGATCAGATACCACTGAGGGAACGCGCCGACCCGGCGAAGCCAACCAGCGGCGCGATGGATTGCAGCACCTTTTGCCACCGCACGAACGGCGCCGTCGTGACATAGAGCGTATCCTGGTCGCGCATCATAAAGTCCGCCGCAACGAACAACCCGCCCGGCTCAGTCAAATCGATAATGTAGGCGACCCGGGTCGGTTCGGTGGTCTGGCGGCCAGGGAACAGGCGGTCGGCAATCTCCGGCGGCTCGACCCTGAACACGAATACCCCGGTCGGGTCCGCGGTGGCATCGACCAAACCGCCGACAACGCCGAGCGCACGGGCGACACTCAGATCACGTGTAGGAAACGGCACGGTCGCAGGCCCCTGCACCGCCCCCAAGGCCGTGAAGATCCGGCGGTCCCGCTCGGCGATCAGAGCGTCACCGGCACGCAGCGCGATATCGTTCTCAGGCCGATCATAGAGATCCTGGACCGAGATCACCCCGGATTCGCTGCCTCGACGCAGCTTGATGCGAATGATCTCGGGATCGTCATTGACGCCACCCGCGCGGGCCAGCATGGCGAGCAGCCGCTCGGTCGGCTTCTCGATCGGATAGAGCCCCGGACTGTTGACCTGGCCTTGGATCGAAACGATACGGCCGCCGGCTTCGACCGGAAAGACGTCGACCTGTGGGTTCAAGGTCCGCTCCGAAAGTTCGGTGCGGATCGCCTCGCGCAATTGCGTCATGGTCCGCCCCTCCGCCCGGATCGCACCGACATAGGGCACGAACAGGAAACCCTGGCTGTCGACCTGCGAATTGGGGAGCGTGGTTGCACCGATGCCCTGCGGACTGAGCAGGCCCTCGTCGATGTTTTCCCAAACGGTGATGGCTATGACGTCGCCGCGAGCGATGGTGTTGGTGCGTTCGGGAGGGGTCTGCATGAAGCGTATGGCGAAGGCGGAACTCTCATCCACACGGGTGATCGAGGCGACGTCGGGCGTGACGGCGATCAGATCGAAGGGCAAGAGCCCTTGCTCGTCTGCCGTTATCTCCTCGAGATACGGGCCGCTCCGCGGCAACGTGCACGCCGCCGCCGATAGGCTGATCAGCGCGGCCGAACAGAGGCCGAGCAAGCGTCTGCCGTGAAACATCCTCAACGCTCCTATGTCGCCCATGTCCATCCGGCAGCCCTTATGGGCCCCGCTTCCGGGCGTTCATTCGTATTTCTTAACGCAGGCCATCCGCGCCGGCTAGGCCGCAGCGGGGTCGGAATGGGGCGGCGCGAGGCCAGATTGCGGAAAATGTACGGTCGCGTCGCTCATGTCACGCCGCGCTCGCGCACCGACAGGGCTGACGCCTCGATCGTAAGGGTCGGCCGGATCGAGCATCACGCCCGGCAACCGTTCCAGCAGGCGATCGATCCCCGGGCGGGCATAGAACGACCCCGGCAACTGCGTGTAGCGGAGCATCAGCGCCCGGAAATGGCGGTAGAGATCCATATCGGGCGGCTGCGGGGCGTCGAAGAACGCCGCGAGCGGCTGATCCGAAACCAGGCCACGCCGTGCATAGACCGCCTGCCCCAGCGCCTTCACCGGCTTGCCGCGCCAAAGAGCCTGCTGCCCTGCCGTCGAGTTAATCGTCACGACCGAAAGGGCACCGTCGAGGAGCCGCGCCAGCTTCGTTCCGCCATCGATGAAACGGACCTGCCCGGCGACCCCGTGGCGCCGGGCTACAGCCAGCATCTTGGCGCGCAGCCTATCATGGCCGCTTTCGAAGGGATGCGCTTTGAAGACCAACACCTCTCCCCGCCTGGCGGCGGAGCGGGCAAAGGCGGCAACACAGTCCTCGATCACCTCGGCCATTTGGCGATATGGCGAGTGCTCGGTCACGGCGCTGTCGAAGCTGAGCTGGAGGAGCACCATATGATAGCGCTGCGGAAGCCTGTCCAGGGCAAGGCGGGCCAACCCACGGCGCAGCCGGATCCAGGGCAGCAAGAGTGCCCGGCGTATGTACGACGACGCCTCCCCCAGCCTGGAGCGACCGTCGGTCGCCTGCCGCCCATAGCGCATCGAGGGAAGAAACAGCCGAGCATGATAGGCTATTGCGTGCAGGCGATGCGCCAACGCGTCGCCCCATCGCGTCGGCAATTCCTCCATGACATCGGGCTCGGCCCGCCCGGCGCCGACCAACAACGGATAACAGCAAAGCGGCGAGGCACCGTTGAGGCCTTGGCGCTCGTAGGTGATCCAATAGGGGCGGAGATACCCTTCCTCCAACCGGTGCGTGGTCAAGCCATGGACTGACGCGACCTGGATCGCGATGCGATGCAACGGCCGCGTGTCGCCATAGACCACCAGGTCCGTAACCCCCCGGACCGCAATCGCTGCGGAAAGCCAGCCTCCGAACGCCTTTGCGTCGCCGGAAAAAGCCAGCAGAGGTCCAGTGCCACGCCAAGCCGCGGCGTCACTCGCATTGAAGGCCACACGGATGATGGCGGCGCCCTGCCGCTCCAGCGCTTTGCCCAGGCGACGAAAGAAAGGACCATGCGGACCCTGCAAGAACAGGAACACCCGCCCTCCCGCCATTTGGGAGCTCGCATTGACGGCTTCTGCCTGATCCAGCACGGCGTTCCCTCGCCTCATTCGGGGCATGATCTCGCGCAACTGGTTACGGCGCCATGGTTAAGGCACCACAAACGGCCTTGCCGGCCCCTAAGGCCCGCGTTAGGCCTTGGGCCGAACAAGCGGGGGCAGTGTCGATGTTTACTGGGATCGTTCAGGAGGTTGGCGAGGTGCTCTCGGTCGAAGAGCTGGGCGACACCCGGCTCCGTATCGCCTGTCAGCGGCCTGCCGGCACCATTCCCATCGGTGCCTCGATCTGCTGCAACGGCATCTGCCTCACTGTGGTGGAGACCGGTACGGATATCGGCAACTGGTTCGCGGTAGAAGCCTCGGCCGAGACGCGGGCGCGGACCAGCCTAGGTCGTTGGGGTGTCGGCACACGGGTCAATCTGGAACCTGCCCTGCGGGTTGGCGACGAGCTCGGCGGGCATATCGTGTCCGGTCATATCGACGGCCTAGGCACAATCACGGAAATCCGGCCGGACGGCGCCTCTCATCGAGTGGAGATCGCAGCCCCCAGGACCCTTGGGCCATTCATCGCCGAGAAAGGCTCCATCGCGGTCGACGGCATCTCTCTGACCGTCAACACCGTGGTCGATGATGGCGAGGAGACAAGGTTCGGCGTCAACATCATCCCGCATACTTGGACGGTGACGTCGCTTGGCCAGGCCGCGGTCGGCACGGAGGTCAATCTGGAGATCGATTTGATGGCCCGGTATGTTGCGCGGCTTCGGGAAGCGAGCTGATGCGCTCTCCGCTCACGCGCCTTGCCGGCGAGACGGTTGCCGGCATCGGCCACAACCAGGGCCCACCCTTAGAGCCCGGCCGCTCCTGGCGCCGCCATGTCTGGAAGAAGGCACGGGCGGCCCTACTGCCGCATTTGCCATTGGAGATTGTGCGTCTGCGCGTGGCGAGGGCCCGGCAGCTAGGCTTGAGCTATCCGACCTATGCCTCCGTCAGGCTCGGCACAGGAAGAGACATCGTGGCATTTCTGTTTACCTCCGCGGCGCTCGACCTGCCGCCCGGGGCGGCGCGGGTGCCGGCACGCCAGGCGGACCATCTCGGTCGGTTGATCGATTGCGAACGGCTGTTAATGGCCGATGCGACCGAGGCCGACAGGTTGTGCGAGGCTTTGGTCCGCGCGCATGGCCCGCTTTTCGCCATGATAGGTCCGGGACCGGATCCACAGGCGGGCCTCGGCCCAGGACGGGCAGCGATCCGGGCGATCCTGGACCCGATGAAGCTCCCAGGCGATGCCGTGGTGATGATCGGTGCCCTCGCAGCCGAGCGGGATTGGGCCGATGCCGCGCGCTTGGCGAAGTTCCTGCCCGCTGAGAGTTACTTTGCCGAGGGCGCTACCTGACGCTGGTCAGCACCTCCGACGCACCGAAGTCGCGAGCTTCCTGTCTTAATCTCTCCGCAATGCGCGTGTATCGACCGCCGCAACCTTCCTAGAGGTTGTTCTCGGTCCGCAAGTTCGGAGTGCGATCGATGCGCTTGAAAGCTTCCACGCTGCTGTTCGCGGCCGCCTGTCTCTCCGTCGCCTGCGCAAAGCAGACCGAGGAAGACCTGATCGCCCGCGGCACATTGTTGGACAAAACCTATCGCGGCAGCGTCGAGAGCGCTGCACCCTGTCTCGGCGAGAGGCTCGCCGCCCGCGGCTGGACGCCGGTGACCGATGCGGGGCCCGTGCAGGCGGAAATTCGGGTAACGACAAAGGCGCTCGGCATAGACGATGAGCTGCAGATCTTCCGCATGGAGCCGGCGGAAGACGACCGATCCTTCCGGACACGGGTCTATGGCGACTGGATCGTGTCGCTGACCACTATGATCGATGTGTTGGAGTCCTGCTCGGACGAGCGGTGACCGCGGCGGCAACAAGCCGCGCATAGCCCGCGTCGTGCTGCCGCGCCGTCGCGCTGGAAATCGCGTTCGGTCCGCGTTATGTGCCGCCCGGTGCGGCGACGGACGCCCGCGGGGATACCGACGCAATGGACGAACATTACCGAGACGCCATCTCGACGGTCGCGGAGATCCTGGAGGATACCCGCAACGGCAGAATGGTGATTTTGGTCGACCATGAGGACCGGGAGAACGAAGGCGATCTGGTGATCCCCGCGCAAATGGCGACCCCGGATGCGATCAACTTCATGGCGACCCATGGCCGGGGGTTGATCTGCCTCGCCCTGCCCGGCGAACGTATTGATGCATTGGGCCTGCCCCTCATGGCGCAGACGAATTCTTCGCGCCATGAAACTGCGTTTACGGTGTCGATCGAGGCGCGGGAGGGGGTTACGACGGGCATCTCCGCCCATGACAGGGCCCGGACGATTGCGGTTGCCATCGACCCGGCGACCACGGCGGCGGATATCGCGACACCAGGCCATATCTTTCCCCTCCGCGCCCGAGACGGCGGGGTGTTGGTGCGGGCGGGGCATACGGAAGCAGCGGTCGATATCGCGCGGCTGGCGGGCCTGACGCCTGCCGGTGTGATCTGCGAGATCATGAACGAGGACGGCTCGATGGCGCGGCTGCCGGATCTGGTCGCCTTCGCGCAGCGCCATGGCCTGAAGATCGGCACCATTTCTGACCTCATCGCGTATCGTCGCCGCTATGATAATTTGGTGCGCGCGGTGGAGGAGGCGGAGATTACGTCGATGGTCGGCGGCACTTGGCAGTTGCGGGTGTTCCGCGACAGCCCCGACGGCGCTGAGCATTACGCGCTGGTGAAGGGCGATCTGACGGGACCGCCTGCGCTGGTGCGGATGCATGTGCTGGATCCGCTGGAGGATATCCTCGCGCTGAACCCCGAACGCTGGCAGCAAGTGCCAAATGCCATGGCTGCCATTGCCGCAGAAGGGCGCGGTGCGGTGATTGTAATCCGCGACACCTCGCCCAGTGCGATCTCGGACCGGCTGCGTCCGCGCGGCGCTTCGCCGAAGGAACTGCGTCACTATGGCGTCGGCGCTCAGATCCTCGGTGCGCTCGGGGTGCGGGAAATGATCCTGCTGACCAATTCGCCGGCGCCGAAGGTGGTAGGCCTCGACGGCTATGACATCACCATCACCGATGTGCGGCCGATAGCGCCGCGGGAGGGCTGAGCATGGCGGCGCCCAAGGATGAGGCCCTGTCGCTGCCGGAGCTTGCGGCGCCACCGCGGGTGCTGCTGGTGGTGGCACCGTTCTACCGCCAGATCGCCGATCACCTGATTGCAGGGGCCGAGGCCGCGCTGGTACCGGTAAATGCACGGGTCGAACGGGCGGAGGTCCCCGGCGCATTGGAGATCCCGACCGCGATCCGCCTCGCCTCCCGCGCTGGGAGGTTCGACGGATACGTGGCGCTCGGCTGCGTGATCCGCGGCGAGACCACCCATTACGAAACGGTGTGCAACGACAGCTCACGCGGGCTGACCCTGTTGGGGCTCGAGGGATTCTGTATCGGCAACGGCATCCTGACCGTCGAGACCGAAGCTCAAGCGATCCAGCGCGCCGATCCTGGACAGTTGGACAAGGGCGGCGGCGCAGCCCAGGCGGCGCTGCATTTGATTGCGCTCGCGCGGCGTTTCGCGCCTGGCAGCGATGGCCTCCACTCGCCGGAGGCTGACATTCTGCTTGCCCAAGCGGCGCAACCGAGGACCGGCTGAGATGGCGGCGTCCGCACAGGCGGACCGGCGCGCCCGCTCGGCCGCGCGACTGGCCGCGGTCCAAGCGCTCTATCAGATGGAGATCACCGGCGCCGATTGGGCGGCGGTCTCGAAGGAATTCAGCGACCATCGCCTGGGCGCAGAGCTGGAGGGCGTGAGCTATCACGAAGCCGACCAGCGACTGTTCCGCGATATTCTCGAGGGCGTCGTGCGGGCGCAGGTGGAGATCGATCAATTGACCGACCGGGCGCTGGTGGAGCGCTGGCCCCTCGGGCGGATCGATGCAACGCTGCGGGCTGTGTTCCGGGCGGCGGGGCACGAGTTGACCGCGCGGCAGGACGTGCCCCCCAAGGTTGTGATCGGCGAGTATGTCGACATCGCCAAAGCATTTTTCGAGGCAGGCAAGGAAGCGAAGTTCGTGAATGCCGTGCTCGACCATATGGCACGGGAGGCCCGGCCCGGCACCCTGCCCGACCGGTGACACTTTCGGCGTGACCGCGGCGCGCCCCGGGACCCGCCCACCCACCCGAAACCTGCGCTGCCTTGCCGAGGGAGAGGAAGCCCCCAAGCCCCGGGGCGCGCCGCCGAAGGGCGGGCCAGCGGAGGGACGTCGGGGGGCGAGTAAAGAACGTCGACAAAGCCGGGCACTAACGCAAGCCAGCCGTCTGAGCGAACAGAGCGTCTGCGCCGGCGCGTCCCGAAACGATATCATTGTCGCCTACAATGTGAGCCGTTCTTTCGCGGCTGCAACGGCTACCGCCGTGCTTCCTGCGCCGTTGCCTGCTGTGCCTGCGCTTTGGCCCGTGGCGGCGCACAGGCGCCCCCGTTGGCGGCGCCGTCTCTTCACACTTCGGCCGCAAAATGGTGGGATCGTGACGCTTCAGAACTGGCATGTCCGAACCAGGGCAAAGCCGGCAGCCGATCGGAACGGAGCGAGATGACCGACGCAATCGCAATTGTCGATGGCGACGACGACCGCGCGGCGCGGCGCGTGGTGCTGATCCTTGCCTGGGCGCAATCGATCCTGGGCGCGCAGCTTCCGGTGCATTTCATCCTCGGCACTTTGGTTGGCGCCACTTTGGCGGAAAGCCCGGCCTTCGCCACTCTGCCGATCACGATGATCGTCGGGGGGTCGATGTGTGCAGCACCCCTGATGTCGGCGCTGATGGCGCGCTTCGGCCGGCGCACCGGCTTCCTGCTCGCCGCCGGTGCCGGCGTTCTCGGCGCGGCCCTGGCGGTCCATGCGATCCAGGAGAAGAGTTTCGGCCTCTTCCTCGCCGCCAGTGCGCTGACTGGCATCTATATGGCGGGCCAGGGCTTCTATCGCTTCGCCGCCGCCGATCTCGCCTCGCCGCGCTTTCGACCGACCGCGATCTCCTGGGTCATGGCCGGTGGACTGGTCGCAGCCCTGCTCGGCCCGCAATTGGTGATCGAATTCAGCGACTATCTCGAGCCGATCCCCTATGCTGGGGCTTATTTTGTGCTGGTCTGGCTCAACTTAATCGGCGCAATTCCGCTCTTGTTCCTGGAGATCCCGGCGCCGGAGCGGCGGATCCGCGGCCAAAAACCCGGACGCAGCTATCGCGAAATCTTGCGCGACCGAAAGCTGGTGGTCGCCATGCTCTGCGCGATGGTCTCCTACGCTCTGATGAACCTGGTGATGACGTCGACGCCGCTCGCCATGGTCGCTTGCGGGTTCGGAACCGGCGACGTCGCCTCGGTCACCCGAGGCCATATCGTGGCGATGTATGCTGGCAGCTTCATCACCGGCCCATTGATCGCGCGCATCGGCACGCCGCGGGTGATTTGCATCGGCCTGACCTTTCTGGCGATTGCGGGGGTCGTGGCCCTCTCGGGCATCGCTTTCGAGCATTTCGCGATCGCCTTGATCCTGCTCGGCCTCGGCTGGAACTTCAGCTTTATCGGCGCCACGACATTGCTGGCCGAGAGCCACGGGCCCGAAGACCGCGGGCGCGTGCAGGGGCTGAACGACTTCCTGGTCTTCGGGATGGTCACGCTCGCCTCCGCCTCCTCCGGCGTCTTGATCTCCGCCTGGGGATGGGATGCGGTCAATATGGCGATGCTGCCCGGCCTGACGGTGGCTGGCCTGGCGCTGATTTGGCTGATGCGCAGGATGCCCACGCGGCAAGAGGCCTGAACCGCACAGCACGGCTCAGGCAGAGACCCGTCAGTTCCCGCCGAGGATCTGGTCGCCGGTGATGTTGCCGATATTGCCGAGGATTTGCTGCAGCACAGTCAGTTGGCGCCCAAAGGTCGGCGTGGTGCGGGTCTGCAGATCGATTACCCGGCCGTCCTCGAGCCCATAAAAGTTCACACCATCGACAATGTCAGTATCGTCGAAGGTCACGGCAACGATGCGGCGGCTGATCACTTTCGGGTCGTTATAGGTCTTGTGCTCGATCTGGGTCGCGACATAGTACCAGCCGTCATTGGTGAAGACCCCATCCGCACCAGGCCGGCCGATCTTGCGCCGGACCGAGCCGCGAGTGTCGATGCCAACCTGGATCTCGGCCACCTGCTCGTCGAGCGGTGCATAGCCATGGGTCCTGACAACGCCAGCGCATCCCGCAAGGCCCAGGATCGTCCCGGCAACCAACAGCCGCAGCCCTGTCTTCATACCTATCATCGGCCATTTCCCTCGTAGATCCGGGTTTTCAGTACTGTGCCGGCATCTTAAGTTCAAGCGCGGGCGGGTGCTGGCAGAAGACGGGGCAATCAAGACGATGGGATGCCGCTGATGGCGATGATGCCGGAACTGACCGAGGGGGGCCTACCGCTAACTCACGACGTGCAGGTTGGCGCGCTAGAGCCTGGTGCAGCGAACCCCGTCTCACTCTCGTTGACCGACGGCGAGGCGCAGGACGTGGCCGTCTTCCTCGGCCTCGGCGCATTGTCCGGCGCCGCGCTCACGGGGACACTGATGCCGTTCGAAACTGATGGCTGGCGGCTGGAAGGAAAACTCACCGCCACGGTCGGGCAGACTTGCGTGGTCACTTTGACCCAGGTCGAAAGCCGGATCGACGCGCCAGTGGAGCGCCGCTTCCTGCCTGCGCATAGGATCGTGAGCACCGGGGACATCGACGTTTTGCTGAACGACGAAGAAGAGCCAGAACCCTTTACCGAGACGATCGGTCTCGGGCGGATATTTGTCGAGAGCCTCGCGCTTTTGATCGATCCGTGGCCGCGGGCCGAGGGCGCCGAGTTCGGCAACCGTATCTTCGCGCCAGACGGCGTCGAGCCATTGACCGACGAGGCGGCGAGACCCTTTTCCGGGCTCGCCGCGCTTAAGGCGAAACTCACGCGTAACGAGGAGTGATCGACGCAAACAAAGGGCTTGCACCGACCGGTGATGTGAGTATTGTCCCGCTCTCTCTCCGCTCTGGTCACCGCTGCACCTCTCGCACGCGCCGGTCGGGGGCTGGCCGGCCCTCGGTTAGGCTGGTACGAACTGGGCCGATGGATGACCGGCCACGAGTAGAACAGAGGTCGATAGGATGGCGGTCCAACAGAACCGGGTCACCCGCTCAAAGCGCGGCATGCGCCGCAGCCACGACAGACTTGCAGCGACAGCGAGCGTCGAATGCCCGAATTGCGGGGAGCGCAAGCTGCCGCACCACGTCTGTGCCGCCTGCGGATACTATCGTGATCGCGAGGTCGTGGTGCAGGCGGACGAGGTGGATCTCGACGACGACGCCGCGTAAGCGGGCCGGCCCGCTGCGCCCCGGATCCGACGCGCGCCCCAGGGGCGCCGGACTGCGCGGGCGGCAAAGCCCGGAGACCGGTGCAAAGATGGAGAGCAGCGCGAAAACGGTCATCGCCATTGACGCCATGGGCGGGGATCACGGCCCCAGCGTGGTCATTGCGGGCATCGCACGTGCCTTGCGGCGGCGTCCGGACCTCCGCTTTCTTCTTCACGGCGACGAAGGTGTCATCGCCCCTCTGTTGACCCGACGGGCCGAGGTTGCGGCAGCGTGCACCGTTCAGCATGCGGACGACACGGTTGCGATGGAGGACCGCCCGGCGACGGCAATCCGAAGTCGGCGGCAAAGCTCCATGTGGCTCGCCCTGAAAAGCGTTGCGGCGGGCGACGCGCGGGTCGCGGTGTCGGCCGGGAACACCGGTGCATTGCTGGCCATGTCGGTGCTGTTGCTGCGCAAAGCGCCAGGCGTCGACCGGCCGGCCATTGCGGTGCATTGGCCTGCAGCCGCGCCGCATGGCTTCAACACCGTCCTGGATATGGGGGCAGATGTTCGCGCAGATCCCCGCAACCTACTGCAATTCGCGGTGATGGGCGCTGCCTATGCGCGGCTCAGCTTCGGTCTCGACCAACCGCGGATCGGCTTGCTCAACATGGGCACCGAGGAGACTAAGGGCCCCCGTTCCGTACGGGAGGCAGCGCCGCTGATCGCGGCCGCCGCCGCCCTACCGGATGCCCGGTTTTCCTATGAAGGCTTCATCGAGGGCAACGACATTCCCGGCGCCCGAGCCGATGTCATTGTGACCGACGGCTTCACCGGCAATGTCGCGCTGAAAGCTGCAGAGGGTACGGCCACCTTCATTGGCCAGGGCCTGCGGAAAGCATTTCGCCACACCTGGCTCAGCCGGCTCGCCTCGCTCTTCGCCGTCACGTCGCTGCGTCGCCTGTCGCGGCGGATCGATCCGCGCCGCGTGAATGGCGGGGTCTTTCTGGGCCTCAACGGGTCGGTGGTGAAGAGCCATGGCGGCGCGGATGCCGTCGGATTCGATGCTGCTCTGCGTTTGGCTGCAGACATGGCCGAGGCGGATTTCAGCACCGATCTGGTGCGCCAGCTTGCCAATCTGCCTGGCGCTGCAGATCATGCCGTGCCTGTGGAGGACGCGGACCAGTCGGGAGCGGGAGAAAGATGAGCGCAGTAAGGGCGCAGGTCGTCGGATGCGGACACTACCTGCCGGAGCGGGTAATCACCAATGACGAGCTGGCCGCCCGGATCGACACATCGGACGAATGGATCCGCGCCCGTACCGGCATCCGACAGCGCCATATCGCAGCGGAGGGGGAGAAGACCTCCGATCTCGCGATCGCAGCCGGCCTCGCTGCGCTGGAGCAGGGCGGGATGGAGCCCGGCGACCTCGACGCAGTGCTGATCGCAACCGCGACCCCGGACCAGACCTTTCCGTCGACCGCGACGCGGGTGCAGGCGGCTCTGGGCATGCACAACGGCTTCGCCTTCGACCTGCAGGCGGTCTGCGCCGGGTTCATCTACGCCCTCGCCAGTGCCAACGGCTTGATCCTATCGGGCCAGGCGAAAAGGGTCATGGTCATCGGCGCGGAAACGTTCAGCCGCATCTTGGATTGGCAGGACCGGTCGACATGCGTGCTGTTCGGCGATGGCGCGGGCGCTGTTATCCTAGAAGCCACAGAGGGCCGCGGAGGCGCCGGGGATCGCGGCCTCCTGGGCCTTTGCCTTCACTCGGACGGCAAGCATAACCAGATCCTCTATGTCTCCGGCGGCCCGTCCACCACCCAAGCGGCGGGCTTCCTGAAGATGGAGGGGCGGGAAGTCTTCCGCCATGCCGTGATCAAACTCGCCGACGTCGCACACGAGGTGATGGACAAAGTCGGGGTCGCCGGCAGCGATATCGACTGGATCGTCCCTCACCAAGCCAATCTGCGAATCATCGAATCAACGGCGAAAAAAACGGGCGTCCCACTCGCTAAAGTTGTGGTGACAGTCCACGATCATGGCAACACTTCGGCGGCTTCGATCCCGCTGGCGCTGTCGATCGCGGTTGGCGACGGACGCATCAAACCCGGCCAATTGCTGCTGATGGAGGCAATCGGCGGCGGCCTAGCCTGGGGTTCGGCACTGCTCAGGTGGTAAATTCGCCTCTAAACCCCTTCGCCCACCGCGTCCGCACTGCATGGCAAGCCATTGAGATTGACTCACTTTCGCTCACTAACGTATCTTTGAGTGTGCGAGGCGGGACTTTGGGTTTGCGGTTGTGCGGGGTTTGCCAATGGCAGGGAATACGTTGACGCGTTCGGATTTAAGCGAAGCGGTCTACCGGGAAATCGGGCTGTCTCGTAACGAATCCTCGGAAATGGTCGAGATCATTCTTCACCATATTTCTGACGCATTGGTACGAGGCGAGAACGTTAAGATCTCGTCTTTTGGGACATTTGCGGTCCGGGACAAGGGTGCCCGTATGGGGCGAAATCCGAAAACGGGCGAGGAGGTGCCGATCGACCCGCGCCGGGTCCTGGTCTTTCGCCCCTCTCACATAATGAAGGAACGGGTGAATGACGGGAGCGCCGATTGATGGCGAAACCGGTTGCACAGAGTTCTAGTGGGTCTTTGAAGTCTCCCGATGCGTTCCGTACCATCTCCGAGGTTTCTAATGAACTGGGTTTGCCGCAGCATGTCCTGCGGTTTTGGGAAACGCGCTTCAGCCAGATAAGGCCCATGAAGCGCGGCGGTGGCCGGCGGCTTTACCGGCCTGACCACGTCGCGTTGCTGCGCGGTATCAAGGCGCTGCTCTACGACGATGGGATGACCATTAAGGGTGTCCAAAAGGTCTTGCGCGAAAAGGGCGCGAAAACCGTGATCGCCCGGGGCGACAGCGGTGCTGAGCTGACCCTGGAGGCGACGGTGCCCGATGATGCGTCCGAACGACTCGCGGCGATAAAGGCGCGCGTCGAAGCGTCCGACCGGATTACCGAGGCTGGCGAGACCGGCCTTCCGGGTAGTGGCGCTTCGGATCTGACTGGGAAGGGCGGTGGCAAATCGGATCGCAGCGACCAGATGGCAAGGGTGCGCGCGTCGATCAGCCGGCTCGAGGATTTGCTCTCGCGGCTCGAACGCGACTGACGGCCCTGCGGTGATGGATAACAGCGGGGCCCGGCATGCCGGGCCTTCGCTTTTTCGGGGGCCAATCGCCGGCCATCAGCGCCGCGGCAAAGCCATTGCGCCGTTCCGGCGAGCCGCTATAACACTGCGACCGTCGGGCCGTAGCGCAGCCTGGTAGCGCGCTTGCATGGGGCGCAAGAGGTCGTGAGTTCGAATCTCGCCGGCCCGACCACGGTTTAGGACGCCAGCGGCAGCCCCGCTGGCGTCTTTCGTTTCGGCACGCTCGATGTGGGGGAGGGCCAGCTGGATGGGCGAAAACGGGGTCATTCCGTCCCAACAGCTCCGCACGATGGTGGCGGACGGCACGATCGTCGCGGATCCCGCCGTGACCGGCGAGCAGGTTCAGCCGGCAAGCCTCGATCTCCGCCTGGGTCACCGAGCCTGGCGGGTCCGCGCCTCTTTCCTTGCAGGCAGGGGCCGCACAGTCGCCGCGCGTCTGACCGAATTCGCGATGCACGAGATCGATCTTGGACCAGGTGCTGTGCTGGAGACCGGCTGCGTCTATGTGGCCGAGTTGATCGAGAGGCTGGCCCTGCCGCCCCAGGTCAGCGCGGTCGCCAACGCCAAGAGCTCGACCGGGCGCCTCGACCTGCTGACCCGTCTGATCACCGACCGCTCGGGCGAGTTCGACCGGGTCGATCCAGGCTATCACGGCCCCATCTTCGCCGAGATCAGCCCGCGCACCTTTTCGGTCCTGGTCCGCCCGGGGCTCCGGCTCAACCAGATCCGCTTTCACCGCGGCACCAGCCGGATGACGGATGAGGCGCTGGCCGCCCTCCACGGCGAGGATGCACTCGTCAACACGCCAGATGCGCTGATCGATGGCGGCCTCGGCTTCTCGGTCGATCTGACGCCCCGCGGGCCCGACGGGATCGTCGGATGGCAGGCGCGGCGGCATTCCGGGCTGATCGATCTTAGCCTCACCGACCACTACGACCCTGCGGACTATTGGTCGCCGGTCCATCCGCGCAGCCAGGGCGGCATCATCCTCGACCCCGGCGCCTTCTACATCCTGGTCAGCCGCGAGGCAGTGAGCGTCCCGCCGGAGACGGCGGCCGAAATGGTGCCCTATATGGCCGTCGCAGGGGAGTTCCGGGTCCACTATGCGGGGTTCTTCGATCCAGGCTTCGGTCACCGCTCTGCCGGGGGCTCGGGCTCCCGCGGGGTGCTGGAAGTCCGCTGCCACGAGGCCCCCTTTGCGCTGGAACATGGCCAGCCCGTCGGGCGCCTGGTCTATGAGCGCATGGCGGCAGTGCCAGATCTGCTCTACGGCCGCGATCTTGGGTCGAACTACCAGGGACAAGAGCTCAAGCTCTCAAAGCATTTCCGGAGTCTGTGACGCCGGCGCCTAGTGTCCCGGTTGTTCAGCCTCGGCGGCCCCTAGTTCTTCGACCTCGAACATATCGCCAATCTCCGCACCGATGAGCGGAGGCAGGGGCAACCTCTCCCGCCGCTCGGGCCCATCGACAAGGCCTGCGGCACGAAGTTCCTTTAGCCCCGGCAGATCCTTGGCGCTAGAGAGGTTGAACTGGTCCAGAAACAGCTCCGTTGTCACGAAGGTCACTGGGCGCCCGGGCGTGTCGCGGCGCTTGCCAAGCCGGATCCAGTCAAGCTCCAGCAGCAGGTCCAGGGTGCCCTTCGAAACGCTGACACCGCGGATTTCCTCGATCTCAGCCCGGGTCGCCGGCTGGTGATAGGCGATGATCGCCAGGGTCTCGATCGCAGCGCGGGAGAGCTTGCGTTCCTCCACCCGCTCCTTGCGCATCAGAAAACCAAGATCTGGCGCCGTCCGAAACGCCCAGGCGAGCCCAACCCGCGCCAACGTAACGCCGCTATGCGCATAGCGTCTGCCGAGCAGCTCCAGCGCCGCCGAGACGTCGCAGCCTTGCGGCAAGCGCGACTTGATCTGCAGGATGGTCATGGGCTCAGCCGCAGCGAACAGCAGCGCCTCGACCATCCTCTCCTGTTCCGCCAAGGGCGGTGCGTCGAACAGGCTCGGCCCTGCCGCGTCAACGCCCATGTCTTCGGCAGGCTCGTTCATGCCGCAGCCTCCTGGCGTTCATCCGCCGGTTTGCGCAACAGGATAGGGCCGAACGCCTCCTCTTGCCGCAGCTCCACCGTGCCGCGGCGCGCCAGCTCCAGCGCCGCCGCGAAGGCAGCGGCCAAGGCACTGCGCCGTTTCTCCGGCGCCAGGCGCCACCCCTCCGGCAGAAAACTGGTAAGCACTGTCCAATCGACGCTTTCGCCAACCGTGTTCTCCAGCCACATCAGAGCATCGTCCAGGCGCATGACAGGGGGTAGTTCGATGGTGAGCGGTCTATATGCCTCGCGCGTCCGCAGCCGGGCATAGGCCTGCAACAGATCGAATTGGCTCGCAGTCCAGCGGATTTCCGTCTCCTCGGTCACATGTTCCGGCATCCCCCGGCCAAAGCGGTCGCGGCCCAACTGGTCCTGTGCCATTAGCGATGCCGCCGCCTTGCGCATCGCCTCAAGCCGCTCAAGCTGCCAGGCGAGGCGCGCCGCGAGGTCGTCGGCACTCGGCTCGTCACCAGCCTCAGGCGGCGGCAACAGTAACCGCGATTTCAAATATGCGAGCCAGGCGGCCATGACCAAATAGTCTGCTGCGAGCTCAATCCGCTGGGCCCGCATCTCGGCGACGAAGGCAAGATACTGTTCCACCAGCATTAGAACCGAGATCCGGCGCAGATCCACCTTCTGCCGCCGCGCCAGGTCTAACAGGACATCGAGGGGGCCTTCATAGCCGTCGAGCGACACGGCGAACCCCTCCGCCTCAATTGCGGCGGCATCCCGTACCGGCAGCTCGAACCGGTCTATGGCGTCAGGGTCGAGCGCCCCTTCAGCCATTCGAGACCTCGGCATAGGGGGGTGCCGCAGTCAGAGCGCTGTAGCGCGCCCACCCCTCAGCGGCGTCGAAGAGGTCAGGACGCCGGCGCGCTGCCTCCGCCCTCTCGGCCCTGGCCCGCGCCCGACCGGCGAGGACCGGCAGCTGGGCGGCGATCTCTGTCATCTCGTCCATCACGCCATTGCAGTGGAGGATCATGTCGCAACCCGCCTGCAGCGCGTCATAGGCCCTCTGGCCGACTGGCCCGGACAGCGCCTCCATCGAGATGTCGTCGGTCATCAGGAGCCCGTCGAACCCGATATCGCGCCGGATCATCTCGATCACGACCCGCGAGACTGTGGCACAGCGCTCCTCGTCCAGCGCCTCGTAGACGATGTGGGCGGTCATCCCCAAAACATGGTCCGAGAGCTCCTGGAACGGCGCGAAATCGGTGGCCCAGAGCTGCTCGACAGGCGCGGTAACCCGGGGCAGCGCGTGGTGCGTATCGCAATCGGCGCGACCATGTCCCGGTACATGCTTGATGATCGGCAATACCCCGCCCTGCAGGCACGCCTCTGCCACGATGCGGCCTCGGCGCGCGACCGTGCTGGGCTCGGTACCCAAGGCCCGTGCGCCAATCACGGGGTCCGCGCCCTCCACCGGCAGATCGAGAAGCGGCACGCAATTCACATCGAGCCCAACATCGCGCAGTTCCGCGGCGATCAGACGATAGCGCAGACCGAGCGCCGCCTCCGCCTGAGCCGGGTCGCGGTCGAAGAGCGCTTGGACCGGCTCCCACTCCCTCCAATGCGGCGCGCGCAGCCGTTGCACCCGCCCACCTTCCTGGTCGACCAGGATCGGTGCGTTGCGGCCAACGCTCTCACGCAGATCGGTTGTGAGGCGTCGTAGCTGATCCGGCGCTTCGACATTCCGGGCAAAAACGATGAAGCCCCAGGGCTGCAGCTCCCGAAAGAAGGCCCGCTCCTCGGGCGTTAAAATGGGGCCAGAGACCCCAAAAATGCCTGCTGTGCTCGCCATGCTCTTATCCTCGTTGTTGGTTCGAGGCGATGATGCAGTCCTGCCCCCGCGCAATGAGCGCTTGGCAGACCGAATTCGCCTCAGCCCGGTCGCGAAACGGTCCGACCCTCAGCCGGTACCATGTCGTTCCACCGGACACGGTCTGCTGCACCGCGAGAGCGCGCCCGCGGAGCACGTCGGCATGTTGACGGGACACCCGGCTCCAGATCGCGAGGGTCTCCGTCTGGCTTGAAAACGCACCCAGCTGGATTTGCACATCGGAGGTCGAGGCGGCCTTTTGGAGCGTATCCCGGCGCACTGCCGCGGTCCGCGTCGCACGCTCGATCCGCGCGCCGATGTCGCTCGGCCGAGGACGCACGATCGGGCTGGCCGCTGGTGCACGATCGGTGGCGGCTGGCACTTGCTCGGTCGGTGTCGAGGCCGGCAGAACCGGCGTCTCTTGGTCTGGCGGCGGCTCGGCGACCGCCCCTGGGCGGCGCAGGGGCTTCGGCACCGCATCGATGTCTAGGGGCGAGGTCTGACGCTCCTCCTCCCCCGTCGGCGGAGAGAGGGCCGCCATCGCAACATCCTCCTCCCGCGGCTTCGCGGAAGGGGGCGCCAGCGTTTCCGCCGCACTGCCCCGCTCCTCGGCGGCTATGAGGGCAAAGGACTGAATGTCCTGATTAGGGGTGTCGTTGCCGCCCGGATCTTCGGGGCGGGTCTTCGCCGGCCCCAAAGCGGCACGGATCACCGGTATGTCCGACGCGCTCCGCTCGGTCAGCTGATAGCCCCAGACCCCCACCGCGCCGGCGACGGAGGCTGCAACGGCCGTGCCAAGCCAGATCGACGCAAACCCAGCCGCCCCGCGCAAAATGCTTATGCCGGACGGCGGCTCTGTCCCTGCGCCGGTGCCATCGCCAGAATCGAAAGAATACCCACTCATCCAGGTTCCGCGCCTGTCTCGCCGCCCAGCATATGGCGGCCGTTCCTGCTCTGCCCCTCTATATCTTCGCCCGAGCGATTATTTCATTTCCGTTAGCGGGGCGACGCCGACAATACCAAGACCGGCGGAAAGTACAACTCTGACCGCCATCATCATGGCCAGGCGTGCCTGCGTCAGGGCGGTGTCCTTGGGTTGCACGATGCGCAGGCCCGGATCGTCCTGTCCCTTGTTCCAGAGCGCGTGGAGCTCCGAAGCCAGGTCGTAAAGATAGAAGGCCACCCGGTGCGGCTCGTGGCTTGAGGCCGCCAACTCAACCAACCGGGGCCACTCCGCAAGCTTGCGGACAACCGCCAATTCCGCCTCCGACGACAGGAGCGAGAGATCCGCCTCGGCAAGTGCCGCCTCTTCCACAGTCACGCCTTGCTCCGCTGCGGCCCGAAACACCGAATGCGTGCGGGCGGAGGCGTATTGAACATACCAGACAGGATTGTCCTTCGACTGTTCCAACGCCTTTTCAAAGTCGAAATCCAGCGGCGCATCGTTGCGGCGGGTCAGCATGGTGAAGCGAGCGACACCGGGACCAACTTCATCCACTACATCACGAAGTGTCACGAACATTCCGGCTCGCTTTGACATTTTGAATGGCTCACCGCCTTTGAAGAGCCGGACAAGCTGGCACAGCTTGATGTCGCAAGACACGTCCTTGTTGCCGGCGAGCGCCGCCACCGCCGCCTTCATCCGCTTGACATAGCCGCCATGGTCGGCACCGAAAACATCGATGATCTGCGTGAAGCCACGCTCGATCTTGTCGTTGTGATAGGCGATATCCGGGGCGAAATAGGTCCAGCTCCCGTCCGCTTTTTTGATAGGCCGGTCGACATCGTCGCCGAATTGGCTGGACTTAAACAGCGTCTGCGGCCGCGGCTCCCAATCCTCCGGCGTCTTGCCCTTGGGCGGCTCCAGCACGCCTGTATAGATCAGCCCTTGGCCCTGCAGTCGATCCAGCGCCGCCTCGATCCGGCCGGTGCCGTAGAGCGCGCGTTCGGAGGAATAGACATCCATTTCGACATCAATCGCGGCGAGGTCGTCGCGGATCATATCCATCATCCGATCGGTAGCCACGTCGCGGACCTTGGGCAACCACTCCTCCTCCGCCATGCCGAGGAGCGAGTCGCCGAATTCCTCTGCCAGCGCCTCGCCCAGGGGAATCAGATAATCGCCGGGATAGAGGCCGGAGGGGATCTCCACCGTCTCGCCCCGCGCCTCGCGATAGCGCAGATAGACGGACCGGGCGAGCACATCGACCTGCGCGCCGCCGTCGTTGACGTAGTACTCCTTCGTGACGTCGTGGCCGGTGAAAGACAGCAACCTGGCCAAAGCATCGCCGAACACCGCCCCGCGGGTGTGGCCCACATGGAGCGGGCCGGTCGGATTGGCGGAGACGTATTCGACATTGACCTTTTGGCCGGCGCCGATCTCGGATCGCCCAAAGTCCGGCCCTTTGTCCAGCGCCGCCCAAACCACCGACTGCCAAAGCTTTGCAGAAAGACGGAGATTGATGAAGCCAGGGCCAGCCACCGTTGCCTCAGCAATGCGCGGGTCGGCCGACAGCTGTTCTGCCAACGGGGCAGCCAGGTCCCGCGGCTTCATCTTTGCCGGCTTCGCCAGGACCATCGCCGCATTGGTCGCCATATCGCCATGGGCGGCGTCGCGCGGCGGCTCTACGGTCACATTGCGCGTGTCGAGCCCCGGCGGCAGCGCCCCCTCCCCCGCCATAGTGGCGAGGCTGTCGGCAACCAGTGTCTTGATCTCGGCAAAAAGGTTCATGGCAGCCCCGGCTAATCCACGCAGGCGGCACGCCTACCACGGTGCACGAAGGGCTGCCTAGGCCGTTTCGCGGGCCTCAGGAGACGAAGATGACCCAGAAAAGCCGATAGATCAGGCGCAAAAGAATGATCGCTGCGGTGCCGCCGAAGAGGATCAGCCCAGCCATGACCGCCATGAACTCGGGCGTGCCGTCGCGTGGTTGCAGAGCGACCGCGCCCGCCCAGACAAGCCCGGCAAGTATAAGGCAGAGGGTCAAACGCAAAATGAGCCTTGTCGTCGGCACCCGAAAGCGGACGCCCTGCTCATTCGCCGCGGATACCGCCTGTATCGAGCCCACACGGGTGGCCTCCTCCAGCGCGAACCTTCGCGACTCGTACCGGTCTTCTCGTTTGTGGGTCGCCGCGTAGGCGCCGATGATGGCGGCGATGATCGCCCCCGCGCTTACAATGATTGCAGCCATAACTTCCGGAGCCATGTCCACCGCCGCCACTTTAACCAATAGACGGAGGGTGCCGACGGACGGTTCAGTTTTCAAGAGTTGCAATCCTTGCGCACCGGCAACCGTGGCGAGAATGTCAAGCTCTCGCTTTGCCGCTCCGAGATCGGTGCCGGCTCGCGTTCTCAGGTGCCGCCGGCTGCCGGCTCGGATCAAAGGGCAGCTTGAGTAGGCACGCCGCCGGTGCGGGCCAATGATCGAACAGATGGCACTGGCGCAGGACAACCGCGACCCAATCGGGGCGGCTTCTTTGGCGCACCCACCGAGCGGCGACCGGCGCCCATGCGCCCTGCGCAGAGATCCGGGAACGCTTGCGGGGCCTATCTTCGCGAGCCGTCCTGGTCGGCGCGCGCGTCGCAGCCCGGCGTCCGATCCACGGCCGCAAAAACTGGGTCGTTGCGGGTAAGGACCCCATCGTTCCCCGGAGCTCCACCGGAGTTCGAAGCAGCCCTTAGGTTCAGAGCCCGAGGCGTCGGCCCATCTCAGGCCCGCGCGACGGGATCGGTCAGGATCCGATGCTCGTTGAGCGCAAAACGGTCGGTCATTCCCGCAATGTAGTCACCGACGATGCGGGCACGCACGGCCTCCCCCTCCGCCTCTCGGCAGTCGTCGCGCCATTCCTCCGGCATCAGGCCGGGGTCGGAGAGGAACATCTCAAAAAGCTCCCGGATAACGCGGACAGCCTTCACCCGCATGCGCTTCACGCGATAGGCCCTGTACATCCGGGCGAACAGAAATGCCTTGATGGTCGCGATGTCGCCCGCAACCGCGTCGGAGAAGCGGATCAGCGGCCCGGGTTGCGCCTGCACATCCGTCAGGCTTTCGGGGGCGGCCTCGGCAATGCGCCGCCTACTCTCAGCGATCAAGTCCTCCACCATCAGCGCAAAGACCCGGCGCAGCGCCTCGTGCCGCCGCCGCGCAGGCGCAAGGCTTGGATAAAGCGCATCGACCGCCGCGTAACAGCCGCCGATGATGGGCAGCGTCGCGGCTTCGGCCTCGGCAAAAAGGCCCGCCCGCAGCCCGTCATGGAGGTCGTGGTTCACATAGGCGATGTCGTCGGAAAGGGCAGCGATCTGCGCCTCGGCGCTCGCCTGGGTATGGAGGGCGAGGTCATGGCGCCCGGCATAGGCCTGGATGCCGATGGGCAGCGTTTCGACCGGCGCGCCGGGGGCGGCCAGCAGAGGGCCGTTATGTTTGGCAATGCCCTCCAGCGTCTCCCAAGTCAGGTTTAGCCCGTCGAAGGCCGCGTAGTGGCATTCCAGCTCGGTCACGATGCGCAGCGCCTGGGCGTTGTGGTCGAACCCGCCAAACTCCGTTAGGCATTCGTCCAGCGCCTCCTCGCCCGTATGACCGAAAGGGGTGTGGCCAAGGTCATGGGCCAGCGCAACGGCCTCGGCCAAATCCTCGTTCACGCGCAGGGTTCGGGCGATCGTCCGCGCGATCTGCGCCACTTCGATCGAATGTGTGAGACGGGAGCGATAGTAGTCCCCCTCATGCTCGACGAAGACCTGCGTCTTGTGCTGCAGCCGTCGAAATGCGGAGGCATGAATGATCCGGTCCCGGTCGCGCTGAAAGGGGGACCGATGCGGGCTCTCGGCCTCGCCGAAAAGCCGCCCGCGGCTGCGCGCAGGATGCGCCGCGAAGGCTGCCAGGCGGTCATGGTCGATCTGGTCCATCGCCTCCCCTTGTCGGCGTTTGCGCCATCCTCCATATTGTTGTCGATGGCTCTCGCGGGCCTATAGCTGATTCGCGGCAAGATGTCGGAGAGGGCGATGGATCTGCAGATCCCCGTAAAGGTCAGCGACAGGGCGTTCAACCGGCTGGCAGAAATCGCCGAGGCGGAGGGGCGCGACCGTGCCATTCTGCGCGTCGCGGTGCTCGGCGGCGGCTGTTCGGGCTTTCAATACGAATTTGCGCTGGAGGATGCACCGGCGGATGGCGACTTGGTCCTCGACGGTCGAGGCCAGGCGGTGGTTGTCGATCCGGAAAGCCTGCCGTTCCTGTCCGGTTCTGTCATCGATTTCGTCGACGAGCTGATCGGCGCCCGCTTCGCCGTGGAAAATCCGAACGCAACCTCGACCTGCGGCTGCGGAACCTCCTTCTCGCTTTGACCGCGCCGCCGTGCTGACGGGGCTGCACCATATCCAACTTGCTATCCCTCCGGGCGGCGAAGGGACCGCGCGGGGTTTCTGGTGCGGCCTTTTGCAGATGACAGAGGTTGCGAAACCGGAAAGACTGCGGGGCCGTGGCGGCTGCTGGTTCCGCTGTGGTGGGCTTGAATTGCATTTGGGCGTCGAGGATCCGTTCCATCCGCAGCGAAAGGCGCATCCGGCCTTCCTGACCGCGGATCTTGCTTGGCTGCGTGAGCGGCTCGAAGCGGCCGGGGTGCCATTGCGCGAAGGCGCCCCCCTGCCCGGCCTGACCCGCTTCTTCGCCGAGGACCCGTTCGGAAATCGGCTGGAATTCCTCTCCCCGACCGATTAGGCCGGGGGCATGAGGATTGCGACCTTCAACATCAATGGCGTCAAAGCGCGGATCGGGGCGCTCACCACCTGGCTGGAAGAAGCCGCGCCTGATGTTGCCGTGTTGCAGGAGCTGAAATCCGTCGATGAGGGCGTGCCGCGAGAGCCGATAGAGGCTCTCGGCTACAATATCGAGACGCATGGGCAAAAGGGCTTCAACGGCGTCGCGATCCTGTCCAAGACCCCGCTGGAGGATGTAACCCGCGGGTTGCCAGGCGATCCAGAAGACGAACAGTCCCGCTGGATCGAGGCGACCGTGATCGGCGGCGCCACTGCAGTTCGGGTCTGCGGGCTCTATCTGCCGAACGGCAACCCGGCTCCAGGGCCGAAATACGACTACAAGCTCGCCTGGATAGAGCGGCTGGAGGCCCGGGTTCAGGAGATCTTGGAGACCGAGATGCCGGCGGTCTTCGCCGGCGACTACAACGTGATCCCAGAGCCGCGAGATGCCGCCCGGCCCGAGGTATGGGTCGGCGATGCACTCTATCGGCCGGAAAGCCGGGCCGCTTGGCGGAGGCTGATCCATTTGGGTCTCCACGATGCGACGCGTGAAGTGACCCAGGCAGGCGAGGTCTTCACATTTTGGGATTATCAGGGTGGCGCTTGGGATCAGAACAACGGCATTCGGATCGACCATCTCCTGCTGACGCCGGAGGCGGCAGACAGGCTCAAAGGGGCTGGTATCGACAGCGCCGTGCGGGGTCGGGAGAAGCCGTCCGACCATGTCCCCGTCTGGATCGATCTCGCCGCTTAGCAGTGATCGGTACGGTAGTTTCGGATGACCGTAGCTTCGCCGCCCGTGAACAAGTGCTGCGTTTCAGGCTGTCCGAAAGCAAGGCGGATGGCTCGAGGCAGCAGCCCAACCCAGAACGGTATGCAGGTGTGGTTGATCGCGAGGGTTAGGGTTGCCCGGACTGCGGCCAGGCGTCGACCTCAAAGCTCCCCACCGCCGGGCCGCCCGCCCCGACCGTAGCGCCTCCCCGCGCGAGACCGCCGAGCCGTTCACCGGGTGACTGCCACCGCGAAAACTGGCTCGGCTGCCCCGATGCGGCCGGCGCTCGGGCAATCGCACTGGCCGGGCCGAGCCGCAGGCGTCTGTCCGTCGCAGCCGCAAGGGTCAGCTCTTGATCCACCACGGGCGCGCCATTGGCGGTGCGGAGCTGTGTCACCTGCAGCGCGAGAAGTCCCAGCATCTGGTCAGGCTCTGGCATCCGCCCCGCAAGGCCCGAGATGGTCACCAGAACTGGCCGGCCGCGCACCTCCAAGAACGCGCGCCAATAGTCGGGTGCGAAGAAGCCCAACCCCTCCGGCTCCGTGACCTGGACATAGAGCGCATCGCCGATCCGGCGCATGTCGCGGATTTCAATGTCGTCGCCTTCGCCGTGACGGGCCAGCATCCGCCGTCCCTGGGCGCTCCGCAGGAAGTCCCCCAATTCGGACAGGGCTGCCTGGCGCCCCAGGGCGGGCTCGACCAAAGGCTCCGCGCTGAGCGAGATCGTCATGAGGCTCGGCCGGCTTACAGCCCTATCCTTGCGCAGCGGCACCGGCTCCAAGACGCCCAGCTCGAAAGCCGGCACAATGGGCAGGCATTCGCTGAGCATCAGAAAGGCCGCATCGCCATCGGCCTCGATGGTCTCCGGTGATATACAGAACCCCTCCGCCGCCATCACCGTGACCGATTGGCCGCCTACCTGAAAGGCTGCGCGCTCCTCCTCGGCGCCCAAGAGCACAACGCTTTCCAGGGCCCGCACCCGCGCCAACTCGGCGGCCAGCGTCGGCTCCCCCGCAGGCATGCATCCCGCGGCGCCGAGCGCGACGACCATGAGACCGAGGATCCGTTGAGGCGAAATCGGGTGTCCCCCAGCCGGCCGCTGCTCAGAGATCGACATAGACGTGCCGTTCGCCCGGCTGCCCGGGATGGGTTACGGCACCGTCTTTCGTCGCTCCGACAAGCTGTGCGTATTTCCAAAGGGCGCCTGAACCGTAGAGCGTGTCCCGAGGGCCCGACCAGGACCTTCGTCGCCTCTCCAACTCCACCTCGGACAGCCTGACCTCAATCGTTCCGTTAATCGCGTCGATGGCAATGATGTCGCCGTTCCGCAGCAGCGCAATCGGACCCCCAACGGCCGCCTCCGGCCCAACATGGCCTACGCAGAAGCCACGGGTGGCGCCGGAGAAGCGGCCATCGGTGATCAGGGCCACTTTCGAGCCCATGCCCTGGCCGGAGATCGCGGCAGTGGTGGCGAGCATCTCCCGCATGCCGGGCCCGCCCTTCGGCCCTTCATTGCGGATCACCAGGATCTCGCCCGCCTCGTAGGCGCGCTCCTCGACCGCAGCGAAAGCCTCCTCCTCGCATTCGAAGACCCGGGCCGGGCCCTCGAAAGTCAGCATGGACATGCCGGCGACCTTCACGATTGCGCCTTCGGGTGCCAGATTGCCCTTCAGTCCGACCACGCCGCCGGTGGGCGATATGGGCGTCTCGACCGAATGGATGACCCGGCCATCGGCCTCGCCCCCGACATTGTCGAGATTTTCGCCCATCGTCCGGCCATTCGCCGTGATGCAGTCGCGGTGGACAAGACCCGCCCGCATCAGCTCTTTCAGCACCACCGCGATACCGCCGACCTCCCAAAGATCCTTGGCGACATATTGCCCACCCGGTTTGAGATCGACGAAATACGGGGTCTCTTTGAAGATCTCGCAGACATCTTCCAGCCCGAACGACACCCCGGCTTCATGGGCGATAGCAGGCAGATGCAATCCGGCATTGGTTGACCCGCCAGTTGCCGCGACGACGCGGGCGGCATTCTCCAGGCTTTTGCGGGTGACCACGTCGCGGGCGCGGATCCCCTCCGCCAAGAGCCGCATAACAGCCCGGCCGGACGCTTCGGCAAAGGCGTCGCGGCTCTCATAGGGGGCAGGTGCACCGGCGGAGTTCAGCAGCGCGAGCCCAATCGCCTCGCTGACACAGGCCATCGTATTCGCGGTGAACTGCCCCCCGCAGGCCCCGGCCGAAGGGCAGGCCACCATCTCCAGTTTTTCCAGCTCGCAGGAGGAGAGATTGCCGGCTTGGTGCTTGCCGACCGCCTCGAACATGTCCTGCACGGTTATATCGCGGCCCTGATAACGACCCGGCAGGATCGACCCGCCATACAGGAACACCGAGGGCGTGTTCAGCCGCACCATCGCCATCATCATACCCGGCAGGCTTTTGTCGCAGCCGGCGAGCCCCACGATGGCGTCATAGGCGTGCCCGCGCATGGTCAGTTCGACCGTGTCGGCAATCGCCTCGCGGCTCGCGAGCGAGGAGCGCATACCCTCATGCCCCATCGCGATGCCATCGGTGACGGTGATCGTGGTGAATTCACGGGGGGTGCCGGCGGCCTCCTTCACGCCCAGCTTCACGGCCTGTGCCTGCCGGTTCAACGCGATATTGCAAGGCGCCGCCTCGTTCCAGCAGGTCGCAACACCGATGAATGGGCGGTGAATCTCGGCCTCGCTCAGGCCCATAGCATAGAAGTATGACCTGTGCGGCGCGCGGGCAGGCCCTTCGGTAACATGGCGGCTTACCAGCTTTGACTTGTCGAAAACCGGCTTGTCCATGCGCCGCGTTCCTCCTCCGGTTGTGTCCTGTATGTCTCAGCGGCGCGACCCTATCCGGCGGAAGGTCACAGTTCCAGCCACAAAGCTTAAACCGATGTTAATCTTTGGGTCTCGCATCCGATGTCGAGACCCATTACAATCTAATGACGTAGTGAAAGGTGTAGGACATGAGCAACGAGGCCAAGAACGGTCAGCATCGCCAGCATGAATTTGACACCATACTTTTCCAAAAGCGCGGAATTGGCCCCCGCCAGATTGCCCGTCGCGTTTGCACCTGGCAGGTGGACGAAAGCCCCCTGCATCCCAGGGTCGCAGCACTGTTCCGGGCGCAAGGGCTGACGCGGAGCACGGCACGGGTTGGGCAGTTCTTCCGCATCGCCCGACGGGTGACGGGCTGACCCGGTGCGGCCGCCGCGTCGAGATTGAGTGTCGCTGAACGCCGACGTCGATTGCGGTAGGGATGCAGAGCCAGTTTGAAAATTTTAGGGCGCTCGCTCTACCACGGAGACAGCTTTGGCGCGTCGGGGTGGGCAGCGGCATTATAGTCGGCACCTGGTTGCTCTGGACGGCAGCCGTGTTCATGATCGGCGTTTTGACGCTGGTCCTCGCTGCAGGCTTGCCGATGGAGAGCTCGCTGCAGCGCTTTCAGTTCTTCCTCTCTCCCTCACAGCCGAGTGGTGTGGTGATCCTTCTCACCACCTTCGCGGGCCTTTGGATCGGTCTCTGGCTGGTGCTGAAGACCTTGCACAAACGGCCGCTCGGTACGGTCTTATCGGCGGAACGTCGCCTGAGGCTCGATGAATTCATAGCGGGTTTCGCGCTCGCGATCGTGTTTTGGTTGGCCTCGATGTCGCTCAATTTGATCTTTCTGGGCCCGCCAGAGCGCTCCCGCCTCGAATTTGCCGATTGGGTACCTTTCCTGTTGCCGCTGATCCCACTGATCGCGATGCAGGCGGCATCGGAGGAGATGATCTTCCGCGGCTATCTGCTACAGCAATTGGCGGCGCGCTTCCGATCCCCCTGGCTGTGGGCCCTGTTGCCGAGCCTGGTTTTCGGTGCGCTCCACTACAACCAATCTCTTCCCGGCCTCGCACCCGCGATGTATGTGGCCAGCACCACGATTTTCGCCCTAACGATGGTCGTGCTTGTGTGGCGCACCGGCAGCATCTCGGCGCCGATCGGTCTCCATATCGGGGTGAACTTCTTTTCCGTGGGCGCGGTTGGCGTGCAGGGTATCCTGGATGGTGCGGCGCTCTGGCGCTATCGCCCGCAATCGATCGAGACGCTGTTCTTCATCGATCTCTGCCTGGTCTCGGCACTTCTGTTCCTCGTGGTGTCGTCCTTCTGCCCGATAGGGCGCCCTATCCCATATTCTCGGGCACCCGGCGGAAGGCCCCCAACCGGTGCGTGGCGCGATGGGAACGACGAGGCGCCGCGCGCACCAAACCCGCCGAGCCCGCCGCAGCCGCGGCGGTCAACGGATCTCTGACAGCCTGTCGAGCGCCGCCTGCAGCTTCGCCTGTTCCGCTGCCGCCGTCTGGAGACGGTCACGCTGCTCCGCGACCACCTCCTCCGGCGCGTTGGCGAGGAACTTTTCGTTCCTCAGCTTGCCCTCTAGCCCGCCGATCTCCTTGCCAAGCTTCGCGACCGCCTTTCCAAGCCTGGCGGCCTCGATCCCCACATCGATGACGCCCGCGAGTGGCAGGTTGATGGCGCAATCCCCAAGGGCGAGAGTGACCGACCCAGCGGGCGCGTGCTCCGCGACCGCGCATTCCGATAGCCGCGCCAGGCGCTGGATTTGCGGGGCGTGGCGCAACAGGCGCATGGCGACCGGGGGTGTGTGCCCGGTCATGACCATTTCGATCTGCGCACCGGCGGGCACGTTCATCTCGGTCCGGATAGAGCGGATACCGTCGATCAGCGCCACGACCCAACCCATCTCCTCATCCGCGGTCGGATCGGCCAAGCTCTCTGGCAGATCCGGCCACGGCGCTAGCGCCAGCCGCGTCTCGCGCTTGGCGATTTGGCCCCAAAGCTCCTCGGTCACAAAGGGCATGATGGGATGCAGCAGCACCAAGCACTGGTCGATGGCCCAAGCGGTCGTCGCCTGAGTCTCAGCATTCGCGGGACCATGATCGCGCTGCACCAGCGGCTTCGAAAGCTCGAGATACCAATCGCACAGCACGCCCCAAATATGCGCGTAAAGCGCCCCGGCGGCATCGTTGAATCGATAGGCGGCCAGCGCCGCGTCAACTGTTTTGGCGACGCGCGCAGTCTCCCCAACGATCCACTTGTTGACGATGTGCTTTACGGCAGCGGGATCGAAGTCCGGATCCGGCTTGCAACCATTTAGCTCGGCAAACCGGGCAGCGTTCCACAGCTTGGTGCCGAAATTGCGATAGCCCTGAACCCGGTTTATATCCAGCTTGATGTCCCGCCCCATCGCCGCCATCGAGGTCAGGGTGAAGCGCACCGCATCGGCCCCGTATTTGTCGATCAGGTCGAGTGGGTCGATGACATTGCCCAGGCTCTTGGACATCTTCTTGCCCTTGGCGTCCCGGACCAGCGCGTGGACATAGACAGTGTGGAACGGCACCTCCCGCTTGCCTTCGGCATCCTTCATGAAATGGAGCCCCGTCATCATCATCCGCGCGACCCAAAAGAAGATGATGTCAAAGCCGGTGACCAGAACATCGGTCTTGTAATAACGTTTCAACTCCTCGGTCTCGTCTGGCCAGCCCAGGGTTGAGAACGGCCATAAGGCCGACGAAAACCAAGTGTCGAGAACGTCCGGATCCCGGGCGAGCGAGATATTGAGCTGCGAATGCTCCGCGATCAGGTCGCAGCCGATCTCCGGCGTTTCCTGCGCACCAACCGTGAACTGAAAGCCCCATATCGACAGGCGCTCGCGGTAGTATTCCTCAGCCTGGGCCCGGGCCTCAGCAAAGCTCGGCGCGCAAAAGGCCTGGACCTCCCGGCCTTCGGGCATCTCCATGATGGCCATGAACGCGTCGAGCCGGGTGGATTTGTCGGGGATCGCCGGCCCGTACCAAACTGGGATCTGGTGGCCCCACCAAAGCTGACGGGAGATGCACCAGGGCTCGATGTTCTCGAGCCAGTTGAAATAGGTCTTCTCCCAGTTCAGAGGCGCAAATGTTGTCGTGCCGTCCTGCACCGCCTTCAATGCCGGTTTCGCGAGGGTCGCCGCATCGACGAACCATTGGTCCGTCAGCATCGGCTCGATCACTACCTTCGAGCGGTCGCCGAAGGGCTGGACGATAATCTTTTTCTCGACCAGGGATGCGGGAGCGTCGGGGTCGTCGTCCTCCTTTAGCTTTCGTCCCAGACGGGGATCGCCGGCGGTGGTCATGACCGCCAACCCCTCCGCCGTGATGTCTAGGACGACTTTCTCTCGGCATTCCATGCGGTCGAGCCCGCGGTACTCGTCGGGCACCAGATTGATGGCATCGATCTCGGCCTCGGACAGCGCGGCGCCTTCGATGATCGCCTGGGCCTTTGCCGCCTCCTCAGCATAGGGCGCGCCGTCGTCCCGCATCGCCGCCTTAGTATCCATCAGCCGATAGCACGGGATCCCGCCCCGCTTGGCGACCGCATAGTCGTTGAAGTCGTGGGCGCCTGTGATCTTCACGGCGCCGGAGCCGAAATCCGGGTCCGGATACTCGTCGGTGATGATCGGGATCAGGCGGCGATGCGCCTTTGGCCCGACTGGGATTTCGCAGAGTTTGCCCACAATCGGCGCATAGCGTGCGTCGGAGGGGTGGACCGCCACCGCGCCGTCGCCCAGCATCGTCTCCGGCCGTGTGGTGGCGATCGAGATGTAGTCCCGCGTCTCGCGCAGGGTGACCTGCCCCTCTTCGTCCTTCTCGACATACTCGTAAGTCTCGCCGCCCGCGAGCGGGTATTTGAAATGCCACATGTACCCATCGACCTCGGTGCTCTCGACCTCCAGGTCCGAGATCGCCGTCTCGAAACGCGGGTCCCAATTGACCAAGCGTTTGCCGCGATAGATCAGGCCCTCGTGATAGAGATCGACGAAGACCTTCAGGACCGCGCGGCTCAGCCCCTCATCCATGGTGAAGCGGTTCCGCGCCCAGTCGCAGGAGGCGCCGAGGCGCTTCAGCTGGTTGATGATCGTGTCCCCGGATTGCTCCTTCCACTCCCAGACTTTGGCGACGAAATCCTCGCGCGCCATATCGGTCCGGCGGATGTTGCCGCTCTCGGCGAGCTGACGTTCAACAACCATCTGGGTCGCGATGCCGGCATGGTCCTGCCCGGGCTGCCACAGCGTGTCGAACCCGCGCATGCGGTGCCAGCGGATCAGGATGTCCTGAAGCGTGTTGTTGAGGGCATGGCCCATATGGAGAGAGCCGGTCACATTCGGCGGTGGGATGACAATACAAAAGCTCTCGGCGCCCTCCTCGGCCCCGGCGCCGGCGGAAAAGCAGCCCTCGGCCTCCCAGGCCGCGTAGATCCGGCTCTCGGCCGCGCTCGCATCGAAGGTCTTGTCCATTTCAGCCCGCCTGCATCCAATCAGCCCGCCCGTGTCTCGCCCTTGCGCGCCCGGGGGTGTAGCGTGACCATCGGGCCGAGGAAAGACCCGCGCGCCCGCCGAGGCTTGGGGGCCGCGCTGCCATCGCGGCCGGGCGTTCCGTTCCGGGGGGTGGGCGGGCCTCGGCGGGCGCGCCGAAGGCTCGCCGGTCAACACATCATGGTGACTGGTCCAGCATCGGCCGCCTGGACTACGATGAAGGCTTACTCAGGAGAAACCCATGCCCCGTTTTACACCCGCAGCCGTCGTCCTCTTCGCGAGCATCGCTCTCGCCATCCCAGCCCAGGCCGAGGATGCGATGACCCTCGACCGGCTCGGCGAAATCATCACCGGCATCGATCCGGAGGCGCAAGCCGGCGGCACTGCCTTTCAGATGACCGTCGAAGACGTCCCAATCTTCGTCGTCACCGACCCGAACCAGGACCGCATGCGCGCCATGACCCCGATCCGATCGGCCGACGGATTGAGCGAGGCAGAGCTTCAGCGCATGATGCAAGCGAATTTCGACAGTGCCCTCGATGCCCGCTACGCCATCGCCCAAGGGCGTCTGTGGTCGGTCTTCATCCACCCGCTAGGCGCACTCGAGAAGAACCAGTTCCTCTCCGGCATAGGGCAAGTCGTCAATCTCGCGGTGACCTATGGCGGGCTCTACACCTCGGGAGAGCTGACCTTCGGCGGCGGCGACAGCCGCGAGTTGCAACGTCGCGCTCTGATCGACGAGTTGATCCAAAAGGGCGAGGACATTTGATCTTGGACGCCCTCACGGAGCGCGGAGACGGTGCTAGCGCGGCTTAGCGGCCTTCGCGCAGCGCCTCCGCAACCTCTTCTTCGATCAGCTGAAGAATGTTCTGAGAGATGTTTTGACCGATCTCCCCCTCGGTCAGTTCTTCCTTGACGATGCGGCGGATCATCGCCTCTAGCTCCGCTTCCGTCATCTGCAGCCCTACGACCGCCGGGGCCGGAGTTGCCACTGGAGCAGCCACTGCATGGGCCGGCGTCAGCTCGACCACTGCCTCATCGTCCAACGAACCGAGCGTTCCCGCCCCCACCGGCGGCGCGGAGAGCGGCTCGTCGAGCTTGGCCACATGTCGGTCCTGGGGATCGCGCACAGCGGGGGCGTCCAGCTCATCGACCCGCATCGCGTCGGTCAGCGATAGCTCTTCGCCCTCTTCAGGCCCCATGCCGCCCTGCGCCGGTGCTGCTGCAACATTCGAAACCGCTTTCGCCTGGCCCGCATCGGCAGGGTTCATGATCCGACGAATTGCGGACAGAACGTCGTCCATCGACCGGCTTGGTTCACCACTGCTCATCTCTTGCGCCTCGCTTGGCTCTTGGACTTAAATCCCGTACCGGCCGCGCCCTTCGGTTGGGTGTCACGGCCGCCAGCTCAACGACCAAACGGTATCATCCGTCGGATCGTACCCGAAGTTGCGATTTTTAACGCCCTCATAGTACTCGACCGTCGTGCTTACATCGCCGATGTCTAAACCGAGATGGTCGATGGTCAGCATGCCGATGGTCTCCAGCACCGTGTAGGACGCCACATATTCGTCGCGCCGGGCTTCGACCAAATCGGCCCGCGCCTCCAGCACATCCTCCTCGGCGTCGAGCACGTCCAGGGTCGTCCGGGCGCCCACTTTCGCCTCCTCCTGCACCCCGTCGAAGGCAAGTTGGGCAGCCTGAACTTCAAGGATACCGGCCTCGATCGACGCCCGCGCCACTTCCAGGTCCGCCCAAGCGATGCCGACATCCTGCGCTGCATCCCGCTCCGCCGCCGTGATATCCGCCTGCGCCCCTTCGACACTCGCCTGAGCCTCGCGGACATTCGAGAAATTGAAGCCACCCGTGTAGAACGGAAAGGTAACCGAGACCCCAACGGAGAGATCCGTATCGGCCCCGAAGTCACCACGAACCGTGTCGGTCCGGGAAAGTTCTCCCAATAGCGAGACCTGGGGCAGCAGCGCGCCGATGGCAGAGCGCACATCCGAGCCCGTCGCCTCCCGTTCCAACCGTGCGGCGATCAGCGAGGGATCGTTGCGGAGCGCAAGCTGCACTGCCTCCTCGCGGCTCGCCGGCAGATCCGGCAGCGGCGGGACCGGCGCCAAATCGCCGGGACGCTCACCAACAACGCGGAAATAGGATTCCTGCGAGACCTTCAACGCACCGCGGTTGGCCGCAAGCGACGACCGTGCGGCGGCGACCGAAGCGCGCGCCTGCTCGACATCCGTTCGGGTCACCTCGCCAACCTCGAAACGTTCCCGCGCCGCGCGCAACTGCTCCGACAGAACGCGCACGTTGTTCACGCCGAGATCGACGAACTCCATGTCGCGGAGCACATCAGAATAGGCGGTAATCGTGTCCAGCAGCACGGCCTGTTCCGTCGCCAGCAACAGCACGTCTTGGCTGGTCAGTCGGGTCTCGGCCGCCTCGATCGCATTCTCGACCTGGCCGCCGGTGTAGAGCGCTTGGGTCAGGTTCAAGGAGAGCGTTGTCGGAAACTCAACCTGGTCAAAATCATCCAGTTCGCTTGTGAAGGACGCTGTTCCAGACACGGTAGGCCGGTTACCGGACCGCTCCTGCACCGCCAATTCAGAGAAAGTCTTGATCGTGGCCCGTTGCGACGCAACCTCGGGGCTGTTGAGATACGCGGTCACCATCGCATCTGCCAAAGTCTCGCCGCGGGCGGGCACGATAGCGATAGAGAGCGCAGCGCAGGCGCCGATGGCTCCGGCCGAGAGCGCGCTTTTCGTTGCTGCCACAGGTTTCTCCCTCTGTCCCGATATGGGCCCCCCGGCCCAGTGCCTCAAAACGCGAACTCGTTCTTCTTCTGAAACCCCGCCAACAGCGGCGCGCTCGCGTCGAACATGAAACGGTGCGACAGCGCATCTGCCGCCCGCGAGACGACCCGGCACTGCCCGGCCCCGCCGTCCAAGAAAACCGTGACCAGTCGACCGCCATCCTTGAGCTGATCGGTTAACGCCGTCGGAACGCGCTCGACACCACCGTTCACAAAGATGACATCATAGGGTCCGTGCGCGGCATCGCCCATCACCGTCTCGCCGACCGAGACGGTTGCGTTTACAACTTCCAGCCGGTCCAGAGCCGAGCGCGCTGTCTTAGCAAGCGCTTCATCCGGCTCGATTGCGACCACCGCCTCGGCTATCCGCGCGAAGATCGCCGTCGAATAGCCGCTCGCCGGGGCCAGATCCAACACCAAGTCGCTCGGGCCGATATCCGCGACTTCCACCATTTTGGCGAAAACCCTAGGGTCCAGCAGCGCCCTTCCGGCCGCAACCTCGATCTCCGCCCCCACATAGGCGACATCGCGCTTTGCCCGCGGCACGAACAGCTCCCGCGGGACCGACACCATGGCGTCGATGATGGCATAGCGGGTCACGTCCGAGGGGCGAATCTGACAGTCCACCATCGCCCGACGTGCCGCCGCATAGTCCGTCATGCAAGGCCTCCAAAGTGTCGCGTAACTTGTGCCCATGCTTGCCACAAGGCTGTCGCGGGTGCAACACGGGCCCTGGGACTCGCCTTAAGCGCGTGTCCAGGTGTCGCCCGCTTTCCTCTCCTCTTACACCACCAGGATCGCGTGGCACGGCAATTCGACCATTTTGCGGCGGCGTATGGGCAAGGCGAGCGGGATCACTGTGGCCTGTCGCTCACACCAACACGATTGCATCAACAGCGCTTCGGCCGCCGCATGGTTGTGCGATGTCGCGGCCGCAGGTCCACAGCCAGCAGGTTGCCAGCCGAAGGCGCGCGGCGCCAAAACCGGCCATTCGTGACGGCGGCCTTGCCGGCGCGCGTCCCAGCGGAAGTCGCCGGCAAGGCATAGGCGAAAGCCGGCATCCGCCGATCCGCGCTTGGCGGTTCGGTCGGCGAAATCTAATCACAGCCACCTATCGGCGACGTGGCGGAGTGGGTACGCAGCGGACTGCTAATCTCCGATGTCCCCCCTGCCCCATAGCGGCTTAGCGGAGATTACGTATCGGGACTTATCCAGAACACTGAGTGAACGTGGTAGAGGTGGCTCCGCTCATCTGAACAGCTTGATGTCTGTCGCTAAGTGGATCCCCGCGCTGGTTATGCCGCAGCCGAGATTGGCCTTGGTGGGGTGAAGTGTGCCTGGTCGGGTGTCCGCCTGCCATGCGCTGAGTGCGGGCGCGTCTCGTTGTAGAAGGTCAGGTACCGTCCGATCGACGCCCTGGCCTCGGAAACGCTGTGTTAGGCGCGCAGGCAGATTTCCTCGTCCTTCGCCGACCGCCAGAGCCGCTCGACGAAGACGTTGTCGCGCCAGGTGCCCTTGCCGTCCATGCTGATCTGGATGCCGGCCTTCTGGAGCACGGTGGTGAACGCCGTGCCGGTGAACTGGCTGCCCTCATCGGTGTTGAAGATTTCCGGCTTGTCGTGCCGGGCCAGCGCCTCCTCCAGGGCGGCGATGCAAAAGTCCGCCGCCATCGTGATCGACACCCGCCAAGCCAGGACACGGCGGCTGTACCAGTCGATCACCGCCGCGAGGTAGACGAAGCCCCCGGGCCATCGGGACGTAGGTGATGTCCATCGCCCAGACCTGGTCGGGCCGGGTGATCTCCAGCTTGCGAAGCAGACAGTGGTAGACCTTTTGCCCCGGCGCGGGCTTCGACGTGTTCGACCGCCGGTAGAGCGCCTCGATCCCCACCCGCTTCATCAGCGTGGCGACGCGGCGTCGCCCCACTTGCCAGCCTTCAGCGTTCAGCAGGCCCTTCAGCATCCGGCTGCCTGCGAAGGGATACTCGAGATGCAGCTCGTCGATCCGGCGCATGAGTGCGAGATCGACGTCCGACGGAGGACGCGCGCGATAGTACACGCTGCCCCGGCTGATCCCGAGCGCCTTCGCCTGCCGGGCGACGCTCAGCTCGTTGTCTGGCTGGGATGCACGCTGTACTGCTGCGCCCGGTCGGCCAGAATCCGCTCGCCCTTCACCGCCTCCAGGGCCACGCGTGCCTTAAACGCCGCGCTGTGATTGCGTCTACGTCGTCTCGTCAAGCTCTCTCCTCGCTCACGGCGTCATGCCGATCTCGCGCAGAGCATCCACTCAATAGGGCTGTACAGATCTCCCAGGCCACCTCTCGCGAAGAAGGCCTGCAGGATCTGATCAAACGCTGCGTCTTGCAGGGCCGAAAGACTCGCGTCCTGGGCCTCAACGCCGAAACCCCTGTGCAGCGGCGTTGTCTTCAACGGCATTTGAAATCTCCCCCCGCCGAAACGCCGCCTTTCGGCTCACGCAATCGGCTGATCTTCCCGGAACGTGGTGCGGTACATGCGGCGGCGATAGGCGGCAGAGTCAAAGGGCGTTCCGGCGTGCAGGACCCGCCGATTGTCCCACAGCACGGCATCGCCCGGCGCCCATCGGTGCGCATAGCGATAGGCTTGTTGCGTGGCCACGCCTTCGAGATCGCGCAGGTAAGCGCGCGCCCGGCCGTCCTCCCAACCCTCGATGCCGATGGTGACTTTCGATCCGAAATACAGTGCCTTGCGGCCGGTCAG
This sequence comes from Pseudomonadota bacterium, assembly GCA_039513195.1. Taxonomy (GTDB): domain Bacteria; phylum Pseudomonadota; class Alphaproteobacteria; order Rhodobacterales; family Rhodobacteraceae; genus Thermohalobaculum. Next base: position 23,536 of record JBCCRM010000006.1, on the reverse strand, counting down.
CGGATGGTGGCGCACCAGCGACCATCGCACCACCAGCGTCTCGGGGCTGTCATAGTCTCCGTCGGCGGCGCCATCCGCCCCCTTCGTGCGCAGAAAGCTCTGCAGCCCGCTGACGGAATGCAGCGCGGTCAGCCCCTCGGCCACCGCCTGCTGTTCTGGGCTCAACGCATCGAAGGCGTGGTACATACAGGCAAAGAGCGTCTCACCGCCGACAGGCGGGGTCTCCACACAATACAGCATCGAGGCGCGGGCAGGCTGCTCGAGATGCATGTGATCGGCGTGCCATTCGAGTTCGCCCGACCCGTCTGCCGGGGCGAACGAGACGATCCGCTCGCCGGTGTTTCCGACCACGAAGATCTCGGGATACCCCTCCAGGCGCGCATCGACCCGTGCGGTGACTTCAAGTTCGCCAAATGCCCGCGACCAGGCGATCTGCTGCGACGGATCGATGGCCTGGCCCCGAAAAACAAGGACGCCATAACGTTCCAGCGCGTCCTCTATTACTTTGCGATCACCATCGCTCGGCACATGGGACAGCGGCAGGCCGCGCACCTCGGCTCCGATCACGCTCTCTGTAGGCACGATCTCGATCATCGATTCTGTCCCTCCCGTCGCATTCCCGACCCGGCGATCCCCGGTGTTGTCCGTGGACTGACGCTATCGTCCAGCCATCACGGCCACGACCGGCGCTTCAGGCTGCGCCTCGACGTCACGGTTGCTCCGCCGCCGTGCCAGCCGGCGTTCATAGGAGCGCAAGCCCGCGGCGATGCTCTCGTTCAACGCCCAGTAAAGCAAGGCGACCATGATGAACGCCTCGAACGGCCGAAAGGTCGCGCCCTGCACCTTCAAGGCGGTCATCGTCATCTCCTGCACGGTGATGGTCGACAAAATCGCGGACTCCTTGATCAGCGACAACGTCTGATTGCCCAGAGGCGGCAGAACGATCGGCAGCGTCTGAGGCAGAACGACCAGCCGCATGAGCTGCCAATCGGACATGCCCAGCGCCCGGGCCGAGTCGAACTGGCCGGCGGGAATGGCCTCGATGCCGGCCCGGATCACTTCGGCGTAGTAGGCGCCGCCAAAAGCTGCCAGGGCCAGCACGCCAACCATCTCGGCGGGCAGACGAACGCCATAGAACGGCAAGACATAGTAGATAAGGAAAACCTGGATCATGAAGGGCGTGTTGCGGAACAGCTCGATGAAGGCGACGGCAGGCCAACGCAAGGCCCTTCGCCTGGACCGCCGCGCAAAGGCGAGCACCACGCCCAGGGGCAGCCCAATGACCAATGCACCTAGGACGATCTTTATCGTCAGCCAGAACCCGACCAGGATGGTCGGTCCGTGCTCGACGAAGATCGACAGATCCAGCCCCACGTCTCAGGCCCGCCGCGGTTCGTAGCGACGTTCCAGCAGGATCGAGGTCCGGCTGACGGCGAAACACATCAGAAAGTACAGCGTGAAGGCGCCCAGCAGCACCTCGACCGGGTGATAGTTGCGGCTGAAGATCTGCTGGCTGACGCGCATTAGTTCTACGACCGTAATCGTGGCCAGCAGAGGTGTCGCCTTGAGGACCTGGGTGAACTCGTTCACGAGAGGCGGGATCGAGGTTATGAAGACCTGCGGCAGGATGACCCTACGCCACAGCGCAAGCGTCGGCAGGCCCAGCGCCCGCGCGGCCTCGATTTGACCCTGCGGCACCGAGGCAAGTCCGCCGCGCAGGATTTCCAGGACGAAGGCGCAGGAATTCAGCGTGATCGCCAGGATCCCGGCGGTCAGCGGGCCGATATCGATCCCGGCCACCGGCAGCACGTAGTAGATTAGGAATATCTGGACCAGGAGCGGCGTGCCCCGGATGAAACTGACGAACAACCCAATTCCGGCCTCTAGCAAACGCGAAGGCCGCGCGTTGCGCAGCACCGTCAGAAGAGTCGCCAAGGTGACACTGAGACAGAAGCCGATCAGCGCGACCTGCAATGTAACCAGCGCCCCCTCGAACAGTCGAGGGAGCGCGTCGATCGTGTACGAGATGTCGAACTTCATGGCTCGGGCACTCCAGCGGGGTGGCCGCTGCGAAATGCCGGCGCCATCTGCTCAGATCGCTCCGTCGGGCAGGTACCCAGAATCCGGAATCTCCATCCGGAACCCGAACCACTTGTCCTGGAGTTCGTACAGCTTGCCGTTGTCGCGCATCTCGACGATCTTGGAGCTGAGATAGTCGCGCAGGTCGGTGTCTTCCGGTCGCGTCACCCATGACATAAAACTGAGATCGCCGATGGCGCCGACAAGCTCAAACACCCCCGGCTGTTCCTTGACCACCACAGCCAGGTTCGGCAGCGTTTGGACAACGACGTCAATCTCGCCATTCGCTAGCGCAAGGTAGGTTTCGGGATAAGACGTGTAGAGCTTGAGCTCCTTATACCCGTCCTTGCCCTCGGATTTCAGCCTGGCCTCGAACTCCTTGGCGCCCGCTTCCCCGCCCGACGAGAGCTGTGTCCCGATGACCTTACCGGATAAGTCATCGACACTGCTGATCGAAACGTCGCCCTTGCGCTTCATCGTCCAGTTCGTGCCTTCGGCGATCGGCACGGTGAAGGCATATTTTGTAACGCGTTCTGGGCGAACAGAGACCGATGTCGCCACAAAGTCGAACTTCCCCGCCAGAACGCCCGGCAGAATACCCTGCCAGGGCAGATCAAGCTGGTTCAGCTCTACACCCAGATCGGCGACGATATAGTCCAGAATGTCCTTGCCATAGCCGACGATTTTGCCGTCCTCGACAAACTCGAAAGGCGGGAAAGCGGCCTCGGTGCCGACGGTTACTTCGCCCGTGGACCTGATCTTCTCCAACGTCGTCTCGGTCTTCGCGGGTGCCATCAGCAGGGGAGTCAGTGCAGCGGCGGTAAAGAGCACGCGAAATATGGATGTCCCTGTCATCAGAAAGCTCCCAGTGGACGGTTGACACTGCGCATATGCTAACATCAGCGGCACGAAAATTGACAAGGCGAAAAGTTAATCATCTCACAACACAATGAAAAAGCTTACTATCCTCTTCTTTGACGCGGCTGCCAGCGGCATCTAAGTTCCGAATCGGTTGATGAGAAAGACATAGCCTATTTTTTAGGCATGCGCCTGCAATGCCACCTATCGGCGGACCGCAGCAGGGCTCACCTTGAAGACACCTGACGCCAGAAGTGCATCGAACGCCATCTCCGGCATCAAGTAGTAGCCACTTGCCGGAGCCGTCGCCCTGACGACGGCAGAGATCTGGTCCATCACCGTTTCGCTGGCGGTCAGGCCGCGCCGGGCCAGGGCAAAGGCGATCGTTTGGCGGTTGCACTTGCGGCCCATCGACATCAGCGCATGATTGCCGACCAATGCGGGCGGGAAAGTCAGCGCGGCATCTAATTCGCCCATCGCCGCGCACTGCCCGAAGGCTTCCTGAATCTCTTTGGTTTCCGGGATCGCAAAGGCGGCGGGTCCGGTCACCGGCTTGTTGACCGGCAGGGTCAGTCCGGCTGCGTCGGCGACCAGGTGGGCAAGGTCGGTCAGCCTATCCAGTTTCAATCCAGAGGCAATACCGAGATGCATCTCCAACGCCACGGCAACTTCGTCCAGCGCGGGCTGGCCAGCAAACTCGCCCCAGCCGTTGACACAGGTGTGCACGACATCCGCCCCCGCCTTCACGGCGGCCAGCACATTCGCGACGCCCACGCCGGTGTGGTTGTGGCAGTGCACCTGCAAGGGCCGCTGGGTCCAGCCCCGCACCTGTTCGACCATCCGGCCAAATCCCCAAGGCGATGCGACGCCCATCGAGTCGCAGATCACGAACTCGTCGACCAGGTCTTCGCAGGCCGAGATGAAACGATGGACGTCCTCCTCCGCCGCTCGGCTGGTGTCCATGGCCATCAGGGAGGTGTGGAGCCCCAGCCCGCGCGCCTGGTCAGCCATCTGGCGGGCGTCTTCTATGACGACACCGATGTCGCGGCCAGGTGGGAGAAACCGAGTGTTGACACCGATCAGGATCACCGTGCCCCACAGCCCGATCCGCGCCGTCGTGTCGATCTCGTGGGAGGTTTTCACAAAGCTCGACAGCCGGGCATTCAGCCCCAGACCGACGATTGCACGGGCGCTCGCAATCTCTTCTTCGGTCGGGTGCGGCGAGTTCCCCAGCACCGACAATCGCGGCACACCCATGGCATCGAGGCGCCGGGCAATGTCGATGCGCGCTTCGGCCCCCAGCGAGACCCCGGCCATTTCCTCGCAATCGCCCTCGAGCGTCAGATCGTGGATTTCGATCCGCCGTGCCGCCAGACCTGCCGCATCGGGCAGCGCAACCAAGTTGTGGGGGCTGCCGGCCTGGCTGAGCGGGCTCATGGGGCGGTTCGGGTGAGGCCGCACGAAGGCGCATCCGACGCGAAGGCCTCGGGCGTCAGCCTTTCCACAGGAACAGCCATTGCCGTCACCTCGTCAGTCCGCCAGCCGCCACGATCCCCCTCCCATGAAACAGCCGCTCACCTGTTAGCATGGAGCTGGTGCGGCGCACCATCTGAGACGACCGGTGATCTGGCCCCGGGTGAGTTTGGCTCGGCTAAGGGGACACGAGATCAGCAGATCGAGGCAGCGCGCCAGGCCAAGCTCACCACCTAGATCATGGTCAACAGTTCGATTGAGAGCGGCAGTCACTGCCGGACATCCCCAAGTCCGGATTGGTGCGGGTTTTCCAGTGCGGACCGCGGAGGATGAAGAGGTCTGTCTGCGCGTCGACCAGGTTGACGGAGTTCAGCTTGCGATCGACGCGGATCATCAGCGTCTCCTGGGTGAACTCGTCGATTATGTTCAACGTCCCGAAGACGTGGCCATGATGCATGCCGTCCTGCACGAAGTCGCAGGCCACCTCGCGCCGCCACACGGTTTTCCGCTTTCCGAACCGCTCCGGCAAGTCGCGCCATGATGCGCCGGTTCGGGCGATCCAGAGGAAACCCTCAGGCACCAGTCTGTTCTCGATGCAAGGCTGGCTCCCGATCTCCGGCCCTGCATCATGCATCGGCGCGATAGGGAGACCCCTCTGTCCGCACGGCAGAATGGCATGACGCTCCGCCGCGCGACTGGGTGCGTTCCCTGGGCGCCCCTGCCGTGAGGTCGCCGGCCGCTTCCATCAAGCGGCCGGCGGTCTCAGCTCCGCGCGCTAGCGGGATAGCTTACTACGGGCACACAGGTAGGCCCATCGCCTGGGAAATTGTCGCGTTGGGTGTAGGCACAGGCACTAGTACTGCAACACACCTGACACCATTAACTGTTTTAATAGTAGTTACTCCCTGCAGTGCCTGCGCTATGCGCGCCAGCTCCGCTGCCTGCTTCATGGCGTCTCCTAACTCAGAAACGCTCGGATCGATCCCCGATGCGTTGGAGCCGTCGACCGGAAACGATGTGTCCGGGATCGCGACATTCCCGGCACCGTCCGCGCTGGCCGGCACGCCGGTCGAGGCTGCTGCGAAGAGGGCGATGACGGCGAGGTAAGTGAGTTTGCGGCAAGACATGACAAGATCTCCGTGTTGTTTGGTCGCCGTCCCGTATCACCTGTGATGCACCGCGTTTCAGACGAAACATGGATCGCGCGTCCGATCTCAGTCCGCGTCGACGCAAAGTCCAGATTCGACCCGAGCATCGCGGTTTCTCGTCCGAAATGCGTCCATTCACTGCGTTTCGGACGACGTAACGCTCCTCCTCGAGCGGAGGCCGTCAGTCTCCGGCGTTAGAGCAGGAGCGAGCGTTGACACAGTCCGCGACCAGGCCCCGCTGGACTGCGAGACGCGCCATGCGAGGAGCGGGCTTGATCCTAAGTGCCGCGCTGTTGGCGGGATGCGGGGCGCTCGGCTCTGAGGCGGTCGGCGTCAGCCGCAGCCAGTACAATGCTGCCATCCAAGAGAGCAATAACGAGCAGCTTCTGCTGAACATCGTGCGGCGACGCTATCTCGACTCGGTGCTGTTTCTCGAGCCGCTCTCGGTCACGACGAGCTTCAGTCTGAGCGCGAATGCAAGCGGGAGCCTCAGCTTCATCCCCTTCCTGAACCCGCTCGTCAACTCCAGCTCGGCAACGGGAAGCCTCGGCATCCTTGAGGCGCCCAGCGTCACCTACTCTCCGCTGCGGGGCCAGGAATTCGCCCGGCGTATCCTCGGCCGGATCCCGATCGATGCGCTGTTCCTGCTGGAGACCTCGGGCTGGAGCGCGGGGCGGATCTTCGAGGTCTCGATCCGGCGGATCAACCGGCTGGAGAACATCGTTGTTCCGCAAGGCGGCGAGGCCGTCGTCAGCGACGACTATGTGCTGTTCGAGCGGCTCGCCGTGCTGCTGAACCGGCTCGAGCGCGAGGACCATATCGTTCTGCACGGCTCCCCGGTCCCGGGCGGCGACCTCACGCTGGCCTTTCGGCCGGAGGCGCGCGCCCTGCCCGAATTCGCCGAGATCACGAAGCTTCTCGGACTCGATCCGAGCCTCTCGGAGTACCGCCTGACGACCCGGCGCGACCAGCGCGGCGGCGATACGATCAGCATCCAGACCCGCTCCTTCGCCGGGGTGTTGGACTTCCTCTCCTATGCGGTAGAGGCACCCGAGGAGGATCTGCGCCGAGGGGCCGTGCGAACCCTACGCGACGCCGCCGGCGAGACCTTCCGTGTGAACCCGGGCGAGGAGGGGCTCTTCCGCGTGGCCCAGGCGGCGTTTCCGCCGGTCGATGCCGCCTTCTCCGTGCGCTACAACGGGAGGCACTTCTACATCTCCGAAACCGACATAGAAGCGAAGGCGACCTTCTCGATGGTCGCGCAGCTCTTCGAACTCTTATCCGCGTCGACACCCTCGGCCGCCCCGACCCTGACCATCGACGTCGGCGGGTGACATGCGCCAGCTTGCATCCGGTGAGGCCAGGCGATCGACCCATCGCCTCCGCCGGCGCTCGGCGAGGGCGTCCACTCCGCCAACGCCATTCTCAACATCCTGGCGCGTCGGCGCAATCCGGACCCGCCGATCACTATCATGGCCCCAGACGCGCTCCGGCTAGCTCCGGACCAATGCACGCCTGCTCCGACGTGAGCTTCACCATCGGTCGCGACGCTCGCGTTGACTGGCGCAGAGGTTGCGGCCGACCCGGTGGCCGTTGAGAGGCCGTGCCGGAATGCCTTGAACGGTTCGCGAAGACGGGGCGGGCTCGGCCATCCCCGGTAGAGCAGGCCTCGAAGGCTTCACTTCGCAGCCAATGAACCGCGTATCTGTCGCTTTGCCGGACTGGCTCCCCGCGCCGCGACCCAAGCCGTGGCGCCCTCAGAGACAGTCGGAGACCCCCGCTGATTCGCAGCTCTTGGACATCGACGGCGCCGCATTCTTAATCATAGACATTCATGCTGCCTACAGATTGCTCACTCTGAAGCCATGGTGCTGCAGGAACAGTCTTTTTCTTGCGCATCTGATGTCCCGCTCATAACGTTGAAGTCAGCGCAGGCGACCGCTGATGCTCAACCAACATTGGTCGCTTAACGGTTGGCGTGCCGCAATTTGCCTCACGGTGATCCTCATGGGTAATCGTTTGGCGGTCTCGGCACAGACGCGCGCCGAGCGGCCGGTGAACAATGCGGGCGATACGACGGGCCTAGAGCAGTCTGCTCCGCTCCTCGATGTTGACGGTCTCCATGTCGTGTTCCCGTCTCGCCCCGGACCAGTGCACGCCTGCTCTGACGTGAGCTTCACCATCGGTCGCGGCGAAATTGTCGGGCTCGTCGGCGAGTCAGGCTCGGGCAAGTCGGTTGCCTCTCTCTCGATCCTGCGTCTGATACCGCCGCCCGGCCGCGTGACCGGTGGATCGATCCGCTTTGAAGGGCGCGACCTGCTTGCCCTGCGGAAGCGCGAGATGCTGAAGATCCGAGGTCGAAAGATCGGTTTCGTCTCACAGACGCCGCGGGCATCGCTGAACCCGGCGCTGAAGATAAGGGATCAGATCGCGGCCGTCCTGTGCGCCTGCGATCCGGACTTCAGGCCCGCCGATACGCCCAACCGCATCTCCACCATGCTCGCTCCGCTCGGCTTTGCCGACCCAGAGCGCGTTCCGGTGAGCTTCCCGCACCAGCTGTCTGGCGGTATGTGCCAACGGGTCGCCATCGCCCTCGCGCTCGCCGGATCCCCAGCGCTGCTGATCGCCGATGAGCCGACAACCGCCCTCGACGTCGCCGTGCAGGCTGAGATTCTCGCCTTGCTGCGCCGCCTGAACCGCGAGCGCGGGCTGTCGATCCTGCTTGTGACGCATGACCTTTCGGTTGTTCGGGCGCTGGCAGACCGGGTTGTCGTCGTCCATGGCGGCAAGGTTAAGGAGATCGGTCCGACCGACGCCGTGCTGACGCAGCCCGAGCACCCGTACACCCGAGCGCTGATTTCGGCGTTTCCCGATCCCGACCGTCCCCAGCGTCGTCTCGTCCAGTTCGCCGAGGCGCGGAGCGGGGCCGCATGAGCGCGCCGCTCGTCTTGGCCGAAGCGCTGGTGAAGCGCTTCCAGGCCGGCGGCTTCGCGCATGGACGCTGGGCCACGGCGGTCGACGGAGTGAGCCTCTCGATACAGGAAGGGCAGACGCTCGCACTCGTGGGCGAATCCGGTTCCGGCAAGTCCACGGTCGCCCGGCTCTTGATGCGCCTGCTCGAGCCCGATGCCGGCCGCGTGCTGTTCGACGGCCAGGACCTGTCGGAACTCGGCACGCGCTCGCTGACTCAGGCGCGGCGCGGATTTCAGATGGTCTTCCAGGACCCGCAACTCTCCTTGAACCCGCGCCGTTCCATCGGCGACAATCTTCGCCGTCCGCTGGCCAACGCCGGGATCCGAGGCTCCGCGGCAGATGACCGCGTCGAAGCGCTTTTGCTCGACGTCGGGCTCGATCCTGACCAGGCGGCGCGTTTCCCTAGCGAGATCTCGGGAGGACAATGCCAGCGGGTGGCTATCGCGAGGGCATTGGCGCTCTCGCCGCGGTTTCTGGTGCTCGATGAGCCTGTCTCAGCGCTCGACGTATCGGTGCAAGCACAGGTCCTCAATCTGTTGCTCGACCTGCAGGAGAGCCGGCGTCTGGCATATCTTTTCGTCACCCATGATCTGAAGCTTGTGCGCCTGATGGCCCGCGACATCGCTGTCATGCGCCGCGGCCGTATCGTCGAGCGTGGCGCGAGCGATGCTGTGCTATCCGCTCCGTCCCACGCCTACACCCAGAGCCTCCTGCGCGGCGTGCTGCGGCTGGACGCGCCTCCCGATTGGGATGCCCTCGCGGCAGAGCTGCCTGAGACCTCCCACTTCGCCCCGACAACGAAAGGAGAACACGCATGATCCACTGCCTCCGGAACACGGTCGTCTTCGCACGACGCAGCATGCTCGCTGGCGCCGCAGCGTTCGCCGTCACTGCGCTTGCGCCAGCGCCGCAGGCCCTGGCCGACGACAAAACGCTGACCATCGGCATCGAAGCAGATCTCGCCCGGCTTGACCCGCACATCTCGACGACCTGGAACACGTTCAAAGCGCTCCTGCATATGTACGAGGGCCTCGTCGCTGAGGATCTGCTCGCGACCGGGGTATCGACGCCGCCGCTGGTTCCGGCGCTCGCGGAAAGCTGGGAGATCAGCGATGACAAGAAGGTCTACACCTTTACTCTCCGCGAAGGTGTGACCTTCCATGACGGTGAGCCGTGGAACGCCGAGGCGGCAAAGTTCAACCTCGACCGAATGACCAACCCGGACTTTGAGTTCCATCAGCCCGGGGCTGTCGGGATGCTCCAATGGGTTTGGGGGGACCTCGACAGCTACGAGGTGCTCGACGAGTTCACCTTCCGCATCACGCTGACGCAGCCGAATTCGGAGTTTCTGCGTCGCCTCTCCGCTGGCGGCTCGGGCACGCCACGGATGATCAGCCCGGCTGCCGTGCGCAAATACGGAAATGACGGGATCAACGCGAACCCGGTGGGGACCGGCCCATATAAGTTCGGGGAGAGAGAGGTCGGCGTTCAGACAGTGCTCGTGAAGAACGAGAGCTACTGGGACCCCGAGCGTTCCCCGAAACTCGACCGGATCGTGCTCCGCGGCATCCCGGAGGTCACGACGCGTGAGCTAGGGCTGTTGACGGGTGAGCTCGACATGATCTCGACCCCCTCGCCAGACTCGCTCGAGTATCTCGAGGCGCAGGGCATCACACTGGTGAAAGGCCCTGTTTCCACGATCTACCCGATCTGGCTAAACTTCCGTGAAGAGCTCCTGAAGGATGTCCGCGTCCGCCGCGCGATGGCGATGGCGATCGACCGTGAGGGGATGGCAAAGTACCTCCGTCGCGGCACGGCCCAACCCGCCTACGGCATTCTAAACTTCGGCGGCCCGGGCTGGGACCCCGAGTACCGCGATTTCCCGTATGACCCCGAGGGTGCGAAGAAGCTTCTCGCCGAGGCCGGGTATCCGGATGGCTTCGAAACACGGCTCGACTGGACCATGGGCGGTGGCGGTGATGTGAACACGCGCGCCGATGCCGAGTGGATCCAGCGCGACCTCGGCCGGATCGGGATCCGCGCGACCATCGAGACCTTCGACAACGGCACCTATTGGGATATGCTCGCGCAAGGAATTCGTGAGGATAGCTGCTGCATGCAGGTCTCCTGGGGTGAGACGAGCTTCTTCTGGCTCGACTTGATCCTGCCCATAAGCGCAATGCCACCCAACGGCTTCAACAGCGGTTATTACGAGAACCCGAAGATTGCCGAGTTGCTCGCAGCCGCCCGTGCTGCGCCGACCGAGGAGGAGATGGTGGGCCTGCTTCACCAGATCCGGGACATCGTCACGGAAGACGTCGCCTTCATCCCGGTCTACACGCCGCTCCAGGTCTATGCGATGCGTCCGAACGTGAAGGGCTTTGTTCTCGCGCCGCAGCACTGGGCCGACTACACGAGCGTCTTCAAAGAGTGACGTCGCGGCGTGCGCCCCTTACAGGCGCGCGCCTCCGCACCTTGCGGTATCCTTGACATGCTCAACCTCGCCCTCCGCCGCAGCCTCGCAACCGTCCTAGTCTTGGTCGGGGTGTCTTTTGTCGTGTTCGCGGCATTGCACCTCGCGCCCGGAGACGCAGCCCGCACGATCCTAGGCTACGGCGCGACCGAGGAGCGGGTGCAAGCCCTCCGCGTGGAGCTGGGTCTTGACCGACCCTTGCTTATTCAGTTCGGGGACTGGTTTTGGGCGCTCCTCCACGGCGATCTTGGCCGATCGATCTCGTTGGGCGTACCGGTCTCGGACATCATCCTCGATAAGATCTGGGCATCCCTGTTGCTGATGGGGGCAAGCTTCGCGCTGACCGCGGCGCTCGGCCTGCTGTTCGCCGCTCTCGCCGGTGGCGCTCACCGGTCGGTCCGCGACCGGCTGATCACGATCTCGATGCTCGTCCTCGCGAGCCTGCCGCCCTTCTGGCTCGGGATCGTCCTGCTGTTCGTCTTCGGGCTGCAGCTTCGGCTGTTCCCGATCTCGGGTATCGGCATCATGGAGGAGAGTGCGTCGATCCTCGACATCGCGCGCCATCTCGTTCTGCCGGCCGTGACGACTGCTGCCTCGTCTCTTGCGGTCGTGGCGAGGGTCACGCGCAGCGCCTTCATCGATGCAATGGGCGAGCCTTACATTCTGTCAGCGCGGGCGCGGGGACTGTCTGAGAGCCGGATTGTGACGGTCGAGGCGATGCGGAATGTTCTCCCCGCCTTCGTCACCATCGCGGGCCTCCAGATCGGCTACCTGTTCGGGAGCGCTCTGTTCTCGGAAATCGTATTCAACTGGCCGGGGATCGGGTTCCAGCTCTACCAAGCAATCCTTCAGCGCGACTTCCCAGTGGTACAGGGCTGTGTCCTTGCGATCGCGGTCGTGTTTGTCATCGGCAACTTGATCGCAGACTTGCTCGCGATCGCGCTCGACCCGCGGAGGCGAGGATGAGCGCCGCAACCACAGCACGCCGCTTTGCCGCATTCGCGCTTGCAAGGGCGTTTCTGCGCGACCGCACCGCTTCGGCCGGGCTTGCCATCCTTGCATTGACCGGCGCTGCGGCCGTCCTCGCGCCCGTGCTCGCCCCCTTCGGCCCCGACGAGGCAACGCCCTCTCTCAGGCTCGCACCCCCTCTGACGCCTGGCCACCCGCTCGGGCTCGACCATCAGGGGCGGGACATCCTTTCGCGCATCCTTCATGGTACGCATCTCACGCTCCTCACCGGGCTCGCCCCTGTTATTGTGGGCGCGCTCGTCGCTATCCCGCTGGGGCTCGTCGCTGCGTGGTACGAGCGTGTTGGCGCCGTAATCATGCGGGCGATGGACGTGCTCTTTGCCTTCCCGATGGCCCTCCTCGCAATCCTGGTGACAGCGTCCCTCGGGCCGGGGATGGTCAACCTTCTCCTGTCACTGGTGATCGTCCTGCTGCCCTACAACGTGCGCGTCGTGCATCAAGCCGCCGCCGCGCAGAAGGCCCTTCCTTACGTGGAAGCTCTGCGGGCCTGCGGCACACCGGTGCGCACGATCCTGTTTGTCGAACTCCTCCCGAACGTGACGCCTGCCGCGATCGTTTACGGAGCAACAGTGCTCGGCTCGATCGTCGTGACGGCAGCAGGCCTCTCGTTCCTCGGCCTTGGCGTCCAGCCGCCGCACGCCGAATGGGGCGTCATGATCGCCGAAGGCCGAAACGTCGTCTTCCTCGCCCCTCATGTCGCGGCACTTCCAGGGGCCGCGCTGACCTTGCTCGTGATCGCCTGCAACCTGCTCGGCGATGGTGTGCGCGACGCTCTCGACCCCCGGACCTGCGCGACGCTTGGCCATCGAGCAGAGCCATGACCCACTTCGCCGCCCCCCGGCTCTCTAGATTACACGGTGCCCGCCGATGACAGTACTCATCCGGAACGCACGGATCCTGACCTTTGACGCAGAGGACCGCGAGTTTGCGCGGGCGGACGCGCTGATCGAAGGATCGCGGATCGCTGCTGTCGGGCCCGACATTGCGCCACCGCCGGGCCCAGTCGAGGTGATCGACGCCTCGGGCCAGCTCCTGATGCCCGGTCTGGTGAACGCCCATCTGCATTCGCCGGCGAACCTCCTCAAGGGGGCCCTCGACGACGCGCCGCTCGAGATCTTCATGCTCTACGAGGTCCCGCCCATGGGTGACACGCCCGAGGGCGGGCGGATCAACTATCTCCGCACGATCCTCGGTGCGATCGAGATGCTGAAGCTCGGGGTGACCAGCGTCCACGACGACGCCTTTTTCAACCCGACACCGACCGAGGAGACGATCGACGCAATCATGTCCGCCTACGCCGATGCGGGCATCCGCGCGACAGTGGCGCTCGATCAGCCGAGCCTCGTCGAGTACGAGAAGTACCCCTTTCTCGAAGCACTGCTGCCAGAGGAAGAGAAGGCCGCAATGCGCGCAGCGCCCCGGCAGAGCGACGCCGAGTTGCTGGCGCTCTACGAGAATTTCATCGCGCGCTGGCATGGGCGCGAGAGCGGAAGGCTGCGTTGTTCCACCTCCTGCTCGGCGCCCCAGCGGGTTGGGCCCGACTACCTTCTCGCGCTCACCGATCTCTCGCGCCGTCACGATCTTCCCTTCAACATCCATATCCTTGAGACGCGGCTCCAGCGCGTGCTCGGGGACGAGAAACTCGGCAAGTCTCTGATCCGATACGTAGACGATCTCGGCGCCCTAGACGAGCGCAAGGTGGTCATCCACTCGATCTGGATCGACGAGGAGGATCTCGCTGCGATGGCCCGCGCCGGCTGCACCGTGGCGCACAATCCGATCAGCAACCTGAAGATTGGCTCGGGCGTGATGCCATTCCGCGCGATCCGCGATGCGGGCATCCCGGTCTGTATCGGCACCGACGAGGCCGCGGTTGATGACAGCGCGAACCTCTGGCTTGCGGGCAAGCAGGCCGCGCTGCTGGGGCGCCTCTCTGATCCGGACTGGGATCGGTGGCCGAAGGCGCCTGAGATCCTCGACTGCATGATCGGCGGTGGCGCGCGTTCGATGCGGCTCTCCGACACCATCGGCGCCGTCGCTCCGGGCTATGAGGCCGACCTCATCCTGCTGGATCTCGACACGATCGCCTTCACCCCGCTCAACGATCTGCGCCGTCAGCTCTTGTTCTGCGAGACCGGGGCCTCGGTCCGCATGACGATGGTGGCTGGTCGCGTGGTCATGCGTGGCGGCCGGCTCATTACCGTCGATGAGGCAGCGATCCGGGCCGAGATCCACGAAGCGATGGCCGAAAGCGGCAAGGTCTTCGGGCGAATCCATGCCCATGCCGAGCGGCTGATGCCGTTCTACCGCGCGATGACGGCACGCGCCGCCGAGACCCCGATAGGCCCGGTGCTGTGCCTGCCCGGAAGCGCGCGCAACGCCCGACCAACTCCAACGGCTTCGCAAGCCACAATCGGAAAGGAAGGAGACTCCGATGAGTAAAGCCCTAAGCCCCACACGCCGAACGGTCCTGGCCGGCCTTGCCGCTGGCGCTGGTTCGGCGACGATGTCGACCCCCCTGGCTGCTCAAACCGCGGCGGTCAAAGTAGGCTTCGTTCTCCCGCTCACCGGCCCGTTTGCCGAGGCGGGTCAGTTGCAGAAAGAAGCCTGCGACATGGCGGTTGAAGACATCAACGCCGCGGGCGGGATAAAGAGCCTCGGCGGCGCGTTGGTCGAACCCGTCTATGGCAGCTATCAGACCGAAGTCGCCGAGGCGAATACGGAGACCGAACGGCTGCTGTCAGAAGGGGTGGTTGGCCTCATCGGTCCCTACTCGTCGGGCGTCGCCATCGCCGGCACCGTAATCGCCGAGCGGGCTAAGGTGCCTTATCTCGTGCCCAACGCGCTGTCCGATGAGATCACGTCGCGCGGGCTCAAATATACCTTCAAGACCGTCCCGCACGTCTCTCAGTTTGCCATCGACGCTGCGGACGTCGTCGCCATGCTCGACGCTAAAGCCGGGGTCAAATCGTCCACCTGCTGCGTCATCCGGGTCGACGATTTCTTCGGCAACGTTGTCGGGACCCAGTTCGAGCGGATCCTGCCCGAGAAGGGCTTCACCGTCCTTGACGATGTTGCCCACCCGCAAAGCCCCACGACGCTCGAGGATGTGATCCTGCGCGTGAAGGCCGCCGATCCGGATGTCGTCTTCGCCGCAGGTGAGCCTGCCGCGATCACGCTCCTCTTCCAGCAGCTCAAAGAGCTCGACTACTGGCCGAAGAATGGCTGGGTTGGCGTCGGTGGCGGCTACTCGAACTCCGTGACCCACAAGAACCTTGGCCCGATCGCCGAGGAGCTCATCTGCATCAACGATTGGTTCCCGGGGATCAACCGGCCTGGCGCCGCCGAACTCAACGCCCGTTTCAGGGAGCGCGCTGGCGTAGACATGCTGGGCAACGCGAACACGACCTATGCAGGTGTCTGGATCTTTGCGGCTGGCATCGAGAAGGCCGCATCCACCGACCCCACCGCGATCCGTGACGCCCTGTCGACGCTGGACCTGACCGAGGGGCCGGCGATGTTCATGTATGAGCGGGTCGCCTTCGATCAGAGCGGCATGATGCAGAACTCCACCAACGTCGCTGCGCAGATCAAGGGCGGGACCGCCTCGGTCATCTGGCCAGGAGGCATGTCCTCCACCGCAGCGCTCTGGCCCGTACCGAACTGGGCAAACCGCGGTTGATCGCGGAGCCGAGCGGATGAGCACAGAGATACTGCTGCAGGCGGCAGCTTTGGGCCTCATGCAAGGTGGTCTCTACGCCATCATGGCGGCGGGGCTCACCGTCATCTATGGGGTGATGAAGGTGGTCAACTTCGCCCATGGCGAGTTCATCACGCTCGGCCTGTACCTGACCCTCACAAGCGCGTCACTGGGGCTCGGGCCCTATGCCGCCGCGCCATTTGTCATTGCGGTGGTGTTCGTGATTGCGGCCGGCTTCTTCCGGTTGTCGATCTTGCCATCCCTGGAGCATCCGCAGATCAACCAGATGCTGATCACGATCGGCATGTCCTTCATGATCATCGGCGTGATCCAGATCATCTGGGGGGCGAACAATCGCGTGGTGCCATTGTCCTGGGCGCGCGACGCGGTCGAACTCGGGCCCTTGCGGATCACATATGCGCGGGGGCTTGCGTTTCTGACGGCGCTGGGTGTGGCGGGGCTCTTCTGGTGGGTGCTCAACCATACCCGGTTCGGCATCGCCATTCGGGCCGCATCGCAGGACCCTGCGAGCGCACGGATCTGCGGCATCGATGTGCGGCGCGTGCAGCTAATGACCTTTGGGGCTGGCGCGTCTCTCGCAGCACTCGCCGGTGCCCTCATGGCGCCGATCTTTCCGATGAACCCGACTATCGGCGTTGAGCTGTTCCTGCTGCCTTCCTTTGTCATCGTCGTGCTGGGAACGATGGGCAACTTCGCTGGCGCTCTGATTGGAGGACTGCTGATCGGCATGGTGGAGGGTGTCGGCGGGCTTCTGCTTGGCTCCTCCCTGCGTCAGCTCATTAGCCTCTCGATCTTTGTCATTATCCTGCTCGCCATGCCGCGCGGTCTGTTCGGGGGGCGCACCTAGTGAGCGGAAACGCCGGATCCGGCCACAGCAAAGGCAAGCCCGACTGGCTGACAGTTCAGCTCATTGCTTGCCTTGCCAGCGCGGGGCTCTTGCTCCTGGCGGGGTTGTTCCTCGAGTCGCCCTACTCGCTCAACATCCTCATCATCACGGTGATCTTCGCGGTGATGGGGATCGGCTGGGTGATCGGTTCAGGGCTCACGGGCCTGCTTCTCATCGGCTATATCAGCTTCTTCGGCGTCGGTGCGTATGCAAGCGCCATCTTGTTCACCAAGTTCGGGATCAGTCCCTGGATTGGCATGCTGCTGGCGGGTGCGGTCGCGGCAAGTGTGGCCGTGCTCGTGGGTGTCATCACGCTCCGCTTCGGTCTGCGCGAAGACTATTTCGGCCTCTTCACCATCGCGGTATCCCAGATTTTCCTCGTCCTCTTCCTCAACTGGGATTTCGCGGGTCGGGCCACGGGCATCTACATCACGGTTATCACGGACGACGTCTGGACCATGCAGTTCGTCGACAGGCGCCCCTATCTCCTCATCGCGCTCGGTCTGCTCGTCGCGGCGACCCTGATGGCCTATGTCATCATGCGTGGAAGGTTCGGGCTCTTGCTGGCGGCTGCGCGGAACAATCCCGCCGCGGCCGAAGCGCTCGGGATCGAGGTTTCTCGCATCCGGATCCAGGCGCTTGCGATCTCCGGCGCGATCGCCGGGGTCGCGGGCGCGTTCTACGCACAGTTCACCACCTTCATCGACCCGAAACAGGTCTTTGGTCTGGCGCTCAATTTCGACTTCCTTTTGGTGCCTGTTCTGGGCGGTCGCTTCAGCCTCGTTGGGCCGATCATCGGCGCCTTTGCTCTGCGCCCGACCAAGGACCTGTTGCGCGCCATGTTCGGCGGCGTAGCCGATGCGGTGTTTCTGGTGATCTATGGCCTCCTGTTGATCGTCTTTATCCTTCTGCTGCCTCGGGGCGCCGCCGGGTTTCTCGAGGACCGCTACAAGTCCCTCCGCCGCAAGGATGACGATGAGGCGGCGCAATGAACTCCCTTGCCGCCCCAATCTTGCAGGTTGAACACCTCACGAAACGCTTCGGCGGACTGACGGCGGTGGACGACGTCTCGTTCAAACTCAAACCCGGGGAAATCCTCGGCATCATCGGCCCGAACGGGTCTGGCAAGACCACGCTCTTCTCCCTGATCTCGGGCTTCTTGATGGCCGATAGCGGGGTCGTCACACTAAAGGGCACGAACGTCAGCAAGCGACAGCCGGCAGCGCTCGCGCGCAAGGGGCTGGTACGCACGTTTCAGATCGTTCAGCCGTTTGCAGAAGTGACCGTCGAAGAGAATGTCATCATCGCAGGCCTCCTCGGGGGATCGCGCCCTTTGTCCGAGGCGCGCGCCATCGCCGAGGAGGTGCTACACTTTCTGGAGCTCGAGCCGATCGTCTCCCGGCTTGCGGAGACGCTCACCATCGCAGATCGCAAGAAGCTCGAGGTCGCGCGGGCGCTCGCCTGCAGACCGGAGGTGCTGTTGCTGGACGAGGTCATGGCCGGGCTCCGGCCGAGCGAGGTTGATGAGGCCATCGAGCGCATCAAGGCGATACGCGCGCGAGGGATCTCGATCATTCTGGTCGAGCATCTGATGCGGGCGGTGGTTGCACTCTCCGACCGGCTCATCGTCCTGCGCCAAGGCCAGGTGATCGCCGAAGGCAACGACCCAATCGAAGTCCTCGGCCGCCACGAGGTTGTGGAGGCATACTTTGGGAAAGCCCCCGGTGTTGCTGGAAGTTAAGGGAATAAAGATTGCCCATGGCGGCGTCACCGCGGTCTGGGATGTTACTCTGAGCGTGGCGCCAGGCGACTTCGTTGCCATTGTTGGCCCTAATGGCGCAGGCAAGACATCGCTGATGTCGGCGATCACAGGTCTAGTGCCGGTGCAGTCGGGCAGCATCCTCTTTAACGGCAGCGATATCACAACCCTTCCAGCAGAGCGCCGAGCTGGGCTTGGCATCGTCTTGTCGCCCGAGGGCCGCCGGCTGTTCCCCGAAATGAGTGTCGAGGAGAACCTTGTCGCCGGCGCACATCTCGCGCCTGGTTGGGCCGACGTGCGGCGCCGACTTGGCGAGGTGCAGTCCGTGTTTCCGAAGCTCAAGGAACGGGCGGATCAAATTGCGCGGACGCTGTCCGGCGGCGAACAGCAGATGGTCGCTATCGGTCGAGCCTTGATGGCGCGGCCGCGGCTCTTGCTGTTGGACGAACCCTCACTGGGTCTCGCACCGATCATCGTCGATGAGTTGTTCCGCACGCTCAAAGACATTCACGGCAATGGACTGACGATTGTCCTCGTCGAACAGAACGTCCTTCAAAGCTTAGAGTTGGCCCAAAATGCGCATGTCCTGGAAAGTGGTCGCTTGCGCCTCTCGGGTCCGGCGCAGGATCTCTTGAACGACCCATACATCAAGACGGCCTACATGGGGTTCTAGAGCCACGCCCCTCAGATCTGAACACTGGGTACCAACACCAGGCTCAGCTCGATTGACAGCGCGACGCGATGATCGCGCGAGCAACGCTAAGCAGTTGTATGATTGGCAAACAAGACGGAAGGGGTCGAAGCCTCCGCCGCGAAGACATGCTGTAACTTGACCAGAGCCGCTGCAGCATGGTGGCCTTCGGTGTTGTCTTTTGAAAGACGTTGAATGTTTCGGCGCCAGACGGCCTCGAGGCGTCTCTGAGTTGCCGGCATTGTCGCTAGGTCGTGCAACTTCCTCAGCTCCGCTGGTTCGGCTTCGAGAATGAAGTCGATGTGGTGAGCGGTCTCGTGGGCATTGGGGGCGAGGAGATCCACCTGTGCCTCGTCGGATGCCAAGACGTCCAGCAGCGCCAAGTGAGACGGGTCCACCTCGTCGGAAGTCATCGGGATGATCCTGGCATGGCAGCGGGCATCCGTCAGATATCCGCCTTCGCTGTCGTGGAATAGGAACGGCGAGCGGCCGCGAAACGCCGCTTGCGCAATCAGCCTCCGGAGCCCGGCGACGAGCGCGTGGGCGATCAGCACATCCTCCATTCGGTAGCCGGCGATCAGCTCAATCGTGCGCGAGAGGCGCTCCGTCTCCTGCAGCAGAAAGATGCCGACCATACGGAAGGGAATGACGACCGGAACTTCATCGCCGCCCTCAATAATCGCTTCGATGTCTCGATCCAGACGTCGCACAAGCTGAACAGAGGGCTGTCTGCCAGCTCTATCCGTCGCCAGCATTGCCAAATCGCTCGATAAGTCTCGATCGCAGAGCACGCGGAAACGCCGAGACGGGCTTTGGACAATTTCCTCTAACAGTAACTGTTCCGTACCACCCACAGCGATCGCGACTGCCGGGGCGCCGGCGAGCGATATCCATTCTGAGATTTTCATCATTAGCAGTCCTCGTCACAGGCGTTTAACTGTGGTTGCCGATGGTTTTCCATATTTTTGACACGCTAACATTGTTGAAAACGAGCCATGGAAACGGCTTTTGAATGGTTGGGGGCTCCACTTGGCTAGAATTGTCTATTCGCACCGCATCCAGGGGATCCTGCAACAAGTCGTGTTGGATCTCGAGTTGACTCTTACCCTTAGCGACGGGGGGTCTGATGTTTCGCTAAGTGAAAACGAAAAGATGTTCGAGGAATTAGCGGGCATGATGTCGATTGACATGGTCAAGACTAGCAGCGCCGATACCACAATGTTTTCTTTTAGAAAAAAGTAATTGCAGTAGGTCCGTCTTGGAAGATGCCGCAGTTTCAGTTCGAGTGTGTAAATGACGCGATACAGGGCGAAGAGCAAGAATGGCTTGACCGGGCGTAGCGGACTGTCGCTGTCCCGCGGGACCCGGCTGTCTGAGCAAATTGCACCGCCAAAATCCACTCGCTCCTACACCGTTGTTCTGCTGATCAGCGGATGTGTCGCGTGCGCCGGCTATTTCTTTACGCAGCTCAACGTCGAAGACAAAGAAGGCGATGCTGTGTCTCCGCGCGCGCTGGATATAGCGCAGCCAGACCCAGTCCAGCCGGAGCGTCCCCCCGAGCAAAGTGTTGAGCGGCGCCTGAGTGATGCCGTTCTGCCGCAGGACAGCACTGAAGCGGAGAGAACGGTCCCTCGGGTGCCTCCGGAAACGGCGCCGACAGGGTCGATCCCTGATCGATTGGCCAGAACACCAGCGCCGGCGCTTTCGGTATTGCCTCCCGCACGCCCTGCGCTTGTGCCAGTGCGACGGTCTACGATCCCCGCGCCCAAAACGGCGGCAACGCCGCGGTCAAGACAGCCATCGCAGGTTGCAGATCAGATCGCGCTCTCTCGTGAACCGAGTTTGGTTGGCCGGAAGGCGGAGCATCGGCTGCAAGCCGAAGATGGAACTACCGGAACCGATGCCGCGCCTGCGTCACCGCCAGGCCTCGGCAAGCCGATAGCGTCCCGTCAACCGGTCGGCTTGGGCACCGCCACCGCGCCGGCCGATCTCAACCACCTGAACATCTCGTTCCTACCGGGACCCGCTTCGCAGCCAGGCGTAAGTGGTGCGCCGCCGCCGCAAATCGAGGCGGTGTTGGCACGCATCTCTGAGACCATCCAGTTAGCTGCGGAGGCCAATCGGGATGCCGAGCAGACAGCCGCCGAAATCCGCGACCGGGTCGGTGTTTCGCGCGCGAGACCCCAAATAGCTTTGGCTGCAGGGGAGCTAACTGTTCCCAGTGTTGGGAGGTCGCCGCAGGGCAATGTTGCGGCGCCATCGAAGATTGGCTCAGACTTGGATGGCTCGCGGGCCTGCGATCATGTTGCGGGACGCGAGTTCGAGCTCTTCGGGTTGCAGTTCAGCCCCGAAAGCGCCGAGCTCAACCAATCACAAGTCGCGCAAATCAACCGAAGCGCAGATGACTTAAAGGCTTGCCCAAAAGCCATCATAGAAGTCCGTGGCTATGCCGATCGAAAGACAGAGGCGGAGAGTTCCCTCGATCTTGCGCGTGAGCGCGCCGAGGAGGTGGTCTCCGCTTTTGTCGCAGCTGGCCTCGCCAGAGATCGCGTGCGTGCCGCCGCCTTTGCCAATGAACGGCCGCAGGATGAAAGCTCGAGTGGCGGACAAGTGGAAATCTCTGTGCTTGCCGCACCGAGATTGAGCGCAACCAACAGCGAGAAGGGATCAGACTAACGTGAGCCAGAACAGTTTCTTGGACCCTGCAGTCCACATCGCAGGTACGCTCATCAAAGCCGAATTGCCCGTGCCGGATCTCTTTCTGGTGTTGGCGTTCGCGATTTGCGTTGTCGGCCTGGTGATCGTCCACCGCGGACAGCAGAAGCGTCATACAGCGACACGAGATCGCGTCTATCGGACCGAGCTGCAGAGGTTGACGCGGGTCGCCCAGCAGGCCGAAGCAAAACTGAGAGCGAAGCAAAACGAGCTTGAGCGGATGCGCCGTATCGCTCGATCGCTCCCGAGGCCAACAGCCTCCAGGAGCTGATGAGATCGGGGACGATCAGTCGTCCCCAATCGCAAACCCTATCGCCTAGTTGAATTCGGCAGAGAGGTCTTGGAGGACGTCCAAGAGGCTATCGATGTTGACAGTCTCCGGGTTGACATCGTGCGACGCGAAATACCGCATGAAGACGTCTTTCGTCTGGCTGTCCATGCCTTCGTGGAGGCCCATAGACCATGTCGGGAACATCCGCTCGCGCACATCCATACATCCGATCAAAATGATGTTGATGTGGCGCGTGTCCGCAGCGATGCGATGATAAGTGGAGCTTACCTCGGCACGGCCACCTTCCAAGACTTGCAGGAAAGCCGTTCCATTGTAATGCAGAATCCCGGTGATGTTCATCGCTGAGTTGTTACGATGGCATTTACGGATGAGCTCTCGCATGTCGAGGCTCGCCGATGGGTTTCGCTGACTGTAATACACAAGCCTCGTCAGGTTCATCCGTCTCTCCAACGATATCCGTAGGTAGGCATCACCCCAATACCTACTGCCTTCAGGGTTGTGTTATTAACCAAACATGGCAAAAAAATGCTGCTGCCTGTGCAGCAATGTGATGTGTTATTGGCTAAACAGACATACCCCGTTTTCGCTTCGATCCATTGTTTCATAATGTCAGTTTGGCCTTAGGCACTGAAACCAAAGGAAGTAGCATAAAGAATGATAGAGGATCGAGGTGGCCCTGCGACTGTACTGTTCTTCCGCGATTGGAAATTGTAACCGCCTCTGCCTGTGAACCTTGTTTGCATCCAACGAAAAAGCTCATTGGGAGCTCAGGCGCATTTCGCGATTTGGGAGGTGCGATGACCTGGTCCCCTGATCTGTCCATTTAACCTTCTTTCCGTGCTATTTTGGGAAAGAGGAAGAGCCGATCGGACGATCAGGGACGGCGAGGAAGCCAGGGCGGCGTGATGCTGCGAGCAAGGTCGCGCCGCAGCGCCTGAGCGTACTGGAGTTGGCCAGGAAGCTGGGAAATGCCGCTGAGCTTTTGGCCGCGCCCGCTATCCTCTTGCCTTCCGCAATCCAAGCGCGTGAAGCCGACCCCATCGTCCCACTCTAGGATGAGTGGCTGCGCTGCCGAACCCGTTGGTATGAGTTGGCAAAGGTGCCGGGCAACGCAGACTGGGACTTGCCTGAGAGTATCGAGATGCAAGAGCCCGAGCACACCGCAGAGCGCGCCATCGCCGGTCTGGTAGCCACCAGCACCATCCTAACCGCGCGCTCGCGCACTTCCGGAGAGAATATGTTCGTCGTCTTGCTCATCGGGCTCAACCCTACTCAGGAGTTGGAGCCTCCGACGCACCCGGCGCGGTTCACTTGCCTTGCACCGATTACCTTCGCACAGCCCTGGACAACGCTGATAAGCGCGGTCTGACCATCATCAACGGGGGGAAGACGGCCGCCCGTTAAAGTACCGCCGTATGGCGGCGCTCATGCGCGCTGAG